>NZ_JAJGTZ010000040.1 GCF_020784725.1 Limosilactobacillus reuteri
TAACAACTGGGGTCTTAACGCCATCATAACTTCCCTTGTTGCTTACCCATTCTGTGGAGCTGATAATCTTGCCAGTCACATTGTCAACCGTAATAGAACGAGTCCATTGCGCGTTTTGAACGTTGTCTGCTGGATTATCGTTTCCCGCACCAACATAGTGGACAGTAAACTTAACATCCTTAAGGTAGTCAACATCTTCGTTAGTTACCTTTGGTCCGTCTGGGTAGTTAGGGTTAATTGGTTCACCCGGTGTACCTGGTTTATCCGGTTTGAAGGTTGTGGTTCCGTGCTTCAGGACAACGGTGTAAGTTTGAGTAGTATTGTCATCATTGTCAAATACTGCGCCTGCTGGGAACCCATCACTTACGAGGACATAACCTTGGTCTTCAAGCTGCTTGATTTGGTCAGCGGTACTGTAGTTAATTACACTACCGGGCTTACCAGTCAAGTTACCAGAAGTTGCGATCTGAGCATTGTTGTTATCTTGGTCAACATAATTAACAACAGCTGTTTGATCGTTAACGATTGGGGTGTATGGCACTGGTGTATCCTTACCAGGATCCGTTGGTGTTACCGTTGGAACACTTGGAGTGTAGCCAGGAATTGTTGGTACTGGCTCGTCCGGCGTTACCTTTGATGGATCAGTTGGATCGGTTGGGTATTGTGGGGTTGGGACATTTGGAATTGGCTTACCACTTGGGTCAACCGGAACAATCTTACCATTCTTAGCGTAGCTAACTGTAACAGTGTAGTCAGCAGTTTCATAGTTAACAGTTGTACCATCAACGTTAACATTATCATTACTATCACGGCTAACCCGTACAACATGGTAACCCTCAACCACTGGTGTCTTTTCGCCAGTTAAGTTTCCATTACCAGTCCAAGTAATCGGTGTAATCCATTGACCAGTTACCTTGTCAAGAACTCCCTCACCTGTAAAGTGAGCAGTTTGTTCTACCGGTTCGCTAACCTTGTTACCATTTTCATCCACGTATTGGATTGTCCGTGTAACATCCTTAGTTACTTGGTCAGAACCATCTGGATACTTAGGTCCATCTGGATCATTAGGATTGATTGGTTCACCTGGCTTACCTGGGTTAGTTGGTGTTACTGGTTGTTGACCATGTTTCAAGACAACCGTGTAAGTTTGCGTTGTATTATCATCATCGTCAAATGTTGCACCTGCTGGGAACCCATCACTTACGAGAACGTATCCTTGATTTTCAAGTTGCTTGATTTGATCAGCCGTACTGTAGTTAATTACACTACCTGGCTTACCAGTCAAGTTACCGGAAGTTGCGATCTGAGCATTGTTGTTATCTTGGTCAACATAATTAACAACAGCTGTTTGATCATTAACGATTGGGTTGTATGGCACTGGTGTATCCTTACCAGGATCCGTTGGTGTTACCGTTGGAACACTTGGAGTGTAACCAGGAATTGTTGGTACTGGTTCGTCCGGCGTTACCTTTGATGGATCAGTTGGATCGGTTGGGTATTGTGGAGTTGGGACATTTGGAATTGGCTTACCACTTGGGTCAACCGGAATAATCTTACCGTTCTTAGCATATTTAACTGTTACTGTGTAACTGTCATTTTCATGAGTAAGGGTTACACCAGCAACGTTGTTACCATTGCCATCACGGTCCACATTTACTACGTGGTAACCTTCAACCACTGGCGTCTTAACGCCCACAACAGATTGACTACCACTCCAAGTTAATGGGGTGATCCATTGACCAGTCACCTTATCAAGAACACCTTGAGCGGTGAAGTTAACAGTTTGCTCTACTGATTCACTGACCTTATTACCATTTTCATCCACATATTGAACTGTCCGTGTAACATCCTTAGTTACTTGGTCAGAACCATCTGGGTACTTAGGTCCATCCGGATCGTTAGGGTTGATTGGTTCACCTGGCTTACCTGGGTTAGTTGGTGTTACTGGTTGGGTACCGTGACGGAAAGTAACAGTGAAGACTTGATCATGATCCTTATTATTATCAAAGGCAGCGTCCGTTGGGAAACCGTCGTTAACAAGAACATAGCCCTTATCTTCAAGATTCTTAATTTCGTCAGCCGTACTGTAGTTAATCTTGTCGCCTGGTTGACCACTTAAGTTACCAGAGTTAGCAAGTTCTTCATTGTTAGTTAAGTCAATGTAACGAACTTGAGCATTTTGTGTATTGTCTACTGGATGGTAAACAACTGGTGTGTCTTCAGTAGGTACACTCGGCGTTACTGTTGGTACTTCTGGGGTGTAGCCAGGAATTGTTGGTACTGGTTCGTCCGGCGTTACCTTCGTTGGATCGGTTGGATCGTTAGGGTAACCTGGGGTTGGGGCGTTTGGAATTGGGTTGCCTGTTGGATCAACTGGGATGATCTTACCAACCTTCTTGTAAACAACTTCTGTTACAACATTTGGATTCTCAGCAGTTGCTGTCAATCCACCGGCAGTTGTAACTTCAGCAACGTACCCATCGATTACTGGAACGTTAATTGTGCCGAACTTGTGGCTAGTTTCATTCCATACACCTTCAGTAATTATCTTACCAGTTACAGAATCAACTACATCTGGTGTTCGAGTGAATTCACTGGTTTGAACATTGTTTTCACGAAGCGTAGTACCATTTTCATCAACAAACTTAATTGTCTGTGAAGCTGGAATGTTTTGACCATGTTCAGTAGTTGTACCGTTTGGCGCATAGTTTACATAAACGTCATAGCTTGAGTCATTGTGAGTAAGTGATACGCCCTTAACGTTAGTACCATCTGCGTCACGACTTACGTAAGTTACGTGCATGCCAGTAATAGCTGGTGACTCAACGGCCTTAACATCTTGAGCTGGTGTCCACGTTAATTGACCTGGGCCAGTAATCTTACCATTTTCAACCGTTACTAACTTGCCAGTTACCTTATCAACAGTTCCATTAGCAGTGAAGTTAACAGTTTCAGAAACTGGATCAGCTACTTGGTTACCGTTTTGCGTATTAACAAAGTGAATGGTCCGCGTAACTTCTTTTTGTAAATCAGTCTTGTCGTAACCAGCACCTGGATGTTCTGGGTTAACTGGTTCAGTACCATGTGTTAAGTGAACAGTAAAGCTATGGGTACCAGTAGTGGAGAATGTATATCCATCAGCTGGGAAGTCATCGCTTACTAACTTGTAGCCTTGACTTTCGTAATTGGCAATTGAACCCTTAGTTGAGTAATCACTAGGCTTGCCGTCAAGCCCAGTTAATGTATCAGTCTTAAGAGTTGAACCAGTTACATCATCAATGTAAGTTACAGTAGCTTGAACATTTTGACGATAAGTTACTGGTGTATCAGTAGTTGGCTTGTCTGGAGTTACTGTAGGCGTATCTGGAGTGTAACCAGGAATACTTGGTACTGGTTCATCTGGCGTTACCTTCGTTGGATCTGTTGGATCATTAGGGTAACTTGGCGTTGGTGTATCTGGAATTGGCTTACCAGTTGGGTCAACTGGAATAATCTTACCAACCTTCTTGTAGACAACCTTATCAGTAACGTTAGGGTTATCAATTGTAGCAGTCTTACCACCGGCAGTTGTAACTTCAGCAACGTAACCAGGGATTACCGGAACATTAACTGTACCGTAAGTATGACTAGTAGCGTTCCATGAACCTTCAGTAACATTACCTTCTGGATCAGTTACATCTGGAGTCCGGCTAAAGGTGAAGTCACTAACAGCTGGAGCGTGAAGTTCATTGCCGTCTTCATCAACGAATGTAACAGTTTGTGTTGACGGAACAGTCTTAGCGCCATCTTGGTGAGTACCATTTGGAGCGTAGTAAACATTTACAACAATGTTACCGCTCTGGTTGTTAATCGTTGTCTTAGCAACGTTATCGCCGGCCTTTTGATCAGCAGGTGTTACGTTAGCTACATGCATCCCTTTGACCGTTGGTGATACAACAGCATCAAAGTCATGTTTAGCAGCGTTCCAAGTCAATTGACCGTCACCAGTGATCTTACCATTTTCAACAGTAACCAACTTGTGAGTGACATTGTCAACCGTCCCATTAGCGATAAAGTCAAATGATTGACTTACTTGGTTTGCAACAATATTTCCTTGACCATCAAGGTAGTTGATCGTCCGAGTAACAGTCTTCTTCAAGTCAGTTGCACTGTAACCCGCACCTGGATGATCAGGATCTACTGGAGAAGTACTGTGGGTCAAGTGGACATTGAAGACATGTTCACCAGTAGCAAATGTGTAACCATCAGCTGGGAAACCATCGCTTACTAACTTGTAACCTTGGCTTTCGTAGTTGGCGATTGAACCCTTAGTTGAGTAATCACTCTTGTTACCTTCAACACCTTGTAATGTATCAGTCTTAAGCGTTTGACCTGTAACATCATCAATGTAGTTTACTGTAGCTTGAACATCTTGATGGTAAACAACTGGTGTATCCTCACCTGGCTTATCAGGAGTTACTGTTGGAATTTCTGGAGTGTAGCCAGGAATTGTTGGTACCGGTTCATTTGGTGTTACCTTCGTTGGATCAGTTGGATCGGTTGGGTATTGTGGTTGTGGTACGTCTGGAATTGGCTTGCCAGTTGGGTCAACTGGAATGATCTTTCCGTTCTTAGCGTACTTAACTGTTACTGTGTAGCTGTTGTCACTATGAGTAAGAGTTACACCAGCAACATCATTACCAGCGGCATCACGATCAACATTTACTAAGTGGTAACCAGCAATTACAGGTGACTTAACGCTAGCAACCGCTTGACTACCGCTCCAAGTTAATGGGGTAATCCATTGACCAGTTACCTTATCAAGAACACCTTGAGCAGTGAAGTGAACTGGTTGTTCTACTGAACTGCTTACTGTATCACCGTTTTCGTCAACGTATTGGATTGTCCGCGTAACATCCTTAGTTACTTGGTCAGAACCATCTGGGTACTTTGGTCCATCTGGATCGTTAGGGTTGATCGGTTCGCCTGGCTTACCTGGGTTGGTTGGCGTTACTGGTTGTTGACCATGTTTCATAACAATTACGAAGTGTTGGTCCGTGTTAGCGTCATCATCGAACTTAGTGCCACTAGTGAAGTTTGAACTTACAAATTCGTAACCGCGAGCTTCAAGGGCAGCCTGAGCAGCTTCAGTACCAGTGAAGACAATGTTTTCATCTTTGATACCATCGGCATTGAACTTAGTAGTAACACCGTCAACAATAATTTGTTGATTGTTGTTATCTTGATCAACAATTGTCAAGTCAGCCTTTTGTACTTGGTTGTAAATAACTGGTGTATCTTCAGTTGGTTTATCTGGAGTTACTGTCGGAACCGTTGGACGGTAGCCTGGTACGTCTGGAACTGGCTCATTTGGCTTTACATCTGTTGGGTTGGTTGGATCGTTTGGATAGTTTGGCGTTGGTGCATCTGGAATTGGTGTCTTGCCATCTGGACCAACTGGAATAATCTTACCAACCTTCTTGTAGACAACAGTGAATACCTTGTTACGATCTGCGTCACTACCAGTATTTGCAGCGTTAAAGCCACCAGCAACGTACTGACCGCCTTCGTTAGTGTAACCAGATACTGCTACATAACCATCAATTCTTGGAACATCTTCAGCAGTAAAGCTGTGGTTAGTTTCATTCCATGAACCCTGCTTAGTGATTTGACCAGTTACACTGTCCTTAGTATCACCTGAGTAAATGAATTCAGCAGTTTGCTTCTTTTCAGGACGAAGAGCATTACCGTCTTCATCAACATATTTAACTGTTTGTGATGCTGGAAGATTTTGCTTGTTAACAACTTCTTCCCCATTCTTAACATATTTAACAGTTACAGTAACTTCTGGCTTATCTTGAGTAACAGTTAAGTCACTCGATGGAACGACACTGATTTCAGTATGGTAACCATTGATAGTAGGAACGGTTACAGCATTGTATGCATGTGAAGTTGCATTCCAAGTACCATCGCTAAGCTTATCACCAGTTTCGGCATCGTAAGTATCACCAGTATATTCGAAAGTAAAGCCGTCTTGAACGTTATCAGCTGGTGTTTGATCCCCAGCACCTTCATAGTGAACAGTTGCCTTGGTATGGATAGTTTGTTGGTTTTCAATCTTAGTACCGTTCTTAGCGTAAGTTACGGTAACAGTGATATCACTAGAATCCTTAGTTAAGCCAGTAATTGCCGCAACATTATTACCATCTTTATGAGCAGAAACATTAGTTACGTGGTAGCCCTTTTCAGCTGGTGAAGTTACACTATCAAAGCTGGTTTTGTCACTAGTCCAAGTGATTTGTGGAGCAGCAGTATCATCAGTATCAATTACCCACTTGCCATCTTCTTGCTTGGCATTTACTAATTGTCCAGTAACTTTGTCAACATAAGCAGTACCAGTAAATGTAGCAGTTTGCTTAGCATTTGCTGGGATCGTACCAGTAAATGTAGTACCGTCAGCATTTACGTAGTTTACAGTCAAGTTAACTTTCTTAGTTAATCGATCTGGGCGAGCTTCTGCTGGAGTGTTCTTTGGAACATCTGGAGTTGGCGTATCTGGAGTAACTGGTTGTACACCATGCTTCATGTGAACAGTTACAGTGATACTATCGTTTGCTGGAATTTCAGCTGGAATAGTACCATCAGTTGATACATATACATAACCTTGCTTTTCAAGATCAGCAATCGTGGAAGTTGTTGTGTACTCAACCTTAGTACCGGCGTCTAAGTCACCTGAATTGTAGCCAACGCCTGGAATAGTGGTGTTAGTAGTGTCATCGTGGTAGATAACTTGTACTGCACCTTGGTCCTTAACGTAAGGAACCTTTACATCTTCACCTGGGTTACCTGGAACTGGGTCAACTGGATCGCCTGGCTTACCAGTTTCTGGGTGGTAGCCTGGAACAGTTGGTTTTGTACCTGGAGTAGTCTTAGTTGGGTCAGTTGGGTCGTTAGGGAATGGTGTAGATGGTACACCTGGAATTGGGTTTCCGTTTGGATCAACTGGAACAACATTACCAACAGGCTTGTAAGTTACCGTCTTTTCAATGTCGTCTTGGGTTACGGCAGTTGCTGGTACGTTTGCTTGGTCTGCGTAGTAACCTTCTACAACTGGCGTATTTACTTGGTCATAAGTAGTTTTTTGACCATCCGGAATTGTCCAGTCAGTAGTGTATTGACCATTTGGAATAATTTCGTTAGTTACAGCATCAACAGTAACTGTCCGCGTCCACTTAGAGTTTTGAACACTATCAGCTGGAGTCTTGTCGCCCGCACCAACATAGTGAACTGTTTCCTTAACATTCTTAGTCAACTCATTTGGATCTACACCATGCTTATTTGGTGTATCTGGGCCAACTGGAATTTCGTTGTGGTCGTAGTAAACATTAACAGTCGTATTAGTAGTGTTTTGATCTACAGTTTGTGCGGCAACTTCTGCTGCTGAAGATCCATTTTCAAAGCGTGGAGCCTTGTAGCCATTAGCAGTTAAGTCTGGTGAGGTTACACTTGCCCAGTTACCATCAACAACATAATCATTGTTAATAGTATATGACTTGCCATCTGCACTTACTGTACCGTAACCAATTACCTTACCATTATTGTCAACAATCTCAGTCCGGTGCATATTAACCGTTTGTGATACTGGGTTGTTTTGGATCAGGCCAGATGGAATCTTTTCACCCGTCTTACCATCTAAGTAATTAATGGTCCGCGTTACTTCTTTAGTTTCAGTCTTACCTGCATGGTATGTTGCTTGCTTGTTGTAAATAACATCAACAGTTAAGTTTTGTGGATCTTGATTATTTACTAAGTAGCTTGATACCGCACCGTTTCCAGCATTGTAGTTACCTGGGTTTACAGAAGTGAAGTTGTAGTCTGAGCCGTTATAAGTAATAGTCGGACGAGCAGCAGTTGCTTCAAATGTGTAAGAACTACCATTTTGAGCAGCTCCACCGTCTACTGAGTAAGTCCAAGTTAATTGACCATTTTGGTCCTTGATTGAACGATCAGGATTTAGGTTGACTAAGTTACCAGTTACAGTATCAATAGTACCGGAACCAGTGAAAATAACAGTTGAAGTTTCTGAATCAGCAATCTTGTTCCCATTGTTGTCAACATAGTTAATAGTACGAGTGGCTTGCTTTTGTAAGTCGCTCTTAGTGTACTTGTCAGTTGGATTATCTGGATCTACAGGCTTGGTACCGTGCTTCATGTTGATGACAATATTTTGAGTTCCTTCAGTAATTTCGGTTGGAATTGTTGGAACAATACCATCTACAACATAACCTTTGTCTTCAAGAGCCTTAATATCGTTTTGTGGGTTGTAAGTGTAGCTAGTACCTACATCTTCTTGACCACTTTGATTACCGTAACCTGGAATATCCACATTATTAGTAGTGTCATGGAATGTAACGTTAATAGCACCCTGCTTAGCGACATCCTTATCGTAAGTTACAGTGATGGTAATGTCTTGACTATCTTTAGTTAAGCCATCAATTTGTGCTACGTTGTTTCCATCGGCATGACTTGAAACATTAGCTACGTGGTAACCAGTTTCTGATGGAGAAATTACGCCTTCAAAACTTGTCTTACCATCTTTAGCAGTCCACGTGATTTGTGGAGTTGCAGTATTATTTGTATCAACAATCCACTTACCGTCTTGTTGAGTTGCATTTACCAATTGACCAGTAACTTTATCAACATAGGCGTTACCAGTAAATGTAACAGTTTGTTTTGCATTTGATGGAATAGTTCCAGTAAATTGAGTTCCATCTGAATTTACGTAGTTAACAGTTAAGTTAACATCCTTAGTTAAGTTAGCTGGGTCAACAACAGTCTTACCATCTGGAGTCTTTGGAACATCTGGTGTATCTGGCGTTACTGGCTGTACACCATGTTTCATATGAACAGTAACAGTTACGTCCTTATTACCTTCAATTTCAGCTGGGATTGTACCATCAGTACTTACATATACATAGCCTTGTTTTTCAAGACCTTGAATAGTAGTTGAAGTCTTGTAATCAACCTTAGTTCCAGCATCTACTGAACCAGTATTGTATTCAGTATTAGGAATATCAGTGTTAGTAGTGTCATCGTGGTAGACAACTTTTACTGAACCTTTTTCGACATGCTTATAGACAACAACAGTTACGTAGTTATCAGGAATTCCAGTAATACCATTGTTCTTATAACTATCTGATAATTCACCATTTTGAACTATATCTTCAGATGGATCTATTGCAAATTTAGCAGTTACAGAAGAGCCGTCTTCCCCAACCTTTAAACCTTGAACATTAGTTGATTGAATAGTAGCAGTATAGCCATCCAGTTTAGGTGATTCTACAGTAGCATATGGATCTGTCACTGTCTGACCGCTACCGTTAGTAAATTTCCATCCTGAATCTTGAGCAACTGATTGACTATTCTTTATATACTCTAATGTTTCATCAGCTGTATGGTTCAATGCATAATCTTGAATTTTCTTAATTTGTTCTTGTGTAATATCAAGGATAATATTACGCTTCAAATTTAAGGATGCGGTATTTTCTGGGAAAATTTCATTCCCTTGCTCATCAACATACTTAATAGTATTTGTATGATTACCAGTTATTTCCAACGGCGTTCTATGAGGAATCCAAATTTGATGACTAGCACGTTGGGTTGAAATCCCATAGTATGGTGCATTCGAACCAGTTAATGGAGACCCATCAAAGTTATGAACTTGGTTCGCTTTAATACCTGCAGTTAAACCATTACCTGCAATTGATACGTCTGGGTTTGCTTGATTATTCCAAATATCTTTAGTTTGGAATCCATTCATTGGAATATCAACGCTATTTACATTAAGCCAGATTTGTTTTGAGCCATCTGACTTAATTTGTTGGTAAACAACAAAGCCAGAGCTATTAGGATTAGATGGATCATAATCCCCACCACTAACACTAAATACTCCTTTAGAGCCTGACATGTAAATCAAGTTGGAAGTATATTGCGATGAAGTAGTGTTAATCATATCACCACCGGTTGCCATCCAACCAGTAGTTGCACCACCATTAGAATAACGTTGCAAGTTAAGCATCAACGGATCTTGAATATCAATGCGTGAGTTCGCACTTCCTAGCGGGAATGAAATAAGTTCTGCGTAAAAGTTAGTATTGTCATCACGAATGTCAACAATTGCTCCTGTCTTAGAAGTGAAAGCAGCATTTGTGTTAGCATTCCTAGAATCTAAGGAAATTACGTCATCCCATGGATTATCGCCACGACCTTCAAGAATTACACGGAAGGTAGCATATTCATCGACAGTAATATTACCGCCTTCGTTAACACCAATGTAGTTGTAACCATCATAACTACCTGATGTTCCGGTCTTACCAACAGAATGGAAATAAGTAGTAGAGTGTTTAGAAATCTCAATATTTGAGTTGTTAGCTAAATCTAAGGCAACCCCACGGCCTTTATTTTCAAAATGAACATTAGAATTTTCGCCAGAAATAAAGTTAGCATTATTACCTAGGATAATACCGTCTCGACCAGTGAAGTTAAATGTTGATGAATCGCCTAATTGAACTAATGTTGGACCATCGTTTCTTGAACGTGCTCCATATCCACCAAATCGATCTGAGTCAGTAACAGTTGGTCGAGTAGCCCCAATAGCAATAGCTTGGCCTAATCCTGTATTAAAATTAACATTTGACTTGTAACCACTAATAAAGTTACCACCATTCTTGGCAAATACACCAGCAACATGGTAACGAGTAGCAGTAGTTGATGAATTAGTCAGGTTAACATTTAAAGTAGCATTATCGCCAACTTTAACAGTACCGCCATCAGCTAAGTTAATTCCATCATTAATTTCGGAACTGTTAATAGTTAGGGAAGCACCATTTTCAATATTTACACGACTAGCAGCAATGTTTGAGTTCTTAAAATTAGTTCTACTACCAGTATAATTTTGAGCGTTATATTGATCTTGCGTTGGGACAGATGAGTTAAGACTGTTTACGTTTGAAGTAACAGCACCCTTAATGTTAACAGTACCATTACCCATGATTGAGCCATTAACAGTTACATCAGCAAGAGTTAATTGACCGTTGTTATTAATCTTGTTTTGCCCAAGATTTAATACTGCCCCATCAACACCGTGGATAGTGAAGTTACCATTGATGTTTAAGTCGCTGTTCCCAAACCAGCCCGGTGTAATATTACCCTTAATATTTACACCTTGAGCACCACTTAAGGCAGCACTTTGGAGACCGTTCCAGTCAGTAACAGTCTTATAACCACTGTATTCATCATTATTTGCCGTTGCGTTAGTGGCTGATGATTGAGCAGCAGTGTTTGCTTGTGGCATTGCAGCTAAACTAGCGAATACAGATGCGTAGTTTAAGTTATTGTTTACAGCAGATGAACTCACTGTAAATGATTGTGTAGCAATAGCACTTGCGGCACTTGCTTGTGCACTTGAGCTAGTAGCTGATGTGTTTTGGGCTGCACTATTTTGAACAGCAGATGCACTGTTTTGAGCAGCGTCACTAGCAACCTCACTTGAAGCATTAGCAACAGCAGCGCTAACAGCAGCTTCGTAATCATTAGCAGCTTGTGCCTTAATATCCCCTGCTGGATTTTGCACAGCAGCGGATGCATTGTTGCTTTGATTTTCAGCAGTAGCAGACTTCAAAGTAGAAGTGCTTGCTGAATTTAATGTAAGGTTATGATCTGTTTGTTCTGCTGAATCGCTCCCAGAAGCAGAATCAGCATTTGCAGTCGTACTATCTGCTGAGGCGGTTCCTGCAGCAAAAGTTACACCTAGTAAAACAGACGCTACACCAACAGACAATTTTTTAATGGTGAAACGTTGCTGTTTAGGCTCATATTTCTTTATTTGTTCTTCCCAGTTATTATGCGATAACATAATTTATGTGTCCCCCTTATTAGGTTTTATTGACAAACGAATTATACAAATTAACAGTGCACATAACTTGTTTACAAATACTAATATATAATTTCTTAAAAAAAAGGCAACCTATTTAGAAAGTATTTTTAAAATGTATTTTTGTCGTTTCCACTTATTCATTGATAAACCCTTGATATATCAACGTTTATCTTTTTGAAAAAAACAGCCTTTTTATTAAATATTTTTAGGAAGATATGAAGAAAATTTCATTCAATTCCAGAGGCGAATTGTTCAGTTTTATTTATCGCCAGCAAAAGCATTACAACCATTAAAACTCTATGATACCAGTTGCAACAAGAATCATTTTTGAAAATTCAACCTCTTTTATATAACCTTCGTCCCCCCATCTTTCACCAATAATTTTATCATTGTATAAATAACGCAAAAAGTGCGGATACTCACCATTCTTGATGAGTATCCGCACTTCTTTAGTTCAGCGCTTTTAATTAAGTTATATCTTTCAGGAGGGAGAAATGATGTTATCTTAATTATTTATCAGCTTTGCGTTTCTTATCGTGACCCACGAAACCGAAGAGACTTGCAAAAGCAGCAAGACTCAAGCCAGCTAATGCACTGAACTCAGAAGAATTATTACCAGTTTGTGGCAATGCCTTTGCTGGTTGCTGGCTATCAGTATTGTTTGCGCTATTTTGTGATTGACCAGTTACATTTTCAATTACTGAACCAGCATTAGTAGAGGTAGTATTAATTGCATTGGTATTATTGGTTGCATTGCCGTTCTGGTGACTAGGTGTACTATTACCGCCATTTGTGTTGCCACTGTTTTCTGGGATTACAGCATTAACATGAATAGTAACAGTTACGTCATAGGTAGTTCCGTCTGGGAAGTGGACTTCAACTACACCAGTATGGTCACCAGGTGTTGAAACATCAGGCTCTTGCTTCCAAGTGTAAGTTGTACCATTTGGCATCTGATCTTTGTTCTTAATTGCATCTGCAGGGTTAGGAAGTTTGCCTTGATCAGTTGTAATATCTTTGCCTTCAGGTGCAGGAACATTCACAGTTACTGTAACTGTATCTTTGGAACCGTCTGGATAAGTTACTGTAATTGTTTCAGTATGCGAACCTGGCGTCTTAACATCTTGTGAGACTTGATCTGGGTTTGTCCAAGTATACTTGGTGCCATCGGGGAGATCAGCCTTGTTCTTAATACCGTCTGCTGGATTAGGAACCTTACCTTCCGGAGTAGTAATTGGTTGCGTTTCTGGCGTGTACTTGTTGGCATCCGTTGCTGGGTTCGTTACGTGGATGGTTACGGGTACTTCATCCTTCGAGCCGTCTGGGTAGGTTACAACGATAACTGCTGGCTTGTCACCTGGAGTTGTTGTATCAGGAGTGTCCTTCCAAGTGTACTTAGCCCCATCTGGTAAGTCACTCTTGTTCTTGATACCATCTGCAGGGTTTGGAGTTTCACCCTTCTTGACAGTAACAGTCTGTGGCTCTGGATTGTACTTATCAGCATCAGTCATAGTTCCTGGTTGAGTTCCGGAATTCTTAACTGTAATAACGACTGGCACCTTATCTTCGGAACCGTCTGGATAGGTCACAACAACTACTGCTGGTTGAACGCCAACCTTATTAGTATTAGGGGTAGTTTCCCAAGTGTACTTGGTGCCGCCTGGTAATTGATCCTTGTTGGTGATTGCAGTAGCAGGATCTGGAACCTTAGCGCCCTTGTCAACAGTAATATTCCGGCCTTGTGGAGTGTACTTGTCAGCATCAGTTTGAGTAATACTTTGCTTCTGGTAGCTTACGGTTACATTCTTACCATTTTGTGGAGTCCCATCTTTTTCTACAACATCAACAGCCGGAACTTCAGTAGCCTTTGTACCATCAACATATGAGTCATAGCCGTCAATTTGGGTAACACCAGTTGATGGGAATTGAGCATCCCCATTCTTAACATGCCATGGGTTCCAAGTAATGTCACCAGTTACTGGATCTTGGTAGCCAGCCACACCATCGTTATCTCGAATATACTCAATCGTTTGTGTTACGGGTGTAATCATTGAATGACCTGTTGGCACTTCATAATTAATGGTTCGGGTTACAGACATATTCATATCCTTATTAGAAGGATTATATGGTACTGGCGTTGAACCTTCTCTGACATAAGTGATGGTGTCAGTAATGTTTTTGGAAGTAGCAGTTACATCAACAGCTGGAATTTGGTTGGCAGTGTTCTTTTCACCATTTACATAAGTATCGTATCCTTTTTGTGTGGTAATAGTGTAAGCAGGAATCATGTAGGTTGATTGACCATCTTTATCAACCGAACCCTCTGGACCTTGCCATGCATTCCAAGCAATAACACCAGTTACTAAGTCTTTAATACCTGTCCGTTGGAATGGAACAGTAATGCTTCTTACTGTTGTAGCTTTATTCTGTCCAACTAGAACTTCTTGGATAGTTTGAGTAATCGTACGGTAAGTATTCTTGTTGTTCTTATCAACAGGAACGACTGCTGTTCCATGTTCAACTTTGTAGTCTACGGGTTGTGGATCATTTGCACCAAACGTATAAGATCCGAGAACTTGTTGATTTGGAACTAATTGCCAGTTAGCTGGAACATTCCCAGGTACATTAACGCTAACTTTTTCACCAGTCTTACCAGGAACCTTGTAAGTACCTATTACAGCACCACTACCATCAACATAATTGATTACTAGCGTGTGTGCATTAGCAGTGTAAGTTACATCAACTACTTCATTTTGAGAATCTGGAGTGATGGTGGCGGAAGCTGGAACGTATTCCTTGCCATCAACAGTTTGAATAGTTGCTCCAGTGGCAGTTGCAGTGTAGCCTGGCTTAGTTATGTTGAATTGTGGGAAGTTCGTTACTGCTTGCCCGTCACTATTTTTAGCAGCAACCCAGTCAGTATAAGATACTTGTTGATCTGCTGGCTTAGAAAAATCAGTTATTTTAGCACGACTGTAGATAACATGTTGAATGTATGGCTTGTCTTCACCTTGAACATTGATTGTCCGAGTAATGTCACGGTAAATTTCGGAATTAGTCTTGTTATCAACACCTTGGTCAACTTTAATCACATTTACAGCTACTGGAACATCAAGATAACTGCCATCAGTAAAGTTAATTCTTACTGTTGCCGGAGCCTTAGCATTTGCTTCTTCAAGTGATGGTAATTTTTGCCAAGCAACTGAACTAATTTCAGCATTATGAGCAGCAGTTAAATCACTAGTATTTACAAGCTTTGAAGCATCCCCTAAAGCTGCCTTCAAATCAGTTGTATCTGAGTTAACTGATGGAATAGTGCCATTAGCCTCAGCACCATAAATATAAACAAATGGGAATGGGTGAATAGCGCTTGGTCCCTTGCCAAAGATTGGCCAATCTACTTTAGAAGTATCAACAGTTGCTGAATACATCGGATAAATATATTGATTGCCTTGCGTATTAGTGTCACCAGTATAAGTAATTGTCTCAGTACCATTATTAGCAGCAGAAGCTAAACTTGATGGTTGACCTTGACCAGTTACTCCCGGAATACCAAATTCTGTACCTGCTGGAGTCCAAATAGCTGAAATTTCACTCACTGGGATACTTTGCGGAATATTTCCAGTATAATCAGCGGGCAGATCACCTATTTGAGTAAGTTCATATGCACCCTTCTTTGTGTTTAAAGTGTAAATGTATGGCTTACTATAATTTTGACCATCTTCGTAGTAGCTCAACTTAAAGTTTTCAATTACTGGTTCGCCAATAATATTTGCGTTTGAAGTCTTGTGCGTTACGACATTATTAGCATAAAGACTAAAGACATGACCATTATCGATGATAACAACATCCCCACCACCATTTACAGCAACAGGAATAGTAACAGTTTCAGTCGTACCATCCGGATAAGTTACTTTAGCAACACCAGTAGTCGCACCTGGCTTAGAAGTATCTGGGGCAGTCGTCCAAGTTGCGCTAGATGGATAACCATCAACTGGAGTAGAACCACCATTATCTAAGTTAGCAATTCCTTCGGCCGCAGCTGGCGTGCCATTAACGGTGGTTGTAATTGGTTTAACTTCAGGATTTGCGTCAACAATTATATTAGTTGGTACATTAGTCTTAGAACCATCGGGGTAAGTGACGACAACTACTGCTGGCTTCTTACCTGGTTCATTGTTATTTGGAGTATTTTGCCAAGTGTAAGTTGTATCCTTTGGCAATTGATCTTTATTCCCAATTCCATCTGGAGCACTAGGAGTTTCACCTTGTTTAATAATGATAGTTTGCCCTTTTGGTGCGTATTTGTCAGCATCAGTAGTTACTTTAAGCGAACTTGCTGGAATATTAACGTTCAAGTAGGTTGGTTCACCATTTGCCGCCTTGTCGGTAAAGGTAATTTTAATAACACCGTCTTGACCTTGTTCATTCGGCTTAGTTGCCCAAGTAGTAGATGCAATCTCCTCGCTTGGAATATTGTTATCAACTAATTGGCTAAATTGCTCAGCCGTCAAATCAGATTGATATTGAATGTTTACTGGAACCGTAACATTCTTAGCACCGGCACCTTTAGCAAGAATCGTAAATGGCTTAGTAGTTACAACATCATTCTTTGCACCCAAGATATTCTTAGCTGCGTCATTATTAGCAAAGTCAACATTAATGCTAGTTGTAATACCTTTACCACTAGCGGTAGCTGTTTCCACATTAGTATCTGGAGCAGTTGTCCAACTGACAGTTGACGGATCAATCGTAATTGCAGTTGGAGTAGTTGAAAGCTTGCCATCTGTTAACTCGTAGCCTTCCGCGCTTATGACACCAGCGGCAGAAAGAACTTGTGAATTTTCAGTAGTTTCGTGCGCATTAAGCTTAGAGGTATCAACTGTCGTGACAATTGCACCATTATCACCCCAAGTTACTGTTTGGCCAGCCTTAGTAACAATTACTGGAACAGTCGTCTCGTTAGTACTCGTATCTGGGTAAGTTACTGTCACAGGGATGTTGTAAGCACCTGGAGTTACAGTATTTTCTGGTTTAACAGTTACAGTACCAGTTGATGGATCAATAGTTGCCCAGCCTGGTGTATCAGTACCTGTAGTAAATGTCGTTCCAGTTGGAGCAGTAGTATCTTTACCATCTTGATCCGTAAATGCTGGATCATCAGTCGCAGTTTTACCTTGTTCAACAGTTACTGGTTTATATGATGGTGTATATTGATTATTTTCTTCTAAACTTGAACCAAATTTAACACCTGAAGTATTCCACCAACTAAAGTGATTAATAAAATCATTCAAGGCTTTTGAGGCTTTAGTTTCATTTCCCTCAGGTACAACCGCGCCGTTAGAGAAGCTATTTGAACCTGGATCAGAAGCATTCGGTGTTAATACAACTTCATTAACACCTTTAGCTGGAGTATCATCATTGACCGATCCATTCATATATTCAGAGCCTTCATTATTCCAGTCGCCAAAGTCACGATATGAACGAAAGGCATAAGCGTAGTCTCCACCCTGACTAGTATTATTTAAGTATTTAATATTCCAAGTTACTGGCTCAGTTTCACCAGCAGGAATTATAGTTAATGGAGTATTATACGTACTATTAGCTGAGTTGATTACAATGTGGGTTTGGTGAGAAGCAACATCTCCTGCACCTTCAGTTTTAATTAAATATCCTGGTTTATTAGGTGTAGTACGTTGCAAATTAATTAATTTTGCATTATCGAAATTAAGGTAGTCCTGACTGCTTGTTCCCCACATAGTTAAAATAGCTGGCCAACCATTACTATAATCTCCCTTAGACAATGTATAGGAAGATGGAAGATAAGATGAGTAAGCGGAATCTTGTAAATTCAAGCTACCGCCATTTACTTCAAGGTGATAAATCTCACCATCCCCACTGCTTGGCCCCATTGCAAGCAAAGGTGCATCAGAATCACTCACATTAGTTCGAATGACCGAGAGCAAGGCATTGGGACTAATTCTGACGGTACTATCATTTGTATCGCCATCATAATCCAAGCCAACTACACCAGCAGAACGAAAGCCAGTTGTATTCATTTTGCTAGTGGTAATTTTTAACGACGAATTATCTTGGAGGTCAAGATTACTTGCATTGTTAACTCCCATCGAAGCTCCCAAGCCTAATTCCATTGTTACTTGGGCATTAGGCATCAAACGCAATACGCCCGAAGTTGCATTATCAATTGTTTGATTGCCAGCGCCACCATCAGCAAATGAAATACCTGCCATATTTGAAGTAGCTTCACTGTTAAAATCAACTTGAGCACTACCATCTACCACAACATTACCCGAGGCCTCAATATCTGCTAAGTCACTTGAACTATTATTATTTGCCGTAAATACGGTCGACCCATTACTAAAGTTAACATTATTTGCTTGAATTAAAGCTGAACTAGTAATATTTGAATTATTTAGACTGCCTTGTAATTTATTCTGTCCCTCAAAATTAACATTGACATTAGGATATGAGGAAGTTGTTGAATTATTAAGCAATTGACCTGAATCTTTACTGGTCGTAACTCCATTAAAGGTCAATGTACTATCGTTAGAAGTAGCGCTGTTAAACCAAAATGGACCATATCCGCTAGTTGTTTGAAGATTTAAATCCTTTAAAACGACATTCCAATTACGGGTAGGATTACTTGCATTTGGTTCATAGTAAGTATTACTGTCAAGATCAATGTAGTTATTCCCCATATTTAAAGCATATTGATTTTGCCCATCAATTGTTACTGTACGAGCAATCCCATAGTTGTTTATGTCCTGATAGTTATCATTATTTAAATTAGCATTACTGAAATCAATATTTTGATTTAACTTAATTGTGCTTACATTGGCACTCTGTAATGCATTCAAGAATTGCGAATAATCACTAACTGATTGTACTCCGTTAGTTTGCACAGCCATTGTAGTTGTATTTTGCGCACTTTCATTTTGACCAGTTTCCTGATTGGTTGCCAAGTTTTGCTTACCAGTATCATTTGGCATCACATTATTTGTACTGTCATTAGTAACTGGGTTAGCTTTAGTGGGCAAGTTAGATAGATTAGTTTGCTCATTATTCAGAACCGTTGAATCTGGATTGATATTTGTTTGAATCGCTTCTTGATCAGCAGTATTACTATGAGTCTCTGTTGCCGCATCTGCAGAAGCGTTTATTCCCATAAACGTAAAACCGATTAATACCGAAGCGACACCGATTGTCAGTTTCTTAATTGTAAACCGTTGTTTCTTAGGTTCTTGCTTAAAAAGTTGTTCTTTTCGATTATTCTTTGACAACATAATTTGCTCCTCCCCAAAAATATCATACTAATACATAAATCATTACCACTATTAATCCTACTTCCTTTTTTATATTTTTTAAATTATTAACACCTATAATAAAATCCCAACCTTAGTGGTCCACAAAAACAAGAACTTCAAAAAAATATTTATATTAAGGCCATAAAAAGTATCATGCGGTTTAATTGTTGAACTTCATGAAGATTTAGTCGAGAAATGTGTTATTAAAGCGATGACGTCAGAATTAGTTAAGTCAGCTAACGGCATGGCTTTCGTAACTAAAGATGTTAAAAGCCTCAAACTAGCTAATGCACTGATCTTCTTGGTAGCATCATTACTCATTTATGTCGATTCAGCGGTTTGATCAGCAGCCCATTAATTTGCTTCCATAATTGTATCCACAGAAGCATTCATTTCCATAAATAAATGTGAAACCTATAAGAACTAAAGCTACACCATTTGATACCATCGCTTAACTCCTCCTAATAACATGACATAAATATCGTTATCAATTAATGTAATGCTGTTAATTATATGCGTTTTTAAATTGACATACCTCGCGAAGATCTATGAAAGGATTAAGGTGAGATGGATATACAGATCTTAAAAGCATTTTATAAACTAATCATATGTTAAACAAAAAGCGTGACTAAGTATCTCACTTAGTCACGCTTAAATGAAATTAAATTTTATTCAAAACCAACATTTACCATTGATTCATCATTATGAATAAAGATAGCGCCACGGTTGCCAGGACGTGCTTCCCAGTCCGCGAGTGGTTCGCCATTAAAGAAAAGTCGCTTAGCCTCAATTTCACCCATTACCGATTGATTAGTAAAAACAGTCACGCTGCTCAAATCAGTCTCTAACGGGTATCCTGTTCGTGGATCTAGTAAATGGTGATAACGACGACCATTTTTGATCAAAAATCGTTCATAAATCCCAGATGTAACGGCCGAACAAGCAGGCTCGCGAACAGTTGCCAGATTTTCACCACGATGTAATTGCGGATCCTGCACACCGATGATCCACTGTCCATCATCCCGCCGTGGCGACTTACCAACAAATAAGAGGTTTCCCCCTAAGTCGATAATTCCCGCGGGAACTCCAGCTTCAATCCAAAGATCACGAATACGATCCGCAATATAGCCCTTCGCAATTCCGCCAAGGTCTAATTCCATCCCCGGCTCTTCTAAATATACCGTCCGTGCGTCTCGGTTCAGCAATACTTTATAAGGGTCGATCAACTTTAACCGCTCTTTGATCTCAGCATCACTTGGCACGTGTGCTCCTGCAAAACCAATTTTCCATAATTTTACTAACGGGCCAATCAAAGCGTTAAAGCCAAAGTTTTCCCGACTATATTTCACTGCCAGCTCAATGAGGTCAAAAGTAGTTGGCGATACCATTTTCGGAGTTTTCCCCGCACCATGATTTACCGACATTACTTCTGATTCATTACGGTTAACCGTTAATTGGTCCTCATAGCGGTCAATTAGGTCCATGGATTTCTTTAACAATGAAAAATATTTATTGCCAAAAATCGTTAAATTTATGCGAGTTCCGAGAGCGTGATGAGTCATCACATGCCGCTGCGCCATCAATTCATTATTCATAACTAGTTTTCGGATGCACCTGTTGTAGCATCTGCCTCATCATCATTTGCGTCTACGCTGCCTGCATCGGATGCGCCAGTTGTAGCGTCCGCATCAGTATCATCGTTTGCTGCTGGTGCTGGGGTCGCAACCACTTCACTATCATTGTCAGTGTTATCATCATCGCTTGATTCTGAAGCACCAGTTGATGCATCAACACTGTCAGCTTCTTCACTGTTATCATTAGCCTCTTCATGCTTAGATGCACCAGTGTTACCATCAGTACTCCATGCACCATTTTCAAAGAGGTTAAGAATATATTCCACATTACCAGTAAATTCAATGGTTCCAAGGTAATGACCATTAACATCACGTAAAGCGTAGTATTGGATCAATGAACGGTGACCATTCATCCATAATGGACGAGTAACAACGTCTTTTTCACCATCTCGGAAACTGTTAATAATCTTCATAACAGCCGGAACAGCTAACGGTGGATGACATTCTTGAACAGTTTCCCCAAGAGAAGCTACATTCCGAACATGTTCCCGATTTGGCTTGTCAGAGAACCATGCGAAATGGTCAGTACTGTCGATTAAGTCAATTTCAAATGGGATTGTACTGAAGATTTGTTGAACTTCTTTTAATGTCAACCGACCAGTAGGGAAGTTAATATAAGCTTCACTGATCGTTGGTTGTTTAATGGACATATCCAGTCCCTCCTTATTTACATTTTCAAAGATTTGAATGTATTCCACAAAATGAGTAAAGCAGTTTTCAAGGTTATCACGTGCTTCCGCATTAATTAATCGACCATCTTTCGAGAAGGAATGACTAGCATTACCAATCAAAACTTCATTACCTGGCAACAAGTTAGCATCACAATCAGGAGAAACCAAAATCTGACGCATTTGAACTTGAGATCTTGCAGAAGCTTGGCGTCCATAGGATACACCGACAACCATAACCGGCTTGTGCTTTAACACATCGGTCTTGTAAGAAAGCCATTCAACCGTACTCTTTAAGGCAGCAGGAATACCATGATCATATTCAGGAGTAGAGAAGATAACTCCATCAGCAGCTTTAACCTTTTGCTTTAACTTCCATACCTCTGTTTGTTCAGAAAGAGGGGTATCAACGCTAAATGGTGGCAATTGGCTAATTTCAGCGATCTCAATATCAGCCATTTGACGGAAGTGCTTTTTCATGTATTTAAGCAAAATCCGATTATATGAAAAATTGGCATTAGTTCCGACTAAAGCAAGGATTTTCATTACTTGTTCGCCTCCTTCTTTTCAGCAACCATACGATTGATTGCCTTGGCGTAACGTTTGAATTCGCGCATACATTTTTCTAAGAAATGAATAGTCGTTTCATTAGCAATGTCACCATCTTTATCAATGATATGAGCAGCATCACTCATAAAGAACTCTTCGTTTTGGAAAATATAAGCATTAACACCTGGCGAGATCAAAATATCTCGTAATTGAACTTGGGAACGAGATGAGCCTTGGTCATGGGTAGAAGCCCCGATGATCATGACCGGCTTATTTTCTAATGGGTGAACTTCATAGGAAAGCCATTCAATTACACTCTTTAAAGCAGAGGTAACAGAGTGGTTGTATTCGGGGCTAGCAATAATAACAGCATCGGCGCTTGAAACACGACGATCAATATCAGCAACAACCTCAGGAATCTTTCCTTTATAATTTTCATTAAACATTGGCACTTGACGAATATCAATCACATCAATATCATCATTACTAAAATGACGGGCAATAAACTCTAATAACATCCGGTTGTATGAATGATTAGCATTTGACCCGGCAATTGCAGCAATTTTCAAACGTGTCACTTCCTTTAAGTTATTTATGCAACATTTCACATTGTTATTCTACTATATTTTACTCAATCAAAAAACATATTATTAGTAATATGCACACTTAATTGACCATTTCCATAACAATTGATTATAAGCTTGGCTAAGTTAGCATTCTGAAAATTGATTACGTGTTTCTTCATCCCCCGACATATTTGTCCAGTAATATTTGGAGATGTGCTAAAATAGTCAACACATTGAATTAATAGAACGGAGAAATAATATGTCACAAACTAAACAGCATGAACAAGATGTTGATGTATGGGTCGGGAAACGTTTCCCGCTCACAATTCGTCGTCTAGGCGTTAACGGGCACGGAATCGGCTACTATAAGCACAAGGTATGTTTTGTCCCCGGTGCCCTGCCAAATGAAGTCGTAGTCGCGGAAGTTACGCGCGTTCTCCCACGCTATCTTGAAGCTAAAATTCACCGCATCCGGAAAAAGAGTCGGGATCGGGTTACACCACGAGATGAGTATGCTGATATCGCTGGTGGTTTTGAACTTGAAAACCTCGCTTACCAACAACAATTAAAATTTAAACGGCAAGTAATCATCGATAGTCTTGAAAAATTTCAACCATACGGCTTCCGTAATTATGATGTTCGTCCAACTATTGCAGCTCCTGAAGAATATGGTTACCGTAACAAGGCCCAGTTTCAAATCCGAATGGTCAATGGCAAAGTATCAGCCGGTCTTTACCAGCCAAACAGTCATACCCTCGTTGATATGGAGACTTGTGCTGTTCAAATGCCCCGGACAATGGAGACAGTCCGAGCCGTTACGAAGATGATCGAAGACTTGCAAATCCCAGTTTATGATGAAAAACACAATAGCGGCATCATCAAGACCTTAGCCGTCCGGGAATCATGGTCAACTGGGGAAGTTCAATTAACTTTCATTACTAATTCTGCTAAGCTTCCTCACAAACGCGACTTGCTTGAACGCATTGAAAAAGAATTACCAGCAGTTGTTTCAGTTATGCAAAACGTTAACCCTGGTGATACACCCTTAGTCTGGGGTGATAAAATGATCCACCTTGCTGGCAAAGATTCAATCCTTGAAAGCTTGATGGGACTTGATTTTAAACTCTCAGCGCGGTCATTCCTCCAGCTAAATCCCGAACAAACAGAGGTATTGTACGAAGAAGCTTCTAAGGCCCTTGAACTAGACAAGGATGATACCTTAATTGATGCATACGCCGGGATCGGGACAATCGGTCTTTCCCTTGCATCGCGGGTAAAAGCTGTTCGCGGAATGGAAATCATCCCCGAAGCGGTCGCCGATGCTAACGAAAATGCCAAGTTAAATAATATTACTAACGCTAAATATGAAGTCGGCAAAGCAGAAGAAGTTCTTCCCCGCTGGCAAAAAGAAGGACTCAACTTTGATGCCCTTGTTGTTGACCCTCCACGAACCGGATTAGATGACCAATTAATCAAGCAAATCTTAAAAGTTAAGCCGCGAAAGTTTGCCTACGTCTCATGTGGCATGGCTTCTCTCGCTCGCAACTTACGGCGGTTAACTAGCGTCTATCATGTTGACTACATTCAACCAATTGATATGATGCCCCAAACAGCTCGCTGTGAAGCAGTCGTGAAATTATCATTGCGAAACGGAAATAAGGAATAGTTATGTAGAGAAGTGGGAATAACCTCCTCGACAAGGCGGTCGGCTAAGCTAGGACGATGATTAGCACAACATGGGCCGATTATCGTTCACACTTAGAGTCGAGCCTTGTAGCGACGCGAAGCTAGTTCCACGTCATCTTACTATTGTTCATAAAAGTAGTTGAGGCTGAGAGAAAACAAAATTTTCTTTCGGTCTATTTTTGTTTTAAATAATTATCAAGCACCTTTTTTGAAAACGTTTACAAAAAATCATAATTTCATTATAATAGATTTAATAAGAAAATAATAAAGGAAGCCCGTCTATGAAGCCAACAATTAAAGATATTGCTCAACGGGCCCATGTTTCAACGGCCACTGTTTCTCGCGTTTTATCCAAAAAGGCGAAATCCTACCGTCCCGAAACTGCGGCTAAGATTGAAGCAATCGCTAAAGAACTAGGATACAAGAAAAACCTTGCAGCAGCTGAATTAGCTGCCAATAGCAGTATGTTAATCGCTGTTATCTTAAATAATACTCAAACAAATTTTTCAAATGATATCATCGCTGCTATTCAAGCAGAGACAGATAAAGCTGGTTACCAGATGTTTATTCTTTACGCCGGGAACCATAACGCCCGACTGCTTAATCAAGCAATTAGCGTTGCCCTCGAACGACACGTTGCCGGCATTCTGCTAGTCGCAACCTCCCTTGATGAACAAGCAGCCCGCACCTTACAAGAAAGCAATACCCCTTGTCGGTTAGTATCGGTCTATGACGAAGATGATCCCCGATATATTGGATTTAAATTTACAAGTTCAAATAACGAGGAAATTGGTTATTCAGCCACTAGTTATTTAATTGAACGTGGACACTCACGGATTGGGTTAGCCGGCATTGATCATTCTTCAACCGGAAAGCAACGACTTCACGGCTACCAACGGGCAATGACTGAACATGGATTAATCCTTCATATGGAATGGATTGAATATGGGGATTACAGTTTTGGTCCTCAACAAAATATGCTCAAAACATTAATAAATAAGAATCTTGACGCGGTCATCACAGCTAGTGATATGGTGGCCGTGGGAATGATCAGAGAGGCTCATTTACTGGGCCTTGATATTCCAAAAGACCTGTCATTTATTAGTATCGATGGAACCTTTCTCTGTGACATTACCATCCCAACTATTACAAGCGTAACTCAGGACTTTTATCAAATGGGACTCATCGCGGTTAGGAGTCTATTGAAGGATGATGACTCACAATTTATTCCAGTTCATATCACACCGCGAAATAGCGTAAGACTCCTAGGCAAGAAATCATTAGGACATTAAAAAGTCGCGATCTTTTCATTGAAACAGATCACGACTTTTTTATTCTTCTTTTTTTGCAAGCGGTTGCGCAAGAAGAATAAGTTTGTTATATTAATCATGTAAGAGCTTACATCAGCTCGAACTGCAATTATTTTATATATTTTTCGTTAGGAGTTGTTTTTCATGAGTCAAGATGAGTCTGTGGTACTTAACCAAGACCAAGAAACTTCGACGAGTGGATTACCAATCTTACCAAAGAGTACTATCTGGATGATTAACTTTGGTTTCCTTGGTGTTCAAATCGCCTTTACGTTACAAGGTTCGCAAATGAGCCGGATTTTCCAAACAATTGGTGCGAATCCTAATAATTTAGGATGGTTCTTCTTACTACCACCCCTTGCAGGATTGATCGTGCAACCAATCATTGGTTATTACTCTGACCGGACATGGGCGCCAAAACTTGGTGGCCGGCGTCTTCCCTACCTGTTAATCGGGATGGTCATTGCCGTTATCGTTATGATTTTACTACCTAATTCAGGAAGTTTTGGATTTGGATACGGTTCATTAGCAGCCCTCTGGTTTGGGGCTATTACCGTTGCCTTCCTTGATCTTTCATCAAATATGGCAATGCAGCCATTTAAGATGATGGTTGGTGACATGGTTAATGATGACCAAAAGAGTTATGCATACGGGATTCAAAGTTTAATTTGTAATACCGGTGCCGTTTTAGCAGCCATTTTCCCATTTCTTTTAACGTGGTGGGGTGTATCAAATACTGCTAAAAAGGGTGTCGTTCCCCAATCAGTTGTAATTTCGTTCTACGTTGGAGCTGTTATTTTAGTCATCACCTGTCTCTTTACTATCTTCCGGGTTCACGAATATGATCCCGCAACTTATGCTCGTTACCATGGCATTTCAGAAGAAGATAATAAAAAAGGTGGAAACTGGTTCACTCTCTTAAAGCACGCTCCACGGGTATTTTGGAATGTCGCATTAGTCCAATTCTTCTGCTGGTTCTCTTTCCAATACCTTTCAACTTATGCTGTTGGAGCCATCGCTAAGAATGTTTGGTTAACAACTGATGCTTCTTCAGCTGCCTACCAAGCTGCTGGTAACTGGTACGGTGTTATGACCGCTGTTCAATCAATTGCGGCAGTTGTATGGTCATATGTTCTGGCCAAAGTTCCTAATAACCGTCATAAAGCCGGCTATGCCTTCAGTCTTTTACTCGGAGCTATTGGATACACATCGATCTTCTTTATCCATTCACAAAACGCCCTTATCTTCTCCTTCGTTTTGATCGGAATTGCTTGGGCTTCAATGAACACCTACCCATTAACAATGGTTACAAATGCCTTGTCTGGTAAACACATGGGGACCTACCTTGGCCTATTCAACGGTTCAATCTGTGTACCCCAAATGGTTGCCTCCCTACTTAGTTTTGGTCTCTTCCCATTACTTGGTAGTTCCCAAGTCAACATGATGCTTGTTACTGGTATTTCTGCCCTCTTAGGTGCAATTTCAGTTCTCTTTATCAAGGAAACTTACCAAGCTTAATTATCAACCGCTCACTCCACCGGACTCATAGTTCTGTATACAGCGGTTCAACAATTTAATCACTTTTAAATTGACTAGAGCAACTTGGACTTACGAATATGTCCAAGTTGCTCTAGTTTTCCATTTTTAAGTGAGTAAGTTAGTAGCTTACTATATATCCTGCTAATATTCTTTTCAAGTACTAGCAAATTTATACGCGTCATGATATAATATCTAACTTTTCAAGTTAGTAACTTTGACTTTCTTCCACTGTTTCTAGGTACCCTATTTTCTCTTATTCATCAATACAATACTTTGCCTTAGATCACCCTTACAGCGGCTCCTCTTACTACTACTTTCACATTCTAACTAATATCCATGCCAAGCGCAGTACAACAATAGGCCTCTAACGCTCGACAAAACCCGAACATTTGAGGCCTATTATTGTTTAAGGGGGGCTCCTAGAGGCAAGCTTCGCGTCGAAAAACGAAGTCACAAGTAACTTCTATCTCGCTCCCTTTTATTTTAACTATTTTAGATTAAGGAGAGATTTAATTAGTGTTATGCTTCTTTAACAGTTACCCCTTCATGGATTGCTTGCACTGCAAACGCCCCGATAAGAAGGGAGATTCCACCAAGCAAAAGCATCATTGGTTGATTGTGACCAACAAGCGGAAAGAGGAAGAAGCTGCATAATGAAGCGATAATTTGTGGTACACAGATACCAACATTGAAGAGGCCAAGATAGGCCCCTTCATTTTTACCATTCAAAGATGAGGTAAGGAGGGTAAATGGAATTGTGTTGATACTAAAGTTACCAATTCCAAACATGATCATTGCAATAATCGAAGTAGTCTTAGTTGTTACAAAGGTCATCCAGATTAATCCTAAACCACCAACGATCATTCCAAATGTGTACCACTTCTTCCGTGAACCGGCCTTGGCATGGGCATAAATCAATCCCCAAACAATACCAGCAATACTATAAACAGCAGTTAAAATCCCGTACCAGTTACCAGCAGCTTGATAGCCAGCAGAAGTTACATCAGAAGTATGCCAAATATTACGAGCACAAGTCCCAGTAGTATAAGTCCAAACATACATGATCGCAAACCAGCTAAATAATTGAACTAGGTTAATTTCCCAGAAAGCGCGAGGTGCAGTTTTGATCAATTTCCAAAGGCTGACTGACTTATTTTGCTCTTCTGGATCAATGTGGTGGTATTTTGCATATGTTTCTGGATCATATTCCTTAACATTGAAGACTGTCCATAATCCAGTGAACAGGAGAACCGCAGCAGCACAAAGGTATGACCAAATAACTGTATTTGGCACTACTCCTCGTTTAGCAGTATTAGACATCCCAAACATCGTAAAGATAAATGGTAAGATCGTTGCTAAAATCCCCCCACCATTGGAAAAGACTTGTTGCCATGACCAAGCAAAATTCTTCTGCTTGTTATTAACCATGTCACCAACAATCATCCGTGATGGCTGCATACAAATATTACTAAATAAGTCCATCAAACATACCGCCGTCGCAGCATAAATCATCGCAGCCATTGAACCATAGCCGAAACCAAGGGAACCGGAGAATGGTAACATGATCAAAACTAATGCCGCAATCGGTGTCCCAAATAATAGGTAGGGCAACCGGCGACCAAAGCGATTCCAGGTTCGATCTGACATCTTCCCCATAATCGGTTGTACAATCATCCCCATTAATGGTGGAAAAATGAAGAAGAAACCTAGGTTGTTAGGATTTGCCCCAATCGTTTGACAAATCCGACTCATCTGAGAACTCTGCAGTGAGAAAGCCATGTTTATTCCCAGAAAAGCAAATGTAATCGCAAATAGCTCTTTTTTGGGCAAGTCTGGCATCCCTGTATCCAGATCAACCTGCTTCGTTTCAACTTTTTGTTTCGAATTCGAAAGTGATTTATCCATGATTATTCATCCCCACTCTAGTATTGATAAACCTTAGCTTCGTATGGCCGGATAGTATCATTTTGATCATCCTCATAATTACTAATTAGTAACTTCGCATCAGCTGGCACATTATAATGGCGGTTAACAGTCTCATCAGTATAGTTCAAGATTATCAACAAAGTAGTGTCATCATCTTGGCGTGTATATGCAAAGACCTGTTCATCATCTTCATTACCAGGAACTAACGCATACTTTCCATTAGTAATTACCGGCATTGTGTGTCGTAGTTCAATCAATTTTTGATAGTAATAGAAAATTGAATTTTTATCAGCTAATGTGTTTTTGACATTAATCTGCTTGTAATTTGGATTAACTTTTTCCCATGGGGTATGGTCGGAAAAGCCTGCATACTCGCTGTCATCCCATTGCATTGGTGTCCGCGCATTATCACGTGAATGAATCGCAATATACTTCATCATCGTCTCGCCATCAAGCAAATGTTGGTCATCAACAAGTTGGTGGTAGGCATTAATCGATTCAAGGTCGACGTAATCTTCAAGCTTTGGGAAATAGGCATTAGTCATGCCAATTTCTTCCCCTTCATAAATGTATGGCGTTCCTTGCATCATATGGGTCATGGTTGCTAACATCTTGGCAGATTTAACTCGATAATCTTCGGCCTGGTCATTACCAAACCGTGATACAACCCGTGGCTGGTCATGGTTGTTCCAATAAAGGGAGTTCCAAGCCTTGCCATACAATTTTTCTTGCCACTTCGTTAAGTTTGCCCGCAAATCTTTAAGGCTTGTCTTGCGATCATCCCACTTACCAAGAACTGGATTAGGGTTACTATCAAGGCCCATGTGTTCAAATTGGAAAATCATATTTAATTCTTTATTATCAAGGCTGGCATACTTCTCGGCATCTTCCGGTGTAGCGCCCGGTGTTTCACCAACTGTCACCATCTTATGCTTACTCATAACATTCTTATTCATTTCTTGTAAGAATTCATGAATACGGTGACCATTTGATACTAATGGTTCAACATTGGCGTATTTCTCATCTTCGTTCTTATTAGCATCTGGCAATCCATCCGGCTTAGAAATTAGGTTAATAACGTCCATCCGAAAACCATCGACACCCTTGGCAGCCCACCAGTTCATCATGTCATAAACAGAGTGCCGAACTTTCGGATTTTCCCAATTTAAATCTGGTTGCTCTGGAGCAAAAAGATGGAGGTAATATTGGCCGGATTCATCATCATATTTCCAAGCAGCTCCAGAGAAATACGATCCCCAATTATTTGGCTCTTCACCATCCTTACCGTCACGCCAAATATAATAATCACGGTATAGATTGTCTTTGCCCTTACGTGATTCTTTAAACCAGTCATGTTGATCAGAAGTATGGTTAACAACTAAGTCCATGACCAATTTCATTCCACGTTCATGAACGCCATCAATCAATTCTTGAAAATCATCCATGTTGCCAAGAGTTGGGTTAATTGCTTCATAGTTACTAATATCATAACCATTATCAACTTGCGGAGATTCATAAATGGGGTTTAGCCAAATGACATCAACACCTAATTTTTTAATGTAATCAAGGCGCTCAATTATTCCACGAAGGTCACCGACACCATCATGATTGGTATCTTGAAAACTTTTTGGATAAATTTGATAAACAACCGATTTATTCCACCAATGATTGTTTTCCATAAAATAAAACCTCTCTCCATAAAACTACTATAATTCTCATTTAAATCATCAATGTAAACGTTTACTTCGCTTCAATTAAATATTAACACCTACATTTTTAATTGCAAGCACTTTATGGAAACGATTACATTTTAGTAAAAAATAAAGCGCCAGGACAATCTCTCCTGACGCTTTATTTTTTTATTAACGTCTCCGCAAATGACGCAATGAATGACTCGACCGTGTTGGCTTTTGAAAACGACTATGTCGACGTGGTGGCCGTCGTCCCAGCATTGGTAATGATGCTGGACTTGTCTCCTCTTCACTAACTTTAATTTCAACAGCAGGCTCAGGTGCGGCGGATTCTTCAGATAATGCCTGAGTCGATTCTGCTGGTGTTGCTTGCGGAGTGATGTCAAAGGAGATTGATAATTCATCCCCACCAACTGCTGCACTGACCGCAGAAGCTTCCGCCTGATTTTCTTCTTGTTCAGCAGCAACAGTCGACTCTTCTTCATCATCTGAATCAAATGAGATTATATAAGCTGATGAGTCAGATTCTTCTTCAACGGCTGTTTCATCGCCTGAAACTGCACTTTGCGCGAAATCTTCTTGGGGTTCAACTTGCTTTTCCTCATCAACATCATTAATCGGGATATCCTCCAACTTTTCTTTGATCGGTGTTTCCTCTTCTTCCCCTTGAGAACCAGAAAACTGTTCCTGACTATCAGAAGCAATTGGAATATCCATTTCTTCGATGACCGATGATTCAAGAGGCTCTTCCACGTCGCCAAAATGGTCTTCTTGTTTCACGTCTTCTGTTGTATTTACTACCTTCTCCCCTAACTTCTCTTTAGAAATGGCATGACCACTTGCGACCATCGAAGTTCCAGTGGCTGTTGCAGCCGTAGAATTACTCATATAAACATTTTGCTGATCCATTCCAAACAAGCGAGCTCGCAAGCGTACCGTTCCATCAAGTTCAGCATTATATTGACCAATTACCCTAATAATATAGGAATCATTAGTGTGATCGGCGCCAAAATTCAAACGCATCTTGTTATCAGCAAAGGACATTGTATAAGGTGTCTCGACAAGGTGATCGCCTTCCACTACCGGGAATCGATTAGTAATATCCCGTAGTCGCTGAAGGTTTACCCCATATGATTGAGGTAATTTTAATCCCCGTGAATTACGATAAATCTCAATCCGCATTGTCGACGGTTTGACGATGGCATTAGATAATTCTTCCACTAGATCACTCGTATTAAAAACAATATAGGCATGATTAAGGTCTTTTTGTGGTGGATTAACATAGATAATGTCCTCAAAAAGCTGCTGATCCTTATCAAAATGCATCATCCGGCTAGAAATCCCGAGAAACATGTCGTTAGCAAGATCTGGATAGTCGATATCAATAGTAAAGTCTTTTCGATAATCATCAACACTTATAAAACATTTCAAGCCAAATTTGTTCTCTGGAGTTGTGAGGGGATCAATTGCCAGCTCTCCCTTTAATTCACCAATTATTTGTCGATGCTCGGTTACATAATTCGTAAAAGTATAGACAAGTTCGTGCTTATCACGGTCATAAGCCCCCATCGCAATAACAGTCCCATTTTGATCACTAAAATCAGGAATTGGCTTTTCAGGATGACCATTAGGCGTAACCATCAAATTTGGTGACAGCTGAACTGTAAATTGATCAGCTGGCCGGACATCTTTAGCAACTGTAAAACTAACATGCCACTTGACAGTATCTTCCCGGGTCGGATCGAGGAAAAAGTCTGATTGGGTATTAATTTTGACATTATGTAAAATATGACCATCTTCATAAAATGACCCAAATGCAATTTGATCACGACTCAATTGCTTGTGGTCTTGGCTTAAAGTCTCTTCTACAGTATGGTATGCCGTTGCTGATTGTTGATTTTTATCAGGGATACTTTGTGCGATCGTCATTAGTATTTCGCATAAGTCAGCCTTAAAGAAACCAGCATGCAAATTAAGAAGTCCATAGTAAAAATTCATTGCTTGATAATTATCCATCATTCCGCCCTCATTTTCCGTCTTTAAATTATCAATAGATAACGACCAAAGGCTTCAAAAAAATTTGATTATTTTCTGCTTTTCGTCTTCTGAATATATTATAACCAATTTTAACTAAATAGCTGATAGTTGTTGCCATTGCTTCCAAATTTTTTCTTCTGCCAATTCATCTAGATTGTCATAGGCACCAGTACTCAAGCTTTGCAGTTTATCTTGGTCTTGTAATAATTTGACGACGGTTTGAATGAACTGTCCCTGGTTATTTAAAGGAACGATCTCGCCATTTTGACCTGAAATTACCATTTCACGTGGTCCATAAAGGTAATCATAAGAAACAACTGGTACCCCATGGTTTAAGGCCTCGCCCATCGCTAAGGGTTGTGCATCGATTCGACTTGCATCGACAAACATTTGAGCTTGATCATACGCTTCATCTAACGATACCTGATAACCGGCAAACTCAATTGCCCCATCTAATTCAAGGCTTTTAACCTGCTTTTTATAGTTATCCATATCTTTCCCAGTGCCATACCCATAGAAAACCAGCTTACTTTCAGGCACTTGATGATGAATCTGCGCAAACATATTGATTAGTTGACTAGTTTGCTTATCTTCTGCTAATCTTCCAACGTAAATCAACTGTCCTGGTGTCCGATCAGCTTCATAAATTCGCGCATAATTAGTAAGAACGGGAGTCCCATTAATTACATAGATTGGTACAGCATTGTGAATTTGTTGCTGGAGAATCTCTGCTTGTTTAGCAGTCATGACGATTACGCCATCCCACTTGTTTGCATCCGTAGTAACAGGGTCTTGCAACATAGAATTTAAAGGACCATTTATTAAGTCCTGGCCATCGTTAACCTGGTTCATCGGAAGCCATAAGAATTTCTTTGCTTTTGTCATCATTGATTGAACCGGTTTGATCGCAACAGCTGGGCGGTCAGCAATAAACACGTTGTCCTCACCATTTGCCTTATTCAATTCATCCAAAAAGAAGATAAAGAGGTCTTCTAAAGAATCAAAGAAGCGATCCTGCCCCTGATAATTGCGTAAGACATTCAGCGAATTAATCGGAGTATTTTCAACTGATTTTACAAAATATCGTTCAAGATACGTTTCTCCATCTGGGCGATAATAACGCGCATAATATTCCTGTCCATCCTCACCAAAGAATTCGTCAGCTGCTTTAAATCCACGAATATCATATTGTTGGCGAAGAGTCATATTACCAGCAATATCAAAATAATCAACATGGCTAACTTGCCCAATGGTTCCAGCCGCAAAGTGGACCTCGCAAACGAGTCGGTCACCGCTTTTTACTTCGCGATAGTTATTTCCAGTTCCTACTTGATATTCAATTGGTAAAGGTAAATCCTCAGTATGGAGCTTTTTACCTTGATAATCAGTCGTGTTTGCAAAAAAATCATACATATTAACAATCTGGTCGTTAGTTAAGCCAAATTTTTTGATTGTATCATGGAGAACGAGGTCAAAGTCACGGGTTACCAATTTAGCTTTTCCACCATGCTTTTTAAATAGGGCTAGTCGTTTTAATTCGGCGTGTTCAACACTAGAATTACTACCTAATAAGTATTGATTTACAAAAAAATACATTTTACTCTTCCCCCTTTTCCTTCATATCATCAACCAACTCATTCCATAACTTCATCACGTTTGGTTCAGAATAACGTTCACTATCAGCATAAGCATTTTCACTCATCTTTGCTAATCGCTCTTGATCTTGCAATAAGCGAATGATCGCTTGAGCTAATCCATCAATATCACCGTTCTTGGTCAGTATGCCATCCTGTTGGTCAATAACGACATCTGAAGGACCATATTTTATGTCATTAGCAATAATCGGCAACCCATGGGACTGGGCCTCCACTAAAGATAGTGGCAAGCCTTCAGCCCGACTTGGCAAAATAAGCAATTGCGCATCTTCGTAAACCGAATTGACGTCATCCGTATACCCATGGAAAGTCACAGAGCTATTAATCGCTTCCTCTTTTACAATTTCATTGAGCGTCTTATCAAAATCATCATTAGCATAACCCCAAAAATCGAGTTTGGCATCTGGAACCGCCGCTAGTACTTGTGGCCATGCTTTCAATAAATGATCTTGCTGTTTTTCCGGAGACAAGCGAGCGACCATGACAACTTGTTTCTTCGTTCGTTTTTTAAATGGAACGTGACGCTTATCAATAACTGCTGCAGGAACAATCGGACCGGGAATTCGGTATATCTTCACGCCAAGCTTGCCGAACCGGTCTTGAAGGTCTTTTTGTTGTTGCGGAGTTAAGGCAATAACCCCATCCCAATCTTGGAGGTGCTTAAGCCCCCAATCATAGTTATAATTAAGGGGAGAATGGAGCATATCGTCAGGATTATTGACATGGTCATTATGCAATTGAAGAATCCGAAAGACACGGTGCTTCATGTGCAGGACCGCCCAGCCTAATTCATAAACCCGGTCAACGATAAAGCCAACCGGACCCTTACCACAGATTTGTTTATCAGCAACCAGTTCATCGAGGAAGAACCTGGTCAACTGGTCAAATCCACTAAATTGGTAGTCATGACCATGGTAATTAAAGAGATGATAAGTTTTAATTTCCTTTCCCCGCTTATCCTGCTGGTGGGCTAACTGGATTGCTAAGGTTCCATCTGGACGGTAATAATTTTCCGTTGCCATTTTTCCATCCCAGTCATAAAGTTGTTCAACCGAGATAAAACCGCGGCTATCATACCAACTAACCTTAAGTAGTTTTCCATAATGGTCAAAATATTGAATATTAATTACTCGCCGATCAGTATCACTGCGCCGGCGAATATAGAGTACACGTTTGCCATTTTGATAATAATTATAATTAATTCCGTCAGCCTTGCGTTCCCAGTGGGGATTAACTGGAATATCTTTAATCCGAATATTCTTTTGAGGAACCTCACAAGCCTCTTGAAAATAATCAAACAAGTTAATAAAGTTACGATCATCAATCCCTGCTTCTGATGTTACCAAGTGTAATTCATTTGAATATTGCCGAGTAACAATCTTAGCTGGTTGATGATATTTTTCAAACAGATGCAGACGCTTAATTTGCGCATGCTCAATTCCTGATTTGTTTCGTTGAATATTATCGTTTAGGAAAAAAAACATCCTTGATTTCCCCTTTCATGGTTATCACTTTGAGTTTACCATATAATTGTTAACATTCCTTGAAAGCCTGATAGAGACGTTTCCTATCCCTCACTCAATGTGTTAATATTATTACTTATAGAAAGAAGTGGACGAGATATGCAAAACCCATTTGGTAATAACAATAATGATAACCAAAATCCGTTTAACTTAAACAATCTCCCCCTCCCACCAAATTACGCTAAAATCGTTAATGACCAGGGGGATATCCGAATCGCCAAAGTCGGCTTTTCTTGGACAACTCTTTGGTTCGGGCCACTGCCAGCACTTTTTCGCGCGGATTACTATAATTTCATTTTAATGATTGTATTAACCCTCGATTATGCTTTGGTAGCCCTTTTCTTTGGACTTAATGCCTTGCTCCAATTCCCATGGCCTTCTGTTTTCTTTGGCTTTTTCTATAATATGATGTACTTCCGACACCTATTTACTAAGGGTTATCGACCAGCTGACCAACGTTCACGGGAATTGCTTACCCGAGCACGTTATTGGAAGGGCAATTAATTTAAAAAGAATTTTTGTTAATAAAAAATGAGGAGACCGAGAAAATTTGGCTCTACAATATCTGGTGTTGATATAGAAATATCACTTTCTATACCAATACCAGATTTTTTGTTTTTAAACTAAAAAAGAGGCATGCCCTCTGATACAATGAAATCGCCAAATCACATAGTAAAGAAGGTAACCTCCATGGATAATGATACAAGAACTCTTCTCAATTTAACAGACCCTCATTTAAATTTTCCTCATCATTGGCTTAAATATAAATCAATTAAAAACGTTCGGGTGGCACAAATATCCTGTACCCTTTCTTATATCCCGCGTGCTTGTCCAAATTGTGGCGTTATTAATCGTGGACAAATCTTAAAATATGGTTTTTATCAAGCTAAACACAAATATGGACAATTTAGGGCTCAACCATTAATGTTGCTTGTTAATACCCAACGTTTTCAATGTCCTGACTGCCATACAACATTTAATGCGACTAGTTATCTTTTTGAAAAGCAACGAACAATTAGTCGTGATTTAAGGCGTGAAATTATTCTTCGGTTAACGCGAATTCAAACAATTAAAGATATTGCCCATGATTTGTTTATCAGTGAAGCTTCGGTCCAGCGGGTCCTTTTGGACCTCGCTGATCAATACAAGCCGAATTTAAACTATCTACCGGAAACACTATGTATTGATGAATTTAAATCAATGCGGAGCGCTAAAGGTAAGATGAGTTTCATCGCCGTTGATGGTGATCGGAGTTGCTTATTTGAGCTCCTTGAAGATCGGCGATTACGTAGTTTATTTAAGCATTATCAACAGTTTACACGTGCTGCCCGTTGCCGGGTAAAATATCTGGTAATGGATATGAACGCTGCTTATGATCAACTAGTTAAAACCGTTTTTCCTTGTGCTCAAATCATCTATGATCGCTTTCATATTGCCAAACACCTTAATGATACGATGAATCATGTGCGAATTCATGTCTTCAATCGTTTGCGAAAAGGTGATTCTGCGGAGCAGAAACAAGCTCGGCGCCTTAAACGTTATTGGCGGCTATTTCTTCAAGATCGGGAAAATTTAAGTACAAAAGTTTATTACGAAGGACGGTATTTTAATCGCGTTGTTAATTCCATTATGATCTTAGACTTAATGTTAGCGTATGACCAAGAGTTAAGAGCCACCTATAATTTTATTCAATCCTTGAAGCGTGCTTACAATCAACGTGATTTTACAACTTTCTTTCAATTACTTAAACTCCGGCCAGACAGTGTCAGCCATTATACAATCCACCGTTGTCAAGTTTTAGCGCGCTATAAAGAGGGAATTAAGCGTGGCTTTGAGACGAAGTTCTCAAATGGTCGAACCGAAGGGATTAATAATCGAATTAAAACTATTAAACGAGTTGCCTGTGGTTATCGTTACTTTACGGCATTTAAAACGCGGATTTATTTAATTATTGGCCACCAAATTCAAACTAACTAAAAAGAACCGCCACGAATGACGATTCTAACTAGACCAATTTAATTGGCGAAAATTCATATTTGCGTATCAACACTACTTGACGTAGAGCCGAAAATTTTGGGCTCCTCATTTTCTAGTTTAAATATAATTTATAAATTCGAATCAATTCAACTGGTGATTTTGTTTGAATCAAGCCTGCAATTGACTTAATTTCGTTAATACTCAAAGCATCTGGTGCGGCACCCCAAAGCATTAACAAATTAACAATTGTATTGATATAGAGGGTTTTAATAAATGAAAACGGCAATGGCGATTTCACATTAGTTTCTTTAATGTCTATATCACCAAATAAATATGGAACTCGCGCATCAAATTCTGCATTTGCTACTTCAACAATCATTTGATAAAACTGCATGTCCCCATTTGAGGAAAGTAAATTTGACAATGCATGCTTGTTCTCATTACAAAAAGCTAAAGTCTGATTAAAAGCAACTTCTGCTAATTCCTTAATTTCGTCTGCACCTGGTAAATGCTTAACATCTTTTAGCTCTTCCCGATCAATTACGAGAGCTTCTTTCAGTCCTTCCAATAGATCATTTTCAATTTCATGAAGAAGGTCCTGTTTATTTTGGTAATAATTGTAGAAAGTTTTCTTACTAATTTCAGCGCTATTTACAATATCATTAGTAGTACATTCTGATAACTTTTTAGTATCTAAAACAGTAATAAATCCTTCCTTAATTCTATTTAACGTATTAATTTTACGAATATCCATCTTTTTTCTCCTATATAAACTCCAAACTATATTATCTTAATATAAACGATTAGTAAAAATATAGCAAAATAACACCCTTGTTAGAACAAAGTATATTCTTGGTATCACTTGTACACAGTGAGTGCATAATCTCGTAAAACTATTAACTATTGATAAATTACTTGGTAAAATATCAACGAATTGAAGCTTTAACATCAAAAGCAATTTGTGAAGAGATCAATTTTATTACTTAATGACTTCTAGAATGTCCTTAACTTTTTCTCATTTTAATAAGGACAAAAATCCTAATAAACTCCCAAAGTTAAATTGTTCTTTCTTCTAGGGTGGTGCCAATAGTTGTTTTTAGTTATTCGCCTCAATCAGACTTAACATTTTACTAGTAGCAGATAATGTGCGATATCAGCTACTACTATTCCCTAAAATAATCGCTCAATGACTTGTGCAATCATTGAGCGTTTTTCTATTCCTCTAGTTTTTTGGCTCGCTCATGCCACGTTAACCAGAATAAAATTAACAGTAAAATCACAAAACCAAAGACCATTCTAAAAATTGCAAACCATTTTGGCATCAGATGGCCTGCACGATTAATGCTAAACTCACTAATCCAATCATACCGCATTAATAAGAATAGTGTAATTCCAACGAAAAGAATTGGCAAAATTACATCAATAAAGAAATTTTACATGATTTATTCTGTTCCTAAGTATGATATACTATCTCCTAAACAGACGTTCGATTAGAGGCTTTTATATGCGAAATATAATTCTTAACCCAACTAAACGCCAAGTTCACAAGATCAATAAGCGGATCGAAAAAGTTTATCATCCGCGACAAAAACAAGCATTAATCGTATTTACCACCAACATCAGTAACAACCCAATCTACAAAATTAGTCTTGATACATTTCCTGCACTGGGGACAGGGATTTCGATGACCATGGTTAGTGAGATTCCAGTAGATGATATTAGCAAGGAACAATACATCCTCCTTCTCTATGCTCTCTATTCTCATTGGAAAAACTTACCATTAGTCTTCCGAGGATTTACCCCCAAACAGGTCCGGTGGTTTCAAAAAAAGTTTGGTACCCGAGTATTTAATGAGCATTCAACAGTGGATTGGTGGCGGAAGATAAGATAAAAGGCTGTGGAGCATGAGTCAAGCTGTATCCATTAAAATAAACAGCGCAAGACGCCAATAGGCCTCCAACGTCCAGTAAAGGATGAACGTTGGAGGCCTATTGTTACTTGTGGGAAGCTCACAGGCATTTCTGTCTTGAGCTTTTTAATTATGTTCAATTGTTACATCTTCATGGCCATCATATTCTTCAACTGCTACATGAACGGTTTCATTCATTGCTGTTGGGATATTCTTTCCAACAAAATCTGGCCGAATTGGTAATTCACGGTGTCCCCGATCGACAAGGACCGCTAATGAAATTCGGTTTGGCCGTCCCGTATCCATTAAGGCATCTAAAGCCGCCCGAACTGTCCGTCCAGTGAAGAGCACATCATCAACCAAAATAACGTGTTTATTAGTAATATCAATATCTAATTGATCAGTTTTTACGGTTGGTTCTTGAGTATAGTCTGGTACATGACGGTCATCGCGATAAAGAGAGACGTCAAGTGCTGCCACAGGCATTTCTACATTTTCCAACTGATTTAGTCGCTTGGCGAGGCGCTTTGCTAAATATACCCCTCGCGTCTTAATTCCAACAAATACTAAGTTATCGACACCCTTATTTTGTTCGATAATCTCATAAGTAATCCGGGTCAATGCACGTTGCATACTTGAGCCGTCTAAGATCTCATGAGCCATCATGTCACTTCCTTAATTAATTTAAAATCTTTCAAAAGAATAAGACCCTCCGCTAATCTAAGGAAGGATCCAGCATTTACTTGAGCCTTTCCCTCATCCCTAACAACTTAACGGGAAATCTCGCTAATTATTATTACCATTTTAAGGGTCTATCTTGTTGCTGTCAAACTCACTAATTAGCAAACTCATCTAACCATTTCTGGACTTCTTGGCTAATATTTCCCCAGATTTCTTGAAAGTCGCCCTTATTCTTTAGATTGTTGACAATTTTCGTCCCATTATCTGGGTTTTCCCGTACTTCATTAACAGTTTCATTAACTTGGTTTAAATCTTGCTTCACATTGTTACTTTGGACTTGATTTTGCAAGTCTTGAGTTTGACTTTGAATCTTATCAAGTCGACTTTCTAATGCTTGTTGATCGTGGTCTTTTTGATATTGTTGGGTTGCCCCTTTAAGTTCTGCAACTTGGTTAGCGAGATGTTGATTATCTTTTGTTAAATCGCTAATACTGCTTGAATTATTGCTTATTTGACTACTTTGCTGACTATCAGTTGCCGCTTGATTAGCTGCTTGCCGGTTATGAGAGCTGATCGCCCACCAGGCACATAAGATAATAATGATTACGATAACGCCCCATAGCCATCCCCGTCTTGACTTTTTGGGAGCTGCAGTTTCCTGAGTTGCATTCTGTGTCCGCATCGGTTGAATGTTTAGTGTGATGCTTACCTGAGTACTTTGTCCATTATTATTCATCACACTTAACATCACAGGGTATTCTCCTGCTTTGTTAACATTCACTTGAGTTAGGTTCATCATCACCTTACTCGTTAAATCTTGGCCATTTTCATCGGATGCATGCACACCCAACTCATGCATTATGTCAGCTTGATTTAAAGGGCGGTTAAGCGGCCAATTCAAATAATGTTTTTCTACTGTTAGGGTTGGCTGTGTCATCATCTTGCCTCCTATAACGTGTATTTGTCTCGATTATACCATAGGGGAGGCAAGAGAAATAAAAAGCTTCCAATGCTTAAAGATTATTCAAACATTAGAAGCTTTCATCTATTTATTTATGTGCTAATTCCCACGGATCCTTAACGATAATTGTTTGAATCCGATCAGCACCAACAGAAACAGTTGCAAGCGGTGATTCTGATAATTCACTTACCCGTTTCAAGTAGTTTTGCGCATTAATTGGTAAGTCTTCAAACTTCTTTGCACCAGTAATATCTTCGTCCCATCCTGGGAGTTCTTCATAAACTGGTTCACAACGCTCAAGTTCTTTCAAACTAGCTGGGTAGTAGTCAATTTGCTTACCATCAAGTTTGTATGAGGTACAAATCTTAACAGTCTTCAAGCCAGTCAAAACATCAAGTAAGTTAAGACTAAGGCAACTAATTCCGGAAACCCGCCGTGCATGACGCATTGCAACACTATCAAACCAACCAACGCGCCGTGGCCGACCTGTAACAGTTCCGTATTCATGACCTGTTTCACGAATCTGATCACCAATCTCATCAGTTAATTCGGTTGGGAATGGGCCAGCACCAACCCGTGTAGAGTAAGCCTTGCAAATTCCAACAACTGTTTCAATCTTGTTAGGACCAACACCAACACCAGTACATACTCCTCCCGCAATTGGGTTAGAAGCAGTAACATATGGATATGTTCCTTGATCAACATCAAGCATAACCCCTTGTGCACCTTCAAAGAGGACCTTCTTGTCTTGATCAAGAGCATCATTAACAATTTGAGCTGTATCAGTAACGTATTGCTTTAATTCTTGACCGTATTCGTAGTAACTTTCAAAAATATCGTCAAAGCTAATTGGGTCAACATGGTATAACTTAGTGAATAATTCGTTCTTTTCAGCTAGGTTACGTTCAAGCTTTTCCTTAAAGGTATCTTTTTCAAGTAAGTCGCACATCCGAATACCAACTCGGGAAACCTTGTCCATGTAAGTCGGTCCGATACCATTCTTGGTTGTTCCGACCTTGTGATCACCCTTCGCCTCTTCTTGACATTTATCAAGAAGAATGTGGTATGGGAAAGTAATATGCGAACGACTAGAAATCCGTAACCCAGAAATGTCGATTCCGTTGTCTTGAAGATAATGCAATTCCTTTAATAATGCCGGTGGATTAATAACCACTCCATTACCAATTACTGCTAACTTGTCTTTAGCAAAAATCCCAGATGGTACGAGACGGAGGGCAAACTTCTTACCATCAAATGCAATTGTATGACCCGCATTATTACCACCTTGTGAACGAACCACAACATCCGCTTCTTGGCTTAGGTAATCGGTCATCTTACCCTTTCCTTCATCGCCCCATTGACTACCAACAATAACAACTGATGACATTTATTTTCACCTCATAGTTATATTTTCTAAAATTAACGTTTTTACTTCGCTATTTTACCGGATTAATTTCTTGTCGTCAACAGTTTATCGAACTATTTTTAGGAATCACTCAGCAAATGTACGCTATTTTCATTGACGCTTCATCTATTTTAGCGCATAATAATTAGGGTAAATTTTTAAAAAGGAGCTGCCCTAATGAAAACATTCGATTATGATGATATTCAATTGGTCCCAAATAAATGTGTGATTAAGAGCCGCAAGGAAGCAGATACAAGCGTCAAGTTTGGTCCGCGCACATTTAAAATCCCTGTTGTACCTGCAAATATGGAAAGCGTCATCGATGAAGATTTAGCAATTTGGCTTGCCCAAAATGACTATTATTACGTGATGCACCGTTTTAATCCAGAGACACGAGCAGCTTTCGTTAAAATGATGCACGAAAAAGAATTGTTTGCTTCGATTTCAGTCGGGATTAAAGATAATGAGTACAAGTTTATTGATCAACTAAAATCCGAACAATTAACTCCAGAATATATTACGATCGATGTTGCCCACGGTCATTCTGATTTTGTGATCAAAATGATCCAATACATCAAAGAAAAACTTCCCGACACTTTTGTAACCGCGGGAAATGTTGCGACTCCCGAAGCTGTTCGTGACCTTGAAAATGCAGGGGCGGATGCGACTAAGGTTGGGGTTGGTCCTGGTAAAGCCTGCATCACTAAGCTAAAGACTGGTTTTGGTACTGGAGGCTGGCAATTATCCGCTATTCGTTGGTGTGCTAAAGCCGCGCGTAAACCAATCATTGCTGATGGCGGTATTAGACATAATGGCGATATTGCTAAGTCTGTTCGTTTTGGTGCTTCAATGGTGATGATTGGCTCATTGCTTGCTGGCCACCTCGAATCACCAGGACATGTCATCACCATTGATGGAAAACAATACAAGCAATACTGGGGTTCTGCATCTGAAGTTCAAAAGGGTGCTTATCGAAATGTTGAAGGAAAGCAGATGCTCGTTCCTTACCGCGGCTCCATCAAAGACACCTTAAATGAAATGCAAGAAGACTTGCAATCATCTATTTCTTACTCGGGTGGTCGTGACCTTGAAGCTATTCGGAAGGTCGATTATATGATTGTAAAAGATTCGATTATGAACGGTGATTTTTAAAAATAAGCGCAAAAAAGAGGCTAGGAGAAAACTTTTTCGTTCTCTTCTAACCTTTTTTAGTTATTATTTTTCTAATTCAGCTTGCTTCTTTACCGCCGCTTGACCAAGAATATTTACATAGTTAAATGGACGATCAAAGTGTGGTTGGAAAAGCATATCAACAAATGCTAAATAATCAATCGTGTGCTTATCTTGGATACATAAGGAGATGATGTTAGCAGATTGAGAAACATCATGCTTACTCATAAACTGTCCCCCAAGGATTTGCCGAGTCTTTTTATCCCAAACTAATGTCATTAACACGGGGGTTGTCGTTGGCATAAATTCCGGGCGGTAGTTGTCCTCAATTGTCACCGCAGCTGCATCAAAACCAGCTTCCTTAGCATTCTCCAAAGTTAATCCAGATGATACCATCGTTGTCCCGTATAAGTTTAAGCCAGAACTAGATTGAGTTCCCATATCGCGCATCGTATTGCCAAAGAGATTTGTGCCGACAATTGTTCCTTGCCGAATAGCGTTAGTAGCTAATGGAATGTATGCATCCTTGCCAGTTGGGTTATAGTGAACAGCCGTTGAATCTCCAGCAGCGTAAATATCTGGATCAGATGATTGCATGTATTCGTTTGTAATGATTGCCCCGTTATTATGCATCTTAACTTTACCCTTTAAGAGATCAGTATTAGGACGGAAACCAACACAGAGGATAGCGATATCTGCCTCATAATTACCCTTATCCGTTTTAACGGTTACACCATTTTCGTGGTTTTCAAATCCGGTTACGCGTTGGTCAAAAGCAAAGCGGGCGCCGTGATCTACAAATTCTTGTTGAATCCGATCAGTGTACTCACGGTCAAAGTATTTATGAAGCATCCGTGGAGAACCATCAATCAATGTAACATTCTTGTTTTGACGAGTGTAAGCTTCTACTAATTCAACTCCAATATAACCTCCACCAATTACAACAATCCGTTGCGCATCTTTAGCAACGTTAAACAATTCTTTAGCATGATGGTAATTCTTGCACAAATAAACACGAGGGCCATCCACACCTTCAATTGGAGGGATTACTGGCCAAGAACCTGTAGTATCAACTAACTTGTCGTAATGGTCAGTCTTTGTTTCACCTGTCACTAGATCTGTCACTGTAACCGTTTTAGTCTCAGGGTCAATATCAGTTACATTATGTTGCATATGAACTGTTGCACCCATGGCAGCAAGTTGTTCGGGACTTGAATAGAACATTGCATCTGGGTCACCAACATCACCGCTCAAGTAAACAGCAATCCCACATGAGAGGAATGAAACGTTATCATTCCGTTCATAAATTGAGACTTCTGTTTCTGGATGATTCTGTAAAATTTGAGTGGCAGTAATCGTTCCCGCATGTGTACAACCAACAATAATAACCTTCATAACACACACCTCATATCATGTTCTAATTTTCACAATTTATTATACGCATAATTTTCATTTAATCAATATATAAAATAGGAATATTGATTATCAATCGAAAATCAATTCTCAGCTTTATTACATAATATTTCAATGCAATTACTATCACGAAAGATATTAAGCTGATTTTTATTTATATCGCTAGATAAATAACAATACATTTTTTCTCTGAAATTTCTTAAAAATTATTGTAAAATTACTCACAATTGATTATGTTAGGAGTCTTAATATGGAATCTACTTTTCGGTTGCGTCGCTCAATAATTGCTGCAATGCTTTTAGCATTAACTCTTGTCCTTGGTCGCTTCTTTCTTATCCCCATTCCATGGACACATGGTAACGTCAACTTATGTGATGCTGGTGTATTCATTGCTGCAATGCTCTTGGGACCAGGAGCAGGAACAATTGTTGGCGGCTTTGGCGGAATGTTCCTTGACCTTATTTCCGGCTTTCCGCAAGATGCCTTATTTTCCTTTGCTGCTCATGGTTTAGAAGGATTTATTAGTGGCTGGATTTATAAAAAATATGGCAACACCACCTGGGGCAAATGGACCGCAATCTTGGCTGGAACAATCGCAATGATTGCAATTTACTTTATCTGCAATACCGTCATGTACCATGTAATTACTGGTTTTTTAAGTTTAGGTTCAAACTTTATCCAAGGAATGATCGGTGGAATAGTGGCATTAGTTGTTATTAGGCAATTAAAGAAGCATCATATTGGATAAAAAATACTCGAGAACTAATCGTCTTAATGGCTTATCTGTTCTCGAGTATTTTTTACGGTTCAATTCCTTCGCTTGTAGGGACAACAATAATATAGTTTAAAATTCGATTAGCATAACTTTGCTTACCAGTAAAATCTTTAATTGCCGCATTTAATTTCCCTAAATTATCGGTAATTATCCCATCAGCATGGTTATACATAGTCTGTTTCATTAAATCTGTTTCATTAACCGTCCATGCATATACCGGTTTATGTTGCCACTGGGCTTGAGTGATAAAGTCCTGATTTAATGTTGAATATTCCATCGAAAAACCATCAGCAACTCCCTGGGGATTACCCAAATTATAAGGTTGAATATACAAAACTGTTAACCGCGGATTAATCTTTTTTAGCTTAGTCACAGCACTGTAATCGAGCGAGTGAACTTGGTCATGGTCTCGCAAAATCCTCTTCCCATACCGGCGATTAAAATTCTGGAGCATCTGCTTTGAATCATGTGGTGTTGTTTTTATCTCAATCAAAAGTTTCTGATGATGTTTCTCTGCCGCTGCTAAATATTGATCAAAACTCGCCACCTTAGCATGATAGCCATTTTCGCGCGCTGTTAATCGTGTTAATTGCTTCAATGCTAGTTCATGAGGTGTTTTGTTTACTCCTGTTAGGTCTTTAAGATTCTCGTCATGCATTACAACAAACTGGTGGTCCTTTGTTTCATGCAAATCCATTTCAATATAATCAGGCTTAAATTTACTTGTTTTTTCCATTGCTGGAATGGTATTTTGCACCCCGTTTTTTTCAGCAACACCCCGATGAGAGATGGTTATTGGGCGTTTAAATCCCGTCCCCCGCATGTAAAAAGTATTATTTGCAAGAGTTGCCAAAGCAATTACCAAGAACACAAGCATAAAGGAGGTAAGCAAGCCTCGTGATGGATGTTCAGAAGTTGTCGCTAGCTCACTAATACTCGTTAACGGATTGACGACTACCAGTAAGATAATCGTTCCTGCCCATACTGCTAGTAGCTCACCACCAAGTTGTAAGATCGACAAGTTAAAGATAGCAGTAAGCAAGGATAATTTCCCGGGTAATAAATCCAAAACAACCTGTAGAAGGTAAATCATGAGATTAAAAACAACAGTTATACTACCCACAATCATTGTCATCAGCACAATTTGAATTAAAAAGTTCAGCCATCTTAGCTTACTTGTCATTTGCCAACTTTGAGACATCGCAACTCGTAACCGTAAGTGTTGATAAGCCATTAACGGCATTGTTAATATTAAACGAATACCGATTATTGTCATCAAAAGATAGAACAAGGCCAACCCACCAATAAGCCACACATTACGGGTAAGATAATCAACAATAAACTGAGGAACTTGGATTTTCGCCAGTAAAGGGGTCCGAAAGATGATATCCGCAAATGGAATAATGAGCAAAAAGTAACCTAATAATAAAATTAACGATCCAAAATTTAACAATGATAAAGTTTCTTGCGTTTGCCTAAACATTCGCCGCCAGCTAAACTCCGGCAAGCCAATTTCACGAAAGCCCGTCAACAAGAGCATAAATTCGCCATAGATAATAATTAGCAAACATCCTAATTCAATCAATAAACTAATAACAACCAATGGGTGCTTCGTTAAAATAGTTATTAAGTTTTGATATGAAACAAACGGAATTTCTCCGGCTTGTAATACAAAGGTCGTTATCCAGCGAAAAAAGGGAATTACTGCAAATTGATTTACAATATCAAGACCACCGAATAATATTAAGTACTCCAACCAATTTTTCCTGAATTGGCGTGAATATTGTATAAACGCACGATAAGCATTTTTCATTTTCAAATTCTCCTCGTTATTAGCTAAAAGAAATTATATCAAAAAAGCCTCCTCCATGAAGGTTCGAGACTTTTTTAGCATACTATTTTAATTCTGACCAGATACCCAATACTGTTGCATCAATTTCATGTTTCTTATTATTAAAAATCAACTTCATCTGGATCAACACATTGGCCACCACGGTTTGGCAATAAATTAATCTTATGCATATCCTCATCCGTTAATTTGAAATCAAATATATTTTTACTTACTATCCGTTCTTTATGTACAGACTTCGGTAATGAAAGAATCCCCCTGTTGAAGAATCTAACGTAAGCAGACTTGTGCTGGCGTCTTTTGCTACTTAGACCTCCTGCTTCTTCATTTCCGTAAACAGCATCAGTATCAATGGGTCGATAACCGGTTTCAATTGCTTCTTTCACGGCCTGTTCAGCTGTATCAGCCGGAGTCTTAAATGTACCATATCCCACGCAGGACATCTTGACCCCATTATTTTATTTGAACCTCGAGTTAATATTAGTTATATTCAAGCATCTTTACATTCTTTTTCATTTTCTATTTAATATCTTTTTTATTAAAAATACTGATTGCTATTCCAAACGAATTATGATTTGATTATAATATCATGAGAATTAAATGAGGAGGGATTATATGCATCCACGAATTGCTATTCCTGCAGATACATTAACTGAAGCTACAAACATCATTAACGAGCGAAATGCTGCCTTCGCACCTCGCCCATTAATAGAAGCTATTATCAAATCAGGAGGATTACCCGTTATTCTTCCTAGTGTTGCTGCTTCACTAGCACCATCTTACCTTGATCTTTTTGATGGGATTATCTTTGCTGGAGGAAGCGATGTCGATCCAACCTTTTTCAAGGAAGAACCACACCAAAAATTAGGTCCTACATATCTTAAACGAGATCAATTTGAAATCAGTCTTGCAACAGCTGCGTTTAATGCTGGAAAGCCAATGATGGGAATCTGCCGCGGAATGCAGGTACTAAATGTTGCGCTTGGCGGGACTTTATACCAAGATCTTTCGGAAAATCCTCATCAAACGCTCAAGCATTCTCAAGATGCTCCAGGAAATTTCCCTTCCCACCACGTTACTACAGACAAGGCAAGTCGATTATTTAACTTAGTAGGACCCAGACCATATGTTAATTCACGTCATCATCAATCACTAAATCAAATTGCTGAACCACTTCATGTAACGGCATGGGCTGATGATCAAGTGCCAGAAGCCGTGGAAACCATTAACTCTGATCAAATCTTAGCAGTTCAATGGCATCCGGAAAACATGTTTAAACATTATGATTATTCACGTGCTATTTTTGCTGACTTAATCGCTAGAGCAAAAATAGCAGTTAAGTAAATAGGGTTGTGACATAAGTCAGGCTTCTTTCATAAAAGACAAATAGCGCAGTACAACAATAGGCCTCCAACGCTCGGTTAAACCGAACATTGGAGGCCTTGGCCTTGCTTACGGGAACTCCCAAAGGCTTGCTTCGCGTCGAAAAACGAAGTCACAAGTAACTTCTATCACGCTCCCTTTCCTACGATTAATCAAAAAAATATAATTCCTCGTTGAAAAGGTTATTGCCAGCTCTCTTACAATGTTAATTCTTTTCGCAGCTCATCAGCAGTATAGATTCGTCCATCTTCAAACCCTTTGAAAGGATGGATTGTCTCCTGTGCTGCTTGTTGATAACGTTTGGCACGACGCAACGCATACTTGGTAAGCGAGCCATCCTTTACATAGCTTAAGAGTTTAGCACTCGGGGTAGTTAGTGGATTCTCTACCCGATCTTCTAAGTCTTCCAGAACTTCGGAATATTCTGGACCGAGTTGGATTTGATTGGCATACCGCTCTAAACTTTTGAGAACAGCACGAGCTTTTGCCTGATATTTACAAATTGCTTGGGGATTTTCCTCGGCCACCACTTCATTCATTTTATCGGCAGTCACCAACATTTCTTCTACTTCGTTTTCTTTTAATGGTGGTTGCATGATCAAGTAGCTTGCTAATAAACGGATAAATCTTAGTGTGCCAGTTCGAACGCCTACTGAACTACTAGGATCTAAATCGAGCATTCGTAATTCTAAATACTCAATTCCATCTTCAGGCAACTTTTTTAAATCCGCGTTTCCTTTGAACCTCACCGGACCATGAAATTCGTAATCCGATGTTAAAATTCCTGCTTTAACTCCTTCTTCAATCCGCGCAATATAACGATCGAGATTAGTAAAATCACCAGTAAATTTTGTTCCAAAGCCGTATTGACTTTGTCGCACGCTCCGAATCGGGTGAGGCAACCCTTTTCCCGGTTCAAAATAATTTTCCTCAACAATTGGACTTGCACCATAAAGATACGTAAGGAGCCATCGATACCGGACAAAACCTTGTGCCAGGATAGTATATAAATAATTCCGCACTTCACGCTCATTCTTAAAACGCTCTGGAAAAGCATTAAGTACTAACGTAATAATGTGCTGATCAATGCTCAGATTAATATGCGCTCCACAAGGCGTTCCTTGCGAGTATCCATGACGTTTTGCCCATTCTTTCAAATAAGCTTCTTTTTTCGGTCCCATTTTAGCTAGCCGCAATTTAGTCTTATCTTTAGGGAGTCGCGGAGGCATCGATAACGGCCATAATAACTCGCCAGGAGCTAGGGCAGATCGCAATGTATTATTAATAACATACAAATAATGCATCGCATCAAGAGCATGTTGGGCAGAAGGAGTTACCATTTCAGCCATTGTTTCTAAAAAATCATTGGTAATCCATGGATTAGTCTTCTCATCCCCAATCGCTGACGGATATGGCTCAAGGCTTAGGTTGCCATCTTCGTCTACTCGTTGCATTTCAATCTCAAGACCCATTGTAAAATCAGAAGTCTTCGCAACGGCTTCATTATCAAATATTAATTGACCAATTCTGCTAAACATATTATCGCCTCGTTTTCTAATCGTTTTTTAATAAAGATACAGGAATTCTCTCATATAAACAACTAGATATTAATAAAACGAAATTTAAATAATTTTTAGGCTTAGCAAATACCCGATCTTCCTTGTTGCACAAAAGATATTAAAGATTCCCTATTCACTAGCCGGAAAAAGTTTAATAATCCTACCCACTAAGAAGCAAACAAGAATGATTACAGGAGCTAGTTCAATCGGTACTAATAATAACAGCAGGATAATTGTTAATAACGGTTTTTCTAAAATAAAGGTAAGGCTTGCCGCAATCACAACAATTGCATTTACCCGTAAATCCCCCGGTAACATCATCGCACAGGCAGTTCCTACCGCTACACTCGAAAAGATAGCCGGAAAAATAGTTCCTCCCCGCCATCCCATTGCAAAACCAAGGTTACTCATTACGGCTTTTACGAGTGCTACAACTAATAGGAAGGTGATTGAATGATTAAAAGCTTCGTGAGTAAAAGGAACAATTCTAAACTCACCAGAAAACAAAATATCGCTTGTGATCAACGAGCTAACCGCTAAAATTAGCCCAAAAATCCCACCTTGCCAAATTTTGCTTATTTTTGCGTTAATTATCAGTGCAGCCCAATTTTCTAAGTGAACAAACAGCCACCCAAAAGCAAGCCCGATAATAAGTGTTGGGATACTCGTTAATAAATTGATCCACTCCCAATTAATAGTCCGGTGATGAATTCCAAAAACACCTTCTTCAGGAAAAAGCTTAAAAACAATCGTTGCGCCTATTATCCCAACTCCAACTAATCCTGAAATAACAAGAATTCGTTGATATTTATTTTTAAAAAGCTGACTGAATCTAGGGGCAACGGCTAAATCTTGCGTTTGCATTTTACCATGCCAAAGAGAAACCTTCTGGCGCATTGAAACTGCCCAGCGCAAGCGATCCCCAAGCCAATTAACCATACTGCTAGTTAATACGGTTGTAGAAGCTTCGGGTCCGATGCTTCCGCCGGCGCCCAAGGCCAATAAACCAAGAATAAAAGACTTCCACCAATTATGATAATTTAATTGCCCCTTCATCCTTACCTGCGTCAGCACTTGTTCAATTGTTAAGGGATAATTTCCCCATCGCTTATTCAAGAAACCAATCAAAAATCCCAATGGAATACACACTAAAAACGGATACCATTTGCCACCAACTGTCGTATCAAGGTATTGATGCCAAACTAAATCAATTACCCAGTTAACTAAGTTTAAATATGCTGCTGTCAGCACACCAATTATTAGGCTCCAAACAACTGCATATATCCCAATCTTAAGTCGCCAAATTTTCATTCTTACTTTCCTACTTCTTTTAACGTTACGATAAAAGCTAATTTACCATTTGTGTACTTGGCCGTAATTTTCCCTTTAAATTGTTTAACGATATATTGAGCCATAGAAAGCCCAATACCAAAGCCAGCCTTTTTCCCTTGAGTATGCGATTCATCAACCCGGTAAAAGCGGTTAAAGAATTTTTTAACATCCAGACTTTTACCATCTTTATAGCTATTCGCAATCGTAATAATTATATTTTTGCTATGACTAGATGAGGACACTGTAAAATCAATTTCACCCTGAGGATCACAATACTTATTCGCATTATCAAGCAAAATATTCAATAGTTCCCGTAGTGTATTCTCATCAGCGTTTGCTACCAAGCCTTTATCAATCTGTACATTGAACTGTTTCTGTTCGGTTGAAATCACACTCTTGAAACTACTAGCCACATCCCTGGCAATTTGACTTACATTTACTGGCACCATCGTTAATGTCGGTTGTTCTTGCATGCGCGCAAGTGACACCAGGTTATTAATTAACTTTGTCAGGCGGGTAACCTGTTGCTTGGTACTTGTTGTCCATTCATTTTCCCCATTGATAATCTCTTGCATTTCATTATTCGCTGAAATAACCGTCAATGGCGTTTTTAGTTCGTGACTAGCATTAGTTATAAATTCTTGCTGCCGCTGCTCTGCCTCAATAATTGGTCGAATTGCACGACGCGAGTAAAGAGTTAGGACAACGGTGTATAAAATTAAAATAATTATTCCTAGAATCAACCCAGTATGCATTAATGATCGTGTCCGGGCCATAAGAAGTGATTCGTCTAGAAAGACAATTACTTTTCCCCCGTCTCTATTTCGAATCTTATAGGCATAAGTTACTCCTTGATACAGCAACTGTCCGCTATGCAACTTTCTTCTTATAAGACGGTCTGCCATTGCTCGGGCATCCTGCGGCGTAACCGTTGCAATATGATCATCTCGCACTTCCGTTACTTGATTTTTATTATCGACCAATACAGCAAAATAACGATATTGATGAAGGCCCTCACGTGAAAATTGAGGTTGATTATTGTCAGTAGTCTGAATCCCTTTTCGAGGAATTTGACCATCATTATTTACTAAAATCGTCAATACCCGTTCAATTTCTTGGTGAGATTGATAGTAAGTGAGGGTACAAATACTGCCAACAATTGTCAAAATCACAAATAATAACGCCGCAGTTGAGATTGCAATAAATTTATAGCGAAAACGTTGAATCATTCCTTGGCCCCCTAGTATACAATCATAAACGGTCCAGTTTTTTCACCACTAATTGTTACTTGAGATTGAATTGCCTGTAATTTTTGTCGTAAATAACAGATATTAATCCAGAGATTTTCTTGATCAGCGATTTCATTCTCATCCCAAACGTGACTGATAAGTTCATTTACTGATAGTTCTTTATTAGCATTCAAAATAAAATACTGAAGTAAGCGATTTTCCCGATTCGTTAAACTAATCGAATTATGACTTTCAAGCGATTGATCATTTCCATTAAGGGTCAAATCACCAAATTCAAGAACATCTACTTGGTAAGAATCATCGCGGCGTTGACGGGAACGCAAACGAGCAAGCAGTTCTTTTAAGGAAAATGGCTTAGTTAAGTAATCGTCAGCACCAGCATCAAGCCCAGTTACCTTATCATCTTCTTCACCCATTGCCGTTAACATCATAATATACGTGCGATTACCACTCGCTCTGATTTCTTTTAATGCTTCCAGTCCTGATTTAACAGGCATCATGATGTCTAAAATTATGACATCATAAGCATTTTCTTTCGCCTGCTCAACCGCTTCTTGGCCATTATTAGCAACATCAACTTGATAGCCGCTCGCTGTCATCGCTGAACTTAATACATGAGATAGCTGCTGTTCATCTTCTGCTATAAGGATTCGCATCTTATTCGCCTTCCTCACTAGAATTAATTAATTCCCGGATTGTTTGCATTTGAACGTCGCATGATGCTAATTGGTCAGCACAACGTTTAAGTTCACGGCCAATTAGCTCTGGATTTTTAATATTATGTTTATATTTCATCTCATGTTCGAGGCTTGCCCATGAATCCATTGCGATCGTCCGTAACTGAATTTCAACATAAAAATGTCCCGGGTTATTTCCTTCAATATCTTGATACGGAACTTTTTCATCAATAATGACATGATAGCTCCGATATCCATTTGGCTTTGCATTTGTAATATAATCTTTTTCCTTAATAACCTCACACCAGTCAGCTTGACGTAATTGGTAAAGACAACGGTCAATATCATCGATAAAGTTACAAACAATTCTGATTCCAACTGCATCGCGACACTTTCGTAAGGCCGATTCAGTAGAGACCGGATAGCCTTTTCGTTGGCATTTTTCTTCCATACTCTTGGAAGTCTTTACTCGGGCAATTAAATGTTCATAAAGTTTCGGTTGCTCATCCTGCACAGTTTGCTGATTTAGTTCTTTAATCCGATCAGTTGTGAGGGAAAGAATATTTGACAAAATCTGCTCATATGGGCCGTAAATTGACATCACATTTTCCTCCTTTAATTTGAATATTATACAGTACTCACTACTAAAGAATACCCTAAAAATAGCATTTTTAAGATGCCTTAAATTTTATTCGGTTCGCAATCCTGCTACATAGTCATCTACTTCTCTTTTTTGTGACCTCGTTTGGTAGAATTCTTTTTTTAATTGCGATAAGGTTAAGTCCTTTGTTTTTAGTTTTGTATTTCGCTGAGAAGTGTATTTTATGATTACGGTTTGGCCTTCCTCTTTAAAGAAAATTACCGTCCCATCTTGGTCGTCAGCGGCTACTAAATAGCTATAATCAGCTACCCCCGCTGGAACGGTGTCAGATGGCTTAACAATTCCATAAACGAGTTGATTTCCAGCAATATTTTGTTTTAACCATTCAGGAGATGTTGCCAATCCTGCTAAAATTCCAATTTGCTGATCGGTAAATTTTGGTTTCGGCTGCTGACTTGACTGTGTTTCATCTTGAACTGGCTGAGGGGAAGGCCGATTAAAATTAATTGTAACTGCCACACATAAGCAACTAATTAAAATAATGATTGCTATAATTACTTTTCTTTTCATAATTTCACCTAAAAAAGGCGCACCTAGATTATTCTAAGTACGTCTTTACGGATTATTAAAAGAGAGAAATTGGATCTTAATTCATTTGCGCTTTAATAGCAGCTAAGGATACGTCGCCAGTCTTATCGAACTTAACATCAGCATCCTTTAAATCAGCACCAAAACCGATTGATAATTCACCAGCACGGTTAATTGATTCAATTCCGGCTTGGGCATCTTCAAGTCCCGCTACTTGGTCAGCTGGAAGATCCATTAATTTAGCTGCTTCTTGGTAAATTTCTGGATCTGGCTTACCATGACTTAAGTTTGCTGGATTAACGATTCCTTCAAAGTAATCAGTTAATTGCAAATACTTAAGAACCTTTGGCGCATTTTTAGAAGCAGAAGCTAATACAATATGGTAACCATTAGCCTTCAATTCATCTAAGAAGTCTTTCATTCCTGGAAGAATATCGGCAGGGGTTAGAGTTTCAACTAATTTAATATAGTTATCATTCTTTTCAGTTGCCAAAGCTTCTTTTTCTTCTTGCGTATAGTCATTTTCATGACCGCCAGCCTTCAAGATTAATTCCAAAGAATCCATCCGACTAACACCTTTTAATGCGTCAGCCAATTCTGGAGTCCATTCAGTTCCAACCTTGTCAGCTAATTGATGCCATGCTTGACCATGAAAACGAGCAGTGTCAGCAATAACACCGTCAAGGTCAAATGCAAAACCTTTCAAATCTTCAAACTTCATCTCAAATGCCTCCAAGAATTACTTTAATTCAAGCTTCTTACCGTCAAGATCGATGGTAATTGGGTCACCTGATACAAGGTCAATCTTAGTACCATGCTTGTCAACTTTAACCTTCAAGATCCGACCACGGAACATTTGACGGAATTGGTATGAATCCCACTTCTTAGGTAAGAATGGTGCATAGTGTAATTGACCATCACGGACACGCATACCAGCAAATCCTTGAACAATATCAAGCCATGAACCAGTCATTGAAGTAATGTGAAGTCCATCAGAAGTATCGTTATTGTAGTTATCAAGGTCAAGACGTGCTGAACGTTCATACAATTCAACGGCCTTGTCTTCGTAACCAATATCAGCAGCGATAATTGAGTAAACGGAAGCAGAAAGACTTGATTCGTGAACAGTAAATTGTTCGTAGAAGTCAAAGTTATTCTTCTTTTCTTCCTTAGTAAAGTCATCAATGAAGTCCCAGAGACCTTGGATAACGTCACCTTGTTTTACGTATGGTGAACGTAAGATCTTATCCCATGACCAGTGTTGGTTAAGTGGTAATTGGTCACTTGGAATTTCAGACACTGGAGTCAAGTCCTTGTCCATGAAGCCATCGTTTTCTGGGAAGATGTCCTTTTCCTTGTCGTAAGGAAGGTACATGTTGTCTACAATACCCTTCCACTTACGCTTTTCGTCTTCTGAAACATTAAGCTTCTTAGCTACCTTTTCATCTACTTGGTCTAAGATATCAAGGGTGTATTGAAGGGTCCAACGACAAAGAAGGTTAGTGTACCAGTCATTGTTTACGTTGTTATCGTATTCATCAGGACCAGTTACGGCATGAAGCATGTACTTGTTCTTGTTTTGGGAGTAGTGAACACGGTCTGCCCAGAAACGAGAAATTTCAGTAAGAACTTCTGCACCTTCGTTAAGAACGTATGACTTGTCGCCAGTGTACTTAGTGTAAAGGTAAATAGCAAAGGCAATGTCCCCGTTACGGTGAATTTCTTCAAAGGTAATTTCCCATTCGTTATGACATTCAATACCGTTGAAGGTAACCATTGGGAATAATGCACCATCAAGTCCTTGTTCCTTAGCGTTAACAAAGGCACCATCTAATTGCTTGTAACGGTACATTAATAAGTTACGTGCAACTTCTGGGTCTGCAACCCCAAGGTAAACTGGAATACAGTAAGCTTCAGTATCCCAATAAGTAGCACCACCATACTTTTCACCAGTGAATCCCTTTGGACTGATGTTAAGACGGTAATCTTGACCGTAGTAAGTAGAGAAGAGTTGGAAGAGGTTGAAACGAATACCCTGTTGAGCTCCTTCGTCACCTTCAATTTCAACATCAGACTTAACCCAACGGTCTGCCCATTCTTTAATATGTGGATCAAGTAAATCGTCAAAACTTTGATTATCAAGTTGGTCGCCTAATACATCCAAGTTCTTTTCAATATCTGCTTGGGAGTCATAATCACGAGAAGTCATTACGATACTGCGCTTTTCAAAGTTAACTTCTTTACCAGCAGCTACAGTACCAGCAAATGTATTGTAAGCGTGCTTTTCGTCAGTGCCGTCACCCACGTGGTCAAGGTTAGTCTTTGAAGTAGTCTTCATTCCAACGATAAATTGTGGAGTGCCAAAATCATTCTTCTTAGTCATAGAAGTTAATTCAGCATGTTCACCATCAGCAGACTTACCTAAAACGTTCCAGAATTGTTCATCGTAGTTGGCATCTTCGTTGTATACATCAGCATCAATCATGCTAGTAATTTCAACCTTAGCATCATTGTCGCCACGGTTCTTAATGTGGAGACGTTGACCAACTAATTCTTTTTGTGTAACACTAACAAAACGTTCAAAATTGAAGTACATTTCAGTACCACCAATTTCAACAGTAAAGCGCCGTTCTAAGACACCACGCTTCATGTCAAGATCAAGCTTAAAGTCTTTTGGTGTTTGCTTGGCTAGGTCGAGTTGTTCACCATTAACCTTAATGATTAACTTCATGAAGTTGACAGCGTTGATCATCTTACCAAAGTACTTAGGATAACCATTCTTCCACCAACCAACACGAGTCTTGTCAGGGAACCAAACTCCACCGAGGTAGATACCTTCCATGTGGTCACCACTGTAACCTTCTTCAAAGAAGCCACGCATACCAAGATTTTCATTGGCTAAACTAGTCATTGATTCTTGTAAACGCTTGTCTTGTGGGTCCCATTTGTGAGTAGCAACATGCCAAGGGGCAATATCAAATGTACGTTTCATTGAAATCTCAATTCCTTTCATCTGAAATAAAGGTAGTCTTTAACCTGCCTTTATTATAACTTAATTGATTTGTTTTATTAAATAACTCCTATTCAGCATAAGTTTCCTTGATTGTGGCAACTGAAAGAGCTCCAAGAGCCATTACGATACCAGCAAGGATAAACATGTGAACTTGTGAGTGTCCAAATAATGGGAATAAAGCAAAACTCAATAATGAAGCAACAATCTGTGGTAAACAAATTGAACCGTTGAATAATCCAAGGTATGTACCCATGTGCTTACCAGTCAATGCGTTTGTAACAATTGTTAATGGGTAAGTGTTCATCGCAGCCCAAGCAATTCCGACAAGGGTGTATGAAACAATCAACGTCCATTGATCATGAACAAAGAACACTGAAATGAACCCAAGAGCACCAAGAAGTAAACTACCACTGTAACCAAGCTTGTGGTACTTGTTTGGCACCTTAGCTAAAACGTATGACCAAATAACAGCAGCGATTGATTGAACAGCCGCAAGCACACCATACCAGTTACCAGCAGCCTGGTAACCAGCAGAGGTAGCATCAACAGTATCCCAAACGTTTTTAGCAATAGCCCCTGCTGAGTATGTCCAAAGGTATTGGAATGCAAACCAGCAGAAGAATTGAACAAGGGTAACTGTCCAGAATGCCTTTGGTGCATGCTTTAAGAGTGTGAACCAATTTCCACCCTCTTTGTTATCATCTTCAGAAATACCATGGTACTTTGCGTAAGTTGCTGGGTCATATTCATGAACCCGGAAAACTGTAAATAAACTAGTAACAACTAACAAGGCTGCCCCAACGTAGAAGGCGATAATAACTGAATCTGGAACAACACCTCGTTTTGCAGTGTTACGAACCCCAAACCAAGCAGTTAAAATGAATGGGAAAACGGCAGCTAACACAGCACCTGTGTTAGATAAGAAACTTTGAATCCCATAGGCATAACTCTTTTGGTCATCGTTAACCATATCACCAACCATCATCTTAAATGGCTGCATTGCCACATTTGATGAAAGGTCAAGTAAAGCAACAGTAATTGCACCGAACCAAAGGGCAGCAAGCGAACCATACCCGAAACCGAAACTTCCTGAATTAGGAAGCAAAATCATAACGATAACAGCTACAATCATTCCCAATAGTAAGTATGGTAACCGCCGACCACCTAATTTTGGTGCCCATGTACGGTCTGAATAATAACCAATGATTGGTTGAACAATCAAACCAGCTAATGGTGGTAAGATGAAGAACCAGCCAAGGTTGTTAGGGTCGGCCCCAATAGTTTGGAAAATCCGACTCATTTGAGAACTCTGCAGAGTAAAAGCTGTCTGAACACCAAGGAATCCAAAGTTGATCATCCAGATGGTACTCTTTGATAGAGTAGGTAATCCAGCCCCCGTGGACTTTTCTTGACTCATGCTAACAACTCCTTAACTTATAAAATAGTTCTAAAAGACACTTATGATTATTGTAAGCGCTTCATACATTATTGCAATATTAATAATATCAAATTTAAAATTGTTGTGCAACCGCTTGCGCATTTTTTTGGAAAACGGTTGCAGATTCTTATAATTTAAAGTTATTACTGTTAAAGCTCTGTGAAATAAAACTGTTATAGTTAATAATTTAAAACATATTTAGCTTAATAAAATAAAGAAAGCAAGCAATTGAAAAAAGTCATGCTTCATCAATTACTTGCCTTTTACGATAAAAGTTATTCTTGGTACTAAATTTTCTTAAGCAGAACCGCTTCACCCATTCCGCCCCCAACACACAGCGAAGCAATACCGCGTTCATGATTATCCCTATGCATTTCGTTAATCATCGTGACGATAATTCGCGCGCCTGAACACCCAACAGGATGGCCTAACGCAATTGCTCCACCCCAAGGATTAACAGCACTAGGATCAAGATGAAGCAAGTCTTGACAGACAAGGGCTTGGGCCGCAAACGCTTCATTAATTTCGTAAGTATCTACGTCATCTGACGACATCTGCTGGTTTTTTAAGAGCTTTTTGATTGCATAATATGGTCCCAAACCCATTAATGCTGGATCAAGACCAACAATTGCAGCTCCTTGCCACTCAGCCAACGGAGTTAATCCTAACTGGTTGACTGCACTTTCAGAAGCAAGAACTAGGGCCGCTCCTCCATCGTTAATTCCCGAGGCGTTTCCTGCGGTCACACTTCCATCAGGTTTAAAAGCTGGTTTTAATTTCTCTAAAGCCGCTAGTGAAGTAGCTGGTCGTGGAGCTTCATCAACCGTTACAGTCACGGTTGTTCGTTTCTGCTTAACTTCAACTGGCACAATCTCTGAATCGAAATAGCCTGCTTTTTGAGCCTTTACTGCACGTTGATGGCTCGTCAAAGCAAATTCGTCCTGCTGGTGACGAGTAATCTGATACTTATCATTGATATTTTCAGCAGTAATCCCCATCGGATAATCGCCATAAACATCATTTAAAGCATCACTTTGCATTGCATCAAGTAAGGTCCCGTTCCCAAACCGATAACCATTCCGTGCTTTAGGAAGAACATAAGGGGCTTGAGACATACTTTCCATCCCCCCGGCAACAATTACATTAGCTTGTCCTGCGCGAATCAAACTTGCTGCCAAATCAACACTGGACATTCCCGACGCACAGACGTCATTAATCGTTATTGCCGGAACCTGCTCACCTAATCCAGCGACCATTGATGCTTGGCGAGCTGGGTTTTGTCCAGTCCCTGCTTGAATAACATTCCCCATTAATACTTGGTCAATCTCGTTTCCGCTGAGCTTTGCCTTTTCAACAGCCGCTTTAATTGCAATCGCTCCCAATTCAACTGCCGACTTTGAAGCTAACTGACCATTAAACTTACCGATTGGTGTTCGCTGAGCAGCAACAATGTAAACCTTCTCCATTCCGATTTCCCTCCATGTAAAAATAAGAGAGGACCCTGGTAAGTAATTCCGTGGTCCTTTCTATCAACTATTTATTTTAAAATCAACGATTCGAAATTGCTCTTCTGGATTAAAAAGCAATTCAACAGCTTGTTGACCCAATTTGCGGGGTTGTAAATCAACCTTTTCTTCTTGATTAATTAACATCCCCATCAACCGACTATTGTTAAAACAAATAGTTGGTAAATTAAATTCTTGTAGTTGCCGTATTAATCGTACCAGTAACAAGTCATCAGCACAAACAATTGAATCGATTTGTGGATGTTGTTTAATAAAATCTTTAACTGCGGTCCCGCTTGATGAATATCGCCAGCTAAGAGCAGGAAGTTGATGACTTCGCATACTCTGCTTATAACCTTGATGTCTATCCTGTTCAAATGCCCAATTACTTGCAGATTGAAGAAACACAGGGTGGCTAACCTCCTGATGATCCATCAGATAATCAGTCGCCGCTTGTCCTGCCGCTACGTTATCATTGTCGACAAAACGATCTTGGGCTTTATCTGGGTGACCGATCACCACAAAATTAAGGTTATTTTGGCGAAGGTAATTAGTAATGGGGTCATCTTTAACCGTATAAAGCACTAAAAAGTTATGCACCTTCGACTGTTCGACCATCGATTTTACATTTTGTAAAAGATCTGTGGTAGTGGGTACAATTGCCACAACCATTTCATAGTGAATTGGCTTTAATGCCATGCTAATTCCCCGTAACAAGTCTATATGAAAAGGGTTGGCAGGAGCAGTATCACTGGTTACTGGAAAAATAATTCCGACCATATTTGATTCGCCCCGTGTTAGGTTCTGTGCATTGTAATTTGGTTGATATCCCAACTCTTTAGCAATCGTCGCGATTCGTTGTCGTGTTTTTTCACTAATTCGTGGATTATGGTTTAAAGCTCGAGAAGCAGTCGAAACCGATACCCCTGCTTTTTGTGCAATATCTTTAATTGTCGCCAACTAATCACCCTCTTTTGTAAATAACACGAACTCTCCTAATTCTAACAGGTAAAGCCCCATTTGGACAACTGAAATCCCTTCCATTAAGTTCAAAGCTTCTTTATAGAGTTCTAATTGTCCCCGATACCGGTCCTTTATCCGTGCCAAATCAAAGTCGCGATAATCTTTGTTAAGATGATCAGTCTTATAGTCAACTAGAATAATTCCCTCATCAGTTTTTAAGTAGCCATCAATGATTCCGTGAATTAAAATACGTTCATCATCACTAACATTTACCCCTTTAAATAATTCATGCCCATTCATAATCATTGAGAACGGCACTTCACGATGATAGCCTGCAGGATGTTTTAAAATCTTCTGTCCAACATTAGTCTGATAAAAGGCCACTATTCCTTCACGGTTGATCTGCGCTGCCACAACTGGATTAATCAATTTTTCTCCTACTAATTTTTGAATTTCTTGATCAACAAATTCAACGTTAATCGGACCTTCATCAAGTGGGAGTTTTTGGAAAACAAGGTGAGTTGCTGTTCCAATTTCTGTTGCCGCGGGTTCCTGAGTAGTCTGCTGAATGAAAGCAGGGACATCAAAGTTATTATTTAAGTAAATACCTTGCGTCTTTACCTTTTGTTGTTGATCATAATCCCACCGCGCCATATCACGTGTGTCAGGATCTTCAAAGACTCGTTTAACATCTGTAACGGATTGGTAAGCAGTTGTTTGAGTAGCGACAAGATAGGGGTAACGATAGCGCAAAATTTGATCAATCTTTTGTTCAGCAGCATCAGTTGTGACTGTATTGTTCTTTTCCGTTACATTAGCACTAGCATTTTGCCCAATTTTTGCCAATCCATCACTAACATCAAGCGCGGTATACGTTTTTGCAATAAAATGAGGATCAGCCGCCAAACCAGTAACTTTAGTATCAGCAAGAGTGCTTTCTTCTAACGTGACATTTCCACGACTCAATTGTTGCGCATTGAATTCCGGATAACGAGATAGTGCAAGACCAATCCAATCCATAAATGAATTTGCAGTGATCCGTGGTTGCGGGCCAATTAGTAAATTCTTACTCTGGTAGGCTTTCTGCCATCGCTGCCATGAACCAACAAGACTTTGTGTCCGCATTTCTTCATTAAAGGAGCCCGTAATAACTAACCGCTGTTCCGCTCGGGTCAATGCAACATAGAGAACCCGAAGATCTTCTGCTCGTTCTCCGCGCTGAATCTCTTCAATCACTGCTTGTCGTTGCGGCGTATCATAAATGACCCGTTGATCATCCATGTAACGAATTCCTACCCCCGCAACAGCATCAACAACTGCATTTTCACGAGCTGCTCCTTTGTTAAAACCATGTGTGGCATCAATTAGAAATACCACGGGGAATTGAAGCCCCTTACTTCCGTGAATCGTCATAACATTAACCGTGTTTGCAGTTAACTGCGTCGGTGCTACTCCTAAATCTTTATCATGTTCCTGCATTTTCTCAATAAAGCGAATAAATTGATAAAGGCCCTTAAAGCTGCTTTGTTCATAGGAATGCGCACGTTGATAAAGGGCGTGGAGGTTTGCTTGCCGTTGGTGACCTCCTGGCATTGCCCCGACGTAATCAAGGTAACCTGTTTGGTCATAGATCTGCCAAATCAAGTCAACAAGGGTTTGCTGTTGGGCTGTTTGTCGAAAGACACGAAGCAACCCTAAGAAGCGATCCGCTTTTTCATAGAGATCACTTACCTGTTCAGGAGTAAGGAGCGATTGGTGGCGAAGCGTCTTTCGTTGGTAATTATTCATAAATGCTTGCAAGGCAGCATAGTAATCAACAGAGCGATTTTGAAGACGGATAAAAGCTAATTCTTGGTTAGTTAACCCGATAATCGGTGATCGCAGAACTGCAACTAATGGAATATCCTGGTGTGGATTATCAATTATCTTCAACAAGGACATCATTACTCGAACTTCGGTAGCTTGAAAATAGCTTTCAACATCGTGAACCGTCAATGGAATATTAAGTTTATTAAACTCTTCCATCAATGAATTATTGATTGCCTTTGTCCGCTCAAGCAAAACAATATCACCGTACTGAATCGGATGCATCTGTCCATCTTCTGGATGAAAAATTAACTCTTGATTTTCGACCATCTGCTTAATTCGCATCCCAATCATCCGAAATTCTCCAGCTAATTTATCATCCTCGTGTTCAACATCTTCTTTTTCTGGATCAAGAGCATTCGCGTCATACAATAATACTTCTGTTGGTTGCACCTTATTATCTTGATTTTCTTCGTAATAAGTTGCCGCATATTTTAAATGGGCATCTTCATCATAATCAATTTCACCAACTTCCCTATCCATAAGTTGTTCGAAAAGGACATTGGTAAAGCTCGTCACATTAGTCATCGACCGGAAATTTTCCCCTAAAATAATCGCTTCTCCGTCGTTACTTTGACGGTAGTTTTGATATTTCTCAAGAAATAATGTTGGATCAGCTTCACGGAATCGGTAAATCGATTGCTTAACATCCCCTACCATAAATAGGTTCTTGCGTTCAGGAGATGTCAATTTCATCAAAATACTTTCCTGAAGGCGGTTCGTATCTTGGTATTCATCAATCATAATTTCTTGATAATGATTTTGCAGATCTTTAACGAGGGCTTGCCAGTTTGGCTGGTCGTCTGGTGGCGTTAAAATAGCGTACGCGTAGTGCTCCAAATCACTAAATTCAAGGACATGCCGATTTAACTTGGTTTGTTGGTACCGCCGACGGAAATTAATCGTTACTGCGCTCAATTCTCGTAAAAGTTCCTGAGCATGCGTTGAAATTAATCGAAATTGGTCTTCACGGTAATTAAAGAACCGATCAACTAGCTGATCAAATTGCTTTTTTATCCCAGTTCGAGCATTTCCCAGCGATTTATATACTTCCTCAGCTAGCTCGTCGTCTTTCGGTTTGCCGCTCATTCGCGCAAATTTAGCATTAGCAAATAAATCACGAATGGTATTCCAAGTAGGTGGTTGCAATAAGTCTAAAAGCTCTAGCATCATCTGCTGGTCTTTTTGCAATGAATCAATAGTTTTATCGTCTAATTGACTTTCAGTTGCTGTGCTTAACAAGGCTGTAAATTGATCACGGAAAGCCGTTAGGTCAGTTACCAGTTCTTCTTTTACAATTGGTTCCTGTGCTTCCTGTTTCCCTAAGTAAGTACTAACTGTCTGTTCCCACTGCTTCTTTAGCTGATTACGCTGCTTTTGAATGTCTTTAAATACATCAATCCGTGGATCATCTGCCGCTGGTCGTCCCCGAAAACTACCAAACTTTTGCTGCGCCATCATTTGACAAACATCACTGACGGTAATACCCCCTAGTGAAGAAAGAAGTTGATGCATCAACTCTTCATCATTCTTAATAACCTCAGCGGCTTGGTCTAGTCCGTTATCGCTAGCTCTTATTGCTAATTCACGATAATCTTGAATAAACTGATTGAGCTTTTCGATGACTAGGGGCTTTAGCTGTTGTTGATAAAAATTAGATTCTAATAGGGAGCCCGCCCCTAAATCATAATTATCTGGTAATTTTTGGAGCCACTTTTCAGGGTCAGGTTGAGCATTAGCAATTTCATACAACCGTAAAATCAAGTCGTCGAGTCCTTGGTCATCACGATCACTAGAAAAGTTGAGAACTAGTTCGCTAAAAGAAGCTCTTCCCGGAACTTTTTCTTCAGCATTTTTATATAGTTCTTCACTAACTTCATGCCAGACATCTTCTTGAAGTAACAATCGTTCCGTTTCATCAGTTAAAAGCCGAAATTGTGGATCAAGGTCAATCAAGTAGTAGTAGCGCTTTATTAACTTTAAACAAAAAGCATGAATCGTACTGATGTCTGCAGCCGCAAGCCGGTTAATTTGATTACTCATCCGGTCACGTAAATCTTTTGGATTAGCTGAATCTTGTACTATTTTCTGCAAGGCTGTCCTGATTTTATCCCGCATATTCTTTGCTGCTGCGTCCGTAAATGTTACGAGTAGCATTCGATCAATGCTTTGCCCTTCTTTAATTAATTCAATTGTCCGATTTACTAGCACAGCCGTTTTTCCTGATCCCGCGGAAGCTGAAACTAGGATATTTTCGCCACGGTCATTAATCGCCTTGGATTGAGCAGGCGTTGGTTTAAATCCAGCCATTACTTCTTATCCTCCTCATCATCGTCTTGGACTACATTATCAAATGCTTCTTTTGCTAAATTAGGATTTAGGTCGCGGTAGTTTTGCTGGTCAAGCATATTATCAAACTGAAATACGTCTAAAAAGTCACTATAATCAAGTCCTGTGCGGCGGTTGCTTCCAGTTAATAACCGGTAAGGATTTAGTTTCAAGTCACCACTCAAAATCTGATTACCCGCATTAATTACAAGTTCCTTATTCATGTTTTGCAGCCAATCAAGTTGCTGTGGCGTAACGAGAAGCGCTTCTTTATTAGCTTTGATTTTTCCATTCTTATACTCCTTAAGTGGGTATAAGAATGCTTGTTTATCTAAACTCTTATCTAACTCCCGCAATAATTGTGGATCATTCAAGAGAATACCCTTGTATTGGTGCTCTTTTAATTTCAAATCATCGAGGGAATTTTTCTTTAACTCGGTAGCCTTAATTGTCGGATTATTCAAACGAAGATATAATGCCCCTGCCAGTCGTGGATTATTCGTTTCCAATTCAGTTAAGTTTGCCTGTAACCCGTTAAGGTAGGTTAAAAGTTGGAGAGAGAGTCCATAATAAGCCGAAGTGAGGTCAAAAAGATGATTACTCGACTTATAGTCAACGACCGTCAAGAAATTATCGTTTCCTTGCTTAAGATTATCGATTCGGTCAATTCGTCCTCGCAGATAAATATGATGATTATCTTTAAGCGGATAATCAAGAGAACCAAGGTTGCCCGGCTGTTGGTTACCAATTCGTCCAAACTGAACTTCGGTTTTTACTGGCTGTGAGCCGGTATATTCAGCTTGGCGGCATAATGTAATTAACATTGTTTTAACAATGGCGGTTAATTGCTGATATTGGAATTGGGCTTGGGCTGAAGAATTAATGAGACGCAATAAGGTTGGTTGGTTCTCTTGAGCTGTAACTAATGCATGGTCAATCAGCTGGTCACGTTGCATTTGATTATCTTTGTGGGCAAGGTCTGCAAATGACAAATTATTTTCCCGAATTGTTGTAACAAAAGTCTCCATTGCTTTATGAAAGAAAGTACCGATGCGGTCGTTAGATAAGGTTAACTCCTCTCGTTTTTGCAACCTCAAGCCGTACTTAAGGAAATATTCGTACTGATTAATATAAAAATCTTGTAACTGCGAAATCGAGGCATATAATACCCGCCCACGCTCGTCATCTGGAGCCATTCGAAGATAAAGTGCTTGAGCCAATTTATTTCCCAGGGAATCAATCTTATTTTGATAATGAAAGCCAGCAGCAACTAAAGATAAACGCTGACCTAGTGATATCCCTTCTGCTCGAACCTTAGCATCAGCTGATTGTTGCCATTGCTTAGCTAACTTAACCAACGATTCAGCAACTGTTTGCCATCCAACGGGCATGACCGGTTGGCGATTAATGCTAACTCCTTGCTCATCACGAATTTGCCGGCTAACTTCGACTAACCGGTTTATTGTTGCAAGCGGCGCACTAATAAAATCAATAGCATTCTCTTGCCCAGCCTTGCTAGTAGCTAATGGATATTCACGAACCGGTTGACCAAAGTAGTGAGCCATATCATGCATATATGGCGATATACTGAGTTCCTTATCATCACTATCAGTTTGCGGTGCCGAGAAAATCAACTGTTCCTTAGCGTTCATAAAGCCAGTGTAGTGGACAAATGGCTCATCAATCAGTTGGTCAATTGCTGTGCCAGGAAGGTATTGGAAGTCTTCATCAAGATAAGCACTCAAAATATCCTTATCCTGATCAGTTAACAAACTATCACTTTCTTGCATCTCAGGCATCACATCATCAGTGGATCCAATCATAAAAACTACTTTTCGGTTTTCACTTTGGACAATTCCAGTTTCAGAGACTACTACTTGATCTAGCGTTGCCGGAATCTGAGAATACTGGGCAGCCGCAAAACCTGCCTGGAGCAATTCACTAAAATCTGCAAGGACCTCACTAGTTCCATTCCGTAGTTCTTGTTGGCCCAAGATTTCTACATATTCTTGGAGAATTTGGCAAAAGGTAGTCCAGACTTGTTGTGGTTGGCGCGCAAGATCTAAATCCCGGGTACTTTGGTATTGTTGCCAAGCATATAACCGTTCCGTAACTCCCATGGTAGCTAAGAACTGGTATAACACAGTCGCAAGTTCTTGTCCTGTTTGTGCCTGTTTAAACTGATCGAGAACTGGCAGTAATTGGTTAGCAACAAAGCCTTTCACAAGGGCTAACTGGTCGTTTAATTTTTTTAACCGTGATTGCGTATACTTTGGATCTGTCAGGTTCGTTCCGGGCACCTGCCATAATTGCTTAACCTTTTCTGGATCATTAGTTGTCCAAGCACTTTTTCCTTCAATTGCCTGCTTAAGGCACCAATTCTCAGTAGCGAAAACAGCTGCTTGAAAGTCGCCTAGCCCCATCAAATCACCAGTGCCTGTCCGTGGAACAAGTAACCATGTCTTCAATAATTGGATGATGTCTGCTGTTCGATAGCCTCGCTGCGGTAATTCTAATAATGTCGTAAGGAGCGTTACTAGCGGATGGTTATCCATCAAGCGTTCATGATCATTAAAAACTGGAATATTATGTGCTGCAAAAACCGGTTCAATCATTGTCTGATAACCGTCTAGGTGGCGACTAAGAATAAGGAAGTCACGATAACGATACTTCCCACTAGCAACTAATTGGCGAATCTGAGTGGCCACACTATTTAATTCAGTCATCCGATTGCTAGTTGTCATAAATTGAATATTTTGGGGACAAGAAAGATTTTCCCGCTCGCCGGGGCCAATTGGTTCGCTTGCATAACGCTTAAAATACGAATCAACTTGTTGTAATTCCATACCAACACGAGGAGTCGTCGCAAACGCTACATTTTGCAAAACCTTTACTTCTTTTTGATGCATTTGGCCAAATTTCCATAAACGGTGAAATTGCATCGCGGAAGAATAAAATAGATTATTTTTAGGAGGAAGTTCCTGCGGATTTGGATGGTTCTGATCGGGGTATCCACGATCAAGGGTTAAAGAAATAGTTGTCGATGCGGCATTCGTAATTAATGCATCCACTACCTGTTGTTCATTTGCAGTAAACTGAGTAAAACGGTCAATAAAGAAGTGCATCTTAGCAACTTCTGGTGATTTTTGAAGGTAAGACACTAATTGCCGGTATAACTCACTATTACCAATGTACCGGTCACGCAACCGATCTTCATAGGCATGATATATAATTTCAACATCATGCATTTTAGCGAGCCACGCCTGGTTAGCTGCTGGATCATTCGCTGACTTCACCTGGGAAATAATACCAGTTAAGTCGTCAGCGGTTATGTTGGCATTTTTTAATTCTTCAAGCTGAGCTGTCATCTTTTGGATAAATCCAGGTTGTTTTACTTCGCTCGCATATAAACGAAGATCACTTGTCTGTTCTTGAACAACTTGGGAAGTTAGCATCGCCATCCCAATTTTAGAAAGGTGTTGTTTTTGAAAAGCTGGAGTATCTCGTAAAAGGTACCAAGCAAGCCGACTAAACGAAAGTACCTGTACGCGTGAAGAGGCGAACCTGTCACTTCCGCTAAGTCCTTGGCGATCACGAAGACCAGCAAGGACATTAATTTCAGTTTCAAACTTAATATGGTTAGGCACCAAATAATAAAAACTCTCATCAGCAGATGCATTCTTTAGCTGGTCAACTAATTGATCGATCAACACTTGCTGATGGTCCATTGCTGCTGTTCCTAAAACAAATCCCAGTGTTCCCATAGTCTTTAATCCTTTCTATCGTTTAAATTGCTCTTCTAATTTTATCATAAAACGAACATATATTCTTTAGCTAAAAACGAGTAGGCATGTATTTCATTCCTACTCGTTCTATCATTATAAAATTGGGGACAGCAGACGCGATACCGTTTGCTTCAACTTTAACCAGCGCGGTTGCTCAGCAAACATTGTCGGTGTAATTACCCGACAGTCACGAATATCGTTAATAAAAATTCGCTCAAGATCGTCTACCGTATTTTGATTATAAATAAAGGCATTAATTTCGAAGTTTAATTTAAAACTCCGAAAGTCAAGGTTAGCAGATCCAACAGAAGCCATCCGACCATCAATCATCATTGTTTTGGCATGAAGGAAACCTTTTTGATAGTAATAAATTGTTACACCATGATTAGCGAGCTCACGAGCGTAATACTGCGTTGCCCGATATACAAAAGCATGATCCGGCATTGAAGGAATCATTATTCGTACATCGATTCCTGAATGAGCCGCTACTTTCAACGCATCCAATATACTATCGTCAGGAATTAGATAGGGAGTTTGAATCCAAATATGGTCCTGCGCTGCATTAATTAGACGTAAATACCCCATTTTAATTTTTTCCAATGGCGCTTCAGGACCACTAGAAACAGTCTGCAACGCAACATTCCCACGCACTCTAATGGGTTGAAAATAAGGATGGTAATGAATAACCTTATCCTTATCCTTCTTCATTGATGCGTTCCAGTCGCCGATAAACCGTCGCTGAAGACCATAAACACCACCACCGACAATTCGAAGGTGAGTATCACGCCATGGACCAAATTTAGGAACGCGCCCTAGGTATTGATCCCCAACATTAAAACCACCAACATACCCAAGCTCACCATCAATAACAACGATTTTTCGGTGATCCCGATAGTTTATCCGAAAATCAAAGAAGTTACTTCGCGACATCAAGAACGGGGCCGCATAACCACCGACTTCACGTAAATGATCATAGAAACTTGGCCAGACTCCCATCGACCCCCATGAATCGTAGAGAACTCGCACTTCTACTCCCTCAGTTGCCTTTTGTTCAAGCAACGTCCGTAATTCATTACCAATTTGATCATTATAAATTGTATAAAACTCAATATGGATACTCTTTTTCGCTGCTGCAATATCATCAAACATTTTCTTAAAAAGCACATTACCATTTGTAAAAATATTAACGGTATTGTGCCGCGTTAAAAATGAGTCATCAATACTTTGAAAAAGCATGATGGTCCGTCGATAAATCTGGACGGTTTGATCTTTAGGCTTCGGCATATTGATGAATTGTTGCTTCTGCCTTTCTAGTGCTTGTTTTAATTTTAGTTGCGTTTGGGATTTTATTCGGGCTAATTGTTTATGTGGTAATTTTCGCCCAAAGAATGCATATAAAATAAAGCCAAAACCAGGAACCAGCGTTAACACCAATAACCATGCCCAAGTTGCAGCAATATCCCGCTTTTCACGGAAAACAGTATAAATGGCCGCAATTTCATTGACGAGAATAACCAGTAGCAAACACCACCAAATAATTGTCCATGTTAATGCCATCGCTTATCCTCCATTCATTTCATTGCTTTTCATTCTAACGCAAACTACTTCTTTCTGAAATATAATCTCGTCTATTTTCTCCGCTGAATAAGACTAAATGGCGTACAATAGAAATATTATTAATCAAGGGAGGATACTAATGGCAGAAATATATTTACGACGCGCTCAGACTCAAGATTTAGCGGCGATCATGAAAATAATTGATGATGCAAAAGAGCTTCTAAAGAAAAATGGCAGTCCGCAATGGCAAAACGGTTATCCCAATCAGGAAAACTTTACTCAAGATATTGCGATGCAAACAAACTGGATATTAATTAATGATAATAAAGTAGTGGCCACTGCGACTCTTCAACTCACACCAGAACCAACCTACCACAACATTACACAGGGGCAGTGGCAACAACCAAATGAGCCTTATGCTACCATCCACCGGGTCGCTATCAGCAGTAATTATCGGGGACAAGGACTTAGTAAGTTGCTATTTTCTAACTTGCTAACGGTTGGCCAAATGCAAGGAATTAAGAACTTTCGGATTGATACTCACCGCAGCAATAAAGCGATGCAACATATTGCCGAAAATTTTAACTTTAAGAAACGAGGAATCATTAAAGTTAATGACCAAAATGATCCCGAGCGATTAGCCTATGAACTAAACTTAGGAAGCTACCATAAGCTTACCCGAATCAATAATAATTTTATGCAACCATTGATTGATAGGCTATAAGCTGCAAAAGAGAATATCAGTTTAAAACAACAAAGAGGTTGGGGTATTTCCCAGCCTCTTTGTTATATTTATTAACCGTTTCGGATTAGTTGTGGCGCTTCTTTGAACTGTAAGTGATACCAAGTGTACCAAGTAATGCAGTGGCAGCTAAAGCAACAATTGACATAGAAGATTGATCGACCTTTTGTGATGATTTACTCTTCTTAGCTGGAGTTTGCTTCTTAGTAACAGTATCAGCTTTAGCAACTGACTTCTCACTGTTGTCTGCTTTAGTGGCTTTATTATCAGCAGTAGAAGCAACCGGTGTTTGTGTACCATTTGTAGTAGCAGCAACTGCAGCTGTTTGTGTTACAACTGGTGCTGAACTTTCATTACTCTTAACAGTATTTTCAGCAGCATGATTTACTGTAGTAACAACTGGTGCAACCGCAATAGGAGTTTGTGTAGATGTCTTTACAATTGATGGTGCTGAAACAGCTTGAACACGTCCAGTAGTTTCAGCTTGTAGACGGTTTGAAGCTGTTGGAAAGGCAACAGTATCAACATTACCATCATTAGCAACTTTCACTGCTGAAGGAAGGACAATAGTATTATTTGCTAAACGAACTTCATTAGCTCTCTTAGCATCTTCACGCTGTTGAATAGCTGCTAATTGAACATTGAATTGTTCAGCAAGTTTGTTATAAGCAGCCTTATTTTCAGCCTTTAATTCGGCAAGAACAGCATCACCATGAGCAATAACTGCTTGATGTTGATCTTGTAATTGCTTGATTTGTGGATCAACGCTTGGAACAAGTTCGTTAATCTTAGCATCAAGCTTTGCATTTTCAACTTTCTTGATGTTGGCGATCTTAGCGTCACGATCAGCAGTAAGTTTTTGAGCGGCTACTTGGTTAGCCTTTACTAAGTTTTGGTAGGCATTATCCAATTGAGCCTTGTATGCTTGAAGATCAACAGCCCCAGTAGCCTTAAGAGCAGCATCACGAACTCCAGCTGCCTTAGTTACTGCAGCATCATAGTTAGCCTTTACCTGAGCCTTCGCATCATTATATTGTTGTTCAAGCTTATTTAAGTTAGCTTGATGGGCACTAGCTAATGCATCAAGAGATTGTTGTGCTTGTGCCTTAACATCAGCTAATTTTTGTTGTTCACTAGCAGTAGCTTTTTGCACATCAGTAGCAGTTGGCGTAACTGTCTTTGTGCCTGATACTTTATTAACGTGATATTGAGCAGTCTTAATAGTATTTAATTGTGCATCAACAGTTGAAGTACCCCATATATTACGATTTTGAACTTCTTTAGTTAAGTTAGCATCATGATCAATGTTAAATCCGACATGATCAAATGTTACAGCGTATGATGGATTCTTGCGATCAGAAACACCTGACCCATTCTTAGCAGTCATCTCATCGGTTAACTTTTGGAAACCAATTCCTACAGTCCGAACACCAGCACGAAGAAGGTTAACTGCATGTCCACCGATGTGTGTTGGATTTACTAATTCACCATAGTACATACCCTGCATTGAGTTATAGAGATTAATAGCGTAATTAAGAAGGGTTGGCATTCCCGCTTGCATAGTAGTTAAGTTTTCGTTAACGTCAGTGTAAACTGCCTTACCATTGAATTCACTTGTTAAATTCTTTTTCAAGTTCCTGGTTGCATCATTAATAACGCTAGTATAAGTTGCTTCGGCAGGCATTCCACTGTCTTTAATAGTATGGCTATTATTATCAACATTGTATTTTGCCCGGTTAGCAACAACTTGATTTGCAATGTTATCAGTAAAATCAGTATTTACTAAATCAACTGGAGCAACATTTACAAAACCATCATTCTTATTAACCGCATTGTAAAATTCACGGTAATTTTGGAAAACATTGTTACGGAACCCATTTTCCCATGAAAGAGCTAATGCCCGTAATACTTGAACTTGGTCAGCCGTTAATCCATCAGCAGAAACTTTTTCTGAATGGTCATTTTTAGCGTCATAGCTTAATAGACCTGGTTGAAAGTCTAATGGCATCTCTGAAATATCATGTGGAGTGGATTCAGCAGCCTTGTTTGTGATTACAGCACTATCTGGATATTCACCATAGTAAGTATTAGCAAATTCAGGATAAGTATAATCAGATACAGGAATAGCACCATTATAACCACGAACTTCTAGATGAATTCCATATTTTGTTACATAATCAGGAACTTTAACATCTGTTTGTGGTTTAGCAACTCGGCCCGTAACAGCAACATCATTAGTAGTTGCAACTTCATAAGGCTTGTTAGCATTAGCGGTTGCGGTTGCAAGAGATGCTTCAGCATTTTTAATATTCTCTGCATTAGTTGCTTGTTGAGCAGATAGCTTACCTTGGTAAGCATCATTTTCCTTAGCAACAGCTGAGTCGTAATTATTAGCAGCAGTCTGTGCTTGGCTTGTTTGCGTATTAGCTGCATCACTTAAAGCTTTTTGATATTGTGCATTGATATCGGCAACAGCTTGTTGATTTTCAGCAGCTTGACTAACAGCTTGTGCGTACTGTTGATCATTTGCTGCACGTTGAATGGCTTCGTTTTGTTGTTGTGCGTTAATTTGTTGTTGATATTCAGCATTAGCAGCTGAAGTTTGTGCCTCAATAGAAGCAGCAGTGGAAGCTTGTGCTTGTGCGATAGCACCGGCTTGTTCTTGTTCTAGAGCAGCATGACTAGCTTTTAATTGATCAATTTGTGCGTTGGTTTGTGCAAGATCCGCAGCATTTGATTGCTCGTTAGCCGTAGCTTGTTGAGCTTCTTTACTATCATTTGCTGATTGCAATTGTGCAAGTTGCTGATCAGCGGTTGCTCTAACTTGATTGTAAGTAACTTGGTCATTACTTACTTGTGCATTATTTTGACTGTTATCAGCGTGTACATCTGTCGTTGAAGTGGTGGTAACGACTCCTGCTGTCAAGATTGCCCCCGCAACCAAAGCAGTTGAACGCCAATTATTTGTATTCGAATTTCTCATTTTAATAAACCCCCGTTTATGAAAAAATATTCAAAAGAAAATAAATTATTCATGCAAGGTTTATTGCTTAATGACTTAACAGTTCCTACTATATCAAGGTTTTGAGGGATTACAAGTAGCACAAATTTTCAAACGGTTATTTTCATATTTTAGCTATTCACCCGTTAAATAGCTTTTCTTATCAGCGAAATAACTGTTCATTAATCACTCGAACAAAAATCAATGTATGGAATAGTTCCTTATATATCAACGATTATAAACTAATCAAGCAATCAGCCAACAGCTAATATCATTGGAGTTGTTTTTATATATTTGAACACCACAACTAGTTTCAAAAAAATTTAAAAAATTTTAAAACCGTTCCCGTGATAATTATAGATCATTAAATCACTATTTAATCGACAAATAAAACGACTAAAATAGCCCTAAAACCCTCTTACACTTCGACACATCTGTCGCAAAATAAGACGGTTGTAAACGAATGCAACGACTATTTTACATCCCTTTTATCATCTTTTTAGCCTATCATTTAACAATCGGTAACTCACTAAACCGTTGTTATGTCAACATTTAATCCACTTACATTTAACAAGAAAGCCACCAAATTCACTTTATTTTTCACTCGAACAAATGAGTTGATAAGTCAACTCATTAATTAACCCATTTTCCACCCCATTTTTGCCTATTTTTTCTATTTTCAGCCCATATATTCTAGCTATTTTTCCGAGCACTTTATGCATAATATCATTTACAATTATCCTTCTTTATCTCAAACTAGGATTTAATAAGTTAATTAAGGAGCTGAGTATTAATGAAAATCACTGCTGCACACCTATATAAGATAAACCTACCACTCCAATCACCTTTTAGAACAAGCTTCGGTCAAATGACAACCAAAGACTTCACTCTATTAGCACTACATGATGAAGAGGGTAATTCAGGATATGGGGAGTGTTCTGCATTCAGCCAGCCATTTTATACGGAAGAATTCAGGGATAGTGCTTATCTCCTTCTCAAAAATACTCTTATTCCAATGATTCTTAATCAAGAGCTCTCATCACCCACCCAGTTAAGTTGCTATTTTACGACTATTAAGAGAAATAATATGGCAAAAGCTGCAGTTGATACCGCTTTGTGGGACTTATATGCAAAAAGAAACCATCAATCTCTAGCAAGAGCAATTGGTGGTCATAAAACAGAGGTGCTAGCTGGCATTAGTATTGGAATTCAACCTTCTCCCGAGCTTTTAGTTACTAAAGTACGTCAGGCGGTAAAAGCTGGCTACCAGCGTGTAAAAATCAAAATTAAGCCTGGTGCCGATTACCAATATCTTAAAGCAGTTCGTAATGAGTTTCCTCATCTAATGTTAATGGCTGATGCTAATTCAGCTTATCGATTAAAAGATATTGACTGCTTAAAACGTCTCGATGAACTTAACCTCTTAATGATTGAACAACCTCTCGAAGCAGATGACCTTCTTCACCATGCCCAACTTCAACAACAATTAACCACACCGCTTTGTCTCGATGAGAGTATCAATAGCCTGGCAGATGCACAGGCGATGGAGCAATTAGGAAGTGGGCGAATAATTAATATTAAAATCAGCAAGGTAGGTGGCCTCACCGCAGCAAAAATGATCCAAGCGTTTGCAGAAGCTCATCAAATTGGTTGCTGGTGTGGCGGAATGTTAGGATCAGGCGTTGCAAGGGCTGCTGACATCGCTGCCGCTACGCTTCCTGGTTACGTCTTTCCGAATGATATCTCCGCTTCGCAACGCTACTTTGCTCACGACATTATTAAACCTGAGATTAAGTTAGACAATGGCAAGATCAATGTTCCAACTAGTTCAGGAATCGGCTATGGATTAGCTTGGAACATTATTCACCGTTATTCTATTGAAGAAACAATTTTTTAAAGACAAAAAACGCATAAATTATCCCCTTGAGAGATAATTCATGCGTTTTATTAATGTAATGAAGGAAAATTACTTTTCGTCTTTCTTATCTTCGTCAGACTTCTTGTCTTCTTCCTTCTTATCATCTTTTTCTTCATCCTTCTTTTCAGATGGTGAAGTATATTCTTTGCTATCGTCCTTTGAAGCATCCTTAGCATCAACAATTACGAGTTGGCCATCCTTCATTTCGGCAACAAGGTCCTTTGCATCGAGGTGGTCAAGGTAGTAATCAGTTACCTTATCACGGATTTCACGTTCGATAACCCGACGAAGAGGACGAGCGCCCATGGCTTCATCGTAACCTTCATCAATAAGGTATTGCTTTGCAGTATCCGTAACCTTAACATGCATGCCCTTCTTAGCCAATGTCCGGTTAACTTCAGCGAGCATTAAGTCAACGATTTGCTTCAAATCTTCCTTAGTCAAGCTGTGGAATTCAACAATAGCGTTAAACCGGTTTAAGAATTCAGGACGGAAGTAAGTAGTCAACTTCTTAATCAAGTCTTCTTCATCTTCGTTCCGACCCATCTTGACTGGAGCATCGTTGGAATAGCCGGCGTTTGATGTAGCGATGATAACAGTATTCTTAAAGTCAATAGTGTTACCTTGTCCATCAGTTAACCGACCATCATCAAGCACTTGAAGCAAGAGGGTGATAACTTGTGGGTTAGCCTTTTCAATTTCATCAAGAAGAATAATTGAATAAGGGTGACGACGAACCTTTTCAGTCAAGGTATTACCGTTGTCTTCGTAACCAACATAACCAGCAGTAGCACCGATCATCTTAGATACGGCTGTCCGGTCAGAGTATTCAGACATATCTAACCGAATAATGTCATCCTTGCTACCAAACATATCAAGGGCTAGTTGCTTAGCAAGTTCAGTCTTACCAACACCAGTAGGTCCAACGAAGAGGAAACTACCAATTGGTGAATCGCCTTCGTCAAATCCAGCACGGTTACGACGAATAGCACGAGCAACTGCTTCAACAGCTTTATCTTGGCCAATAACCTTGCCTTCAAGCCGCTTGTCCATGTCCTTTAAACGTTCAACGTCACTAGCACCAATCTTAGAAACTGGAATACCAGTCATTTGTTCTACAGCCTTAGCAACGTCTTCTGGAGTAGCAGTAACCTTTTCAGATTCAGAGTTTTCACTCAATTGCTTCTTCAAGTCAGCAATCTTTTCCTTAGCATCTTGGGCAGCCTTGTAATCTTCTTTCTTAGCAGCCGCTTTTTGCTTCTTTTCTTCTGCTTCGATATCTTTTTCAATTGCCTTAGCATCACGTGCTGGGTGCTTTGCTGCTAAGTGAGCAGCGGTCATATCGATTAAGTCGATAGCCTTGTCAGGTAATGCGCGTTGTGGCATGTATTGAACAGAGTAATCAACAGCAGCTTGGAGAACGTCATCTGGTAACTTTACATTGTGGTGACGTTCGTACAAGTCACGAATACCTTTAAGGATGGCCACTGTATCAGCCTTACTTGGAGCATTAACAGTAACAGAATTGAACCGCCGTGCTAATGCAGCATCCTTCATAATAGTGTTTCGGTATTCATCTTGAGTAGTTGCACCGATAACTGTTAGTTCACCACGGGATAATGCTGGCTTAATAATGTCAGACATACCTTTAGAACCACTAGAATCACCAGTTGAACCGGCACCGATAATTTGGTGAATTTCATCGAAGAAGAGAATAATGTTTCCAGCCTTCTTGACTTCATCAACCAACTTTTGCATGTTTTCTTCAAAGCTACCACGGTATTGGGTACCTGCTTCAAGACCAGAAATATCAATACTGATAATTTCCTTGTCCTTGATAGCAGCTGGCACATCGCCGGAAACAATTGCTTGTGCTAATCCTTCAACAACAGCAGTCTTACCAACACCAGCGTCCCCAACTAATACAGGGTTGTTCTTTGTCCGCCGGCTTAAAATTTCAGCTGTTTCTTGGATTTCCTTGTTACGACCAATAACAGGGTCAAGTTCATGTTCACGAGCTTCTTGAGTTAAATTCCGACCTAACTTGTGTAAGATACTGTCCTTACCTGCGTTAGGTTGAGGGCCAGGTTGACCACCTTGTTGAGGATTTGCACCGCCTGGCAATTGACCAGTTCTACGATATTCAGCAAATTCTTCTGGTGTTACTTCACGACCATTGATTAGGTAACGCCGATTATCAGAATTGAAACCATTCATGCCACCCATTAATTGATTAAAGATGTCATTCATGTCGTTGTCAAATGGATTCATTGGGTTTTGAGCCATATGCAATCCCTCCTCAATTAAATATAATATTTTATTTTCTAAGTTTCGTAGTCTAAGTATTCTGAAAGCCAAAAGTTAACACACTTGACTTCCTGTGGCTACAGCAAAACCACAATCTCATTCGAGGTAATGCTCTTCTAGTTCTTTAAGGACCTCCCACATGCTCTTGTCCTGAGCGCGAGCCAAGGCGTCAAGATCACGCAGGTTAAGCGACGTCGAACTAGACTGTGGTTTGTTAAACGATTTGTGTAAAGTCGTGTAGCCGTAACCGGAACGCTTGGAAACTTGATAAATGGTCAAGTGGTTAACTTCCAAATAATGTTTGATGTCGATCCGCATTGCTACCCACTTCCTTTACGATTAATATTATATCACATTTGTGTAGTAAGACAACAAAAAAGACACAAAAAAATTAAAAAAATTGTAGGATATAAATTTAATATTAAATTAAAGGCGAACTAATAATCACAAACATTTTCGCTCTTTGTTATATTTACATTTGTAACCAATAAATAATTTTGTAATTAATAGTTTTTTTCAAACACCGCTTGACAAAAATTAAAAAACAATTAGAATTATTAATAATCAGTTAATCAAAAGGAGGACACAATGATGATCACTGCGACAATTCACTTGAATCAAGCGTATGTCTTCTGGTTTAGCGCGATTACCGTCCGCTAACCAGCAGTGATTTTGTCATTGTGGCGTTCTCGGATGACCCCCAAACATCCGAGAGCCTCTTTTATACTCATTCCAATCTGATCAAGAAGCCCTGGATGTTATTCCGATAGCATTTAGGGCTTCTTTTTCTAAATTTACATATTATATAGGAGGAAATTATCATGCCAGCTACTAAAAAAGAAATTCTTAGTCGTCTTAACAATAATTTCGCTAAACTCACTCCTGGCGGGATCCGCGAATTTGACTACCAAGTCAGTACAATCCCTGGCATCATTAAGCTAACATTAGGTGAACCAGACTTTAATGTGCCAAACACAATGAAGCAGGCCGCAATCGATAGTATCAATGCCAATGATTCACACTATGCTCCGGGAAATGGAACCTTAGCACTACGCCAAGCAATCGCCCACTTCATGCAAGATCGTTACCAGCTGGACTACGATCCGGAAAATGAAATTGCGGTTACAGTTGGCGCAACAGAAGGGATTTTCGCTTCTCTTTCTACTACTATTAATCCTGGCGACGAAATTATCATTCCAACCCCAACTTTCCCCTTCTATATAGCTGTCACAAAGATTCTTGGTGGGATCCCAATTGAAGTTGATACAAGCAGCGATGATTTTGTTCTCACACCCGCAAGACTCCAAAGCATACTAGAAGAACATCCTAACGCAAAGGGACTAATTCTTAACTACCCTTCTAACCCAACTGGTGTTACTTATACCCAAGATCAAATTAAAGCACTCGCCGATACGGTTAAATCAACTAGCTTGATTGTAATTGCAGATGAAATTTACTCTGAACTTGTTTACGGAGCTACTCATACTTCAATCGCTAATTACATCCCCGAACAAACGCTAATTTTAAATGGTGCCTCAAAGTCACATGCAATGACTGGTTACCGGATTGGTTTTATCGCTGGGCCACAAGAATTGATGAAATCAGTCAGTGCCATTCACGCGATGTTAGTAACGGCTGCTTCTAATCCAGCAATGGCCGCTGCAGGAGCCGCATTTGGTACTGACGAAGGAAAAACAGCTACTCAAGAAATGAAAGAAGCCTATAAGCAACGACGAGATTTCGTTGTTAATAGCCTCCAAAAATTAGGGTTCGAGCTGATTAATCCTCAAGGAGCCTTCTACGTTTTTGCCAAGATTCCTGAACAATATGGTAATGATGACCTTAAATTTGCGACAAATCTTGCCAATGAAGGAAAAGTTGCTGTGATTCCTGGTTCTTTCTTTGGAGCTGGTGGCCAAGGATATGTTCGAATTAGTTACGCAACCAGTATGGAAAATCTAACCGGAGCTCTTGATAACATTGCGGCCTTCATTAATAAGGAGGATTAACATGACAAAAATCTTAATGACAAGTGTGCGGGACGATGAACAAACCGCCATTAACGAATACGCAAAAGAACATAATATCGAAATCATCACAACGCCGAAATTGATTGACGATGCTGTTGAATTAACTGCCGGTGTTGATGGACTCGTGATTCAGCAACGTAGTAAAGTTCCGGCTACTATTTATGAAAAACTACATGCTAATGGTCTCAAACAGATTGCGACCCGGACAGCTGGTTTTGACATGGTCGACGTCAAAAAGGCTAATGAAAATGGTCTAGTCGTGACCAATGTCCCAGCATATTCACCGCGAAGTGTCGCTGAGTTTGCATTAATGCAGATATTCCGGTTACTTCGGAAAACTTACCGCTTTGACCATCAAGTCGCCGAAAATGACTTCCGCTGGTTTAGCGATGAACAATCAACGGAAATTCATACTGCTACCGTTGGGATTATTGGTGTTGGACGCATTGGCGGAACTCTAGCAAAACTCCTTCATGCATTAGGTGCTACCGTTTTAGGATATGATACGAATCCGCGCACTGACCTCGATGGCATTGTCCAGTTTGTTTCTAAAGAAGAGCTACTAAAACAAGCCGATGTTGTCAGCCTCCATGTCGATTTAAATCCGACTTCCAAAGGGTTACTGACTGCTAACGACTTTGCAATGATGAAACCAACTGCCGGTTTGGTTAATGCTAGCCGTGGTCCAGTCGTTAATACAGCTGATTTAGTTGCGGCCCTTAAAAAAGGAACAATTGCAGCGGCTGCCCTTGATACTTTTGAGGGTGAAGAAACGGTGGCAGCTACAGATCGTCGAGAAAAAGGGCTTGATGACCAGCCACTTGTTAAAGAACTTCACGAAATGGATAATGTTATTCTTACTCCTCATATCGCTTTCTTTACTAATTTAGCTGTCAAAAACATGGTAGATATTTCTCTTAATGATGTAATGACAATCCTTAATGAAGGAAAATCACCACATGAAATCACCTTATAATTGAGCACCCTCATTGACCAAAAGTATCGTCTCGATTACACTATGGGTATTAAAGGAGGGAACGGGTATGAGTAAATATAAAGTAACAGCGACTAAGACAACAACGGGAATGCAGGTTTCAGCAGGTACCCGCGGTTTTGAAATCACCTTTGATGAACCTGAAAGTACAAATACGGGGATGAACCCAGTAGAAATTCTCCTCGCATCATTTGGTGCCTGCCAGGCAATCACTGCCCAAGCATTAGCTAAAAAACGCAACTTTGACCTACGAGCTTTTTGGGTAACAATCGAGGGTGATCTTGGTCGTGAAGATGTTGCTGATGGTAAGAATGTTCGTAAATTTACTGAGATCCGTTACCAACCACACCTTCGCAGCAGCGAGTCTGATGAAGACATCAAGAAGTTCCTCGCTGACGTTGCCGCAAAGTGTCCCGTGGAAAACACTCTGACCTACGGAACGAAATTTGTTCAAGATGGATTTGTAAAAGTTGATTAGTTGAAAAAACGCCTTGGAATTTTCCAGGGCGTTTTTCTAAATAGTCAACCTATACGAATTCTGCAAGAAACTTAACGAATTTTGCAAAGTGTCCTTTAAATTAGATCTTTCCTTATAATTAAGGTACACATACTGTCTTAGGGGGAGAACTAATGAAAATTCACTTCAATAAGGACTTTTGGCGGGATGGTTTCTTTTATGTGTACTTATTACTTTTGTTTCTCTGGATTGCTCCATTTTCAGATGGTTCGCTTCCATTAGATGAGTCGCTACTATGTATCTTCTTTATAATTTTTACTATCGGTTCCATGCTCGCAATTATGTTTAATAAAGACTGAGAAAGGACTGTGACATAAGTTAAGTTACTTTCATAAAAAGCAAATACGCAGTACAACAATGGCCTCTAACATCCGGCAAAACCGAACGTTAGAGGCCTATTGTTGCTTGCGGGGGCTCCCAGAGGCTAGCTTCGCGTCGAAAAACGAAGTCACAAGTGACTTCTGTCTCGCTCCCTTATGCATTCCACAAATTATAGTATTCTTGATGATAATTCAAAAGTTCTTGGTGAGTACCCTGTTCAATGATTTTTCCGTCGCGCATTACTACTACTTTGTTGACCTTTTTAGCAATTGAAAGACGGTGGGCAATAAAAATCATTGTGCGGTCTTCAATCTCAAGCAAATTCTCAACGATTCTTTTTTCAGTAATTGGATCCAAACTACTTGTTGATTCATCAAAAATTAAAACACGCGCAGAAGTTAGGAGTGCCCGTGCAATCGTCAAGCGTTGTTTTTGACCACCAGATAATGCAGTTGCTTCTTCATCTAGTTTTGTTTCATATTTTAGGGGCATTTCTTGAATATCATTATAGATTAATGCCAATTTACATGCATTATCGATTTCTTCAGCTGATACTTCCCGGTCTAATCCCATTAGCAAGTTATCTTTGATTGTTCCCGAAAATAATTGTGGCAATTGGGGTAAGTAATGTACATATTGTCTAATATCGCAAAGATTAATCTCAGTTGTTTTATGCTGATTAAATTCTATCTGTCCTTGAGTAGGTAAATAAAAGCCAACTAATAACTTTGCCAAGGTCGATTTACCAGAACCGCTCAATCCTACAATTGTCAATTTATCATTACAACCAATTTGAAGATTGATATCCTGTAAAATTGGACGACTATATTCATATGAATAGTCAACATGGTGAATGTTTATCGGACCTACCAAATCTACTTGATCCTGAGAATTCGTATCTGCCTTTTCGGTGTCAACTTGCAGCACTTCATTTAATCGATTATTCGCCACTTTAGCTTCTTGGAGTTTAGGTTGAAGATTAATAATATTTTGTAATGGACTGATAAAAAAGGCTAATAACGCATTAAAGGCCATCAATGTCCCGATACTTAAGCGACCCTGAATTACTAAAACTGCTCCTTGAAAAAGAATGATTGTTACTAAGCCGTATTGAATCCACATTTTAATTGCATCCTGAAAAGATTTAGTTTTAACATATGTTAGATTCTTTCGTAAGAAATCCGCAAATTGTTTTTCAACATTTTTATAACGGATATTTTCAAGTTGCAGCACTTTCAACGTCTCTACGCCTTTTAAATCCTCAATAATTGCTGAACTTAATTGAGCGTTACTCTCCATTTGTTCTTGATCCAGTTTAGCAAAGCGCTTATTAAAGGCATAAATGATAATGACATAAATCGGAATGGTACTAATTGTAGTTAAAAATAATGACCGATCGTACAAAGAAAGAACAATTCCTATAATCACCATCACGCCAACGTCTAAGAACATTGAAATAATAGTGCTTGATAAGGCATCAATAATCTTATTAATGTCATTGAACCGTGAAGTAATTTCCCCCGTTTTTCTTGTAGAGAAAAATCTCATCGGTAAACGATAAACATGGTGAATATATCTAAGACTTATTTGTGATGTTAGTTTTTGATCCAACCTAGTCAAGAGAACATCTCGTAAATAGTTAAAAAGAGAGTTGAACACATAGACTACCAATAAACTACCAGCAAGGATCGCTAAGCCATCAATATTTTTCGAGGGAATAAAACGATCAATAATTAATTGGAGATAGTATGATCCAACGATGCTGATGAGGGTAATTAATAATGCCGCAATGATAATTCCTGATATATCTTTTTTATAATTAGTTAATTGTCGAAACATCGTCATTAACCCAGCTAAAGGTTCTTTTTGCGGTGTATACCCCTTAGCAGGCGAAAAAAGTAAACTTACACCTGACCATAAACGACCAAACTCATCCCGAGTCATTTTTTGTACTTTCGTAGCAGGATCTGGATCAGCTACATAGATGTAATCTTGGTCAGCCTTAAAAACGACACAGTAATGAAGTAAATCATCCTTAATCACATGTGCGATTAACGGGTAAGTAATTTCAGGATCATTAAACAATGATATATCTGCTTGAATGGGGGTAACGTCTAATCCAAGATGTTTTGCTGCTTTTACAAGTCCTAAGGCGGTAGTTCCTTGCTTAGTTGTCCGTGCTAAGTCACGTAATTTTGCGATTGGATAAACAGACCCAAAATTGTGCAAAATCATTGCTAAAGCGGCGACTCCGCAATCTGCCTCATCAACTTGAGCTACATAATGAGGATAATTGATTTTCATTCACCTCGCTTTCTAATTAGACAAAGAAATAAAGTCCAAAATTAATAATTATTCTGGGCTTTATATTCTCATAAGATACTATTTATTTTTAAATATGGTTAATAAAGTAGCAATTATTGCTCCAACTAAGAAAACTAAGCAGTAAGTAAGTTCATAACCATTTTCTGCATCTATTAACGGTTTAATCCAAAGAACAATAAATAACATGTAAAAATAAAAATTAAAATCTTTGTAAAATTGTTTATTAATTCTCACTTTTACCATCTTCTCCTCTTATTAGTGAAATGGACTATCTTTATAGCCTGCGTAGCAAGATTGAGCCCATTTGTTCAAGGAATTAACAACATCTTTAACTAGTTCATTAACCTGTGAAGAGAGACTCCATCCACCAGAAACCTTGCTTAATTCATCGAAGTTTAATTTACGATAAGTCATTTTAATTACCTCCTGATACGATAAAGTTAGGATTTTAACATTATGTTCCAATGCATAATACTTTACCTTGATCCCACCCTTAGTATATAAGTAAAAATTTTCTCTGTGTCATTTTGCAAAATTCGTAAGCCTTTCTGCAGAATTCGTAGTAAAATTCTTGAAAACGTTTACTAAAATTGTTTGACAAAAAAAGAAACCACGACAGCTTTTTGTCACAGTTTCTTTGAAAATAAAATAGTTAGTGATTTTCCTTTTCAAGAAAATTGATTAATGATTTTATTTTTCGGTAACTAACAGTTATCTTAATTTCCTGATTTTCATCAAAGTAAACCACACGTTCTTTACGATTAAATTCTTGGATTGCTTTGGGATTAATCAGCGTACTTTGATTCACTTTCAATAAATGCTTGTTATTAATTTGACCTAACTCGCCACGATATTCAATCCGAATATCTTTTCCCACAATCCGTAACCGTCGATTTGTGTTTTTTACTGATTCAATATAATAGAGATTTTCAAAATCAACTTGCCTTTTTACTCCATGAGTCGGTTCATAAGTAAACTTTTCTTGATGTTTTTGATTACTATTCATGTAATTCTGATAGCGAGCATATGCTTCATCAATATCAATCCGGAGACGATCCGCAATTGACTCAATCTGCTTACCCTTTGATATATAATCAAATGGCTCAATTCGGCGCGAAACAGTATAAGGTAAATATTCTTGATAAGCAGTTACAAAGATAATTTCGGCAAATTCAGCTTTTTTGCGGATCTGCTCCGCAACATCAATCCCACTAAGTTGATTATCTAGTTCAATATCTAAAATCGCTAAATAAGCCTCATCTTTGATACTATCAATCACTTTTTGCGGATCATTTGTCCGCAAATATAATTCGATGTCATAACTATTTGGAGTAGCATTAATCAATTTTCGCTGAGAAACTAGGCGCTCAGTATAATCAGCTTGATAATCATCATTTTCCAAAATAATTACTTTTAACATTTTATTCTCACTTTCTCTGAATAAAACAAGTCATCATAACTACCTTATCTTTAACTTCCGCTGAAAAAGAATAATGGTCATCATTTTCTACCAACTGTGTCACATTTGAAAGGCCAATTCCTTGATGCCCTTCTTTAGTCGAATGTTCAAATTTTAGTGCAGTATTAATATTAAGTTTTTGCTCAATTGAATTAGCAATTACCAATTCATAAACTTTTGGGCTGTGCTTAAGCAATGCAAACTGAATATAAGGTTTAGTTTGCTTAAAGGTTGCTTCAATTGCATTATCCATTAAAATTCCGATGATTCTAGCAGTTTTTATTTCGGAACCTGGTAACTTGTCGATCTCAGCATTAACTTCAAACGAAAATGGAATACCTTTTTCTACTATTTTATAAGCCTTTTCCTTAATAAGATTATGTAAGCCAGAGATTTTGATTTTATCTAAGGCCAAGTCGACTTCATCATAGTGCTTTTCGGTTGTATCGTTTTGCAAAAATGTTGACAGCAACTTTTCGGCTTCTTTATCCTTATGGTCACGAATATAACCTTGAATACTGAGGAGCATATTTCGTAGATCATGTCGTTCCCGTCGAATTTCATTGTATTGTTGGTTCATCTGATTGGCATTGGTAATCTGTGCTTGGTATTTATCAATGATTTGTTGTTGCTGCTGAGCTCGCTTGCTTGTACGCATAAAGTCAATAAAGCCAATCGCACTCACAATAATAATGATGAAATATACTATTAGTAACATAGAAGCGTATCTATTAGCAATTCCATTTTTTTCCATAATTGCCGTCAACCAGATATATAACATAAATAATATTGCTGTTATCCTCCATAACCAAGTTGGCCTTGAAAGACTAGTCATTAACCAACTAATACGAGGACGAATTATTTTTACAACAAGGATTCCGATTAGAAGGGTCGTCAAAAAGTCATTAAGGGGAATTAACCATCCCCATAATGATAAGTCTGATTTTTTTTGCAAAAGCAAAGTATGAGTATAGTGATCAACTAGATCAAACAATGATGACATTATAACTGCCGTAAACATTGCTAGAATACTATCCATAACCTTATTTTTATTTGATCTTATTTGATCGAATAAAAATAAGTAAATTACCAAAAATACTAAGTTAATAGATCCAATTGTTATTAATGGAATACTAATTATAATTAAACTCCATAATATATCATGTAATATAGATTTTCCAACTGGACTACTTATCATTAAACGATAAATAATTATTATTTCAAAGATGTTAGAAAAACTATTGATAAAAGCTTGAAATATAGTTAATTTGATCATCTTTTATTCCAATAGGGGAAAAGATATCTCCAATCTCTATTAAATCTATGGCTACGTCCACCATAAATTTTTACTAAAAAAGTTTTTGACAGTATTTTATACTTACTACGCACCATATTGCCTGTCCCTCCTCTATCCAATAAGAATCTCTGCTACATTTGCAATCACTAACATTCCCAAAAACACTAAAAAATTCAGTGGCCCTGCATGCAAAATACAATACAAGGCAATCAATCCGATATAAAAAAGGTTAATGATTACCAAATTTTTCTTCGTTTCTAAATCCAAATCCACCATATAACTAACTCCTACTTTATCCATCCCTCTGATAATGCAAAAGAAATAATAATCGTTAAAACAAAGCAAGCTATTGCAATCATAATTGCGCGTTCAGCACTCGGGCGCACAACATCTCCTCCTTTAGTAGATAACCACAGGCTCATTTTTATGTAAGTCACTAAAAGCTTGACCAGCTACGTCTGGATGCATGTTAATACAACCGTGCGATCCACCGCCTTTAGCAAGATAAGCCTGTTTTGACCAATCGTGACGCCAACTTGCATCATGAAATCCACATCCACTATCAGTAAATGGTGACCAATATTGAACTTTGCTAGCGTATTTCGAACCATCATCATTAAGGCCCCGAAGAACAGACGGTGTTTGCTGGTACATGATATACCAGACGCCTTTTGGCGTCTCATTATCTTTGTTATTGGTCCCACTAACAATGTCAGTGCTAAGAACACATTTACCATTCTTATAGAACCACGCATGTTGGTCGGCTAGTGAAACTTCGGCGTAAGTGTCCCCTATACCATTGTTGCTTGTAGTATTATACCCAGTTCCTTGTTGATTATAACCCTTACCATAAATATCATTTTTGGCGTTTACTGTTTGCTTATTTGCAACCAATGCATTCGTAAGAGTCTTTCCAGCTTGTTTTTTACTGATCTTCCAACCATACGAGCCAGCAGCCGTTGTTTTGATCACTGATCCATCATGTGTTTTGAATTCAAATGATTTGCCAAGGGTTGCTTGGGTATTATTAATTTCATCAATCTTTGAATTAGCTGCTCCAGTGTCAAAGTGATATTTTCCATTTTGATATGTTGCTCTGGTAATAATCTCACCACAATTTAACTGATACTTTTTGTTTTGTACTTGGTATGTTACAGTTCGTTTTGATAATTCTTCGAGCTTTGCTTTTTCATTCTGAACAGTTTTACTATTTGCAGAAAGCGGAGCCGTATATTTTGGCTTCAGACGAACTGTTCCACCAGCAACTTCTTTTTCAAGCTTATTATGCAAACCATCCAAACTATATTGAGTCCCACCAACTGCTGGTTTTACTTGTACTCGGCCATTTTCGTATACAGCGTAAGCATCAACAGGAGCTTTTCGACCATTATTTAATTCTGTTACCTTTTGACTGACTGCTTGATCAATCTTTGATACTTCATCTTGATTAACATTTTGAGGCTTAATCGCAATGTTCTTTGCCTTAGATGATGGGAAGAAAGTATACTGACTATGTAATGCATTTTCAATTTTTTGTTCGTCAGCACTACTAAACTTTGCTACTGATTGCTTATCCGTAAATACTAACTCATTGTTAACATAAATTTTTGGCGATTGTGGATTATCTTGTAACTTCTTTAATGCTTGCTTAGCAGTCAATCCACCAACCGACACATTATCAATCTTAACGTTCTTATTAAAATGACGACGCTGGTGAATAGTCATGCAGCCAACCACCAGCACTAATAAGCACAATGTGATTATTATTAGTTGTTTAATAGATAGTTTTTGCATAAAAGTACTCCAATAACATCCAAATAGTTAAGTATAATTTCTATACTTAATGATCATTTTGTAAACATATTCATTACGCTCATTCATTATATACTAAAGCGTAAACAATTAGTATATTTTACATTTTTCATAGTATTTTACTAAAAAAGCGTCTGGCAAAAATACCGGACACTTTTTAATAACCAAACTATTTAGCGGTTGTAACTTGATATTGACCATTACCATTTGCTTTATAGTAAACAGTTTGACCCTTGTAGGTTACAGAACCATTACCTTCCTTGGCATTTTTGTAAAACTCTTCAACAGATGTATTATTATCAATCACGCCCGCTTTTTGCGCAGCCCGGTAGCTAAAGTTCATCCCATCTTCCACTGTTACAGGTTGTTGAGTTGATGCAGCTTGGGTTGTCTTTCGGCTTACTGTCCGCCGGTTGTTTGTGTTGGCGACACTGCGATTTCCCTTGTAATTATTCGTAGTAGCTTTAGGACTAGCAGTTTGGCCAGAATTACTTACCGCCGTTGCTTGGGTTGTATTTTGACTTTGTGCAGGTTGGGCTGTTTGATTACCACTGCTTACTGCGGCAGATGCAGAAGTTACCTCGCTATCATTAGTATCAGCTACTGAAGACGAATCATCAGGATCATCATCTTTAACTTTATCTGAACTATCTTCTTTGGCTGCTTTATGTTTTTTAGATGAACTACTTGTAATTGTCTCTGTCTTAGTAGCCTTTTCACTAGCAACTTTCTTTGATGAAGATGGGTGTAGTAACATGTATCCTCCACATACCACAATAATTACAACTAGCAATGAAATAACCGTTAATTTACCCCTATTTTTACTCATCTTTTCCTATCTCCTAATATTTCACTTTAATTTATCTTTTTATTATACTCGATAATTTGATATTTTTTACATTTTGCAGAATTCGTAGTGTTTTTTGCAGAATTCGTTATCTGTTTGAGCGATTTTCACTAAAAGGTAAAGAAATGGTAAAGAAGCGTTTTCATCAACCAAAAAGGGCGTATAATGATGGCGATTAAAAATTGGGAGGGGTTAATATGAAAAAAGTTAGCCTATTTAGTACTGCATTAGCGGTTATTGCTGGATTATCAATCGCCGAAAGTAACGCCAACGCAGCTCAACGCAGTAATAATAATACTAATGATGTTAATGAAGTTGGTTCACTCGTTTATTCAAATGCTTATGGTCAAGATTACGTTAACGATGCTCATAGCATTAGCGTATTCAAAGATAGCAATGGCCGTTATGGGATTGGTCAAGGAACAGCTGATAGTACTGCCTTCTTCAAAATTAATAATAATGGAACTGTAACGATTTGGCAGTTAAAGAGTGATCCAAATACACCTACTTACAAGCAAGGCTATACTAAGAAGACCGTCTCAATTGCCAGCTTACAAAAATCCGAAAACCAAACATCTTCGCAAAAAGCAACGATTAATAATGCCATTTCAGCAATTAAAAATAATCCATCATCAACGCCAACACAGAGCAGTAATTCGTCAACTACGGCTTCAAGTTCATCAACTACACAAAAGCCAACCAGTCGACAAGCATTACTCCAAGATCAACAGGTTATTGATGATTTAGGAATGCAAGCTTACAACAAATACTATTCCGGTAATGCTTTTCAAAATTCTCATATTAGCATATTTAAGGATAGTAATGGTCGCTACGGCATTGGTCAAGGAACAGCCGAAAGCACCATGTACTACAAGATTAATAGTGATGGGAAAACAATGACTGTATGGCAGTTAGCATCCAAACCTGGTACACCAGTTGCCCAGCAAAAATATACTACTTCAACTATTAGCCTTAGTTCCTTAGGATTTAATCCTGATAGTCAAAATAGTAGCCAAACTACCACTTCTTCACATGCGTCAAGTTCAAAGGATTCTGCTAGTCAAACAAGCTCAAGCACCACTAATTCTAATGCCACAACAAATAAGCAAACTACTCAAACTAGTTCAGCCAATAACTCGGCAATAACAAGCCCTAAACAAACACCGGCAGAAACTAAACGAGTTGCTAAGAAAGCAAGTAAGAATATTACTGTTCCTTCATCTCAAGGTAAGCAAACACTGTCTTACTATAAAGTTGCAGCTTTAGTTTATGCTAAGACTTTTGGGGCTGACCATCTTAATGATCAGGGCTTACAACTAACCATGAATAAGAATCACTCACGCTTTATTCTTGGAGATGGCACGCCTGATAGTACTATTCTTTTCCGTGTAAACCAAGGTAAGAAAAACGTTACCGTTTGGGCTCCGAATAACAATGATCAATCAATGACAAAGACTACTTATGACATTAGCGCGTTAATTAATGAATTCTATACAACTGAAGCACAACAAAGTCTAATTAACCAAACTGCACAATCGCTTAAAAAGTAATTTCAAGGGAGCGAGACAGAAGTCACTTGTGACTTCGTTTTTCGACGCGAAGCTAGCCTCTGGGAGCCCCCGCAAGCAACAATAGGCCTCTAACGTTCGGTTTTGCCGGATGTTAGAGGCCATTGTTGTACTGCGTATTTGCTTTTTATGAAAGTAACTTAACTTATGTCACAGTTCCTTATCTCAATATATCAATCAAATTCTTATTAGCTGCTTGGCGTGCCGGTAAGATTCCGAAAATCAAACCAACAGCTGCCGATGTTCCAAATGCCAACAAGAAAGCATTAAGCGAAATATGAGCGTGAATATGAATACCATCGCCACCAATCGCACTTGATAAAAGCGGTGCTAGTAAGTGCGCCAATCCTGCACCACCTAAAAAGCCTAATAATCCGCCCGTCATGGTAAGAATTACTGCTTCCACTAAAAATTGCATCATGATGTTAAAGGGTGTGGCCCCCACAGCTAAGCGAATTCCGATTTCTTGTGTCCGCTCAGAAACTGAAATATACATCATGTTCATTACCCCAATTCCAGCAATGAAAAGCGAAATCGCCGCAATAAAGCTAATGAAAGTAGTAATAATACTCATTTGAGAAGAGAATTGTTTAAGGGCTTTTTCCATGTCTAAATATTCATAGGTTCCTTGAGTCGCTGCTGAACTATTATTTTTTAAGTATTTTGCGACTCTGCGGGAAATCGCACTGGCATTTACACCTTGGCTAAAGGTTAATTTAAGCGTATTTCCTTCTTTAGCACTATCTCCTTGATAGTAAACTTTTTTCGGTAATAATAAATCAACGCCGTATGAGTTTTGGTTTCCGTCATCAGTGAATTGTGCCTGTGTCTTATATACTCCCGTAACTTTATAGGTGACATTATTAATTGTTACAGTTGTGCCAAGCGCATTTTGTGCTGAACCATATTGCCGTTTAGCTACTTTTTCACTCATTAGGACATTAGCTTCCCCTAATTCAAAAGTTCGTTTACTAAAGTTGTGGCCTGCAATAAGTTTTACCGTATGGGTTGGTTTCTTTAATAAGCTTAGTGTCGCTGATTTAGTCGCATCACCAATATCTGCATGTGTTGAAAGATTATCTGATTCCTGCTCAATCTCAGCCTTTTTAATTTCACCACCGAATTGAGTATTAATATCAGCAACTTGTTCCTGCGTGAATCCATTAACCGTCGAATTAACATTATCAGGATTATAGACGATTTCGGTCGTTTGCTGGCCTTGCTTAGCATTATTACCGAACTTATCATACATCGTTTTCGTAATCCCGTCCCCAATTCCAAGGATAGCAATGACTGCGGCAATACCAATCATAATTCCAATAATGGTTAAGAAACTCCGCTTTTTATTCGCTTTTAATGACTGGATAGCTGATTTTATCAACTCAATTGTCTGCATGATATTCACCGCCTTTACTGTCACTCACAATTCGACCATCAATAATTTTAATTACCCGGTCACATTGTTCAGCAACATGAGGATCATGAGTAACCATAATAATCGTTGTTCCCTCTTCATGATTCAATCGCTTAAAAAGATTCATAATTTCTTGGCTTGTTTCCGTATCGAGCGCTCCCGTTGGTTCGTCAGCAATTAAAAATTTCGGATTCGTTGATATTGCCCGGGCAATAGAGACTCTTTGTTGTTGTCCACCAGACATATTTTTAGAGAACTGATTTTCATATCCAGCTAAACCAACTTGCTCTAAGACTTCAGAAACACGTTCGCCAATTTCACGGCGTCGTTTTCCTGCATATAGCAAGGGTAATCCAACATTATCTGCAACGGTTGATCCACGTAGCAGTTTGAAATTTTGAAAAACGAAACCGACATTTTGATTTCGTAAATTTGAAAATTGTTTTCGTGAATAATCATGGATTGGATGATTTTGGTAGAAGTATGTTCCCTCAAAATCATCATCAAGAAAGCCCACAATATTAATCAAAGTTGATTTTCCTGATCCAGATTCACCGATAATTGCTACTAATTCACCTTGCTCAATATCAACATTAATATCATGGAGAACATGAAAACGTTGGCTACCTTGACGGTAATATTTATTAATGTTCTTTAGCTTGATCATATTAATCAACCTTTGCATTATTTTTCAACTTACTGTTAGGGTTAGTCACAATCCGATCACCAGCATCAACACCATCCGTTACAATATAAGAGCTATTGACTGCCCGGCCACTAACATCTGTCTCGCGAACTCGGTTGTCTGAATCAACAATAAATACCTTCCCATGACGGACAGCTGATTTGGGAATTTGAACTCCATCTTGTTTAATAGAAGCTTTTGCTGTTTGCCCCGCCATAAATTTATTAGCACTAACATTAGCAGTTACTTCATATTTGGTATTATTTCCACTATTTTTAGTTGGAATTGTTGAAAGATAACTTACCTGAGTATTAGCAGTCCGGTTCGTTGCTAAGGCTTTCACCTTTAGATCAGCACTTTGATGAAGTTTACTATAATCATATTCCGAGACTTGACCGACAAATTGAAGCGTATCTGAGTAAAGAGTAATTACAGGAGCATTTTGTTTTGATTGATCAACCGTAACATAACCAGCAAAAGGTGCTGTTAACGTTTGATTAACCTTGCCTGAAGCGGTGTTAAGCCGTTGTTGAGTGGCAGCAACATTTGCTTGTGCGTCTGCATATGCATTTTGCGCTTCGGTAAGCTGATTACGCAGGTCATTGTACCCTTCATCACCTTGCCCCATCCCGTTCAACTGTTGGCGTAAATTATTGATCGTTTGTTGTTGGGCATTCATCGTTCGTTGACTTTTACTAAGATCTCCCTGCAGTTCAGCAACACTATCTTGTGTACTATCATTATGCATAGTCAAAAGCGCTTCTCCTTGCGCAACGTGATCGCCATTTTTCACATTAAGATTTTGCAGGGTACCAGATGGCAAGGTTAGTGTTTGCGTCTGGACTGGTTCAATCTTTCCTGTCAAATTAAAATCAGATTGCGCTGTAACCCGTAGAATATTATATTCATTCTTTTCTGAAGCTTTTTCCTCACTTGTATGTCGAATTGAAACCAATACAAGAATGATAATTACAATTAGGCCACCGATGCCAATCCATCGACGTCGACGTGTTGCAAATAATTGTCGTAATCGAGATTTATGATGGCTGTTTCTTTTCGCAGTCATATGAATATTCCTCCAAATAGTAATTCTATGGTTAGCTACTTACGTGATTAAGTATATAAGCAATGGAATGAAATTGCAAGATTGTATTAATAGTACATTAATCAAATTTTAATTTCCCGGGGAATAAAATAAGGGACTGTGACATAAGTTAAGTTACTTTCATAAAAAGCAAATACGCAGTACAACAATGGCCTCTAACGTCCGGCAAAACCGAACGTTAGAGGCCTATTGTTGCTTGCGGGGGCTCGAAAACGAAGTCACAAGCGACTTCTGTCTCGCTCCCTTATCTTGTATCTAATTTCAACTATTTTACCGGCGGGCTTCATAAATCAAATGTTTGTTAGTAAACTCATCAATTCCGTAACTGCTAAGTTCACGACCATAACCTGAATTCTTAACACCACCAAATGGTAATTCTGGTAATGAGGCCCAACCTGCATTAATCCAACTCATTCCAGTTTCAATCTTTTCAGCAACTCGTTCCGCATGTTCTGAGTTATCACTAAAGACAGTATTTCCTAGTCCGTAACTAGAATTATTTGCTAAGGCAATTGCTTCTTCTTCTGTGTCAACCTTGTAAACAACGGCAACCGGACCAAACATTTCTTTATCAAACATTGGATTATCCGGAGTGATGTCCGTCAAAATTGTTGGCATGAAGAATTGACCTTCCATCTCTACGGGCTTATTACCATAATAAACTTTGGCTCCATTTTCTACAGCTATATCTACTTGCTGTTGGAGCTTTTCTTTCGCCTTCTTGGATGATAGTGGTGCCAGAGTTGTTAATGGATCGAGCGGATCACCCATTTTAACTTTAGAAAACGCATCTTTCATCATCTTTAAGAAACGATCATAATCCTTTTCAAGGACAATAAAACGTTTTGATGATGTACATACTTGTCCAGCATTATAAAGCCGGGCTGCCGGCGCAACTTTTTTGACAAGATCCCAATCTGCATCGTCTAAGATAATAAAGGCATCATTACCACCAAGTTCCAAAGTGCTCTTCTTCAAATTAGCACCAGCCTCTTTAGCAACGGTTGCACCGCCACGTTCAGAACCAGTAAGACAAACACCAGCTACCCGCTTATCAGCAATTGCCTTATTTACTTGGTCATATGAAAGGAATAAATTAGTTAAACTGCCAACTGGCGCACCGGCTTCCTTAACGGCATCAGCAAATGCTTGGGCTGATGCTGGACAATTCGATGCATCCTTTAAAATCATTGGGTTTCCTGCAATAAAGTTGGGAATAAATACTCGGGCAATTTGATAGAATGGGAAATTCCACGGTTCAACTGCAACTAAAATTCCTAATGATTGCTTTAAAACCTTGGCACGTCCACTTGTTGTCGCAATAATTTTGGGTTGCATAAATTCATCTGCATGGGCTGCATAATAATCACAGAAAGATGCACAAAGATCAACCTCGCCTTCTGCTTCACTAATTAATTTCCCCATTTCCTTACTCATAACTGTCGCATATTCAACACGCCGTTCACGTAATATTTGACCTAACTTTAAAATTTGATGTTTCCGTTCTTCAAGGTCATTATACTTCCGCCAATCTAAATATAATTGATGCGCCGTAGTCAATGCTTGTTCTAATTCTTCATCAGTTGTATTTTCAAACGTTTTTTCTACTTGGTTAGTAAATGGATTAATACTTTGATATGCCATAATGGTTCCTCCTTAAATAAACGCTTACATTTTATAACTATTCAATAGACCAATTCAACTAATATCACTCTACAAAAATTCAACTATCTCATATTGAAAAGTGTGTTTTTTAACAAATAAAAACGATTTCATTCCATTTCTAACTAATAATTTAATTATACAGCAAACGCTTTCTTGTTAATTTGATTTCAAGTAGACCAATTTGTGAATTTATTTTTTTGAAAGAAGTGTTTAAATTAGCGTCTTGGTTTGAAATACGCTACGATTGAACTAGGTACATATGGAAAGGATGATGGTTCAATGACACTTAAGATTTACTCATTTGGTGGTGGTCAAATGGTGGAAGCAATGTTCCGAGCTGCATTAAAGAAGGGGGTAATCACTCCTGAAACAACCGGCATAACGGATATTTCGGTAGATCGAGTTAATTATTTGACAGATGCTTATCATATTCAAGCAAGTCAACAACCCGATTGGACTGCCATTGAAAAGGCTGATCTTGTTATCTTAGGAGTACGTCCGCAAGATAACTGGCAAGCGATCATGAAAGAACTTGTCGCCCACCACTACCAAAAGGACGTGCTTTCAATTATTGCTGGCGTAACGGTTGCGCAACTTTCATCACAGGAAGATCTTTTTGCAATTACACGGATTATCCCCAATACTTTGACTGACGTTGCCATGGGTTATAGTGGCGTCGTTAAAAACGATCGAGCTAATCAAACTGTCATTGAAGACTTTCTAAATAGTTTCGGAAAAGTTGATTACATTGATGAATCCTTGCTAGATGTATTTACTGGATATGGCGTGGCCGGGCCAAACTATATCTATAACTTTCTAATTAGTTTTACAAACGCAGGCGTGCTTGCCGGAATGCCTCGCCAACAAGCAAATAAACTTGCTCTTGAGAATTTACGCGCAGCCGCTGCATTTGTAGAACAAAGTGGTAAACACCCTGCCGAATTACTTGATATTAATAATTCTGCTGGCGGAGTGGGTATCACAGCTCAGCACGAGTTAGACAAAAGCTCTTTTTCAGCCGGAATCGAAAATGCTGTCCTTGCTGCTGTTAAACGAACAAAGGAAGTAGGCAAACAGAATAAGGGTGATTAAAATGACAGAAACATTAAATTGGGATCATACAATGGTCGATGTAACTAATCTGCAAGATGCAATTGATTATTTCAACTCTAAAGGTTTAGCCTTTACCCCTGGTGGTCATCACGAATATTGGGGAACCAAAAACGCACTAGATTATTTTGGACTTAACTATATTGAACTATTAACAGTCGCCAATAAGGAAAAAGCTAAGTCATTTCCATATGAAAACAACTCAGCAATTCATGATGCTGTTGAGGATTATTTTGCTGGCATTCAGCGAATCACAACAATTGCTATTCGGACTGATAACATCGAAGAAACCCACCGGCGATTAAAGGGACTGGGCCTTAATGTCGGTGATATTACTGATGGAAAACGGGTTGATCCTGCTGGCAAACTCATTCAATGGAAGATTTTCTATGTTGATGACGAACTTGTTAATCATTTGCCTGCCCCATTCTTTATTCAATGGAGTGAAGATGATGATAAACGTCGCGAAGACCTAAAGAAACAGGGATTAATCAAATTCCACCCAGCTGGCGACCTCTTTGTTAAACAAGCTATCTTTAATGTTAGCGACCCAGAAGAAGCAGCTAAGCAATGGTCAGCCCTCTTACAAGCAGAAGTAGTGAGCGAGGGTGATACCTATACAATCAATATTGGAAATAAGCAACTTGTCTTCACGGCTGGCGTTGAAAACCGATTATTTAAACTTATCTTTCACGGCGCAAAGCAACCTGAAAAACTCCAACTTGGACAAATTAGGTTTGATCTACTTGATAAGAAATAGCACAATATAACCTGGGAAATAATATAAGACTAAAAAAACGCGTAAAATCGGTTAAAAAGCTGATTTTGCGCGTTTCCTCTCTCATTTATTGATATTACCTAAAATCTTCAATAATTAATTAGCAATTACTGTTAAAATACTACCAATTACAATTAGGATAATTCCAACTACTGTATATATCATTTCTCGCTTGGTCTTGGTTTCATGCAAAAGTAGGATACCACCAAATGTTGAAATAATAACATTCATTTGACCAAAAATTGAAGCAGTCACTACTCCAAGAGCTTTACCAACAAAAACATAGGCAAAGTTACCAATCCCCCATGAAAGTCCTCCTAAAATATTTAAGTATTGTTCTTTTTGCTTAAATGCTTTAGCGTTACCCGAACAAATAGTATAAATTACTGAACCAAGTAAAATTCCTAATACTTCTGGTAGGAAAATACCCTGACTACTTTCATGAGCAACCTGTGGCATTTTAGGAAAAATCGAATAAGCACAGTAACCAATTGTTGTTACTAATAAAAATAATACCCACTTAGTCGAAACCTTTTTATCCGATGTTCCGTCCGAAATCGAGGTTAAAACAGCCCCAATAATTACAACTACACACGCTGTCAACCCAATACTTAATGCTCTGGCTCCTTGCCATTCATCAAAGAAAAAGATGCCGACAAACGACGTCATAACTAACACAAATGCTGAAGAAAGGGGCATCGTATTTGAAACTCCCATATGTTTAAACGAGATGAACTGACCAACCTGTCCAATTGTCCATAAACAACCGATCGCTAGCGAGAACCAAAAAGCAGTTACACTGACGGTTGGTTTTGTTATCAAATATGCAATAATTCCCACAATTGAAGCTCCAGCACCGATTCCAAACATTTGATTAACTGGTGAACCACCAATTTTACCAGTAATTAATGGCATCGCACCCCAACCAATTGCTGGAATTAAAGCAAGTAAATATATCATTTTCTCTTTTCCTCTTATTCTCTCTTAGAATAATTTTTATTATAGTTTCAAAAGAATGCGCTTGCAAGTAACTTTGTGAAAAAAATTCAAAATATTAAGAATTAAAAGTAGACAAAAAAAGAGGGGGACAGAATTAGCTTGGCTAGTTCATAGTCCCACCTCCGTAAGGTTGGCTGGCAGTTTAATACGTAAAACAGTAAAGAGACTGAGCTGATTTCCAGCCTCTTTGTGTTTATTTAATTATTAGTAGATGCCATCGTAAGCCTTTTGATAAAGCTTTACAATATCTTCAACAGTACCCTTACGTGGGTTAGAGAAGGCATTACCATCCTTGAGGGCATTCTTAGCCATCATTTCAAAGTCTTCTGGCTTAGCACCGATTTCCTTGATTGATGATGGAATACCAACAAGCCGGCACATTTCACGCATACCGTCAATTGACTTTTGAGCTGCTTCGTAAAGGGTAAGACCAGTAGTGTCAAAGCCCATTACCTTAGCCAATTCAGCAAACCGTTCTGGACATGCGATTAAGTTATATTCTTCAACAGTGGTCAAGAGCAAGGCACAGCAAACACCATGAGGAGCATCATATTGACCACCGAGTTGGTGAGCCATTGCGTGAACATAACCTAAGTTGGCATTATTGAAGGCCATTCCGGCAAGCATTTCAGCTTCAACCATCTTAGTCCGTGCTTCAATATTGTGACCATTAGCAACTACTTCTGGTAAAGCAGTTTGAATTAATTGAATAGCTTCTTTACATTGACTATCAGTAATTGGGTTATGGTCAACAGAAACGTATGGTTCAATAGCTTGAACAAACGCGTCACAACCAGTAGCAGCAGTAATGTTCTTTGGAATATCAAGCATCAACATTGGATCGTTGAATGATACCAATGGAATGTTACGCCATGAAACAACAACAAACTTCAAATGAGTCTTTTCGTTAGTAATAACAGCGTGACGAGTCAATTCAGACCCAGTTCCGGCAGTAGTATTAACAGCCATCAATGGCGGAAGTGGATTCTTCAGTGTTTCAATTCCAGCAAGCTTGGAAATATCATCACCGTTAGTCAAAACAATACCGATACCCTTACCACAGTCGTGAGCAGACCCCCCACCAACAGTGATAATTGAGTCACAGTTTTCATCTTGGTACATCTTTTTACCAGCTTGAACGTTCCGGATCTTAGGGTTAGGTTCAGCGCCAGTAAATACGGCATAGTCAACGCCAGCCTTTTCCAATGAAGCAATGGTTTGCTTTACGGGACCATTGTCGATCTTGGACAAACCTTCAGTAGTAACAATCAATGGTTTGTGCATATTGAGCATCTTTGCACGATCACCAATCTTGGCAATAACACCAGGACCAAAGAAGTTAACACTTGGCATTAAGAAATCAAATTGTCTATTCATTAAAAATACCCTCCTCATGGCATTTGAATACGATTCCATTATCATGCAAGCGTTTTATTTTTGCAATAGAAAGATTTTGATTTTTTATTCATTATCGCCCAATTTGTAATAATAATTTTGCCTAATCTGCTACAATATCACGATGTTTGTCATAATATTCACAAATTGAACCAATTTTATATTAATGTCCCACAATAATTTGCTACTTTAATCACAAACTACTTTAACTCATTTTCAAAAGCAGTCATTAATAACGCTGCTTGCGTATTATACGTATTTAACTTCCGATCAGCAGTCGCAGTTGAATCATCTGGCAACAAGTTAATTTGTAAATCAACAGGAAGAGCCGCCATCTTTAAGCCAGTTACGACTAATTTCATTGCAATTTGTGCTTGCGAGCCACCATGTCCACCAAATGTTACTAAACTAATCGGTTTTCCTTGCCATTCTTTTCCTAAGTAATCAATAGCATTTTTCAAAACTGCTGGATAGCCCCAATTGTATTGCGGGAAAACAAACACAAAACCATCATAGCTTTGCACTAATTCACTCCATTTACGCGTTTTTTCATGAACATATAAGCCTAAATAAGGAATTTTAGGTTCATCCATCATCGGTAAATTAACTTCTTTTAGGTCAATGATATCAAATTGCACCTTTGTACTTTTCTTTAATTGAACTTTTAACCAGTTTGCTACTTGCATGCTCCGCCGATTTGGACGAACGCTGCCGACAATAATCCCAACTTTTTTCATTATCATTGCCTCCTTTAATATCTTCATTTTAATAACTTTTTTGAAAAGTTAAAAGAAAAACGAGAACCTGAGCTAATCCCAGTATCCTCGTTTCTTATGATACAATGACCAATCAATTTTATATTTCGGTCGCTTGACCTGCCACCAAGTTCGTAACTGCTTTGTCCGAAACTGGTAACGTTCAAATTCATCATGCTCAATTCTTTTTTCCTTAGGCAATGTTAGCCGTGCTTCATTAACTATTCTTGCACTTACTTTTCCTTGCATCACTAAAATGCATAATCCTGCCATTACCCCTAAAAGAATTACTTGATAACCTCGTATACCTATCTTAAATCAAATCCTTCATTCTTATGCCATCACATTTCATATTAATACTATACCATCGTTAACGACAATAAATAATAATCTAAACAAAACTCAAGAAATTCTTTATTTATGATATGGAAGGCCATTGATGATGGTAAAAGCACGATAAATTTGCTCACTTAAAACTAAACGCATTAATTGATGAGGCAAAGTAAAACGTCCAAACGAGATTTGGGCATCTGCCCGTTTTAATACTGCTGGACTTAAGCCTAATGAGCCCCCAATCACAAAAGTAATATCACTGTGGCCATAAGTTGTTAATTTATTGATCTCTTTTGCAAACTCTTCAGAAGAACGTTCTTTGCCTTTAATCGCCAAAGCATATACATATTCACGATCTTTAATTTTATCAAGAATCCGTTCTCCTTCCTTTGCCATTACTTCATCCATTTCTGCTTGGCTTAAAGATTCAGGAGCTTTTTCATCAGGAACCTCAACGATTTCAAACTTACAATAACGTCCAAGTCGCTTAGCATATTCAGCAATTCCTGCTTTAAAATACTTTTCTTTTAACTTACCCACACCAATAATTTTTATATTCAAGATATCCACTACCTTCCACAGTTTATCCACAAAGTTATCCACAAGCTAGTGTTGATTTTTTATTTTTTCCCGAATGTTCGGTTAATTTTTTGTTAAAAAAGCGTTTTCTTAAAAATTACTTATCCACAGTTATCTACAGGAACAATTGTTCAGCAAGCATTCCGTTATCTCTTGTACCCGTAAGCATTGTCGATGAACTTATACAAAGAATTCCACTTATCCACAAATGCGCATTCAACTTGTGGATAAGTTTTGAACAACAAATTTTATTAATATACCGACATTTATAAAATTAATTTAAATTTACTGTTAGTTATCCACTGACTTATCCACAAGCGATTTCACATTATTATTTTAACGTATTTCTAACTATTTACAACACAATCTGTGGTAAATATACAACGGAATGTTACCTAGCGAATGTTATCTTCTTTATTTTTTCTTATTATTCGGAATTTTCCCACTATCTTACTTAAAGACTATTCCGTGGTGTTCTGCTTCTCGTTGAAAATTTGCTGGAACTTTTATTCCTAACTTACGTGCCTGCTAATTAAGAACCGGTTTCCCATGATGGTAATTATTAACTGCCATTTTTCCTTGTTCGTATTGGCTAAGACTAATCGAAGCTACTCCACCATTTTTTACTATTGTATCAGCACTAGGGAAGCCACATTTTTTACTAATACTCCCATTGATCCGGCAATTGGATTGTCACTAGGAACAATGACCGCATCTACTTTACTCAACATTGTTTGGTACTGACTTCCAGAAAAGAGAGCTCGATGTGCAAATTACTCTCAGGGTCTTAATGTTTGGTATAACTAAGCTAGCACCAAGATGAACCCTTAAAATCCTAAAATAACCACCAATCACAACAATTTCAATAATATAGCCCATAATTCGTTTCACCCCTATCTCCACGTTTTGGCACTCCCATTATTTATCCAGCGAAATAAAAAAGGCCCGTACGTGAAATCCGTACAGGCCCTTATTTGTACATGATAAAGCATTTAAAAGTTAATGAGGTTATTTTAATCAAGCGTACTGGTGGGCAATCTTTCCACAAACAGCCGCTACAATCGCCGCAAGAATATCATCAATAAATGTATTTACATGAACCTTATCATGGTCAAATTTGGCAATAATCCCACTCTTAACCCGGTCAAAGTAACCAAAGTTTGTCGTCCCAATCGTTCCATAAATATTAGCAATTTGTAAAGCTAGGGTTTCGTCTACCCCAAACACCCCAGCATCATTTCTTATAATTCCTGCAAGGGGTTCATCTACTTTTCCTTCTTCGGTTAACCGATCAAGTTCAAGTGCTACCATTGCACTATTTAATAATTCACGTTTATGCATCGTATCAATCAAAAATTTCTGACATTCTTCCATTGTTAGGTCCGGTTCAAAGCCCTTTTGTGTCTCATACACAATCTTCGCAAGTTCTTCTAAGTTTACTCCGCGTTCTTCTAAACGATGTACTACAAATTCATATGCCTTTGTATCTGGGTATTTAAACTGTGGATTATTCATTTTACCCACCATCCTTTATATTGATAACTAATATTATACCCCTTTTAGTTAAGAAGCTTTTAATGAAAAAAGATCAGGAATGTCCATCCCCAATCTTAATTCATTAATTATTATCTTGTTGCGAGTCATCAGTTGACGTTGTATCAGCACTCTTTGTTAGATGCAAAGTTGCGGTATGCTGTTGACCATCACGGTAGTAAGTAACTTTAGCGTTTTGTCCAACCTTGTATTTATATAAGGCCGCCTTTAATGAACCCGCATCTGTAACTTGAGTATCACCAAGCTTTGTAATGACATCATACTTTTTCAATCCCGCAGTATCAGCAACTGAACCACTATTCACATCCATAATCACTACCCCTTTGCTTACGCTTGTTGGTAGTTTTAAGACTGATTGCTGTTGATCAGAAGTAACATTACTAAGATCCACCATACTAATTCCGAGTGATGGACGAGTTATTTTACCATTCTTAATTAACTGGTTAATAATTGTCACAACTTCATTACTTGGAATAGCGAAACCAATTCCTTCAACTGAAGAGCCTTGTGTATCAGAAGCTAGTTTCATTGAATTAATTCCGATAACTTGACCTGCCATGTTAATTAATGGACCACCTGAATTACCGGAGTTAATAGCGGCATCTGTTTGGATAACCGATGTCAAAGTTCCATCAGTGCCGGCTTTTAATGTCCGGTCTTTTGCAGAAATAATTCCTTTTGTTACTGTATTAGCATATTCACTTCCCATTGGTGAACCAATTGCTAGCACATCCTGACCAGGAACAATCGAATTAGAGTTACCAAAGGATGCAACTGTCTTAACATTTGTAGCGTTAATCTTCAATACAGCTAAGTCAGTTGCAGAATCAGCACCAACTAAATCAGCATTAACTTTTTTACCGTTACTTAAAATTACTTGGAGCGCGTTTGAACCTTTGACAACGTGGTTATTAGTAACAACATAAGCCGAATTTCCACTCTTCTTGTAAATAACTCCTGACCCTTCACTAGCTGTTTCTAATTTATTATCGCTAGAAGAATCACTGTTGCTTCCATTACTACTGTTGCCATAACCAAAAATGCCTAGTCTCCCACTTGATTGCTGAACTTTTTGTTTATTAATAACACTAACAACAGCTCCTTGAACGGACTTATAAGCTTGAGATGCTTCCCCGTTTAAATCTGCCTTATTCTTATTAACCTTCGTGCCACCAGATTTATTAGATCCAGCTGGAACCCGTGTACTCGTCACTTCTTCATGATGTTGTATCAGGTTATTAATTCCTAAGGCGATTCCACCACCAATAAGCCCAGCAAATAAGCCGACAATAATTACGCCTAGCCACAAACGATCTTTAAAAGCTTGTTTTATCCTATTCATCAATTAAACCCTCCACTAAGTTAAAGAATTACTATCTTCAAATTACAATTTAAATATGAAAAATCATTGAATAAAGTCGATAGAAACCATGATCTCTTTTATTATAACGTCATTAACTGGCTTGGTTCTTCTGGTTCAGCATCTTGCAATTTAAAATCATGATCAACCCCAAAGTCATGCTGCTCCATCAAACTTGCAACCGTTAAGTGGGCTAGTGAACGCATATTGTTATGTTGACTACGGTGACCAAGAAAAATCTCTTTAGTTCGCCGACCAACAACACTCATCAATGCATCAGCACCTTCTTCATTGGAAAGGTGCCCCTCATCCCCTAATATTCGTTGCTTTAATGGCCATGAATAAGGACCCATCCGCAACATTTCTGTATCATGATTGCATTCCATTACATAGGCATCTGCATTTCGGATGGTTCCCGCAACTCGATCAGAAACATAACCAGTATCCGTAATAATACAGAAGGTCTTATTATTGTGGTGAACTTGGTAAAATTGCGGTTGTGCAGCATCATGGGATACCGCAAAACTTTCAATATCCATGTCTCCCAAATCCTTAACAGTATTTGGTGCAATAATATGCTTTTGTGCTAATGGGATTTTACCAACTTTATCGGCCATTGCCTGCCAGGTACCCTCATTGGCATACACATCCATTCCATAACGGCGTGCCAAGACACCCACACCATGCGTATGATCACTGTGTTCATGCGTTACAAAAATTGCATCGATGTCTTTTAATGATCGATCAATCTTCTTCATTAAATTTTCAATCCGCTTCCCACTTAAACCAGCATCAATTAAGATCCGGTGGTTGTGCGTTTCCAAATAAGTTACATTCCCAGTACTCCCACTCGCAAGTACACTATAACGTAATGGATCCGTTTCTGTCACTTAAAGTTCCTCCTCAATTACTTATTATTTAACGAGTTCGTATTCACACTATCTGGCGTTTCCTTCATAACTGTACTATTGAATGCGTTAACTTGTAATTGTTGAATTGCTCCTGAATTTTTAGTTTTGATTTCAACAGTCCACGTTGGCACATAGACCGCTTTATCATCAGTAGTAGTGTTAAGGAGCTTAGAATAACTGAGCACCGACCACCTAATGCGGGAATTATTAGGAATCTGGTTATGTTTATATAACCAAGTAATTGCTCGGCGCTGACTAATCGTATTTGACCGTTGCCGGAGGATTTCAACATCTTGCAAGTAAGTCTGCGTATAGCCTGTTATCTCATGGTTAGAGTTGATCCGAAAACGAATTTGCCCATCATTTGAAAATAGCGGCTTTCCTTCTAGCATTTGCGTATAAACAAGGGTATTTTTGTCAGATAATTCCTTGTTATAACGATAATGATTTCCCAAACTTACCATCTTTTTATTTTTTAGCAGCTGGTCGACACGCCGAATATCATTATTTTTAGTTGTCTTAATTGGCTTATCGAACTCACTAGTCAATGTTCCTGAAGAAAGGCGAAAATTTTGATTACGTAATTTCCCGGTTTCTTGCTCTAAGACTCCGCCATCCGATGATTTTTTTCCAGCAATATAATATCCGGTTTGTTGCTTGTTAGAAAGCTCGCCATAACTAATCGAGTCACTACGCATTTCTTTTAACACTGTTGATTGTCGATTTTGCTGACCATTAGAAACTGTAAATCTAGTTTCTAAAATTAATGAACTTCCAACAAAGATATCAAAAAGCAAAAAGGCAAGGATAAAGATCCATTGAATACGTTTAAAATTCATTCTTTAACCCTCCTACTTTTCTAACTCAGTATATTCAACCCAGTGGCCGCGATACTTAATGAAATATGTTGGCACTAACTTTACAACATGGCTATCTTTATCAGTTTTCCAAACATACCCGACACGTAAGTCCTTGATATCATGCATTCGGTTGGTTGCATGTAATTGGTTAATTACATCTGCACTGGATGGGAGTTTGACCATTTGGTGATCAATTGGCAATGGGATTTGAAGACTATAAAGACTTAGCCAGAAACGTTCATTTCCACCACTTGTGGATTCAAGCGTTACTTCCCCATAACCATCACTATTGAAAATTGGAAAGCTATTAACATAAGCACGATAGTTTAACCGGCGCCCATGCTCACTTACCTCATCATAGCGCAAATTATCAAGCGGAATTCCAATTGTCGTCAACTTATTATAGAAGTGTGGGAAGATCTGGCTTGTTGATTCCCGATCATCCTTACTAAGATAATTTTCGTATTTAAGCGTTCCATTTTGGCGATTAAATATCAGCCGACGATTAGTCCCGTCCGTATAAGTAGTTTCATTGCCATTCCGATTTGCCGTAATTGTTGTGTGTTGGTTAGTACTCATTAGACTAGCGCTAAGGGTATCAATATTTTGCGCAGTAATTTGATATCCTAATGCTGGTAACTCAAAGGACCGCGGATACATCATTACAGCTACTCCGTTAATAATTTTATGGTCAACTGGAATCCGATCCATTGACTTTAAGAGTTGCCGAATATGGTTAAATTTTCCTTGCTCTACCCGTACTCGGTACACACTATAATGGTGGTCACCAAGTAAGTAAATCTCATGTTGCCCGTTTAGCGGGATAACAACATGGTTAATCTGATTAACCCGGTCAGTATCGATTGACTGGGAAAATGTTTCATTGAAGACTGAGCTTGGTACCTCGTCCGGATATGTTAGCATTAACGAGTTCCGCCGCCGCAAATAACTCAGATAAACATCACTGTTATTTTGTTTGACAACATTTGTCCGACCTAATTTCCAATCCTCTAACTCTTTTTTTACGCTCAGAATTAAATTAGCTTTAGGGCTATAAAGTTGATTCTGAGTTCCCTTTTTATTTGTCTCCACTGCTTTAGTTGGAAGATAAACATCACCCATTGATTGCGGTGTATATTGTTGTGATTGGCTATTATTGAAATTTTCGTGGCGTGCTCCCTCAAAAGGAAATGGGTTGGTCCAAACAATCCATGAAATGAATAGACTAAGAAGCACAACAACCGTTAAGGCGATTGCTTGCCAATTACTTTTCAGCTTCTTCATCATCCCAGTCTTCCTCCTCATAAGGTACATATGGCAAGGAAATATAGAAGGTTGAACCCTTGCCTTCTACACTATCAACCCAAATTTGTCCACCAAGCATATTGATAACTTCCTTGGAAATAGCTAATCCTAGACCTGTTCCCCCTTGCTTCCGGCTTCTTGCCTTATCAACGCGGAAGAATCGATCAAAGATACGTCCAAGATCTTTTCGTGGAATCCCTAAACCTTGATCAGAAATACTTAAAATAACATGATTATGCGTCTCCAGTAATCGTGTTGTAATTACACCGCCATCTGGAGAATATTTAATCGCATTATTCATAATATTATCAATTACCTGGGTAAACTTATCGGTATCAATCTCAACCCATAAATCTTTCTTAGTAAAGTATCGTTCAATAGTATATTTTTTCTTTTTTGGATCTTCTTCTTTTTTAATAATCATATCGAAACGATCTAAGATATAGTTAAATAACTCATTGATATTTACGTATTCCAGATTGAGCTTCGTTGTCCCTGCATCCATCCGTGATAGGCTCAACAGGTCATTGATCATCCGAATCATCCGGTCCGTCTCATCCTGAACAACCTTTAAGAACTTAGGGGCAATTTCTTTATCTTGCCAAGCACCATCACTTAATGCTTCAACATAGCTTCGGACACTTGTTAATGGGGTCCGCAACTCATGCGAGACGTTTGAAACGAATTGCTTCCGTTCGCGTTCCTCTTTTTGTTGACTCGTTACGTCATGAAGAACACAAACAAGCCCACTGACAAAACCAGATTCACGTTGAATTGGTGAGAAGTAGGCATTTAAGATCAAATTATTGCCAGAGTTTGACATATCAATAATCATCTCGCGCTGTTCACCATTTACTAGTTGACGAACGGTATAGTCATGACGAATATCCAACACATCAATAATAGACTTACCAATTAAATCATCTTCATTTTCGACACCCAGTAACTGTAACGCCATATTATTTACAATTGTCACATTCCCTCGACGATCAGTGGCTAGAACCCCATCAGACATATGGGACAAAATGCTATCAAGCCGCCGTCGCTCAGAATCACTCGACTCCTGTGCCTCTTCAACCCGGACCGAAAGATTATTAACTGCCCCTGCTAATTGCCCTAACTCGTCATTTCCCAATACTTTTACTTGACCGGAATAGTCGCCCCGAGCAATTCGTAATGTTTGTTTTCTCATTTCTTCAATTGGGCGGGTAATTTCCTGGGAAATAATAATTGCCAAGATCAAACTCAGAACAATAGTAATCATCGCCGCGGACAAGTATACCAAAGTAATATTATTAATATTAGAGTAGACACTTTCCAAACTAGCTCGCAGGTAAACAGCTCCCACAACGTTATTATTACTGTTATCCACGAGGGGAATAACATTAACATAGTAGCGCGTATGATTTGAATTATCATACAAATTTTCGGTATGCGACCTATTATTTAGCAAGGTTGCTTTGATGGCTTGATCAGTTGTTTTCTGACCGATCGCATTCCGATTATCAGCGTTGCTTGTTCCCCGCACAATGCTCTTACTATCAACCACCCGAATTTCAGAAATATTATTGTTATTAACTTCTGAAAGAATTTGATTAATCTGTTTGTTAGCTTTTTTAGTATTTGATTGCGATAACTGCTCTGCTAAAGAATTATCAACGTAAGACGGTAATTCAATGGTTTGTTTAAACGTATTAAGGTTTTGATGCTCTAATTGACGCACAAAAACCGCCCCAACACATTCAAGTGTTAACATTAAAATTAACACAAATACGAGAGCGATTTTAAAACGAATCGATTGATAAAATTTTAACTTGCTGTTCACAATGGTTCAGCCTCTAATTCTGATCAGGATTTGCTAGGTAATAGCCAACACCACGCCGGGTAATTAACCATTGTGGATGGCTAGGGTTATCTTCAATCTTTTCACGAAGCCGACGAACGGTAACGTCAACTGTCCGTACATCCCCAAAATAGTCATAACCCCATACAGTCTGAAGAAGATGTTCGCGATTAATAACTTGTCCAATATGTTGAGCTAGATAATGGAGAAGCTCAAATTCACGATGTGTTAAATTGATATTTTCGCCCCGCTTAGTTACGGTGTAGGCTTCAGGATGAATCGTAAGGTCGCCAATTTGAATATCGGTATTATTTTCTTCTTCTGCTGGTGCCTTCAGAGTAGCTTGCCGTCGCAAATTAGCCTTTACTCGTGCTACTAGTTCGCGGTTGGAGAATGGCTTAGTAACATAATCATCGGCCCCAAGTTCAAGCCCTAGCACCTTATCTAGTTCCGAATCTTTAGCGGTTACCATAATAATCGGCATGGTATGCTTGGCCCGAACCCGCTTGGCGACTTCAAGTCCATCGATCTTCGGGAGCATTAGGTCTAGAATAATTAAATCAGGATTTTCTGCTTCAACTTGTTCTAAAGCTGCTTCACCATCATAGGCTACGACAACTTCATATCCTTCTTTTTCAAGATTAAATTTGATGATATCAGAAATTGGTTTTTCATCATCAACAACTAAAATTTTCTTTGCCATATCAATGATTCCCTCCATTGGGTTAATTGATTAATTACTTTAAATCTGCTATATATCAGTGCCTCTATTATAGCACAGGGAAAAGTCCCATAAATATTTTCTAAAAACTTATGAAAAATATTTGACATTTGATCACTGACAGGTTAAAATATCTAAGTATTCTGTTAAAGGATATGGGCAGTTAGCTCAGCTGGCAGAGCAACGGACTCTTAATCCGTGGGTCCAGGGTTCGATCCCCTGACTGCCCATCAGAGGTTTACAGCGATTGAGATTTTATCTCAATCGCTTTTTTTCATACTTAAAATAGCAGTAAGATAACGTGGAAAATAAGCACAAGGCTCGAGGCTAAGTACGAACGATACTTAGCCTCGAGCCTTGTCGAGAAGAATATTTTCTACTCACTTTATTTTATTTAAATTGATCTTTTACATATTGTGCATATAGTGGTGTTGTTTTTAATAATTCTTGATGGGTTCCTGCGCCAGATACTGTTCCATTTTCAATAAAGTAAATTTTATCTGCATCGACAATCGTACTCAAGCGATGAGCTATTACAAGCGTTGTTCTTCCTTGCATTAAGTCTCCAAGTGCTTTTTGAACCATTGCCTCTGATTCAGCATCCAAGCTAGCAGTGGCTTCATCAAGCATTAAGATTTTGGGATCGCGAAGAAAAGCTCGCGCAATCGCTATTCGTTGCCGTTGTCCCCCAGAAAGTTTGATCCCTCGTTCCCCAATTTCGGTTTCTAACTGATCTTTCATTTTACTGACAAAACCATCTGCATAAGCCAGTCTTAACGCGTGCCAAAGCTCCTCATCTGAGACTTCTCTTCGCAACCCATAAGTTAAATTATCACGAATAGTTCCTGGCATTACCGCGGCATCTTGACTTACGAGACCAATTTGTTCACGCCACTTGGCTAAGTCTACATTTTCGATATTCTCTTTACCAATCAAAATTTTCCCACCTGTAGGCTGATAGAATCGTTCAATCAACGAGAAAATAGTTGTCTTTCCTCCACCAGATGGGCCAGCAAAAGCTACCACTGCATTGGGTTTAGTTTCAAAACTAACATCTCGTAAGACTGGCTTACCTTCCTCATATGCAAAATCAACATTCTCAAATTTCAATGGTGCACTCGCAATATCTTTTTCTGCTTTATCAGCAGCAAATTCTTCTGGTTCAGTTAAGATTTGTTGGATACGCTCCGTGGCTCCGCTAGTCTTTGCCATATTATTGAAGAGCTGACTAATTACAACAACAGGACTAATAATCTGGAAAAGATACATTAAAAACGAAACTAAGGCGCCCATTGTCATTGCACCATTCATAACACGAATTGCTCCGTAACCAAGAATCCCAAGAAACATTATCATCATGAGCATGTTTGTAATTGGTTGCGTTACTGAGTTAATCAACGCTTCTTTTCTTCCGACATGATATAAATTGTCGATACGACGATTTCCCTTTGCCAGTTCATGTTCTTCACCGTTTGAAGACTTAACTAATCGGACCTCACCTAGTACATCGGTGGAATCACTAGCAAATTTTGCTAATTCATCTTGCCGAACACGACCAATCTTACGCGACTGATTCATCACCGGTAACATGACTAAAATCACTAAGGGAACTGCCACAAACATCAACAATGTCATTCGCCAATCCATTGCTAGCATAATAACCAGTGCACCAACGAATTGCAGAAGCGATGTCATTGCATTTGGTAATGTTGAAGCAAGTAAATCCTTCACCTGTGACGTATCATTAACTAAGCGTGAACTGATTTCGCCTGTTTTAACATCATCAAAATATTTTACAGGCATTTTAAGTAGTTTTTGCCATAATTGTTTCCGTAATTTAGAAACAACATTTTCACCAAAAATTCCTAATAATAACCCTGATAACGCACTTGTAATTAACCCTGCTATAAAAATGACAACTGTTAAAATTGCCAACGTTGGACTAATACTCTTAAAATTATTAATTAGCTTTTGCGCTAGTTGAGGAACAAATAGGTTAGCACCCGTGGAGATAAAACCTAGTAAGATTCCCACAAAAAGCTTAATATACTGCGGATGTAATTGATTTATTAAACTAAAAAAACTTCGAAAACTAAATTTATTTCTGTTCAAAGCATAAGCCTCCTAACAGTTAAATATCTAACTTTTAATGATGATGAATATTTAAACACATAGATACCTAACTGTCAAGAGTCTAACTTTTTTTTTAGATTGTTATTAATATTAGTCATCCCTTTAACTATTGCATCAATATCTTCTTCATCGAGGCGGGCAATAATCTGCAAATAAGCTTTATCAAATATTTCTTTAACCTCATTAGTTTTTTCTTCACCTTTTTTGGTAAGAAAAATCCGCTTAATTCGTGCTGACTCTTGATCCGCCTTCCGGATAATATACCCGTCGCGTTCAAGATTTTTCACCATACTGGTAACACTAGCATTCCGTAAATGGAAATGGTCACCTAATTCTCGTTGAATAAGACCAGCGTGTTTTTCTATATAAAAAAGCGTATGAGCTTGCTGTGGAGTTATATCTAGTTCAGGGGCAAGTTCAGTATAAAAATGCTTCATGTTAATCATATAGTTCCGCAATAAACGGTTCATTTGCTCAAATTTATCTTTTTTTAATGCCATGAAATTACTCCCAATTTTAATTTATTGTTAATTATAACAGTTAGACACCTAATTAAAATATGGATTTGAAAATTTATTAAATAAATTCAGAAAAACACTTGCGAAAATGATCGGAAGTTGATATTATTATTTATGTTGTCAAAGACATGGGCAGTTAGCTCAGCTGGCAGAGCAACGGACTCTTAATCCGTGGGTCCAGGGTTCGATCCCCTGACTGCCCATCATATAAAAAAGATCACCGAATAATCGGTGGTCTTTTTTTGTTATAAAATTGTAATTACATGTTGTTTAGGACGCTTAGAAACAATTTCAATTGCGCCAAGTGCTTCTAATTTTTCAATGGCTGCCTTAGTCTTTGTCATTGGGTAACGGCGATTACTCTTCTTCAAAGTTTCAATAATATCATTATCTTTAATTCCTAAATCTAACTGGTTAGTAAATAGCTTTGATTGTGCAAGAAGATATAGAACATTACAATACAAACTATCAGACGTTGCAGCTAATTGATGATGGTGTTCATTGACCCACTGACTAATAATTTCATTGGCTTTATCAAGCTTTTCACGAGATTGACTCAAAATCTTAATTACTTTTTCCTGCTGACTAACAAGTATCATTAATAATTTTTGAATAAAAAATGTTAAATCAGCTCTATTTTCCGCATTATCGGCATCCTTAAATACCTTATAGTATTGCTGAACATTATTATGAATTGCAGTAGCCACAGAAAAGCCAGTAAAGCGATCAAATTTGTTAGCAATATATGACGACAAAAGATAACGCCCCATTCGACCGTTACCATCAAGAAACGGATGGGTATTTTCAAAGAAAAAGTGAGTTACAAGAGCTTTATATATTGAAGGGGTATCATCATTATTCATATATTCAATTAAAGCTGTAAGGGCACTCTTGATTGCAGTTTCCGTGGTTGGTGGTCGATGAACTGTTTTAATGCCATCCCCAATCGAAAGCACTTCGCTATTAGGAAGCTTATCACGAAATATTTTTCCGTTAGGCAGTCGATCTTTATTAAGTTCGCCTTTTAACAATGAATCATAGATTTTTCTATAGTCTTGAAGAACATTGATTTCAACTTTTTTCCCTGATTGGGTGCGCTGGTACATTTTTATAGTTGAACCAAGCCTTTTCTTTGATATATGATCATCACCATTTATTTGGTGGTTATTTTCCTGAATAACAGTACTAATTTCAACACGACTCGTTTTCACACCTTCAATATCATTAGTGTAGAAAATTTCAGAGAGTAATAATGAATTCAAAAACTGATTAATCGCAACTTGGGGAAGCGTTACTGAAATATCCTCAATCATATTAGAATTACGCCTAAGCTGATCCGCCAGGTTTTGAATTTCCGGTAATGGAAGATAGAAAATTGGATATTTACTTGTCTGTGTACCATCGCGATAGTTAAGAAGAGGAAACAGAGTTGTCTTCTGGCTTGTATACCCGTTCAGTCGACTCTGATATTCACTTTCAATTGCTGCTGGGTCATTCGTCTTATCTTCAATAAAATACTTATATTTAGATAATGGTATGTATTTCATTATTTATCTTCCCTCCTTAAAGCTAAAAAGCTATTTTTTGGTGTTAGTATATTAAAATACTAACATAATAACCCCTGAAAATCGATTTTCAGGGGTTATTATCATTAGAAATTCATATATAAATGCTAAAAATCATTTTTTGAGGATTTATATACTTAAACATATATTTGAAAACTGCTTTTTTACTTTTTTGAATGAATAATGTGTTTTTTAGTTCCTTTAGCGTAACCCTTATTATATAGGCATTGCAATAAATCATTGCTAGACTTTTTCCTACTATTTTCGTATTCTTATATCAAAATATGAGGAGCAAATTAATATGTCATTTGGCGAACAAATTCTTAGTCGACGCAAAGAGTTAGGACTAACTCAGCAAAACGTTGCAGATGAATTACACATCACGCGACAAACCCTTTCCAAATGGGAAAACAACAAAAGTTACCCTGATTTAAAATTACTTCTTGCTCTCAGTGAGATATATCATGTTTCTGTTGATTCCTTACTTAGAGAGAATAAAGACCTAACTAGTTTCCTAAACCGCGATAAAGCCTCACAAGCATTTAATATCATTCGTGGATTGTTTTGGTTGCTTATAGGATTTTATTTTTGGAGTCCTTCTAATTATTGGTCAAATATTTTAATTCCTATTTTATTTTGTATTCTGCTAGAATATTTATACTATAAAGAATGTTTTTTCTTGGGAAAATACTGGTATAAGCAAAGTCACTATACTCTTTTAGGGTATATATGGACAGCATTAATGATCATAATTGTAATCTATGGTCTCATTAATAAGCACCTTAATATGTTACTCTATTGTTTTATGTTAGCAATATATTCCTTTTTCCACCAATACATATACAAACCACGTAAATAAAAAGGACGTCATTCAAACGTCCTTTTTATTTACTTATCTTCTGCTATTAGTTCTTTTCTTGCCTGTTGTAAACTCATTTCTTGTTCTGGTGAAACCTCGGGATAAGCTAATGGCAAACTATTGATCTTCTTTGTCAAAATATCAGATACAATTAAACGCGAGTACCACTTATCATCAGCTGGAATAACATACCATGGATTTTCCTTTGTGGCGGTAGCATTAATCGCCTTTTCATATGCCTTTTGATAATCATCCCAATATTGACGTTCGCGAATATCAGCTGCTGAGAACTTCCAATTCTTTTCCGGCGTATCAATCCGTGCTAAGAAGCGCTTCTTCTGTTCTTCCTTTGATACATGGAGAAAGAACTTTACGATTAAGTAGCCATTACGTGTCAAATAACTCTCATATTGCCGAATATCTTCATAACGACTATCGAAAAATTTACTGTTAACGTCATGAATAGAATCAATTCCTGGTAAATTAGCTTGTAAAATTAACGATGGGTGAACGCGTGAAACAAGAACATCTTCATAATAAGATCGATTGAAAACACCAATATCCCCACGCATAGGCAATTCACGATTAATTCGCCAGAGATAATCATGACGTAATTCGCGACCTGTTGGTTGTTTAAAATTAGCCACCTTAAACCCAACTGGATTTACGCCCGCAAAGATATGCGAAATCATACTATCTTTTCCTGCTGCATCCATTGCTTGAAATACTACTAAAACACCATAATGGCGCCGCGCATACATCATCTTTTGCGCATTCTTGATTGACTTTATATTTTTCGTAATCTTCTTTTTAATCTTCTTAAGATCATCAGCAGAATCTTTTACCTTAGTTGGTGCCGTCTTAATATCAAAGTCTTTTCCAGTATAACGATATTTCTTGGTTTTCATCAACATTCACCTCATTGCTTTTAATTTGATTTCAACTACCATCATAGCAAATCTCTCAAGTTTTGGTTAATAAAAACGGATTAAAAAAGAACCATGAACATTCTAGTTCACAGTTCCATTATTTATAATATTCTTTTCTGTTGGCTGATATTTACTACGTTTTAATTTGCTAATTTGATGCTCGCGACCATCATTAACAATGAACTCATCAACGGCACCACAATGCTCACAAACTACCACAATTTGGTATCGTTGCGAGTCATCATTATTCGTATCCATCCAATTTCTTTCCGCAATTACTAACGGTTGTTCATGGCACTGATAACAGGAAATCCTTAGTTCGCATTCTTCCCTAAAAGGATCTCCTGTCTTTCCTACCATTCCATAACGATCTTCACCATGTATATTATCAAAATTATTGTAAAACATCTAATCACTTCTTTAATATTCAACTGCTTTTGCACGTTTTATCTTAATAATAAAGACTACTATTATTTCCATTACAAAAATTGAAATCGCACAAATAATAAAGAGGATATGATAAGAAGTCGCTTCAATCATCAATCCACCAAATAGCGGACCAATTGCCTTTCCTAAAGAAGAAAATGCGTTCAAAATCCCCTGATATTTTCCCTTAACAGCAACGGGTGAAAGGCTGTTTACAATGGCAGGCATCGTTGGCAAAGCAGTGGCTTCACCAATTGTCAAAACGACCATTGCCGCAACAAACCAACTATATGAGTGAGCGTAAAGTAATAATACAAATGAGAAACCAATTGTAAACATCCCAATAAATACTTGCGCATATGGTCGATTAACCCAACGATTAAGCCAAGTAATTCCTAGTTGGAAAACAACGATTAAAATCCCATTTAATGTCCACAAAAGACTATATTTCGTCATTGAGATTCCTTGATCAGTCATGAAAACTGATAAGTTACTTGCCCATTGTTCATACATTGTCCAGATTACAACTAAGGCAATAAAGAAGATCCAGTTAATCCATAAGTTAGCTTGAGGCATCTTAATATTAACTGTCTTGGTCTCTTCCTTATCTTCTTCATCCTCAGCCCTTGCAACTGTTCGTTGACTATCTTTAAAGAAAAAGATAACAACAAGGGAGAACATTGTATAGAGAATTGTGGTAATCAAAAACATTGGTGAAACATTGCCATCTGCATACTGATAAAGTGGACCGACAATAGTAGTTCCAATCACCATTCCCAAGTTATTGGCAAAATACAACATATTAAAGACATAACGCCCATCTCGTCCTGAACGGGTCGCAAAAGAATTAACCATTGTAATGATCCAACCATTAAAGAACCCAATGACTGTTAAAAGAATTCCATATATCGGCCAGCCATTGAAGAAAATCATAATAGCCATTACGATCGTCGCAAGCAACGTCCCGCCAATCATCAATTTTCGCGGGTTAGCTCGATCAAATAGCATTCCACTAATATAACTTCCAACAACATTTGCTCCTGAATAAAATAGTAAAACGATTCCTGAAACAGTTAATGACTCATGCAACTGATCATGAATATAGATTGTTGTTAAGGGCCAGACAAAACTATTCCCAATACTTCCAAGGAACATTCCGAATAAAAGCCATTTTAATTCTACGCCTTGACGGTTCATTGTTTACGCCTCCTCAATTACTATCATACCGTTTATTTTTTTAAAAACATTTTTAATGTCTTAAGCGCACTAAAAGGGCTACCTCAGTTTTTCCTGAAATGCCCTCTTAGAAATTTAGTTTTTAATTATTATCTTCAGGGATATAAGAAATCGACGTGAACTTATTATAGGATTTTGCAAATAATAATTTAACTGTTCCCCGCGGACCACTACGATTCTTTTCGATGATGACTTCAACTTCACTAGCATTTGATCCATCATCATCCTGATTATTTTCCTGGTTATTATTATCGTCCGCATCTTCATCGTGCTCATAATAATCATCACGATAAAGGAAACTAACAATATCTGCATCTTGTTCAATCGATCCAGATTCACGAATATCAGATAAAACCGGGCGCTTATCTTGTCGTTGTTCAACTCCCCGGGACAACTGTGATAGGGCAATAACTGGAACTTCTAATTCCTTTGCCAGCTTCTTTAATTGCCGAGAAATCTCTGAAACTTCTTGTTGTCGATTATCAGGATTACTCCCTTCAATCAACTGAAGGTAATCAATTACGATCAATCCTAAGTTACCCTTTTCCTTTGCTAAGCGCCGACAACGTGCCCGAATTTCTGCTACCTTAATTCCCGGTGTATCGTCAATATAGATACTAGCATTACTTAAAGCTCCAGTGGCGATAAATAAACTTTGCCATTCATCTTGCGTAAGCTGCCCCGTCCGTAAGTGATTAGCATTAATATTTCCTTCAGCACAAAGCATCCGATTTGCTAAAGACTCCGCACCCATTTCAAGGCTGAAAATTGCCACTGTATTGTCAGTTCTAGTTGCAACGTTTTGGGCAATATTCAAAACAAAGGCGGTCTTACCAACAGCAGGCCGTGCCGCAATAATCACCAACTCATCTTTATGAAGACCAGTTGTCATCTCATCTAATTGTGCGTACCCAGTTGAAAGCCCAGTAATTTCTGAATCCTGACTAGATAACTCGCTAACATGATTAATTGACTCTTGTAAAACGTCACTAATACTTTTGAAACCAGTTTGCCGACTATTTTCCGAAACTGACATAATTTCTTGCTCAGCTCGGTCAAGCTGATCTTCAATTTTGTCATTTCCGGCATAGCTATCATTAATAATCTTGGTTGCAGTATTGATCAACCGTCGTGAAATCGCCTTATCATGAACAATCTTAGAGTAATAGACAACATTAGCAGCCGTCGGAACCGCTGTTGCAAGTTCAGCAATATAAGCAACTCCACCAACATTTTCCGTTTGGTTATCCTGATCGAGGACATTTTTCATCGTTAACGGATCGATTGGCTGGTCCGCATCATTTAGTTGGACCATCTTTTCAAAAATAATTTGATGAGCCTTCCGATAAAAATCTTGCGGCTCAAGATATTCCATCGCATCAGCCAACGCGTTTTTACTTAAAAAAGCAGCTCCAAGAACTGCTTTTTCTGCTTCAATATCGCGTGGCTCTTCTTGCACTGGTGCATTATCCATGACGATACCGCTCCTTAAATCTATTAATCCTCATTACTTTTCAGCAATGTGAACACGAATTTGAGCTTCTACTTCTGGATGAAGCTTGATTGGGACATTAACGTAACCAAGCGCCTTAATTGGGGCTGCCAGCTCAATCTTTCGCTTATCAATTTTAAGGTCAAATTGTTTTTGTAAAGCAGTTGCAATTTGTTTTGTTGAAATTGAACCAAACATCCGGCCATCTGTACCGGCTTTTCCGCTTAATTCAACAACTGTATTATCATCTTCAAGAATCTTCTTCATCCGCTTAGCATCAGCTAATTCTTCAGCAGCATGTTTTTCCTCAGCCCGTTGTTGACCTTTCAATTGGCTCATCGCCGCTTTAGTAGCTTGTTTTGCTAATCCACGCTTAATTAAGTAGTTTTGAGCATAGCCATCTGGAACTTCCTTAATTTGGCCACGTTGACCACGACCCCGTACATCTTGTGTAAAAATAACTTTCATTATGATCACTCCTCTGTATCGTCTTGCTCTTTATCAGGTTTAGTTAGAATATCGACTAACTCTTGTTTGACCTGAGTAATATCTTTATCACTGATTTGTGTAGCAGCATTTGCAAGGTGACCGCCACCACCCATTTTTTCCATGATTACCTGAACGTTGACGTTTCCCATTGAGCGTGCTGAAATTCCAATCTTGTTATCAGCGCGTTCAAAAATTACAAATGAAGCTTCAATTCCACTCATTTGGAGCAACATATCAGCAGCTTGGGCAGCCGTAACAGGATCATAAACCTGTCCCTCTTCACCCGTACATAATGCTATTTTATCATTTATTTCTGCTCTTGAAATCAAATGATTACGCATCATGAAAGTTTCTGGATTTTCTTTCATAAATGATTGAATCATTAAACCATCGGCACCAGCAGAACGCAAGTAACTAGCCGCATCAAAAGTTCGTGTACCAGCACTCTTGGTGAATGATTTTGTATCAACTTGAATCCCTGTTAGCATTGCTGTTGCTTCAAGCTTATTAAGTCCCTTTCCTTCGCGTGGTTGGTATTCAAACATTTCCGTAATTAACTCACAAGTTGATGAAGCATATGGTTCGATATAAACAAGCAATGGATTTTCAGGGAAATCTTCGCCGCGACGGTGGTGGTCAATGATAACAAGTCTGTTTTGCATTTTATCATATAATTCAGGGGCAATCGTAATTCCCCGCTTAGCATGATCAACCATCACTAACAAACTGTTATTTGTTGCTTTTTCTAACGCTTCGACTGGTGAAATAATATGGTCCTTAATCGTCTGGTAATTATTAATCTCACGCATCAAACGTTGAATATCAGAGTGTGGATGTTCGTCATCAATCACAATCCAACATTCTTTACCATTCATTTCCGCAATCCGTCGAATCCCCAAACAAGCACCAATTGAATCCATATCTGGATTGGTATGACCCATCACAAATAATTGATCTGATTGGGCCATTAATTCTTGTAATGCCTGACTAATCATCCGTGCTCGTACCCGGGTTCGTTTCTCCATCGGATTGGTCTTTCCACCATAAAAACGTGCTTCCTGATCCTGAGCACGAACAACAACTTGGTCTCCCCCACGACCTAACGCGAGGTCAAGATTATTTTGTGCTGTATCAGCAAGTTTTATCAAATCATTTTCGCCATAAGCAATCCCGACACTAAGAGTAACTGGTGAATTTTGCTTAGACGTATTTTCACGAATAACATCAAGAATCTTGAATTTTTGCTTTTCAAGTTCCTTTAATGAAGCTTGATGTCCAATGATCAAGTAATTATCATCATCAATAATCTTCATCAATAAGTGATTAGCAACTGCCCAATCGCTTATTTGCGAAGTTACGTAATTATGAAGATTAGAGACATCAGAATCACTCATTCCTTGAATCAGCTCATCATAATTATCTAGGTAAATATTACCAATGAAGATTTGTTCGTCCTTATATTGTGCACTAATCTGTTCATATTTTGTAATATCTAATAAATAAACTACCTGTCCGTGATGCTGAATCAAAAATTCAAATTGATGGTCACGCCAAGTCACTACTTGTGTTTGCTTATCATCTGCATGATCTTTTATTAATTCCGCTAATTTTGCATCAACATCTGCAATCGGCTTCCCTACAACAATTTCAAGATTAAAATAACGCGCCATATATGGATTAATCCATTCAACCTCATGACGCTTATTTAACATAATCATTCCCATGGGCATTTCCAGCAATGCTTCTTGTTGCCCACGTTGGACTTTATACGTTAATTCATTTAAATATTCATGAGCATCGACTACTAATTTTCTTAACCGCCTAATACTAATAGCTCCACCAATAACTGCGATTATTAAAACAATTAGTCCAACAATCCAGTTATCCACAAACCCTAAAATAAGCCCAATGATTGTTAAAAGCACTATATAGCAGATATTCCAGCGGACGGCTGGGTGTTCAAAATAAAACTCCCAGTTCTCACGACTGAAAATTTTTCGCATGCTAGTCCTCCTAAAAATAGCTTTAAATTATTAATTGGATAAATCTATCATATCACATCAAGTACTTAGTCAATAGATTATATCATCTAATGATTATTAATACATAAGAATATTAGTATAGCAGTCGAAAAATTCTAAAAAAAATAACTATCATTTAAAATCATAACCACCCGTCAAACGGGTGGTTTGCACATCGGCTATAAGCCGATAATAAAAGCCGGCGTCTCAAGGCGCTGGCTTTCGCTTTGCTCAAGCCAAAATGCTCTGACTACTTTGCCACCGCTTTAAGCGGTGTTTGTACTACTTCACTTACCCTTAAAAGGGTCCGAATATTCCACACTTGTTAGCTTATCCATTGCTATATCATGTTTCTCTTGATCTCGGATATACTTCTTTATCGTGGATTCATTCAATCCAACTGTACTTACGTAGTAGCCTTCAGCCCAAAAATGTCGGTTCCCATATTTGTATTTTAAGTTTGCATGTCGATCAAACATCATTAATGCACTTTTCCCTTTTAAGTATCCCATAAACTGCGATACACTTAGCTTCGGCGGAATACTTACTAACAAGTGCACATGATCTGGCATCATATGACC
>NZ_JAJGTZ010000041.1:0-63610 GCF_020784725.1 Limosilactobacillus reuteri
ATGGCCTCTAACGTCCGGCAAAACCGAACGTTAGAGGCCTATTGTTGCTTGCGGGGGCTCCCAGAGGCTAGCTTCGCGTCGAAAAACGAAGTCACAAGTGACTTCTGTCTCGCTCCCTCGCTATTCTGTTTAGTCTGTCATTTTCCGTGCTTTTAGTGCCCATAGGATAGAAACGGTATCAATTATCTCCTGTAACATGGCGCCGAAAAAGGCTGGAATAATTCCGGTACTAGCAATAAGCATTAGAATGGTACAAATTGCAATTCCGATTAAGACTGCTTGTTTTGCAATCCGCAGAGTTTCCTGAGAAATGCTAACGGCTTTTGCGACTCGCAAAAGGTCATCTTTTAGGATAACAACGGCAGCGGATTCACTAGCAGCAGTTGATCCGTGAGCTCCCATCGCAATTCCAACATCAGCTGTCACAAGAGAAGGTGCGTCGTTTACGCCGTCACCAACCATGAAAACAGGATGTTCATTTGTTGGAATAGCTTTAAGTGCATTGATTTTATCTTGTGGAAGAAGATCAGCTTTAACTTGGGTAATCCCTACTTGTTGGGCAACTTTATCTGCAATAACAGCTTGGTCTCCAGTTAACATTAATAGATTGGTAACACCAAGTTGTTTTAACTGGTTCATTGTTTGCTTTGCTTCAGGACGAATATGGTCGGTAAAAGTAATTGCACCATAGTATTGCCCGTCAACGCTCACATAGATAGCGGTTATTGCCAATATCTGATTAAGATTTTCCGGAGATACGAATTTTAATTTTCCTACTTTAACTTCCCGCCCATCAACGGTTGCTAAAATTCCTTTACCGGTTAATTCTTTAAGTTGATCAACAGTTGATAAAGAAACATTATATGCAATGGCATAAGAAATTAGTGAGCGTGCTAGAATATGTGATGATTGTTGTTCAGCACTTGCTGCATAATGGAGAAGCTGAGTTGAGTCGATTTTCCCTGTGGGTAGGATTTTATCAACGGTCAATTGACCGCTTGTAATAGTTCCTGTTTTATCAAATGCACCGGTTTTAGCAATCGCCAGTTTTTCAAGCACGCTACCTGTCTTGACAACAATTCCATTTCGTGAGGCCCGGCTCATTCCAGAAACCATTGCCACGGGAGCTGCAAGGATTAATGGACATGGTGAAGCAACAACGAGAACTTCCGCAAAGCGTTCGGGACGACCGGAAAATACCCATGCAAGTGAAGAGATAATAATGGCAATAACCGTAAATGGAACAGCATATCGGTCGGCTAATCGGACAAAGTGGGCAGGAGTTGCTTCAGCCTCTTTAACCAATTTAACGAGTTGCTGATATTGACTATCTTTTGCTAGCTTGGTGACCTGTAAAGTAATAGCATTATCACCATTAACTGATCCTGACATCACTTCGTCACCAGCTGTTTTTGAAACTGGCCGTGATTCACCAGTTAATGACGATTCGTCGAACAATCCCTCGCCATTTTTAATAATTCCATCGACTGGTACTAATTCTCCAGGCTTAACGATCAGCTTGTCGCCAACTTTGACATCGTTAACTGAGATATCGCTAGTTTTACCATTAGTGATTAAATGTGCCGTTTGTGGTGAATTATTAAGTAATGCTTTTAATTCTGTACTTGCCTTTTTGGCCGCATAATCTTCTAAGGCGTCTCCTCCGGTTAACATTACAAGAATAACCATCGCTGCCCAGTATTCGCCAACGGCCAGCGTTGCAATGACAGCCATAATGGCAAGCAAATCAACGCCATATTTACCATTACGAATAGTTTTTATCATGCCAATAAACATTGAAAAGGCAACAATTGCCCCCGCGATAGTAACCAAGATTTGTGCGAAAAGGTGTAAATGGAATCCAAATTGGAGTATAACTGCGATTGCTGCGATTACTAAAATGATAATTAATTTTTGCTTATTAGATAATTTTTTCATAATACCCCCGCTTAGTTCTAATACTTTCTACACTTTAATTATAGAGTTTTTATGCGGTGATATAATAAAAAAGTTAGAAATATTAAGGAGAACTGGTGAAAAATAATGCAAAATGGTCAAGCTTATCAACGAATTTTTGTAGTGATAATTGATTCGTTAGGGATTGGAGCAACGGCAGACGCAAATCATTTTGAGAGTCTGGGGGCTGATACACTAGGGCATCTTGGGGAACACTTTCGGATGCGGTTACAATTACCGACTTTTCAGAAACTGGGTCTAGGAAACTTGCACCCAACTATGGGAATGCCTTCGCTTGAAAAGCCGACTGCTGCTTATGGACAAATGAGTCCAATCTCAATGGGCCTGAGTGATCGTGAAAGCCAGTGGGAGATGATGGGTTTAGCAACGACCGCTGAATCTGATATTTTTATTACTGGTGTGCCGATGGAAATAGCAACTAATTTTGCACGAAAAGCAAAGCGTCCCCTTTTAAGCAATTCCTTAATGAATATCCAGACGGCATTGAAGGATTATGGCCTTGAACAATTGGCAACAGGTAACCTATTATTAGCGACGGCTAGCTCTTCGAGTGTTTGGTTAATTGCGCATGAACATACTATTTCGGTTGCCGAATTAAAAAAAGATTGTCAGATCTTACGAAAAATGTTGGATGATTCTCCATATACTATCGAAAATGTGAATGGTCTTCTCTTTAGTGGTAATCAGCCGGGTAATTTTTACCCCCAAGAACTTTATAAATTTCCTTTAGCTCCATCAAGCTCAACAGTTATTGATTATCTCCTGAAAGAAGGCTATGCGGTGAAATTAATCGGAAAAAGTACTCAGTTCTTTGATTTAGCTCGTAATGAAATAACTGGGAATAATAAAGAGAGTTTTGTTCAGTTACAAGAGCTAATCAATAAAAAATTTACAGGTATTTGTATGGCGGAAGTAGGAGAGATAGAACAATTTGGTAAAGCGCGTAATCCTGAAGGCTTTGGAACGGAATTAATGCGGATTGACCATGAACTTACAAAAATTATCGATAAAATGCAAGATGATGATTTACTGATTGTGACGGGGAACTTCGGGAATGATCCTACTTATCCTGGCGAAAAACATACTCGTGAATATGTGCCCTTACTTATAACATCCCCGCAGATTAAACAAAATATTTCTCTCGGTGGCAGAAGCTTTAGCGATATTGGGGCAACAATTCTTGATAATTATGACTTAGGAGATAAGTTACCAGTTGGTAATAGTTTTTTAAGAGAATTCTTTTCTGCATATCAATAAAAGAGGATGAAAAAGTTCTGATTTTCCATCCTCTTTTATCTATTTTAACGATGAAATTTATAGTAAATAGCAATTCCCATAATTAAAAGAAGGACAAGGGCAGCAAGACGCGGGTTTGTTTTAAATAACTCGTGCATTGCATGAATTTGTCCAATACCAAGGGGAAGAGTAAACATAGAAAAGACACCCTTTCAAATTTACTTAAGCGCTTAGTAATTTTTTATAAGGAATTCTTTCATATCTGTCGGTTGATGTCCAGTGATATGCGCAAAGTCGTCAGTAACTTGATTCATCAAGCCTATTGCAGCTGCTTGGTACATCGAGGCAAGTTCGTTTCCATCACCCTCAGCAGCGTAAATTTCAGCAAATCTTTTTACGGTAACCGGATCGTAACCAATTTCTTCACCCGTAACATTAGTCATAATATAACTAAGTTCTGGCATTGTATAATTTTTGCTCATGGTAAGGAGATAATTTTGTCCCTTATCTCGCAAGTATGGCTTGACCGCTACATTGGCGATGGCTTCAGCGCTATCTTGGCGGGAAATAAAACTCATTGCCTGGTCACCAACCGGGTAAATAATATTATGTCGTTCGATTAATTCTGGCAGGTAAGGAACAAGCGGGTCGGCATACAATGAATTCTTAACAACCGCATATTCAAGGCCCGAGCTAGCAAGTCGGGCTGGTAAGTATGCGTAGTAACCAGCCATTTGGAATGGGTTATTATATTGATCTGCAATAAAACTAACATCGACTAAATTATGAATATCTGCCTTAAACATTGCTGTTAATGAATTCTCAAATTCGTCAATTCGATCCTTAACTAAGTAGGTAATACTTGGAATATAGATAACAACATCAATTCCGTTAAAGGCCGCTGTCATCTTAGCAACGTCATAGTAGTCAATTGCCGCAATTTCGTATCCGGCATCTTTGAATTGGGAAGCTTTTGCGGGATTGTGAACGCCAACACGGATATTATCTGGAGATGTAAGTTTGCTCAATTGCTTAACGACATGTTGACCAAGGTGTCCAGTTGCACCAGTAACCATATACTTCATTATTAATTCCTTCTTTCTTTTTCAGCATCTTTGAGTGCTTGCTTAACGCGAATGGTGTCGATTACATCCTGTAAACTGATTCTTGCGAGTTTAGCTTTTGCTGCTGTTTCTGCTTGCTGGTAAAAGCCATCAAGCGTCTCTTGAATATTCCCGCCGACGATGCATTGTGGATTTGTTCGTTCATCAATCGTAAACAGATGCGCATCTCCTTCGATCGCAAGAAAAACATCATAAAGTGAGATGTTATCGGGAGATTTTGCAAGTACTGGGTCTGCTGCGCCATGGACGGTGTTGATTAATCCAGCTTTATTGAGCGCACTCATCAAACGCCGGACAACAACTGGGGAAGTTTCGATGCTGCTAGCGATATTATTACTTGTTAATGGGATGATTCCTTGATAAATATTAATAAAAGCAAGAATATGGATGCTATCACTAAAACGAGTTGAAATTTTCATATTATCATTCCTTTAATTGCGATTGTAATTTATATAGTTACATGATGTCAAGCGCTTGGGTCTGGTGTTGTCTTGACAATTATTTTCCTTAGATATAGTATTAGTTTATTAATTGAAACTTTTTTAGTTACAAGTTAGGAGAAAATAAATGAGATTTAAGAAAATCGTTGCTCTTTCATTATTAAGCATTGGTGGCTTACTAGCAGGGACTATTATGCCGGCAGTAGCAAGTGCTGCCAGCAATAAGCCAATTATTGTCGGTTCGAAAAATGTTTCAGAAAGTAAGACAGTCAGTGAAATTTACGCGCTTGCGCTTGAACATGAAGGCTACAAGGTTACTCGGAAACCCAATATTTCAAACAATGTGATTTTCAGTGCAACGCAAAAAGGTGAAGTCGATGTTTATCCCGATTATACGGGAACAATTGTAGAGGCATATCTTAAAAAGAAGGGAACTGGCAAGAGTGCTGGTCAAATGGCTAAATTAGCACACGATGGGATTCAAAAAGACGGCTTAACGACATTTGATTACGCACCAGGTGACAATCGTCAAGGTATTGCAATGCCAACTAAGGATGCGAAGAAATACCACATTACCAATTTAAGTGAATTACAAAAAAATGCAAAGAAGATTAATTTTGCTTCACAGGGGGAGTTCGAAAAACGTGCTGATGCTCTTCCAGAAATGAATAAGGTTTATGGGAAGTTTGATTTTAAGTCAATTAAGGACTATGACGTAAATTTACTTTATAAGATCATGGAACAAGGAAAGGCACAAGCGGCTCCGGTTTCAACCACTGATGGTCAATTAGCAACTAGTAAGTTTACTTTACTAAAGGATAATAAAGATATTTGGCCACCATATAATTTAGTACCAGTAGTAAATAAAAAAGCTGCCAAAAGTCATCCGAAAATGGAGCAAGCCTTAAATAAAGTTGATGCTAAGTTAACAACTAAGCAATTAACAGATTTAAACAAAAAAGTTAATGTTGACGGGCAGAATTATAAGACCGTTGCTAAAAATTGGTATAATCAAAATATGAAATAAGTACCAAAGGGGCAGATAACTAGTTTTTATTGCTAGATGTTTGCTCCTTCATTATAGGTAATAGGTGAGGAGTGATAGCTTGCTAGGGCAAATAATTCAATATTTTCAAACAAATAGCGGACAATATTGGCAATATGTTGGTCAGCATATTGTTCTTACCGTTGTAACACTTGCGATTTCAATGATTATTGCACTGCCATTAGGATATGTTGGTTCGCGAATAAAACTAGTTGCTCAATTTTGTGTGATGTTTGCGCAATTGTTACGAATCATTCCTAGTTTGGCATTATTGTTTTTATTAATTCCGTTTATTGGAACGGGGGTTGTCCCGGCGTTAATTGCTTTAATTGTTTTAGCACTTCCGCCGTTGCTAATTAATACAATTCTTGGCTTTAATGAAGTGAGCCCACTATATAAGGAAGTTGGAATAGCCTTAGGGATGGATCAGCGTCAATTACGCCGGCAAATAGAAATTCCTCTTGCATTACCCTATATTTTAAACGGAATAAAACTAGCATTGGTTGAAATCATTGCTAGTGCAACCTTAGCTACTTATATTGGTGCTGGTGGATTAGGAACCCTAATATTTACTGGTTTAGGCTTATACGATATGAGTTATGTAGTGATTGGCGCAGTAAGCGTTGCTGTTTTATCCTTGCTGGCAATGATTAGCTTTGATTTTTTAATTAGAAAGGTACAAAAGCATGACAGAACCAATTATTCAATTTAAACATGTTGAGAAGCGTTTTAACGATCAAACAGTGATTCCTGATCTCAATTTCACAGTCAACAAGGGTGAATTTATAACGATTCTTGGTTCATCCGGTTCAGGGAAAACTACTACCTTGAAAATGATTAATGGGTTGATAGCGCCAAGTGCTGGTGAAATTTTAATTGATGGACAAAAGCTTCGGGAACTCGATCTAGTAAAATTGCGCCGGCACATGGGGTATGTTGTCCAACAGATCGGATTATTTCCACATATGACAATTGGACAAAATATTGCCGTTGTGCCTAAGATGCTGCATTGGGATAAGAAAAAGATTAGTAGCCGGGTTAATGAATTGCTAAATCTTGTTCAACTAACCCCCACTGAATATATAAACCGCTATCCTCAACAATTATCTGGGGGCCAACAACAACGCGTAGGAGTGGCAAGGGCCTTAGCAACTAATCCGCCATATGTATTATTTGACGAACCCTTTGGCGCACTGGATGCCTTAACAAGAATGGAATTGCAACGAGAGATAAAAAAGATTCATGAATCATTGGCAGAAAAGACTTTTATGTTTGTAACCCATGATATTAACGAAGCCTTATTTTTAGGCCAACGAGTAATGATCATGCATGAAGGACGTATTGTCCAATTTGCTACGCCAGAAGAAATTGTGCGTCATCCAGCGACCGAATTTGTTGAGCAGCTTTTAGGAACGATTCGCCAAAATCAAGATTTATGGAGGCGGCAATATGATTGAATATTGGAATGAGAATTGGCCGATAATGCTTGATGATGTCCGGCAACATGCAACGATGGTTCTTTCTTCATTAGCAATTGCCTTAGTGGTTGCAGTTGTAATAATCTTATTATTTTTGCGGCGCGAAAAATGGCTTAATAGTTTGGTCTATTTCTTTTCACTCCTATATTCGATTCCAAGTTTTGCATTTTTTGCTTTACTCTTACCGATTTCTGGATTAGGAATGAAAACCGCGATTATTGTTTTGACGATCTACTCTGAATATGTTCTATTGCGTTCCTTTATTACGGGAATCCGTGGAGTTGATCCACAATTAATCGAAGTTGGTGTGGGGATGGGGATGACATCTCGACAGGTTTTTCGTCAAATTCAATTGCCGCTAGCATTACCGGCAATTTTTAGTGGAATCCAAGTGGCCCTTGCCTCGACAATGGCAATGGCGACGATTGCAGCAACGATCAATGCCGGTGGTCTTGGGCAATTATTGTTTGAGGGACTGCAGGGGCAACAAGTAGTGCCAATTTTGTGGGGAACAGTTTTAACAATGGCTTTGACGTTAGTGTGCGCAGGAATTGTTCAATTGATTTCGTGGATATTGTTGCATCGGGGGAATAGAGTATTAAATACCTGAGCAAGAAATTAGTGGTATTCACTGAGAATGCCTATAATTAAAATAGGTAACGAAAATGAGGAGAGTGCTAAATGGACAAAAATGAATTAAAGAAATTAACGCCAATGCAATATGCTGTGACTCAAATGGGAGTTACTGAAAAACCATATAGTGGTAAGTATGATCGATTTGATGAACCAGGTATTTATGTCGATGTTGTTAGTGGGGAACCATTATTCTCATCATTAGATAAATATGATGCAGGGTGTGGCTGGCCAGCATTTACTAAACCGATTAAGAAGCGTGCTCTTACAGAAAAGCGCGATCAATCGTTTGGGATGGAGCGAACCGAAGTAAGAAGTAAGGAAGCTGATTCGCATCTAGGGCATGTATTTACTGATGGCCCAACTGAGCGCGGAGGATTGCGCTATTGCATCAATTCAGCCGCTCTGCAGTTTATCCCGGTTGATAAATTGCAAGAAGAAGGCTACGGAGAATATCTAAAGTTGTTTGATAAATAAAAAATGAGGATGGAAGAAACTTTTCCCCATCCCCATTTTTTAGTTTTAAATTTTATTTTTCTTCTAACATTGCATCATAAAGTGAAGGCCGACCACCTAATAAACGATTAATATAATAGGCGACTAAAGTAATTAATGTCATTGGCAAAATTTGTTCAACTGAGCCAACCATTTCAGTTACTAATAAGATTGCTGTAAATGGTAATCCTTCTGCCCCACCAAAATATGCAGCCATTGAAATTATAATGACGTTGACATAACAGCTAGCTGGGATTATTCCCATATGGATAAGAATGGTTCCCGTCAATGCGCCAATAACGGCTCCTAAAACAAATAAGGGCATGAAAATACCACCTGGGACAGTAGCACCATATGCGATCATTGTACCGCCGAAACGAAGGATGAAATAAACTAATAAAATTATGACCATTGCTTGCCAATTCGGTGAAAGGGACATCTTGGTGACATATTTAATAAAATCGTGACTACCACCAAGAATATAAGGGTTCCATAATCCAACAGGAATAACTAATAATAGCGGAATAATACTATGAAATTCTTTTGGGATAAATGTGATTTTGCTGTACCACCAAGTTAGGTTTAGTGCTGCAAATTGAAAACAGTATGCTAAGAAACCAATGACAACCCCCGCGATGATTAACCATGGATAAGATGCGACAGGCAATTTGGTTATGATTGGAATATATAGGCAAGGCTTAATGCCAAAAAACAAAAAAGTAATAAATGCAGAAACAATGGAAGAAGTTAAAGCGGGAATCCAAATTCGGGAATTGAAATTATGAGTCATTTCTTCTAATAAAAACATTGTTCCCGCTAAAGGAGCACTAAAAGCTGCAGATAAGCCAGCCGCAACGCCACACTCCATCAATAAATATTTATCTTTGTCCGTAAGATGAAAGAATTTTTCGTTAAAGCAGGCTCCAATACAGGCACCAATTTGGATACTTGGTCCTTCACGTCCCAAGAAAAGTCCTGGACAGATAGTAAGCAAACTAGCAACGAACTTTCGCCATAATACTGGCCACCAATGAATACGATGCTTTCCTAATAAAACAGCTTTTAATTGTGTAACGCCAGAACGAACAACATCTGTTTCATAAGGCTTAACAATTTTGCCGATTAACCATGCAACGATAAATGTTCCTAATATATATGGAATTAATAGCCAAGGATGTTTACCCATAAAAGGATAAATAATTGTAAGTAACGTAAGTGTATGGTCGATAATCCAGCGAAAGACCCCGACCACCAGACCAGTTACTACCCCAATAGCAATACTAACGCCAAGGTAACGGGAAATGATGGAGGTAAATGGTTTTCCTAAAATGTCCCGTGCCCGTTTGTGATATAAAGTATTTTCGTTTTTCACAAATACTGCCTCCAATAAGGTGTTTTTCTTATATTAGCATAAAAAGAGAGTGAACAATAACAGTCTACGAGAGATTAGCATTATTCACTCTGCTTTACTAAGAACTTTTTAATTAAATCTATGTTAGTGTTTACCATCCACAAATAAACTTATAATTAAAGCTACTAAAATTACGGAAAAACTTATAACAGGGATTACGTTACTTAATACTGATATTACGGTAAACACTCTTTTTTAATAATTAGGGTAATCATTTTAACATTTGCTTATTCTTCAAAAAAGTCACGAATAATTTGCTTGTAAGCTTTAATTGTAGCAACGAAACTAGAAATGGTTGTATATTCATCAGTTTGGTGAGCAACGTTCCAATCGTCACAGCCTAAAATTACAACTGGAAGGTCAGGACGATTTAATGTAAATACACTTGCGTCAGTTGCACCATTGATAATATCAAGTTTGATGTCGTTTGGATAGTTACGCTGGGCAGCATGGAGGGCAATTTGGACAAAATCGTTATTAGGTTCTGTCGCAATTGGATAAAAATCTTGAATAATTTTTAGTTCTAGTTGGAAAGGAGTTGTGTGGTTAATATATTCAAGTGCATCATTTAATCGATCTGCAACCTTAATATTATTAAATGATGCCGTAGGGCGGATATTTCCTTGCAGACTAGCACTGTCGGGGATGGTATTAACTTGAGACCCACCGTCGATAACTGTAATACTATGTTGAACTTTTCCGAGGTATTGATCATCTTTGGTGTTATCAAAAAGGTGTTTTTCTTCTTCGATAAACTTTAGCAGTCCTTCAATTGCATTAATACCGTTTTGAGGATGAGAACTATGGCAAGATTTCCCATAACTGGTAACGCGGTAATTTATACTCCCCGAGTGAGCAAAAATAACATTACCACCAGTTGGTTCGCCGACTACTAATGCATCAAGATCATCGGCAATTCCTTGCTTTTGTAAACGATACGCTCCAGGAGTACCAAGTTCTTCTCCGGCTGTAGCGATAAATCTAACAGTTCCTGATGGCAGCTGCCCAGCTTCTTTTAATTCGATTAATACAATAGCCTGAGCAGCCAGCCCACTTTTCATGTCAGCAGCTCCACGACCAAAAACATAATCACCATTAATTTCGCCACCAAAGGGATCATGTTGCCAGCGATCTGGATTGGATACTGCTACGGTGTCTTGATGTCCAGTGAGCCCAAGAATTTTTTTGCATTCACCAGTCCCAATTTCCGCAATCAAGTTTGCACGGCGATCACCAAATTCATCAACTTTTGAATGGATTCCGTGATTTGCTAAGAGTTTTTGTAAGTAGTGTGCTACTTCAATTTCATTCCCATTAACAGAATGGATTTTTATTAAATCCTGCAGTACTTTGACTTTTTCACTGACTTCCATAATAACCCCTCCTATATGTTAGCGATCTTGGTGGTTAAGCTTCTTAGCTAAAATATCGCCAACTACTTGAATGATTAAAACAAATAAAAGAACAAGGATAGTAGCGACGAGGGTTACGTCGTTGTTAAATCTATCGTAACCGTATGAAATAGCGGTATTACCCAAACCACCAGCACCAATTGCACCAGCCATTGCAGTAAGGCTAACTAAACTAATTAATGTAACGGTGGAGACACGGACAAGTTCAGAACGTGCTTCACGAAGGTAAACGTCAGTAATAATATCCCAGTTAGTAGCCCCGATAGCTTGGGCAGCTTCAATTTTACCGTGGTCAACACTTTCAAGTGCAACTTGAACTTGACGAGCATAGAAAGCAAATACACCTAATGAAAGTGGTACTAATGCGGCAGTCGTTCCGATCTGTGTCCCAACAATCAATTGTGTGAAGGGGGCAATGAAAGCCAACAAAATGATAAATGGAATTGCTCGGAAAACAGATACGACTTTGTCAACGATACTAAAAATAATTCGATTTTCTAAAATTCCGCCGGGTTCAGTAACCACAAGTGCAACTCCGAAGATTAATCCTAAAATCCCCCCGAAAATGGCTGGCCAGAAAGTCATGTAGATAGTTTGGACGATTGAGGTACCCCAACCGTTGTCACCACCCCAACCAAGTTGAATTACATTTGGTATAAGATTATTCATTCCAAATCCTCCGATCATCAATCTTTGTGACAGTAACATCGTTTTCTTTTAAGAAGTCAATAGCTTGTTGGCGTTTATCGGCATCGCCCTTGATAACCACAAACAGGGTACCGACTGGTGAGCCGGCCAAGACTTCAATGTTTCCATAAAGCATACTTGCTTCAACCTGCAGCTTCTTATACAACTCGATAATGATTGATTTAGTCACGTTATTTGCATCGTAGACCAATTGCAGCAACTCTTCATCATTGGCAAGATGCCCAAGGTCAAATGCTTTAAGGGTATCGACTGCGGCTAAGGATCCTCCCACAAATTGTCGGGTTAAATCCTGCTGTGGTTGAAGGAATACTTTCTGTAAGGTACCACGTTCAATGATTTGTCCATATTCCATAACAGCAATTTTATTAGCTACTCGTTTAACAGCGTCCATTTCATGGGTAATGAGAACAATTGTTAAATCCAATTTATCGTTGAGCCGTTTGAGAAGATCCAAAATCTGGTTAGTATTTTGGGGATCGAGGGCAGAAGTAGCTTCATCAGAAATTAAAATTTCAGGATCGTTAGCTAATGCCCGGGCGATTGAAACACGTTGTTGTTCACCACCAGATAATTGAACAGGGTAGAATTCAGCCTTATCCTTTAAGCCAACTAAGTCTAAAAGTTCAAGCGCCTTTTTCTCTTTTGCGTCATCATCCAAGTCAGTATGTTTAAGAGCAAAAAGGACATTTTCAATTACTGAAGTTTCATTTAGTAAATTGAAGTGTTGAAAGATCATCCCAATTTTTCGCCGCTTTTCTTGTAACTCTTTATTGCTAATTTGCTGTTGATGGTCTTTGAAAAAAACTGTTCCATTAACTGTTACTGATCCAGCAGAGGGAAGTTGGAGGAGGTTAATGGTTCGAACTAATGTTGATTTACCAGCTCCAGAATAACCAACAATCCCATAAATATCGCCTTTTTCTACTTTTAAAGTAACATCCTTAACAGCATGAACAACCTGTTTTCGTTGCTTAAAAGTTACGCTAATGTTGTCTAAATCAATGATCGGGTTCGCCATATTAATCCTCCTTTATTTATTGAAGTTGAGATCCCAGGCAGGAATTTCTGCAGTTCCGTATAGTTTCTTAATTTCTCGTTTTGTTTTTTCAGTTTGGTAAGCACGTACAACATCTTTGTAAATCTTGTTATTCTTTTCGCTGCCTTTAACAGCAATGATGTTGACCCATTGCTTTGAATCCTTGTTAACTGGTTCAACGAAAATAGCACTCTTGTAATTAAGCCCAGCAGCTTGCGCATAGTTAGTATTAACTACTGCGGCATCGACGTTATCTAGTGACCGGGCTGTTTGATCAGCGGCTAATTCTTTAATCTTAAGATCGCGTGGGTTCTTAGAAATTGAACTTACGGTTGCAAGCTTTGTACCCTTCTTTAGGCTGATCAAACCAGCATTCTTTAATGCAAATAATGCCCGTGATTCGTTTGAAGCATCGTTTGGCACTGCGATCGTTCCCCCATTAGGAATTTCCTTTACACTCTTGTATTGCTTGGAGTATAACCGGATTGGAGTAATAAATGTATCACCTAAAGAAACAAGATCAGTTTTATGGGCTTTGTTCCAAGTTTGTAAGAATAACTTGTGTTGGAAGGCGTTTAAGTCAACATCGCCATTTTCCAAAGCCTTGTTTGGTTGGTTGTAATCAGTGAATCGTTTGAATTTTAAAGTAACATTGTACTTATCTTTAGCGGTTTTGCTTACTGAATTCCAAATTTCATCGTCTTGTTTTGAACCAGCCATAATCCCGACAGTAACAGTCCGTTTTGCTTGTTGTTGCGGACGGATAAAACTAAAGTATCCGGCAATAACAACGATAAGTGCAACTACTGACCAAATAATGATATTTCTTCTTTTCTTTCTCTTCATAGTAAAAACTCCCTTTCAATCAATTAAATATTTTCGTTGGTTAATTAAAACGTTAACTTGCTAGTAAATAAAAAAGCACTCGTCCCTTTATTCAAAGGACGAGTGCTTCGTGTTACCACCTTTATTTGCTGAATCTTCACAGACCCAGCCTCAGTAGGTTACTCTAATAAAATAATTAGAATTACCTAGCACTAATAACGTGTGCTAACCCGTTATCGACTAACAATCATCGATACCATTCCAAGCCCATCTTCAGTAGTTACGCTTGCTTCTTCACACCACCCAGAAGCTCTCTTAAAAGCCTCGCTACTTACTCTGCTTTTCGATATGTTTTAACGTTCAATTAATTATTATGTGTTTCATTATAATGATTCTCTAATGTTTGTCAACGCGTTTTTTAATTTAAATTTTGTTTTATTTGATTCATCAATCGTTTTTTATTTTGCCTATCTATAGTAATTAAAAAACAATTATGTTAAGATTAGAAAATAATTAAAAATCGAAAGGGGTCTTAGTAATGACACGAAAAGTTGGAGTTATCGGAATGGGTAATGTGGGGGCAACAGTTGCCCACTATATTGTGGCGATGGGTTTTGCAGATGACCTAGTTCTGATTGACAAAAACGAAGCAAAGGTTAAGGCAGATGCACTTGATTTTGAAGACGCAATGGCTAATTTGCCTTTCCATACCAATATTACTGTTAATGATTACAGTGCATTGAAGGATGCGGATGTAATTGTATCTGCGTTAGGCAATATCAAACTTCAAGATAATCCTAATGCTGATCGTTTTGCGGAACTTCCATTTACCCGCCAAGCGGTAAAAGAGGTTGCTCAAAAGATTAAGGAAAGCGGCTTTAACGGCAAGATCGTGGCCATTACTAACCCGGTTGATGTTATTACCTCGCTCTACCAAAAAATAACTGGCCTTCCGAAGAACCATGTATTAGGAACAGGAACACTGCTTGATTCTGCACGAATGAAGCGGGCGGTGGCTGAACGGCTTAATTTAGATCCGCGTTCTGTGGATGGCTATAATCTTGGTGAGCATGGTAATTCGCAATTTACAGCATGGTCCACGGTTCGCGTTCTTGGCCGTCCATTAACTGAATTAGCAGATAAGCGTGGATTAGACTTAGAAGAGCTTGATAAGGAAGCTAAGATGGGAGGCTGGACTGTCTTTCAAGGAAAAAAATATACTAATTATGGGGTTGCAACAGCAGCAGTTAAGCTCGTCAATGCAATTTTATCTGATTCATTAACTGAATTACCGGTATCAAATTTCCGTGAAGAATATGGAGTCTACTTATCGTACCCAGCGGTTGTTGGCCGTGATGGCGTTGTAGAGCAAGCACAACTTGACTTGACAGAAGAAGAACTGCAAAAACTGCAAACATCAGCCGATTTCATTAAGGAAAAGTATCAAGAAAGTTTGCAAGCAAAAGATTAAGGAAAATTTAAATAAAGAAAATAGACTAGCATAAAAAAATTATGCATGGTAGAGTTGCTTCTATACTTAACAAATAAAAGTGGCGTCATCAGATAAATTTGGTGGCACCACTTTTATTCTGTAAAAATATAGAAAGGAAATATATCATGACAAAAGAAGTAAAGCGTATAATCTTTGTAGTTCTTTTTTGTGAGTTTTTGATTTGCCTCGGAATGAGTCTTATCTTCCCAGTTGAACCGTTCATTAAAAATGAATATCACTTTACTGCCTTTGACATGGGGGTGATGTCTTCCCTATTTGCGTTTGTGCAATTTATTGCTTCACCCATTGTTGGTCGGATTTCAGACAAAGTTGGACGAAAACCAATGTTAGTATGGGGATTGCTGATATTTGCGATTGCTGAATTTGTTTTTGCCTTAGCACAGCATTTATGGTTATTTGACTTATCACGAGCGGTAGATGGATTATCAGCAGCTATGTTTGTGCCAACATCAATGGCATTAGCGGCAGACATTACTAGTGAAAAAGACCGCGCCAAAGTTATTGGGTGGTTATCAGCAGCTTTTAGTGGGGGATTAATTTTAGGGCCAGGTCTTGGTGGAATGTTAGCGCATGTAAATTATAAATTCCCATTTTGGGTTGCTGGTATTCTGGGATTGATTAGTACGGTTGTTGCTTGGCGCTTTCTACCTCACGATGAAGATGAATTATTTAAGAGTGAAACTAAAAATCCAGAAAATGAATTATTGACTGGTGGTTGGAGTCAGTTGAAACAAATTATGACTCCAATACTAATTACGCTCTTTGGAATGATCTTTGTAGCTTCATTTGGGTTAGCTGGCTTTGAAAGTATCTATAGTTTATATGTCAATGAAGTTCATAATTTTGACTTAAACGCAATTGCGCTTGTTTTAACCCTCAACGGGATTATTTCGCTTATTCTGCAAGTCTTTTTCTTTGATCGGCTAGTTCGTTGGCTGGGAGAAGTTCGACTAATGCGATACAGTTTTTTCCTTAGTTTAGTTGGAACGATCATGGTGATTTATGATCACAATCATTGGCATATCATTATTGCAACCTTGTTTGTTTTTGAAGCGTTCGATCTGTTGCGCCCAACAATTACTACATTGTTAACTAAGATGAGCAAGACAAACCAAGGATTATTGAACGGGGTAAATATGTCATTAACAAGTGTGGGGAATATTATTGGACCTCTTATTAGTGGCTATCTATTAGATGTTAATTATCAATATCCATATTGGTTCGTATCGATCTTCCTAATTATTTCCTGGGTAATAACGCTTGTTTTAGGACGGGAAAGAAAAGCAGCTGCTAACGATTAAATATTTAATTTTATTAAGAAACGAAAATAGCGAGAAATTAGGAAAAACAAAACTTTTCTAATTTCTCGCTATTCTTGTATTTATACTTAATTTTGTCGTGCCTGTTGCAGTGCATCCTTAGTTGCCTCTTTAATTGCACGGCTTGTTGCACTGGCCCCAGTAATGCCATCTACGTCTACACTATTAGCCGCAATAATTTTACCGGGAAGTTCATCTAAAGCCCATTGACCCATTTCCGATTCATGATGTTTGATTACTTGTAAATCTTGAATCTTATCATCTTGGTAGGTTAATAAGACTTCTAATTCACCGCCATAAGCACTAAAGCCACTTCCAATATATTGATTTCTGTCTATTTCTCTCATTTTATTATTCATAATCTTCTAATTTAAATCATATTATTTTGGCCTGTTACGCAGAGTGATAATAGTGGACAAGTTTGACATTTAGGATTTCTTGCCGTACAGACATACCTACCCCAAAAAATCATACTATGATGAGCATCTAACCAGTGTTCAGGAGGAATGGTTTTCATTAACTTCTTTTCAATTGCAAGAACGGATGCTGTGGGTTCAACCATTCTAAGGCGGCGAGCAACACGACTAACGTGGGTGTCAACTGGGAAAGCTGGAATGTTAAAGCATTCTGCAAGGACCACATCAGCAACTTTCCTCCCGACGCCAGCTAAGGTCATTAGCTCTTTGAGAGTGTGGGGAACCTCGCCGTTAAAGTCAGTAACAATTTGTTGAGAAGTTTTGACTAAGAATTTAGCTTTATTTCGATAAAGCCCTAATCTTTTGATATAAGGCTCCACTTCCGCGGGTTCAATCCCTGCTAAATCTGCTGGCAACGGGAAACGAGCAAATAGTGTTGGCGTTACTTCATTGACAGATTGATCTGTTGACTGTGCACTCAAGATTGTAGCCAAGAGGAAGTGGTAGTTTGTGTCAGCAATCAAAGTTGTTCCTGCTTCGGGAAATGTTTGTCGCATGACCTTGATTGAGTAACGAATTTCATCTGGTGATAACATATAAAATCACTCTTTTCGAATATGATTATAACTATTTTAACCCGAATGATTAAAATAGCGAAGGGTAATAACCTCATTTTATACTCATTAAATTATTATTTGTAAAATTGGTGGTTAGCAATATGACATCAATTTATGTTAAGGAAAAAATGTTTAATATGGATGTAAATGTAGAAATCGCTTTCTTTAATTAATTTAAATAAACGATTGACCAGAGAAGAGCACCTTGGTAAAATATATTAAAGATTTTCTTATAATTCTAATCAAATTTTAATTATTTAGAAAAGGAGGATGATTATGAGTTTTTGGAAAACAATTACACGTAAAGAAGACCCGCGTGTTTATGATAATAAAGACGGTCATTTGGTTCGATCTTTGAAGGTGCGGGACTTTTTAGCTTTAGGTGTTGGAACGATTGTGTCCACTTCCATTTTCACTCTTCCTGGTGAAGTGGCCGCAATGCATACTGGACCTTCAGTAGTTATCTCTTTTTTAATTGCTGCGATCGTGGCCGGGCTAGTTGCCTTCGCCTATGCAGAAATGGCTGCTGCAATGCCGTTTGCTGGTTCAGCCTATTCATGGATTAACGTCGTGTTTGGAGAGTTTTTTGGTTGGATCGCTGGTTGGGCACTATTAGCTGAATACTTTATTGCCTTGGCCTTTGTTGGGTCTGGTCTCTCTGCTAACTTCCGGGCCTTATTTGTTCCACTTGGCTGGAAGCTGCCTGCTTCATTATCAAATGCTTTTGGTACAGAAGGCGGAGTTGTTGATCTTGTTTCAGTTGTTGTAATTATTTTAGTAGCTCTCTTAATTTCACGCGGGGTATCACAAGCTGCTCGTGTTGAAAATCTTCTTGTTATTCTCAAAGTTTTTGCAATTTTACTTTTTATTGTTGTTGGCTTAACCGCTATAAAAGCAAGCAATTTTATGCCATTTGTTCCACAATACCATGAGACAGCTAATGGTGCATTTGGTGGTTGGCAAGGTATTTATGCCGGGGTATCGATGATTTTCCTTTCTTATATCGGATTTGACTCAATTGCTGCTAACTCAGCGGAAGCAATTAATCCACAAAAAACGATGCCACGTGGAATCCTTGGTTCCTTAGTAATTGCAGTTGTTCTTTTTATCGCAGTTAGTCTTGTGTTGATTGGGGTATTACCATATCAACAATATGCTAACAGTGCTGAACCAGTAGGGCTTGCATTACGTGCAGCTCATCATAGTGGTGTAGCAACTGTTGTTCAAACAATTGCTGTTCTAGGAATGTTTACCGCCTTGATTGGGATGAGTATGGCTGGTTCGCGGTTGATTTACTCATTTGGTCGTGATGGAATGTTACCAGAATGGCTTGGAAAACTTGATGAACATAATCGACCAAACCGAGCACTTTGGACACTTACAATTGGTGCTGTTTTGATCGGTGCTTTCTTCCCATTCGCTTTTCTTTCCCAATTGATCTCTGCCGGTACATTGATCGCATTTATGTTTGTTTCACTTGGGATTTATGCGTTACGTCGTCGTGAAGGAAAAGATATTCCAAATCCTTCATTCAAAATGCCGTTCTATCCAGTATTACCAGCTCTTGGTTTTCTTGCTTCATTAACTGTGTTTATGGGATTAGATTACCAGGCAAAACTTTACGCGGGGATCTGGTTTATCTTTGGCTTAATTATTTACTTTGCTTATGGAATACGTCACTCGTCAATGGCAAAGAAAGAAGATGGACAAAATGTTAAAAACGAAGCTGAAGCAGGGGAAAACGAATAGAGATGTTTTATTAGAAGAAGAAAATGCATTTGCAACTGCTGCCCGGATTAAGTACTACGATATTGTATTAGATCATGGACGGGGCGCAACGGTGACTGACATTGAAGGAAATGACTATATTGATTTGCTTGCCAGTGCTAGTTCCACTAATACTGGTCATGCGCATCCACGAGTAGTGCAAGCTATTCAAGAACAAGCAGCTAAAATGATTCAGTATACTCCAGCGTACTTTGCTAATTCGCAGGCAGCGCGGTTAGCACCTCGATTAGCAGAATTAGCGCCGATAAGTGGACCAGTTGAAATGGTATGGGGTAATTCTGGTTCGGATGCTAATGATGCAATTATTAAATTTGCGCGAGCATATACTGGCCGTCAATATATCGTTTCCTTTACCGGGGCCTATCATGGATCAACTTACGGTTCAATGAGCTTGTCAGGTGTTTCATTAAACATGACAAGAAAAATGGGTCCAATGCTACCGGGCGTAGTAAAGGTACCATTCCCTAGTCCATGGGAACGATTAACTAATGAAAGTGACGAAGCGTTTGTTGAGCGGATGTTTCATCAATTCATGCTGCCTTTTGAAACTTATTTACCAGTGGATGAAGTAGCTGCAATTCTTATTGAGCCAATTCAGGGTGATGGGGGAATTGTAAAAACTCCGCCTGCTTATATGCAAAAGGTATATGAGTTTGCTAAAGCTAATGGAATTCTCTTTGCTGTTGATGAAGTTAATCAGGGGATGGGCCGGACCGGTAAGTGGTGGTCGATCCAGCATTTTGGGATTGAGCCGGATTTGATGTCTGTTGGTAAATCTCTAGCTTCTGGAATGCCGCTCAGTGCAATGATTGGTCGTAAAGAGATTCTAGAATCATTAGGGGCACCAGCGAATGTTTACACTACAGCCGGTAATCCGATTACGACTGCGGCAGCGAACGCGACCTTGGATGTTATTCAAAATGAGCATCTTTTAGAGCGTTCACAACAACTTGGTAAAAAAGCAGCTGACTTCTTTAAGCTTGAACAGCAAAAATATCCCTTTGTGGGTGATGTTCGGATGTACGGGCTTGATGGTGGTATTGATATCATTGATCCAGCAACAGGAAAAGGTGATACAGAAGCAACAACCAAGTTAATGTATCGCATCTTTGAATTAGGGGCGATTATCATTAGCTTACGGGGAAGCATTCTTCGGTTCCAGCCACCATTGGTTATTACAGAAAAGGAATTAGATCAAGCATTTGCGATGATTGATCAAGCATTTGCGGAATTAGCCGCTGGTAAATTAGCAGCTCCTGCAAATGCAGAAGAGTTGGGTTGGTAACTCTTGCAATTCAAGACCATCTTCGGGTATACTTTAAGCGCCATCTTAGCTCAGCTAGGTAGAGCACATCCATGGTAAGGATGAGGTCGGCGGTTCGAACCCGCTAGATGGCTTGTAATAAGTTAAAAAGAGATTTAGAAAAACAATTTGTTTTTCTAAATCTCTTTTCTTCTTTTAATAATATGACTTGCTAGTAATATAATTAGGATTGAAAATATAGCTATGTTAAAATCAAAATTATGTAGCATTAGCTTAATTGATAAATTGGAGGAAAAGAAATGGAATTTATTGCAGTGTTGGCGGGGTTATTGCTTGCGACACAGATCGTAGCACACTTGTGTCGTCGCGTTGAGATTCCAGAAGTGATTGGACAAATCCTGGTTGGAATCATTGCAGGACCCGCTGTTTTAGATTGGGTTCATTTAAACTCAATGATGAATGAATTTCAAGAAATTGGGGTTATTATCTTGATGTTCATCGCAGGATTGGAGAGCGACCTATCCTTACTAAGGAAATACTTGAAGCCTGCTGTTGTTGTGGCGTTTTTGGGGGTAATTATTCCCATTGTAATTATGGGGCCGGTAAGTTATATGTTTGGCTTTACTAAGCTTGAATCATTGTTTATCGGGGTTATTTTCGCAACAACATCTGTTAGTATTTCAGTTGCAGTATTACGTGAATTTAAGCGCCTGGATAGCCGAGAAGGGGCAACAGTCCTTGGAGCAGCAGTTGCCGATGATATTATTGGTGTTATCTTATTAAGTGTGATGATTAGTGTAATCAATGGAAGCAGCAATAGTGGTCATGGTAATGGCCAGCCTTTAGGAATTGTCCTCTTGATGCAGTTAGTATTCTTTGGTGGAACTTACCTATTGATTCGTTGGTTAGCACCTTACCTGATTCATATGAGTGATCGCCTATTAACAGTTGCTTCAACGTCGGTAATGGCGATGATTATCTGTTTAGGCATGGCCGCAATTGCTGATTATGTTGGCTTGAGTGGGGCTGTTGGCTCCTTCTTCGCCGGAATTGCTGTGGCTAACACCAAGCATAAAGAAGTTGTTGACCGGAGTTTTATTCCAATTGGATATGCAATGTTTATTCCGCTATTCTTTGTCAGTGTAGGCTTGAACATGCGCTTTGATAATATTGGTGAATCGTTTGTCTTTGTTATTGTAATGACAATCCTTGCATGCTTAACAAAACTGCTTGGATGTGGAGCGGGTGCTAAGCTATCTGGCTTTAGCATGCCAAGTTCTTATGTTGTCGGTAGTGGGATGGTTGCCCGTGGTGAAATGGGATTGATTACAGCCCAGATTGGTTATGAAGCACATCTTCTTTCGCCAATGTATTATTCAGATGTAATTACCGTGATTATTATCGCAACTGTATTAGCGCCATTTATTTTAAAGAATGCATTGAAACGATCAGCCAACGAACTTGAGTAAAGGGGGCTTTTGATGGAAAATCATGAACGAGAAACGGAGCAAGCGCGGGTTGATAATGTTGAAAAACAAATTGACCAACAGGTAGCTGCTACCACTAAAGCTGTTGAAGATGCTCATCGTGAAACACGGGCAGTTGAACGTAATTATAGTGAAAATGCATCTATTAACCGTTATGAAGTTGATGATATTGCCGAATCTCGGTCAATGATTGAACAGCAGCGCCAATTGGTTTCGCGAGCAGCGGAAAGTGAATCAATTCTAAAGCACCAGTTAAGAACTTTAAAAAACTTAAAAGGATCACCGTATTTTGGACGGATTGACATTCAGGATCCTGGTGAAGATAAAAGTGAAACGCTATACATTGGTACTTCTTCCTTAATGAATGAGGATAAAACAGACTTTTTAATTTACGACTGGCGGGCACCGATTTCTGGGGTTTACTATAACGGTACCCTTGGGAAAGTTAATTATGAAACGCCAGCTGGGATACAAACCACGGAATTAAAAAAGAAACGCCAATTTACTATTAAGGATGGTAAGATCACTAACATGTTTGATACCAATGAAACGGTTGGTGATGAAGTTTTGCAAGCGGCTCTTGGAAAGCAAAATGACCAGTATATGCATAATATTGTGGCAACAATTCAAAAAGAACAAAATGATATTATCCGTGATACGCGTAGTGACCTTTTACTAGTACAAGGAGTTGCCGGTTCGGGAAAGACCTCAGCGATCCTTCAACGAATTGCATACTTGCTTTATCATAGTCGAACGGAATTGAACGCTGACCAGATTGTCCTCTTTAGTCCTAATAATTTATTCAGCCACTACATTTCTGAAGTTTTGCCAAGTCTTGGTGAAAGAAATATGCGGCAAGTAACATTAGAAGGTTTTATCCGTCGGCGCTTTGAAGGATTACAAGTAGAAACATTATTTGATCGCTATGAAGAACGGCAACAGCCGGAAAATGCTTCTCATGTTGTTGCTGACTTTATTGAAAGTGAATCTTTTATGACGTCAATTGCACGTTATGTTGAGAAAATGACAATTGCTGATTTACAGTTTGCTGATATTCGCTTTAATGGTCAAGTTTTCTTTTCGGCTGATCATATCAATGATCTTTATAAAGAATTACCATTGAAAATGGCTCCTGCTGATAAGTTAGTTCAATTAAAAAATAAGTTAATTCGTGAATTGCAACGGCGGGTTAAAGATGAAGCTAAAAAGGATTGGGTAGCTAAAGAGCTAGATTCACTTGATCTACAACAATTGCACAATCTTTATGGTAAGAAAACAATTGATGATTTTAAGGATGAAGATGAACAATATGCTTACCTTTCACGGCGCTTAGCTAAACGACGCTTACGTGTTATTGCAGACGCAATCTATAATAATTATTTTCTTGATTTTTATAATCAATATAATAAGTTTTTGCATCAGGTTGAAGTTCCTAAGACAATTAGTCAGCGGGAATGGGCGACAATGATTCTTGCTTTTCAAGATGAGATTGAATATCATCGGCTAGAATTAATGCATGCGGCCCCTTTGATGTATCTGCGTGATTTGATTTCCGGGACAGGACAAAATCGTTCTTTTCAATATGTATTTATTGATGAGATGCAAGATTATTCAACAGCGATGTTAATTTACTTAAAACACGCTTTTCCCCAAGCTAAGTTTACGGTCCTCGGTGATAGTGAACAGGCTCTTTTTAAGCCGTTGCAGTTACCGGAAGAGCTATTAAATAAACTTAGTGGGGTATTAAAGGCTAAGCGACCTAATCTAATTGCTTTACGGCGGAGTTATCGTTCCACAACGGAGATTACTAATTTTGCGAAGGCCTTGTTGCCAGATGGAGATAAGATAATTTCCTTTACTCGCCATGGGAAAAAACCACGCTTGTTAGTCCGTTATTCTGATAAAGAGAGTCAGCAAAGTTTGTTAGATGAGACGCTTAAACTAGCTGACGAACATGAAACTGTAGCGATCTTAACCAAGAATCAAGAGCAAGCTACTGCTATTTATCAATTACTTCACCGACAAAAGATTGAAAATATTCATCTCCTAGATAAGAATGCAAGTGAATTGCCAAAGGGGATTTTAATTCTCCCAATTTACTTAGCAAAGGGACTCGAATTCGATGCTGTTCTTGCTGCGGATGTCTCTGCTAAAAACCTAGCTAATACTGATGAAGTTGGCATGATCTATACAATGGCATCACGAGCAATGCATGAACTGGTACTTTTAAGCAATGGTTCAGTTAGTGATGCAATTAATGAGAAAGCTGGACGTCTTTTGACAATTGAGTATCAATTACCAAATAAAAATTAAATTTTTCTATTGATTAAAAACGCTTTCGAGGGATGCTGACTTATGATAAGCTAATGGAGTAGATATAGAAAAAGGAGATGCTTCGCCATGGTTAAAGACGAATACACACTTGTACTAGTAAAGCCTGATGGGGTAAAAACTCGTCATATTGGAGATATTATTACCCGTATTGAACGGAAAGGGTATAATATTGAAGCTCTTAAGATGATTGATCCATCAGAAGAAAAGCTTCGTCAGCATTATTTTGATAAAGTTGACAAACCATTCTTCCCTGAATTATTAGAATACATGACAGAAGGGCCAATTGTAGGAATTGTTGTTTCTGGTACGAATGTAATTCAGGCCATTCATAACATGGCAGGAGCTACTAACCCTGGTGAAGCTGAATGGGGAACAATTCGTGGTGACTATGGTCGTGAATGGCCTGATGGCAACTTACGAAATATCATTCATACGTCTGATAACGTTAATAGTGCTACTCGCGAAATTGGTATTTGGTTCCCAGAATTTGATATTAAAGATAAGCAGTAGAAAATAAAAAGACTGAGAGAAAATTTTTTCTCTCAGTCTTTTTATTTTTCATTTGCCTTTTGTTGACGTTTAATCTTTCGTTGTACTGCTAAGGTATTACGCTCCCAGAAGACTCCATCAGTGTAGCCTTGAATGCTAGAATCGTCTTTGGCTTGATTTAGTCGGTACTGTCCCCATGCACAATATAAGAGGCTTTGCTCGATTCCAAGATAGTGGCGATTGAGCTTAGCGGCAGTTACTAAACTCGAACCGGAACCAGCAAAAGGATCAAAAATGAAGTCATTGGGATTAGAACTGGCAAGAATAATTTTTGCAAGCAATTTCTCGGGTTTTTGGGTTGGATGACCAGTATTTTCTGGCATTGACCAATACGGAATTGAAATATCATCCCAAAAATTAGAAGGCATTGTATCCCGAAAGTTACCATTTTTAGTAGCTTGCCAGTCTTTAGCAATCCCATCTTGACGATAAGGAGCTACTACCTGTCGTCGCTGTTTAACTTGGTCGACATTAAAAGTATAATCACTTGGGTTAGTGGTTAAAAACCAAATATCCTCCATCCCGTTTTTCCAATTTTTCATTGCCCCCCGGCCCTTTTCTCGCTGCCAAGTAATCCGGTTTTGAATTGTAAAATTTTTTTCGAGGATCGGTGCTAGGGCCATACTGGTTGCCCAATCAGAAAAAACATAGATACTAGCATTTTCTTTTAATAATGGCTTTAAGAGGTTAATCCATTTTTGCGTGTAAGTTTGATATTGGCTTGTGGACATTTTTTTAAAGCATAAACCATCATACTGTTTATTAAGGTTGTAAGGAGGGTCAATAAGGGCAAGATCAATTTGATGTGGTGATAATTTAGTCATTACTTTGAAGGAATCTCCGTTGATAATCTTATCGGATATTGTCTGGAGATTATCAGTAGGTTGAATAATTTGATTGAGGAGCTCAGGTGAAGTTTCCTCAAGCGTGAAATCGATTGTTTTATTTCTTTTTGAGCGCATATAGACCACTCCTGTTCGACGTTTAATATTATTATACTTGTCATGTTCAGGATTGTCTTGCCTTTTTAGTAGGAGTTGGATTAAAATTAAATATATTAAGTAGCGCGAGCCTTAGCGAGGGACGGGTCGGTGAAAAGGTCCCCAAAGTGCGAAATGGTCACAACAAGATACATAATGAGCGGCAATAATGATTGCAATTTAGGTGGCACCGCGCGAAAAGCGTCCTATTTAGTGTATATGACTAAGTAGGGCGTTTTGTAATTTAGGAGGAATTTAAAATGGCAGAAGAAAGACACGTTATTTTAACTGGTGATCGACCAACTGGTAAGTTGCATATTGGACACTATGTAGGTTCGTTAAAAAATCGGGTTGAATTACAAAATACGGGTAAATATGATACCTTTATCATGATTGCTGACCAACAAGCATTAACTGATAATGCCCGGGATCCTGAAAAAATCCGTCGTAGTCTCCATGAAGTTGCCCTTGATTATTTGGCGGTTGGAATTGATCCAAAGAAGTCAACAATCTTGGTTCAATCACAGATTCCAGCATTGAGTGAATTAACGATGCACTATCTTAACTTAGTAACTATTGCACGTTTACGCCGAAACCCAACTGTTAAGACTGAGATTAAGCAAAAGAAGTTTGGTGAAAGTGTGCCAGCTGGATTCTTTACTTATCCAGTAAGCCAAGCAGCAGATATTACGGCATTTAAGGCTGATACAGTGCCGGTTGGTGATGACCAAGAACCAATGCTTGAACAAACTCGTGAAATTGTGCGGACATTTAACCGTATTTACCAACAAGACATTTTAGTTGAGCCTGAAGGGGTATTCCCACCAAAGGGCCAAGGACGAATTCCAGGACTAGATGGCAATGCAAAGATGAGTAAGTCGCTTGGCAATGCAATTTATCTTTCTGATGATGCTGATACAGTGCAAAAGAAAGTAATGTCGATGTATACTGATCCAACACATATCAAGGTTAGTGATCCTGGTCATGTTGAAGGAAATACTGTCTTTACTTACCTTGACATCTTTGATCCAGACAAAGAGCAGGTTGCTAAATTGAAGGAGCAATACCAAGCTGGTGGCCTTGGGGATGTTAAGATCAAACGTTACTTAAATGAAGTCCTTGAAGCTGAACTTGAACCAATTCGCAAGCGACGCGAAGAGTATGCAGCTAATATTGATTATGTTGATCAAGTTCTTAAAGAAGGCTCAGCACGGGCAAACAAGGTTGCTAATCAGACACTTAAAGAAGTTCGTGATGCAATCGGGATTAACTACTTTGACTAAAAATATAAACTAAAAAAGCGAGGTTGCTAGGAAAATAAGTTTTTCCCTGAGCCTCGTTTTTTTTCGTGTCTCCCATAGCAGAACATGGTAACATAAAAGAGATGTATTTATACGAAAAATAATTAATTAAAGCGGAGGTGAAAATGGTGGAAAACCTCGCGATTGTAGACCTCGGCTCAAACTCGGCCCGAATGGCAATAACAGAAATTGCTCCAGATGGACGATTTCGTGAAATTCGACGTGTAAAAGAAAATACACGTTTATCTGAGGGAATGGGACGAGAAAAAATGTTACAAGAGAGTGCAATTGAACGAACAATTGCGGCTTTAAAACGATTTAAAAAAATATACCAAGAGATTCCTAATATTAAAGTTCGTGCGATCACAACTGCTGCAGTTCGGCAGGCACGAAATCGTCAAGAGTTTTTGAATCGTGTTCAACAAGAAGTCGGTATTCATCTACAAGTTTTATCTGGTAAAAAAGAAGCCTATTATGATTACCTAGGCGTTGTTCGGACATTGCGACTTAACCACTGTTTGATTCTAGATGTTGGTGGAGCAAGTTGTGAATTGATATTGGTGCAACAGCGAAAAGCACGTAATTTGATTTCTATTCCGGTGGGAGCTGTTAATTTATCAGAACAATACCACTTAAATGGCTATGTTCGCTCGGCAGACCTTTTTCGTGCTCAGGTAGCTATGAATGAACGATTGACTAAGATTCCGTGGTTACGATATGCAACGCGTGTTCCGATTGTTTTATTAGGTGGTGCTAACCGAACTTTAGCGCGTATGACTCAATCCTATCATCACCATCACCGCCGAAACGGTTCGATTCATGGGTATCAGCTTTCTTCACGAGTAGTATTTGCTACTTACCGTGAATTGTTAAATCGTAACTTGGCCCAGCGTAAACGGATGCCTGGTCTAGAACCGGAACGAGCAGACATTATTATTGGTGGAATGCTGCCTCTTGTAACCCTTTTGCAACGCAACAGTGATGGCCGGGTTATTTTTTCAGAGAGTGGTGTCCGCGAAGGAATCATCACTGAATATGTAAATCAAAGGAAGCGACACCATGACTGATTGGCAACACGGTTTTTATAAGTTATCTGCCGATGATCGACGTCAGCAATTGGCAAAAGCTCGTCACCTATCTCCCATTGAAGAGCAAGTATTAGCAAATACAAGTTCAGATTTAGGGGATGAGTTAGTCGAAAATTATATTACTGATTATTCTTTGCCTGAAGGAGTAGCCTTAAACATAACAGTAAATGATCGACCGTACGTTGTGCCAATGGTAATTGAAGAACCATCAGTCATAGCTGCTGCTAGCAATGGCGCGCACCGGGTAAGCAAGTCGGGTGGATTTACTGCTCCTCAGCAAGACCGGCAATTAGTGGGCCAAGTTGTATTAGATGACGTAACCAATAAAGCAGCAGTTAAATCATGGCTATTAGAACACCAAGATGAGATTTTAACAATTGCTAACCAGGCTCATCCCTCAATGCAGGCACGAGGTGGGGGCGCAACGTCAATGGAAGTTCGCACTCCTGGTGACTTCATTAGCATTGATTTGGGGATTGACGTTTGTCAGGCAATGGGAGCCAATAGTGTCAATACGATGGCAGAAGCAGTTGGAAAATGGTTAACGAATCAGGGCTTCCATGTTATTACCGCAATTTTAAGCAATCTTGCAACGCAGAGCCTTCAAACTGCTACCTGTAAAGTTGCCTTTCGATACTTAGCTACCCCCGCGATGAATGGTAAAGAGGTTGCTCAACGAATTGCTCGTCTTAGTGATCTTGCACAAGTTGATCCTTATCGAGCAGCTACTCATAATAAAGGAATAATGAATGGAATAGATGCGGTTATGATCGCCAGTGGAAATGATTGGCGGGCAATTGAAAGCGGAGCCCATGCCTATGCTGCTCGTGATGGACAATATCGCGGCTTAAGCACTTGGACAATTCAAGACGACTACTTGGTAGGGAAAATTGTTCTTCCTTTACCAGTTGGTGTAATTGGTGGTTCAATTGGATTAAATAAGATGACAAAGATAAACTATCATATTAGTCAAATTAAGAGTGCCGAAGAGTTAGCAGCAGTGACAGCAAGTATCGGGTTAGCACAAAATTTGGCTGCTTTACGAGCATTGACAACTACTGGGATTCAAGCTGGTCATATGAAACTCCAATATCGCTCGTTAGCGGCAAGTGTCGGAGCGACGCCAGCAGAAGTACCGTTAGTGGTAGCTCAATTAAAGCAGCGATCACATGTTGACCAAGCACTTGCTAAAGAAATATTATCAACGATTAGAAAGGATCAAGTTAATGACTGAAGAGAGAATTACACTAAATAAAGAAAATCAAGCACTCCTTGATCAGGTTAACAGTCTATATCCTGAAGGTAGTGTCTTTGTTCAGTTTCATGGTGACAAGTCAGGATACGTTCGCCATGACCAAGCAACTCAGCAAACTATTCCTGGTGCCTTGGTTATTATTGTGACTGACTTGACTGCCCCAAATTACACCGCTTCACACGAATTACTGCACCTTTTGATGTTGCTAAAAGGTTTTCCACAAATCTTTTTCCAACTATCTCTTGGTGATAAGGAACTCGATGAACAGATGATGATTATGTCAACGGATTTGTATAACATTGCCATGCATCGAGTAGTGGTTGCGGAACAACGTAAGCATGGTTTTATTACCGATGAGATTGAAGAGCAGTATCTAAAGGGGATTGAACACACATTAACTCCGGAAAAAGAGGAAGATGATGAACGGACGTTACGGTTATTAACCCTTTTGGATGCCTTAGTCTTTTATGGTGATCACATTTCAAAGTATGAAAAAACTTTGGCAGAAAAGTACCCTCTCGCACTAACTGCAGCAAAAAAGATGTATGCTGAGATTACAAAGAAGCCAATTAAGTCACCATTCGATATGCGCCGGTCAATTGTTAAGATTTATGCTTTGTTTGATCAACAAATGCAAGAATGGGGATTACCAGCCTTACATAATAATGAATATACAACTCTCTCACCGGTATTAAGTGCCCGGCAATTACGTTTAGAGATGCGTCAAGTTTTTGAAATCTATCACTCTGATATGAAAGAACGGGGGACAGATAAGCGCGCCTATGTTGGTCTTCGGCGGAGTGATGGTCAAAATTCGTTTACTCTTCCGGCACCGGCTCAAAATGCGCCAGAAGAATTTAAGAAGATATATGATCAATCAGTGAAGGAATTTCTTGAACAGAATAGCATTCCATACATTGTAAGGAAGTGAGTTAGATGGATGCGACGATTCAAAAAACATTTGACGACGCAAAAAATATTGTCTTTCTAACAGGAGCTGGTGTCTCAACTGCTTCTGGTATTCCTGATTTTAGGTCAGCAAACGGTTTATATACGCAAAATCGGAATGCTGAATATTATTTAAGTCACCGTTATTTTGCTAGTGATCCAGAAGGCTTTTACGAATTTTGCAAGCAAAATTTGTATTTTCCAGATGCAAAGCCTAACGTAATTCATCAAAAACAGGCAGCGTTGACGCAACAGGATCGTGCGACAGTTATAACGCAAAATATTGATAACTTATATGAAGAAGCTGGAACAAAACACTTAATTGATTTTCATGGAAACCTCTTCCACGTTTATTGTGAAAAGTGTCATGAAACAGTTCCGGTGAGTGAATATTTGAATAGTCGCTTGCATCAAAAGGATAATGGTCCCTTGCGTCCGGATATTGTGTTATATGATGAAGGAATTAAGCAAGAGGATATTGTCAATTCTGTCAAGGCAATGCAACAAGCTGATTTAGTTGTGATTGTGGGTACTTCGATGAAAGTATACCCATTTGCGGGCTTGCTAGATTACCGCAATCCAAATGCAAAGGTGATTGCTGTTAATCAGCAGTTATTGCAATTTCCTTTTGACTTTCAAATGGTTCAAGACGACGCAACAAAATTCTTTGACGAATTAAAAGTATAAAAAAGAAGCTGCAGTTGTCTGAGGACAATTTCCAGCTTCTTTTTGCTCCAGTAGTTATTCAAAGAAAACGACCTTCCCATCAACTTTGAATGGGAGCGCTACTAAATGAGAACCCTTCTTTTTAGTAGCATCCTTTTCTTGATAAAAAATGTGACGAATACCTTTGTTCTTTAGTAGCATTTCTGATCGCTCCTTTCATATTGTTCACTTGTAAAATAACATGTTTTGAACGCTTTTCCTAGGGAAATAACGAAGTATGAGAAGCGCTTTCATTTTAAGATGTGAGAAAAATGCATAATCTGTTCGCCTTTTACTATCAAAATGAATAAAAGTGATAAAAACAGGAATTTGCGTCCTTGAAAAATGAATATAGATTTATTTTGTGGTGTATAAGAATTTGCTAAGTAATTTGATGAGAATTTTTGAGGGACGAAAGAGAGGATTAAAGATGAAAATAACAATGGGGATGACAACTTGGACAGAGCATCCAGTACTCATTCATGATGAACAACGCCCAGTAAGGCTTGATGAGTATGTTCAACATTTTCCAGTCGTTGAGGTTGATACTTTTTTCTACGCTTTACCTCAGATATCAACAATTCAAAACTGGCTTGCTACTGTTCCTCCAGCTTTTCAGTTTATCGTTAAAGCTAACCAGAAAATGACATTGCATCAGCGAAATCAAGAACGCGGCGAACTGGAACAGGTCTTTCAACAATATCGCCGGACAATCTCCCCCTTGGTAGCTGCTGGTCAATTAAAGACGATATTGTTTCAGTTTCCACCATACTTTGACGCAACTGTGCGTGATTTTTCCTACTTACGATTAATTCGAGAATGGTTAGGAAGCTTACCAATTGCAGTCGAATTTCGTAATCAAACTTGGTATAAGAAAGAAATTTTCCCATCAGTCTTAGATTTCTGTCGGGAACTCAATTTTACATTAGTGGCCGCTGATGAACCTCATAATACGCCGACGTCCGTACCGTTTATGCTTGCGACAACTAATCTCGACTTAGCAATGTTGCGCCTTCATGGTCGTAATCGAAAAGGATGGGAAAACCAAGGAAAAGAATGGCGGAAAACGCGGACTTTATATCGATATTCAACGGAAGAACTTCAATTCTTTAAAAAACAAATTGAGTCCTTGCAACCGCAACCTAAAGAACTCTGTGTTATCTTCAACAATAACTCAGCTAAGGATGCAGCACCCAATGCATTGTGTCTTCAAAAAATGATGAATATTGAATTCGAGGGACTGGCACCTAAATCGCCAGAACAGCTTGATCTGTTTTAGGATGGAGCAAGTCCTAATAAAATGCTATACTAAATGTTAAATCTTAATTAGTAATATCTTAGAAAGAGGGGCCTCATATGGCTGAACAAAAACCAACTTATTACATTACCACACCAATTTACTATCCATCTGGTAAACTCCATATTGGTAATTCCTACACAACAATTGCATGTGATGCAGAAGCACGTTTTAAGCGTTTGATGGGCTATGACGTATTCTACTTAACAGGAACCGATGAACATGGCCTTAAGATTGAACAAAAGGCTGAAAAGCTCGGTATGAAGCCACAAGAATACGTTGATCAAATGGCTGCCCAAATTAAAGAGCTATGGAATAAACTTGAAATTACAAATGACAAGTTTATTCGGACGACCGACGATTACCATGAAAAAGCTGTTCAAAAGATTTTTCAACAACTGCTCGACCAAGGGGATATTTACAAGGGCAAATATACTGGTTGGTACTCTGTTGATGATGAAGAATACTTCACAGAAAGTCAGTTAGCAGAAGTTTACCGTGATGAAGACGGTAATGTGATCGGTGGAAAGGCGCCATCAGGTCATGAAGTTCAATTAGTTGAGGAAGAATCATACTTCTTTAAGATGAGCAAGTATGCCGACTGGCTAATGAACTACTATAAGGAACATCCTAATTTTATCGAGCCGCAATCACGGATGAATGAAATGATCAATAACTTCTTAAAGCCAGGACTAGAAGATCTTGCAGTTACGCGGACATCATTTAGTTGGGGTGTTAAAGTACCTAGTGATCCTAAACACGTGGTATACGTATGGATTGATGCGTTATCAAACTATATTACCGCGCTAGGATATGGTAGTGATGATGATAGTCTCTTTAAGAAGTATTGGCCTGCTGATGTTCACATGGTAGGAAAAGAAATTGTTCGTTTCCACACGATTTACTGGCCAATTATGCTTCATGCGCTTGGCTTACCATTGCCAAAACATATTATCGGTCATGGCTGGTTAACAATGCGTGACGGTAAGATGTCGAAATCAAAGGGAAATGTTATTTATCCTGAAACTCTGGTTGACCGTTACGGCCTCGATGCTACACGTTACTACTTATTGCGGGCAATGCCATTTGGTAATGATGGAGTCTTTAGTCCAGAAGACTTTGTTGATAAGGTAAACTTTGACCTTGCTAACGATCTAGGAAACTTGCTTAATCGGACCGTTGCGATGATTAATAAGTATCAAAACGGTAAATTAGTTGGCACTAATGATGCAACTACTGATTTTGATGCTGATTTAGAACAAACTGCTAGTGATGTAATTGCTGAGTATAAAGAATTAATGGATAAAACACGGTTTGCTGAAGCATTGGCAACTGTTTGGAAGCTGGTTAGTCGTGCTAACAAGTACATTGATGAAACTGAACCATGGGTATTAGCAAAAGATGATAGTAAGAAGGATATATTATCTGATGTGATGACTCATCTAGCAAAGAGTTTGCGGATTATTGCAGCCTTAATCCAACCAATTATGCCAAATGCACCAAAACAGATTGTTGAACAACTTGGAATTGAAGGAACTGACTTATCATTAACTGATCTTCAATTTAATGATTTCCCAGCAGAGGCTCAGGTTGTTGCTAAAGGAACTCCGATCTTCCCACGTTTGGACGTGAAGGCCGAGGTTGAGTTTATTAAGAGCAAGATGACAGCAAATGAAAAGAAGAAGGGAAGAAAGGCAATGGCTGAAGCAAAAGAAAAAGCCCAAGAAACAGCACAAGAAGAGAAAACAGATGGCAAAAAGCCAATTCGGATTGATGTCTTTGACAAAGTTGAGTTGAAGGTGGCTCAAATCACTGCTGCCGACCATGTAGAAGGTGCTGATAAGCTTCTAAAATTCCACATGGATGATGGAACAGAAGAAGGTCGTCAAATCCTTTCTGGAATTGCTAAATGGTATCCAGATCCTTCTGTTTTAGTAGGTAAGAAAGTTTTGATTGTTGCTAACTTGAAACCACGGAAAATGCGGGGCGAATTAAGCCAAGGAATGCTTTTGTCTGCCGAAAAAGACGGTAATGTTCAAGTAGTAACTGTTCCTGACAATTTAGTACCTGGAATGGGCGTTGAATAAAGTGAATAATCATCAACACCAGCAATTGGTTTATGATTCCCATACCCACCTAAATGACGATGCATTTTATGATGACGTGCCTGCCTTTATTAACCGTGCTGCTCATTATGGCGTGACGGAAATGAATATTGTTGGCTCTAACCAGCTATTGAATGCCCGTGCTTTAAAGTTGGGGCATCAATATCCTAACCTTCATCCAATTATTGGTTGGCATCCAGAAGATATTGCTAATTGGAATGGTGAAACCAAGAAAGAGTTACGTCAACAATTAGCAGATCCCTTAATTGTGGGAATTGGAGAAATTGGCTTAGATTATTATAATGACGAGCGTTCTCCTCACCAGCAACAACAAGAAATTTTTGCTGAACAGCTTGAGTGGGCACGGGAACTTAAATTACCGGTCTCAATTCACTGCCGGGATGCCCTAGCTGACACGTATGAAATTTTGCGGAATGCCCACGTCGATGAATTTGGCGGTGTTATGCATAGTTTTAACGGGACACCAGAATGGGCAGAGAAATTTATGGATCTTGGGATGATGATTTCCTTTAGTGGTGTCGTAAGCTTCAAAAATGCGGCAGAAGTCCATGAAGCAGCATTAGTTGTTCCCCTGGAAAAGATGATGGTTGAAACGGATGCTCCTTACCTAACTCCACTTCCATACCGAGGAAAGCAAAACGAACCCGGCTTTACTAAATTTACGGTGGATGCAATTGCAGATTTAAAGCAGGTTGACGCTGGTAAAGTAGCATACAAAACATTTATGAACGCCCGCCGCTTATTTTTGGAAAATGAAGAAAGAGGCCTATGATTAGAATAAAAGAAGTTATAGTCGTTGAAGGTAAAGATGATACTAAACAAATTTTAAAAGCGGTTGATGCAGATACTTACGAAACAAATGGGTCCGCAATTTCAATGGCTGACTTGGCAAAATTGAAAAAATTACAAGCAAGCCGGGGGCTAATTGTTTTTACTGATCCGGACTTTAACGGTGAGCGGATTAGAAAAATAATCAGTGAAGCTATTCCTGGAGTTAAGCATGCTTTTATTAAACGAAAAGATGGTGTGCCAACTGAGGCTCATGGTAGCTTAGGGGTTGAGCATGCGACGCCAGCAATTATAAAATCAGCATTGGAGCACCTTTATACCCAAACAACGACACCCCAGCAGGTTTTTAAGCGAGAAGATTTGCAAAAATGGGGATTAACAGGTCAAGCGGATTCACGAAAACGGCGTGAAAAGTTAGGACAACTACTCGGAATCGGCTATGGAAATGGGAAACAATTGATTCACCGTCTAAACATGTTTCAAGTTGATCGCGCAACATTTGAAAAAGCAATTAAGCAAATAAATCAGGAGGAAGATCATGAGTAATTCACCAGAAATTGGTAGTCGAACACGTACCCGAGCGATAATGGAAAAGTACGGGATCCGAACAAAGAAAAGTTTTGGTCAGAATTTCCTTACTGATTTGAACGTCTTAAAAAACATCGTTGAGGCGGCGGATATTACAGCTAATGACAATGTAATTGAAATTGGCCCTGGAATTGGCGCTTTAACGGAGCAATTAGCACAAGCGGCAGGAGAAGTTTTAGCCTTAGAAATTGATCAAGATTTAATTCCGGTGTTAAAAGAAGTATTATCACCATATGATAATGTGAAAGTGATTAATCAAGATGTCCTTCAAGCTAATTTGCCAGAATTAATCAAAAAGGAATTTAAGGATCCTAGTCGACCAATTAAGGTGGTTGCTAACCTTCCTTATTACATTACAAGTCCCATTTTAATGAATTTGCTGGCTAGTCCTGTTGAGTGGGCGATGATTTGTGTAATGATGCAAAAGGAAGTTGCTCAGCGACTCACGGCTAAACCAGGAACTAAACAATATGGTGCTTTGACGTTAGCTATTGAATACCAAATGCAAGCTAAAATTGCTTTTGATGTTTCGCGGAAAGTATTCGTGCCATCACCTAATGTTGATTCAGCGATTGTGGTATTAACGCCACGGAAAAATCCGCTTCCAGTTCAGCCTTTTGACAGGCAAAAATTATTTGGTTTTATTCGGGGATGTTTTGCTCATCGTCGCAAGAGTCTTTGGAATAACTTGCAAGGTGTAATTGGTAAAGACCCAGCGGTAAAAGAGAAAATGACTTCTGTTTTAACCCAGCTAGATATTTCGCCGCAAATCCGGCCAGAAAAGCTAACTCTCGAACAATTTATTGAACTTGCGAATGCTCTTCACCAGCAAAATCTCTTGTAAAAGATGGTTGACCGTTATAAAACATTATGGTACAATTTTGCCTTTTGTGTAAAAAAAGAGTATGCTAGTCTACAGTGAGGTGAAAGAGTCGTGCCTAATAGCATTGTAGAAATTAAGAAGAAGCTAGATGAACGGATTGGCGAGCATGTTTTAGTAAAAGCGCAAGCTGGACGTAAACGTATTACCACCCATCACGGTATTTTAAGTAAGACTTATCCTGCAGTATTTGTTATTCATTTGAATGATGAACAAGGAACATTGGATCGAGTTTCCTATAGTTATACTGATTTGTTAACACGAAATATTTCAATTGCCTTCGATGAAGCAGAATAAACTGATAAAAATTAAAATTCATATTTATAAAATAATAGGAGTGAGTAAAAATACCTTTCAATTAGGAAGGCAGTTTTTATTCACTCCTTTTGCTTTAGGAATAGTTAGGAAACAGTAGTTGCAAGGATTATAGTTCCATTAGTATAATTTAACTAACTAAATTATTACAAATAGGGAGGGTTGCCGGATGATAGTTACAGAAAAAGCACCAGCAAAATTAAATTTGAGTTTAGATACGCCGATGCGATATTTTGATGGTTCTCCTCAATGGGATATGGTAATGGTCTCGGCAGACCTGGCTGATTATGTAACTGTTGAGACACACCGGCGCCCTGCAACAATTAAAGTCTATACAAATAGTGGCTTTTTACCTAATGACCAACGTAATCTAGCATACCAAGCAGCTCATATTTTACGTAGTCGTTTTCATTGTAAAGATGGCGTTACGATTCGGATTAAGAAGCAAATCCCAGTTGCGGCCGGATTGGGTGGTGGCTCTTCAGATGCAGCGGCAGTTTTGCGAGCATTAAATAGTATTTGGCGGTTGGGACTGAGTTTATCAGAGCTAGCAAAGATCGCACTAACGATTGATTCTGATGTTCCGTATTGTATATATAACAAATTAGCTCATGTTACTGGTCACGGTGAAAAAATTGAATTGTTACCACCACAACCTCACTATTGGGCCGTGATCGCAAAACAAAAGATCAGTGTCTCTACACCGCAAATCTTACGGCAAATTAATTATGAAAATCTTCACCATCTTAATAATGTAGATTTACTGGCAAATCTAAAGAAAGAGGATTGGCAAGAGGCAACAAAATATATGGGAAATGTTTTAGAACCTTTAACGATGAAATTTTATCCAGAAATTGGTCGTTTAAAGAATAAGATGAAAGAATTAGGGGCTGATGTTGCACAAATGAGCGGGACGGGACCAACTGTCTTCGCAATCTGCCATACAGAATCGCGAGCAAAACGGATGCAAAATAGTATCCGGGGATTTTGCCGCGACGTTCATGTTGTAACTTTGCTTTGATCATATTTAAGGGCAAGAGATAGGAAGTGGGAAATAATCTCCTCGACAAGGCGGTGGGCTAAGCTAGAACGATGATTGGCACGGCACGGGCTGATTAGCGTTCGTACTTAGCCTCGAGCCTTGTGATTATTTTCCACGTTATCTTGCTATTGTTCGTGAAAACAGTTGAGGCTGAGAGAAAACTTTGTTTTCTCTCAGCCTCTTGTCCTTTTTTATAGTTGCAATCCAGCATAAAGTTCGCTATTATATTCATTGTTCTAAATAGTAATGATTACGATTAAAAGAGGGAAAGAATGAAAAAATATATTATCGGTATTAGTAGTATTATTGCTTTGTTGGTTATAATTCTTGGTTTATCCTTTGTTCCGTGGAAATCGATGGGGAAAAATCAAAAGCCGATTAGAGTGGTAACCGGAATGAATTTCTATGGCGAAGTAGCACAAAAGGTAGCTGGCGATCATGGCCAAGTGATTTCGTTTATTGATAATGCTTCGGTTGATCCTCATGATTATCAACCCAATACTAAACAAGCTCAGCAAGTTGCTAAAGCCAATGTAGTAATTGAAAATGGCCTCGGCTATGATAGCTGGGTAAACAAACTTGTTAAATCAAGCAGTAATCGTAACAAGATTAAGGTAATTGATGTGGCATCATTAACTGGCAAGAAAGCTGGTGACAATGAGCATATTTGGTATGCCCCTGAAACTGTCGAAAAATTAGCAAATGATCTGGCAACTCAATATGGTAAACTTGATCCGCAACATGCTAAGGATTACCAAAGAAACGCACGGAAATATTTAGCTTCTCTTCAACCGCTTAATGAAGAAATTGCAAAAGTGAAGCGCCAAGTAAATCCTAACAATAATCGAGTTGCAGTCAGTGAACCAGTTTTTGATTACGCCTTAGAGAATGCTGGCTATCAAATTATGGACAAACATTTCGAAAAAGCTGTTGAGGATGGAAACGATCCATCACCAAAAGATATTGAAGAAATTCAACAAGCAATCATTAATCACCAAATTGCCTTCTTTGTTGCTAATTCGCAGACAAGTGATAAAGTTGTTGATAATTTAGTTAAACTTGCCCATGAACATGATGTTCCAGTATTAAAGGTAACGGAAACAAAGCCGAATGGGGATGACTATATGCAGTGGATGCTTAAGCAATACCAAGCATTGTCTCGCATTCAACAAAAGGAGAATTAAGAAGATAATGGCAGTTGTATCAGTTGATGATTTAACGATCGCTTATGGAAATCATACTGTAATCGATCATTTAAGCTTCTCCATTAATGAAGGGGATTTTCTCGTCGTGGTTGGTGAAAATGGGGTAGGAAAAACGACTCTTGTTCGCTCGATGCTTGGTTTTTTAAAACCGAAAAGCGGGACAATAACTATTCCGCAAAGTACACGACTTGGCTATGTTCCTCAGTTTCGTAATATTGATGAAGAATATCCGCTATCTATTCGTGATTTTGTTGCTTTAAATACTAAACCACGTCTTTTACCATGGCTGACTAAAAGCGAGCGAAACCGCGTTGAACGGATGATTCGTGAAAATAACCTAACAAAGATTGCTGAGCGGCCCCTTGGTTTAGCGTCCGGGGGTGAGAAGCAGCGAGCATATCTTGCTCAAGCTTTATTACCTAATCCTAACCTCCTTATTCTGGATGAATCGACGGCAAGTTTGGACAATGAAATGAAGTATGAATTGCTAGACTTAGTAACCCGTTTTCAACAGAATGGTTTAAGTGTAATGTTTATTACTCATGATTGGGATCTAGCAGAACAATATGGGACCCGTTTCTTGTATCTGTCTCCCGGTTCATATTCCACTGGGCCAATTAATGAGTTACCCAGCCCGGTAAAGGGGGATAAAAAGTAATGTTAACTTTAAGTTTTATGCGTCATGCATTTATCGCTAGTACATTTATTGCCATTATTTGTGGAATTATTGGGGTTTTTGTTGTTGCACGAAATTTATCATTCTTAACGCATACCTTGTCTGAAATTGGATTTGCAGGTGGTGCTTTTGCAGTTTTCGCTGGATGGCCAGCGCTAAATGGGATGATTCTGTTTACAATGTTAAGTTCAGTTATTGTTGGACAAATGAGTATAAAAGAATCACGACGAGAAGCGGTTATTAGTGCCGTTTCAGCACTGTTCATTGGCTTAGGAATTCTTTTCTTATCTTTGAGCAGTCAGTCAGCTAGCTCAGCAACAAGTATTTTGTTTGGTAGCGTGGTTGGAATTAGTTTGAATGAGGTCTGGCAGCTTGTCTACCTTTCCATTCTTGTTTTAATCATTTTGTTATTGATGTATCGCCGCCTTAAGTTTGACTCCTTTGATTCAATTGGGGCGCAGGTCAGTGGAATAAATCAAACAGTGATTTCTGTTGTTTTTCTTTTACTACTTGCTTTAAGCGTTAGTGTTGCTGCTCAAATTGTCGGTTCTTTGCTAATTTTTATCCTCCTAACGTTACCAGCTGCTAGTGCTAAATACTTTACGCATGGTGTCGCACGGATGATTATTTTAGCGATTTTATTTTCACTGTTAGGTACATGGCTTGGGCTTTTTCTCGGTTATTTGACAGATTGGCCAGTTAGTTTCTTTATTGCAGTAATTGAAGTTATTATCTATGCTGTCGCCTTGATTTATAGTAAATTTATCGAATCGAATTAGACTGTGGCTTAAGCCAGATGACATTCCTAAGAGGTAACCAGCACAGTCCAACAATGGTCTTCAACGCCCAGCAAAGTGTTGGAGGCTATTATTCTTTGCGAGACTTTCAGAGGTTAACGTCGCCTTGAAAAACGAAGGCACGAGTGAGCTTTGGCTTGTGCCCTTTTCTTAGTAAATACTAAAATTTTGCCGAAAATCCGAACGTTTTATGTTAAAATCAATGTTAATTAATCCTTTTTGAAAGGTAGAGAAAGAACATGAAAATTAGACGGAGTAACCGATTGGTGGATATGACACGCTACTTGCTTGAACATCCGCGCTCATTAGTATCGTTGAAATTTTTTGGTGAGCGTTATGACTCAGCTAAGTCATCAATCAGTGAAGATTTAGGAATTGTTAAACATACATTCCAAACTTGGGGGCAAGGACGATTAGAGACAATTCCTGGTGCAAGCGGTGGCGCGGTACTAACGCCATTTTATTCTAAAGAAAATGCTCAAGCGGCCATTGATAACTTGGTTGACCGGGTTAATGATGACTCGCGTTTGCTACCGGGAGGCTATGTTTACTTATCAGATTTAATCGGCCAACCGGAAATCTTGCGGCAGATTGGTAAGTTAATCGCTACTCAATACGTTGATACTGATGTTGATGTTATTATGACAGTTGAGACTAAAGGAATTCCGATTGCACAAAGCGTTGCGATGTATATGAATAAACCATTCGTTATTGTTCGTAATAGTTCGCACATTACTGAAGGACCTACTGTAAGTGTTAATTACGTTTCTGGCTCTGTTCAACGAATAAAGAAAATGGAATTGTCTCGTCGTACATTATCAGCTGGGGCTAATGTTCTGGTTGTTGACGACTTTATGAAAGGCGGCGGCACGATTAACGGAATGAAATCTTTGATTAAAGAATTTGATGCTAACTTGGTTGGGATTACTGTTTTTGCAGAAGGTCGTCCAGTCAATGGGCAACGGTTGGTCGATAACTGTACTTCATTAATCAAAGTGGAAACTAAAGATGGTACGGAGAAGAAGATTGCAGCACAAGCAGGAAGCTTCATGGAAAACGTGTTTGATAAGAAAGTGGAGAATTAGGAAATGACAAAACGTAATGCAATTATTTTAGCTGCTGGTAAAGGTACACGGATGCGCTCAAAGCTATACAAAGTTTTACACCAAGTTTGTGGTAAGACCATGGTTGAGCATGTTTTAACCCAATTAGAAAAGACCAAGATTGACAATATTATTACAATTGTTGGTTTTGGAGCGGAAACCGTTGAACAACAATTGGGACACCGTACTAAGTATGCTCTTCAGGAACAACAACTCGGAACTGGCCATGCCGTAATGCAAACAAAAGACCTTCTTGCAAATGAAGATGGCGAAACTATTATTGTTAGCGGTGATACTCCATTATTTACTGCTGAAACTTTTGAAAAGCTTTTCGAATATCATGAACAACGGCATGCGGCAGCCACTATTTTGACTTCTATTGCTCCTGACCCAACTGGTTATGGTCGGATTGTTCGAAATGACGTTGGAATCGTTGAACGAATCGTGGAACAAAAAGATGCTAATGTTCAAGAACAAGCAATTAAGGAAATTAATACCGGAGTTTACTGTTTTGATAACAAGAAGCTATTTGAAGCTCTCAGCAAGATCACGAATGATAATGCTCAGGGTGAGTATTATTTAACTGATGTTATTGGCATTTTAAAGCAAGAAAATGAGATTGTAACAGCCTACAAGATGGATAACTTTGACGAATCGATGGGGGTAAATGACCGAGTTGCCCTTGCCCGTGCAAACAAGGTAATGCGTAACCGAATTAATACTCATTGGATGCGTGAAGGAGTTTCGATGATTGATCCAGAGACAACTTATATTGATGCTGATGTTAAAATTGGCCGTGATACAGTTATTGAAGGTGGCGTTGTAATCAAGGGTCATACAGAAATTGGTAACGATTGTTATATCGGTGCTGGTTCACGGATCGCTGATTCTAAGATTCACGATGGGGTTAAAATTATTTCTTCGACCCTTCAAGAAGCAGAAATGCACAATGGTAGTGATATTGGTCCTAATAGTCACCTGCGTCCAGAAGCAGAAATTGGCGAGAATGTTCATATTGGTAACTTCTGTGAGGTTAAGAAAGCTTACATTGGTAAAGGAACAAAAGTCGGTCACTTGACTTATATCGGTAATGCTACTTTAGGCAAGAATATTAATGTTGGCTGTGGAGTTGTCTTCGTTAACTACGATGGGACAAATAAGCACCATACTAATGTTGGCGACCATGCCTTTATCGGTAGTAACAGTAACTTAGTGGCTCCAGTTAATATTGCAAAAGATTCATTTGTCGCTGCTGGTTCGACCATCACAGACAGTACGGAACAATATGATATGGCAATTGCGCGGGCACGACAGGTTAATAAAGAAAATTATGCTAAGAAGCTACCATGGTAACTTGCTTTTTGCCTCACTAATTTATATTATGTAAGTGGTAGTAGTATAACTTTTATTAATCAGCGGAGGACCTAATGACACAGCAATATTTTGATCAAAATTTAAAAATCTTTGCGTTAAATTCAAACCGTCCCTTAGCAGAAAAGATTGCTAAGCATGTCGGTGTTGATTTAGGAAAATTATCTGTTAATCGTTTTAGTGATGGTGAGATCCAAATTAATATTGAGGAAAGTGTGCGGGGAGACAATGTGTATGTCATCCAGTCGACTTCTGCCCCGGTTAATGACAACTTAATGGAGTTATTAATTATGGTAGATGCGCTTCGTCGTGCTAGTGCCAAGACGATTAATGTGGTGATGCCATACTATGGTTATGCCCGTCAAGACCGGAAAGCACGGAGCCGTGAACCAATTACTGCTAAGTTAGTTGCTAATATGTTGCAAAATTCTGGTGTTGATCGGATTATTGCACTTGATCTTCATGCCGCACAAATTCAAGGGTTCTTTGATATCCCTGTCGATCATTTGATGGGTGCTCCTCTGTTAGCAGAGTATTTTATCAACCAGGGTGTTGCTGAAAATGCAGTTGTTATTTCTCCTGATCATGGTGGAGTAACACGGGCACGAGCACTTGCCGAGTTTTTAAAGTCTCCAATTGCGATTATTGATAAGCGGCGTCCACGGGCGAACGTTGCTCAAATCATGAATATTATTGGGGATGTTAAGGGCAAAAAATGTATTATGATTGATGATATGATTGATACTGCAGGAACTATTAGTTTAGGTTCGCAAGCATTAATAGATGCAGGAGCAGAAGAAGTCTACGCATCATGTACCCATGCGGTATTATCTGGCCCAGCAATTGAACGTTTACGGAATGCACCGCTTAAAGAAGTCGTTGTGACGGATTCAATTCAATTGCCAAAGGAAAAACAAATCGACAAAATTAAACAGGTATCGGTTGCTCCACTAATTGGAGATGCAATCAAACGGATTAACGAAAATCGTCCTGTTAGTCCACTGTTTAAACAAGTATTCCAAAGTGCACAGTTGGAAAAGAAGTAATGCTTAAGTAAAATGAATTTAATAAATCAAGTAGGTCGGAAGGAAAAAACATTTTTAGTTTCTTGCGGCCTTTCTTATTTTCCGTTTCTGTTTTAAAAGAAGATAAAGATTTAGGAAAGGCAAACAGTCATTATCAATTCATGTTATAATACGATGTGAAATAAGGAGGAGAAAAATGACAACAATTAAGTTTTTCAAAAAAGCAATGGTTGGAACAGCTGCAGTCGCTACTATCTTTGCCCTAGCTGGTTGTGGGAAACAATCTGCGTCAAGTAGTGATGCAAGTTCTTCCAGCACATCGTCGTCTGTCCGTTCTTCCGAAAGTAAAGCTTCAAAGGCTTATCGTACAGCTAATAAGCTTATCCAAAATCATGATTATGAAGGGGCTTATGAACAGTTAAACCAATTAAATGATCATAATGCCCAAACGGAAGCACTTGCTGATGATTTACAAAGCTACATGGATGCCCAAAAAGCATATGAAAATGGCGATTATGATGGTGCTAAGAACAATTTGAAATCACAAAAGTCAACTAGTCCGGCAATGCGGAATGCATACGCTGATTTACAAAGCAAGGTAAGTTCTGCACAGGGTTCTACTAGTTCTCAAGCTTCATCATCTACTAATAGCAAGCAAACAAATAAGCAATCCAGTTCTACAAGTGCAGCAGCTCACCAATCATCTTCTACTGCTAACCAAGCTGCATCTGATGCAACTAGTGATAATGTAGTACAACAATTTGCTAACAAGATGGGCTTTAGTGGCTCCCAAGGTTACCAAATTATGCCAACCGGTAAAACGGGTAATGTTTACAAGTTTGAAGTACGTCAAAACAATAGTGATAACACTGTTGCTAACTTAATCGGTATTTACCAATACAATAGCCAAACTGGAGCGGTAACAAAGATCGCTTAATATATATAAGATGTCAAAAAATAAAAGCAAGAGGTGTAACTTTTTACGAAAGTACGCTTCTTGCTTTTATTTTTGCCTTTACTTAAGAACATATTCTTCAATTGCTTTTCCAACACCATCATGATTATTATCAGCGGTTGTTACGTCAGCGATCTTTAAGGTGCCAGGAATTGAGTTTCCCATCGCTACCCCTAACCCAGCAAATGCGATCATTGAATCATCGTTTTGCGCATTACCAAGAGCCATGACTTCTTCTTTTTTAATTCCTAGTTCTTCACTAAGTAATTGAAGGGCATTTCCCTTACTTGCTTGTTTATTCATGAACTCCAAATAAAAGTCTTCGCTGCGGACAATTGAAAAACGCTCGCGCACTTCTACTGGAAGTTCTGCCCATGCTTTGTCAATTTGTTCTTTAGTATCAACCATCATTGCTTTGGCGATCACGTATTGGTCTTGCATTTTAGAAAGTTCGTCAAAGGTACGGTAACGAATTGGCATACTTACAAGGTCTGACTCGTAGACTGTATATGGACTTAAATCTCGATTAATTGTATAGATGTAATCTCGCGTTTCGATTTGGGACTTGACGCCTTCTTTAATACAATAAGTTTGCCAGTCTGCATAGTCATTGAACGGCATTGTGTAATTTACCAAGACGTTGCCACTAGTTGATTGAGCTAGTGCACCGTTGAAGCTAATAACAAATTCGTTATCTGAATCATTTAAGTCCAACTGGTCAAGGTATGCTTTTACACCTGTCATTGGACGTCCAGTGCATAAGACGATCTTTACTCCCTGCGCGCTGGCTTTTTTTATTGCGGCAACAGTTGGTGGTGTGATTTCGCGTTGGTCATTGATTAATGTTCCATCGATGTCGATTGCGACTAATTTAATTGCCATTATTTTTGCTCCTTTGGGTTAATAATATGATTATTCTTGATATAGCTTTGGAATTCTTCATAGATTGGCTCAAAAATTTCAATATTGTTTCGCGTTTCAAGCATCTCTTTTGGGAAAAAGAACCGTTGATCTCCGGCTTCTCGTCCTGACACACTAGCGACTAGAGTACTAACTTGGGATAGTTCAACAAAATCGCCATTAGGTTGGAGAAGCTCGATTTGTGTTTGAGCATTAGAATCTTGTGGATGATAGGTGTCGTATGGAAGTTTAAAGCTATCGTTGACTGCGGTGTAATACTGGCTATTAAACCCAGCAGTTTGGATGAGCTTGCGTAAAGTTGGTAAAAGTTTTTGTGTATTTTGATCATAAATAACTGATTTAAATGGTCGGCGGTTAAGGAAGCGACTAGCAAGATCGCTTAAAATATCATCACGGGAATGGGTCCAATGAATAAAATAAGTGGTTAAGACACCATCGTCAAGAGCCAAATAGTCATCCAAGGTGAACTTACCATTAAAAAACGGCATCAGCATATGAGGGGTGAAGTCGGGCTCAAAGTCATTAGGATGCTGGTAAATATGTTTTGCCCGCATTAAGAGGTGATCTAAGATAACTTCCATTGAACGAGAAACTGGGTGGAAGTAGACTTGCAGATACATTTGAAGCCGACTGATAATGTAATCTTCTACTGCATGCATCCCCGAAATTTCAAAGGCAATCCCCCTCTTAACCGGTCGCATAACATGAAGAACACGATCAAGATCAAATTTTCCGTAGTTTGTTCCTGTGTAATACGCATCTCGTTGCAAGTAGTCCATCCGGTCCGCATCAACCTGACTTGAGATCATTTGTACTACTTGGGGATTCTCATAAGTATGATCAATCACACTAGCAACTTGATGAGGAAAATCAGGCGATACACGTTGTAATATCTTATTAATATTAGTGCTGCTGTCAGTGATCAACTGGCGAGTAATTTGCTCATGGTTTGTATGGAAAATATGTTCAAATGTATGGGAATAAGGACCATGCCCTAAATCATGGAGGAGGGCTGCACATAAAGCAACCGGCCGTTCGTGATCATCCCATAGGCCATCGCCAGGGTACTGACTAGGGTAGTTTCGTTGAAAATAGTTGCACATTTGGCGGGTAATTTCATAGACGCCTAAGCAGTGGCCAAAGCGGGAATGCTCGGCTCCATGAAAGGTAAATGATGAAGTTCCTAGTTGCTTGATTCGTCGTAATCGTTGAAACTCGGGGGTATTAATTAAGTCCATAATAATTTGATTATCGACAATAATTTGTCCGTGAATTGGATCGCGAAAAACCTTTTCACGGCGAAGTTTTTCGTCATAAAAGTGATTCATATTAAGCTTCTTTCTCTAAACGTTCTTGTAAACGTTTCATGCTGATTAGTTCTTTACTGAGAGTTGATATAAAATTAGGCGACCACATTAAGTTATTAAGGCTGTCAGGATCAGTAATTTGAACGACTGATTGGATTCGCTGAATTGCATCCTGAACACTTAATTGTGAGTTGAGCACTTTAGAAACAGTTGTCATTGCTCCTGGCCAAACATCTGGAAAATGCCACTTGTTTTGATCTTGTTGCAGTCCTGTATCATAGAAGTCACGAATTAGCTTACCCCGATCCTGCTGATTACCACAGACACTTAAGTAAAGCATTACTGTAACTCCCACTTTGTTTCGTCGTTGAGAAATTCCGCCAATCTTTTGGCCGTTAACGCTAATATCGAAGCTTCCTGGACAATACGAATGCGTGATTTCACCAGTGGCAATTTCTAGGCTAGGGAAAGCTGCCTGAATTAGGTCGACCATTCGCTGGTATGCTTCATCAATAGTTAATTCATGATCTTCGAGGTGCCATGGATAGAAAATTGATAAGTTTAAAATACCGTCGTCACTTACAACTGCTAATCCCCCTGAATTACGCATGAAATAATGGAAACCACGGTGTGTAAGTGAAGTAAGGGCAGTTGATAAATGCGGTAATCGTTGATCTTTTAATCCTAAAATAACTGTATCTTCTAAGGTCCAAAAATGAAGAAGGGAAAATTTAAGTTCGTTAGCTGAACGTAACAAAGCGTTGGTATAGATGAAAGACGAAAGATTATCTGCTGGAGTTAGAGGTTGAATAAATTGTTGAAAACACTGATTCTTAAAATTAGACATCGTACTTCTTCTTTTCTATGAAATAATATATCTATATTATACAAGAACTCATGAGAACATGGATGTTTCACGGGGTATTTATTAGTAAAAAGAGTATAATAATGACGATGAGTAAAGTGAAAGGAGGAGTTTATTATCAAAAGTGTAATTCCTGTTCATGTGAATCTCTCAACGATCATTGAGCAAAATGGACAGCAAGAAAAATTTACCTTTACTGAAGAAGGTACTTTTGTTGAAATGAATGGTAAGTATTATTTACGGTACATTGAACACCAAGATGGTCAAGAAACGCCGGTGCAAATTAAGTTCGAAGATGAGCTAATCCGCTTAAGAAGGCGAGGCAATGTCGAAACAAACCTATTTTTAGACCCGACACAAGAAACCATCATGCGGTATCAAACAGAATACGGCATGATTAAAATTGACGTGTTAACAGAAAGTTTGGAAAAAGACGTTGATGTAAAGGCCCCAGCTGGTCACCTTTCTGTCAAGTACCAACTAAAACAAGCGGGACAATTAATAGGGAGTTACCAACTAGAATTGCAATTTACTGCTTAATATTGTATGATGTAGTTTAGACTTTTTGAAGGGATGTGCACCAATTTGGATTTAAAGGTTTTTGACGGTCAGGACAAATCAGAACTTTCAATGATTGAAGTCGCACACGCTATTTTAGCTCACCATGGAGAAGCAATGGCGTTTGTTGATTTGACCAACGAGGTTCAGCAATATCTGGGTAAGAGCGATGAGGAAATTCGTGAACGTCTTGCACAGTTCTATACTGACTTAAATGTTGATGGCAGTTTTATTTCCCTTGGTGACAACACCTGGGGTCTGCGTGCTTGGTACCCATTCGAATCTATCGATGAAGCCACAGTTGGTGAAAATGAAGAAGATGAAGAGGATGATCGTCCAAAGAAGAAGCGGCGTAAAGTCAATGCCTTCCTCGCAGACACCGATGACGATGACGATGTAATTGACTATGACAATGATGATCCTGAAGATGAGGATCTTGATACTGACGATGATACCGATTCTGAAGATGATTATGATGACGACACTGATGATTTCAGTGACGACGATGATGATCTTGATGATGGTATTGAAGGCCAGTTATCAGAATTACATGATGAAGAAGATGAAGACGAGGATGACGAATAATTTTCAATTTTGTGCTTGACTATTATTTATTGACCCTGTATTATCTTTCTTGGGCGCCTGTAAAGACAGGCCAATAAGTTCGTAGATAAATAAGCTCCCTGTTTCAGTGTTTTATTTGAAATAGGGAGTTTTTTCTATTATCACACCCGCAAATATAAAAAAGGAGTAGACGACAATGACGAAATACATTTTTGTAACCGGTGGAGTTGTATCATCATTAGGAAAGGGAATTGTTGCTGCCTCTTTAGGACGATTATTAAAAAATCGGGGCCTAAAAATTGCAATCCAGAAATTCGATCCTTACATTAATGTTGATCCCGGTACGATGAGTCCATACCAACACGGTGAAGTTTTTGTGACTGATGACGGAACGGAAACTGATTTGGACCTTGGTCACTATGAACGTTTTATCGATAATGATCTTAATAAATATTCAAATGTTACAACGGGTAAAATCTACTCTGAAGTTCTTCGTAAGGAACGCCGTGGGGATTACCTTGGTGGGACAGTACAAGTTATTCCACATATCACTAATGCCATTAAAGACAAGATTAAGCGTGCTGGGGAAAGTACTGATGCTGAAGTTGTAATTACCGAAATTGGTGGCACGGTTGGGGACATTGAATCACAACCATTCATGGAAGCTATTCGCCAAATGAAAGAAGAAGTGGGCAGTGAAAATGTATTATACATCCACACTACCTTAGTACCATATCTTCGCGCTGCTGGTGAAATGAAAACTAAGCCAACTCAACACAGTGTTCGAGAATTACGTGGTTTAGGAATTCAACCTAACATTTTGGTTGTCCGGACAGAGCAACCAATTACTGATGATATGCGGAAGAAGATCGCCTTATTCTGTGATGTTGATCCTAAAGCCGTTGTTGAATCAATGGATGTTCATACCCTTTATGAAATTCCGTTAAACTTACAAAAGCAAGGAATGGATCAATTGGTTGTCGACCACTTTGGGCTAGATGTCCCAGAAGCTGACATGACAGAATGGACAGAAATGGTAAATCATATCGAACATGACTTAACTAAGACTGTTAAGATTGCGATGGTTGGTAAGTATACTGACTTACAGGATGCTTATATTTCAGTTAATGAATCATTACGTCATGCTGGTTATCCTGTAAATGCTAAGGTAAAGATTGACCACTTTAATGCTGAAAACATTACTCCAGAAAATGTTGTAGAGACCCTGAAAGACTACGATGGGATTCTTGTTCCTGGTGGTTTTGGGAACCGAGGAGTAGAAGGAATGATCACTGCAATTAAGTATGCTCGGGAAAATGATGTTCCTTACCTCGGTATTTGTTTAGGGATGCAAACAGCATGTATTGAATTTGCACGAGATGTATTAGGATACACTGATGCCAACTCAACTGAATTTGATACAAACACTAAACACAATATTATTGACTTGATGGCAGATCAAGCGGACATTGAAGAGATGGGAGGGACACAACGGCTTGGTGCATATCCATGTAAGCTTAAGCCAGGAACAGTTGCTGCAGCGGCTTATGATAACCAATCAATGATCAGTGAACGGCACCGTCACCGTTATGAATTCAACAACGACTACCGTCAGGAAATGGAAAACCACGGCTTGGTTATTTCTGGAGTGAACCCAGACCGGAATTTAGTTGAAGTAGTTGAAATTCCTGATAAAAAATTCTTCGTGGCTGCTCAATACCACCCAGAATTTAAGTCTCGTCCTAACCACCCAGAAGGATTATTTGCTGCATTTGTAAAAGCAGCTGCTGAGGACAAATAAAAATTTAAAGTGTATAATATAATTAATACAAGGGATGGGGGCAAGAATGTCACTTCTCTTGTTTTTTGTTTAGTAGAATTGTTAAATTTTAAGTTAAATATGCTAATTTTTGGCCTGACCTTATGATTTTTTTTAAGATTGTTTATAAAAGGTTGTAATTCTCTTGATATTTCATTATCATTACAGTTGACTGTTTTGTAACTGAAATAATCATTAACTTAGCTTAAATGAAAAACAGACTAAAATTTTTAAGTGAGGAAACGCAGAAATGAAGAAAATGATCATTCAAGGAGGAAACCGTCTTTCTGGTGAAGTCACGATCGGTGGTGCCAAAAATAGTACAGTGGCATTAATTCCAGCTGCTATTCTTGCAGATACCCCTGTAGAGTTTGACACGGTTCCAGATATCTTGGATGTTCACAATCTGATGATTATTTTGGAGTCAATGAATGTAAAGTCCGAGTTTAGTCACGGAGTTTTAGATATTGATCCAACACAAATCGTAGAAGCTGAACTTCCAAGCAAGGCAATTAAAAGTCTTCGGGCTTCCTATTACTTTATGGGTGCATTATTAGGTCGTTTCCATCGCGCGACATTAACATTTCCGGGAGGCGATAATATCGGCCCCCGCCCAATTGACCAACACTTAAAAGCATTTAAAGCACTTGGAGCAACCGTTAGCGAAGAAAAGGGTACTGTTCATTTAGATGCGCCGAATGGCTTACATGGGTCTCGGATTTTTTTAGATATGGTATCAGTTGGTGCAACAATTAATGCTACCTTAGCAGCTGTTCGCGCTGAAGGAACAACAACTATTGAAAATGCAGCTCGTGAGCCGGAAATTATTGATTTAGCAACATTCTTAAATAATATGGGCGCTAAAATTCGGGGTGCTGGAACCGATACTATCCGTATCACTGGAGTAAAGACACTTCAGTCAATGAATACTCATACAATTATTGCTGATCGAATTGAAGCTGGAACATATCTATCATTAGCAGCAGCGCTTGGTGATGGTGTTATGATCCATAATGTTATTCCTGAACACTTAGAATCATTTACCAGTAAAATGATTGAAATGGGTGTTGATCTTCAAATCGATAGTGATAAGATTTATGTGCCAAAGTCCAGTCATTTACATCCGGTTACTGTTAAGACGATGCCATTTCCTGGTTTTGCTACTGATTTACAACAACCGCTTACTCCATTGATGTCACTTGCTGATGGCGATAGTACGATTGTTGATACTATTTATCCAAAGCGTGTAAAGCATATTTCCCAATTACAAAAAATGGGGATGAAGATTGAAGCGCATGATGGAATGATCGTCGTTAAACATACAGAAAAGCTTCATGGCGCGGAAGTCTCTGCAGGTGAGATTCGTGCCGGAGCAGCTTTAACCATTGCTGGATTAATGGCAGATGGACAGACTGTAATTAATAATGCCGGAAATATTTTACGGGGTTACGATCGAATTGTCTGGAAGCTTAATCGCCTTCATGCCAATGTTTCTATTGAGGACGATTCTTCAGTAAAAATTGGTTAGAAGTTGCGTACTTCTTTAAATCGTGGTATCCTGTTAAAGTTGATTATCTATGTTTCAGGCAATGATTCATGGCAAAAGGAGCGTAATAAATTATGAAACAAGGAATTCATCCAGATTATCATCCAGTAGTTTTTGAAGATTCATCTACTGGTTACAAGTTTCTCTCTGGCTCAACAGCCACTTCAAGTGAAACTGTTAAGTGGGAAGACGGTAATGAATACCCATTAATTCGGGTTGAAGTTACTTCAGATTCACACCCATTCTACACTGGTAAGCAAAAGTTTACTCAAGCCGACGGTGCTGTCGACAAGTTCAACAAGAAGTACGGTCTCAAGTAATCGAACTTCTGATTATTCAAAAAAGCCGGGAAAAGCGAAAGTTTTCCCGGCTTTTTTGAATTAAGTCTAATAAATAATTATTAACGCTATTTTGTGTCTTTAAGTATTGATCTTTCTCTGCGTATAATATTGATAATTGAGAAAGCGGGGGCTACCTATGCATGAAAAAATAATTAATCGAATAATTGCTCTGCATCGTTATTCTTTTGTTAGGATAACCCGGCAGACATTAATTATGATTTTTCCCATTGTTTTTATTGGAACGATGGCAAAAATGATTTTGAAAACTATTTTTAAACCAGATGGATTTATTTATAATATTGCTTTTCTTGATGTAATACCACAGAACGTGTTGCGGATTATTCAATTTATATTAACTAGCATTAGTCAATTAACCTTAGGGATCCTGGGAATCTATACTGTCTATCTGGCAGCAAAATTTACTGCAAAAAGGTATCGGCGGGACGGTAAATTTGCCGGAATAACTGCTATTTTGACCCTTTTATTAATGTCGAATCGTTATGGTAAATCATCCCTGCATTTCTCATTCAGCTTTTATCAGCGCCTCCTTAGTGGTAACAGTTTGCTAATCGTTTTAATCCTTGGTTATGGGATCGGCCAACTTTATCGGTGGTTAACCCCGCCAAAAGATGGCGATAATACCAATGCGCTACCCTTATTACAAGAGCGGTCATTTAGTTCCCTACTCCCAATGACAATTAGTCTTATTTTTGGAGTGGCGATTGCGCTTTTCTTAAATTCCAACACAATTTATCATGTTTGGTCAACAAGTTACTCTACTTTAGTTACGACTGCCCAAGAACATCGGCAATTATGGCTGACGTTATTAGCTACGATGGGGTTAACAATATTTGATTGGTTAGGATTAGGTGTTCCGTACACTTCAATGGCGTTAACATCTGGCGATTCATTTACGACTAACTTGAACTATGCGCTCGCTCATGGAACCCCGTGGAATGTGCCATATGAGTTTTTAGGAAGTTCGCTTTATAATTCATTTGCTAATTTTGGGGGTGACGGCCTGATCCTTGCTTTGATAGTTGCCATTCTGTTAACCTCTAATGGCTCCTATATGCATCGGGTTGCACGGTGGACGGCCTTACCAACATTATTTAATTTTAATTATGCAACAATGATTGGCTTACCAGTTGTATTTAATCCATTATTTCTGATCCCATTTGTCTTCTTACCGATTGTAAATATTCTTCTCGCCAGTTTAGCGATTACGATTCACTTAATACCCTCAACGCCTTACCCGGTTTTACAGGGGACACCTGGCCCGCTTATTAGTTTTTTGGGGACAAATGGTAATTGGGGAATTTTGATTTTTACCTTGGGATTGCTTTTAATTGATATTGCTGCTTATATTCCCTTTGTAAAAATGGCCTTAGTCGTTGAAAATCGCTTAACATTAGCAGAACAGGACGTGATCAGTCATGAAAAAAATGACTAAACCAATTCTTCACACTCGTTTGGTATTGATTGGCCTAATATTGATCTTAGTTCTCATGGCAATCCCAGCATATTTTTGGATGAAAGATACAAACAAATATTTAGCTGCCCAACATAATTCTAGAATGTCGCCGATAATTATGGTTCCTGGAAGCTCAGCAACACAAAACCGCTTTAATCCGCTTATTCGTAAACTTAACGAAGATAGCCCTAAAAAACATAGTGTGTTGCGATTAGAAGTAATGAACAGCGGTAAAATTGTTTCGCAAGGATGGATAAATCGAGGCGATAATGAGCCGATTATCGTGATTGGCTTTGAGAATAATCGTGATGGTTATCAAAATATAAAGAAACAAGCACAAATGGTTAATCAGGCTTTTGAAAGATTGACGGAAGAGTATAGCTTTAATAACTTTAAGGCGTTTGGCCATTCTAATGGGGGGCTAGTATGGACTTATTGGTTGGAACATTACTACTCTGAATATAAAGATACGATTACAATTAAAAGGCTAATGACACTGGGAACTCCATACAACTTTGCGGAATCTTCTGTTAGCCATCCGACGCAAATGTTTTCTGATTTTGTAAAGTATCGGAGTCGGATTCCTAAAAACTTATTAGTTTATTCGGTTGCGGGGACAGAAACTTATACATCAGATGGTCTTGTTCCAGAAGGAAGTGTCGATGCCGGGAAGTACATTTACCAAAAACAAGTCGCCCATTATACGAGTATGACGGTCACGGGAAAAGATGCTCAACACTCTAATTTGCCACAAAATAAACAGATTGTACGGTTAATTGAAGAGTATCTGCTTGATCCAGATGACAACGGTAATCCTAATTCGCAAAATAAGCAGGGGGCTACTCAAAATTAATTAAGCAGGTTATACTAAGTTCATAATAAAAAGTAAGGAGTTCAATATCGTGAAAAAAGATAAAAAGCGATCATTTGAATGGTTACGGTGGACAGCGGTTGTTGTACTGTTATTGATTTCAGTTGTCTTAATTTTTAACCAACAGATTAAGTCTTACTTAGTAGGTAGTTATAGGCCTGAGATTACCCGACAGACAGTTCAAAGCAACCAAAAGAAAAAAGCGACCTATGATTTTCAAAGTGTCAAAGATCTTAACTTGCAAACAGCTGCAAAGGCACGCGCAAATAAACAATCGATTAATACTATCGGAGCAATTACGGTTCCAGCTATTAACATGACGATTCCAATTGCTAATGGGGTTGATAATACAACCCTCGCGTTAGCAGCGGGAACTCTTCGTCCAGATATGAAAATGGGAGAAGGCAACTATGCGTTAGCTGGTCATAATATGGCCCATGGAAGTAAAATCCTATTTTCTCCATTGTACTATCATGCCAAAGTGGGGCAGATGATTTATATCACCAACATGGATCGCGTTTATGAATATAAGATTTATCAACGTGAATTCATTGCGGCGACCCGGGTTGATGTGGTAGACAATACGCCGGAAAAGATTATTACTTTGATTACTTGTGATGCTACCGGGGCTAATCGGTTGATGATCCGCGGTAAATTTGTTAAATCAGAACCATTTACGCAGGCACCACAAAATGTGCAAAAGAATTTTAGCGAGAAATATACAACAGGTCGTTAAAGGGAGCGAGACAGAAGTCACTTGTGACTTCATTTTTCGACGCGAAGCTAGCCTCTGGGAGCCCCCGCAAGCAACAATAGGCCTCCAATGTTCGGTTTTTGAGCCGGACGTTGGAGGCCATTGTTGTACTGCGTATTTGCTTTTTATGAAAGTAACTTAACTTATAGCAAAGTCCTTTTTTTATTTGCAAATTTTTAGCGATATTTGTAATCCATTCCAAATTAAGAAAAACACAATGACGATAAAAAATAGCCAAATTAAAATAAATTTTAAGTAAACAGATGAGCGAACGGACAGGAATGCCACCGTTTGCTCATTTTTTTGCTGTAAATAAATTTCTTGACTCTTTTTCAGGAACCACCTAAGAAAGAGATACATTAAATTTAAGGAGATGCAGTAATGGAAAAACGCGAACAACAGAATGTTTTATGGTTTGATGAATTGCATCGCTCTGACGTTAATCTTGTTGGTGGGAAGTCCTCTTCCTTAGGTGAAATGACTTCCGCAATGAAAATTCCAGTTCCATATGGATTTGCAACGACAACGCACGCTTATCGGCAATTTATGGCAGAAACAGGATTAAATGGTCAAATTAATAAATTATTAGCTGAAATTAATGACTATGAAAATGCTGATGAACTTCATCGGGTTTGCTCACATATTCGGCAGATGATTGTCGAAGCACCGATGCCAAGTGAGATCGCTATGACAATCAAAAAAGCTTATGCAGCTTTATCAGAAAAAATGGGTGAAACTGAACCATTTGTAGCAATTAGGTCAAGTGCTACTGCTGAAGATTTACCGAATGCCTCATTTGCAGGGCAACAAGAATCGTATTTAAACGTGCGTGGTGCTGAAATGGTATTAGCAAAGGTTCAAGAATGTTATGCGTCTTTGTTTACCGATCGGGCAACATATTACCGGCATAAGCAGCATTTTCCTCATGAAAAAGTGGCTTTATCGGCGGCTATTCAGATGATGGTTTTCTCAAAAGCTTCCGGGGTTATGTTTTCAGTCAACGTGGCGAACGGAAATGATGCCCAAATTGTTATTGATACGATTTGGGGATTAGGTGAATACATTGTTTTAGGAAAAGTAACACCAGATCATTTTGTAATTAATAAAAATAACCTTCAAGTAGTAGAACGTTCGGTAGTTCCGAAGGCAATTGAATTGTGTCAAACCCCTGGTGGCGGAGTGCATGAAGAACCGGTGCCAGCAGACCGGGCAATTCGGCCAGCACTAACTGAAGACCAAATTCATGAATTAGCAGGATACGCAAAGGAAATTGAAAAGCACTATGGGTGTTACATGGACATGGAGTTTGCGTTAGACGCACGAACAGATCGGTTATGGCTAGTGCAAGCTCGTCCAGAAACAGTTTGGTCGAATAAAAATAATAAGCAAGCAACAAAGGAGTCCACTGTCGCAATGAATAAAACTAAAAAAATTTTGGTCAAAGGCTTACCAGCAAGTCCCGGCGTTTCAACTGGAAAGGTTCACGTAATTGCAGATCCTAAAGATATTGATGAATTTGAAGAAGGAGAAATATTAGTAACGTTGATGACTTCTCCTGATTGGGTACCGGCAATGAAAAAAGCAGCAGCAATCATCACTGATAATGGTGGAATGACCTGCCATGCCGCAATTGTTTCTCGTGAAATGCAGATCCCTTGTATCGTTGGAACTAAGAGCTGTGGGCAAGCAGTTACTGAAATGCTGCAAGATGGTGAACAAGTAACTGTTGATGCTAAAAATGGAGTTGTTTATCAAGGCGACCTCGCCGAGCAATTTAATAGTGAAAAAGAGACAACAGAGCGTGGCTATGTAGAATATTACGCGCCGACCGCAACCAGAGTCATGATGAATTTAGGCGATCCAGAACTAGCAGATAAATATGCTGAACTGCCTGTTGATGGTATTGGTTTAATGCGAGAAGAGTTTCTTTGGACGACTTATATTCATGACCATCCTCTTTACTTAATTGAAACGGGTCATCCCGAAAAAGTTGTTGATATGTTAGCAGATGGGATTGCTAAAGTGGCCCGGGCGATTGCTCCGCGGCCGATGGTTTTACGTTTTTCTGATTTTAAGTCTGGTGAATACCGTAATTTAACGGGCGGCGATCAATATGAGCCACGTGAACCTGCCGACTTATTGGGATGGCGTGGCGCTTCTCGGTACTATGATCCCAAATATATCGAAGCTTTTAAGCTAGAACTTGCGGCGGTAAAAAAGGTGCGTCAAGAATTTCGCTTAAAGAACCTCAACGTAATGATTCCGTTTGTTCGCACCGTTGCTGAAGCTGATAAAGTAACAAAATTAATGGCAGCGGCCGGTTTACACCGTGGGCCTGATTTTAAGGTTTACATGATGGCTGAGATTCCAAGTAATATCATCTTGGCGGATCAGTTTAATAAGTATGTTGATGGCTATTCGATTGGGTCCAATGATTTAGCAATGCTTATTTTAGGTTGTGATCGGAACAATGATACAGTGGCCCACCTCTTTGATGAACGCAATCTTGCGGTAAAACGTGCGATTAGTCACCTTATTAAGACTGCTCACCAAGATAACAAGACAGTTTCAATATGTGGGCAAGCGCCATCTGAATATCCTGAATTAGCATCTTTCTTAATTCAACAAGGAATTGATTATATTTCAGTTAATCCAGATATGGTTAAAGAAACAAAACAGAATGTAGCAAGGATTGAACAGCGCATAATCCTAGATAACGCGACTGGCAAAGGACGACAATCTGTGAAAAATTATGCATGGTAGAAAGGATTGAATAAAATGCAAATTTTTATTGATATTAATGCTTCTGAAAATGGTAATGGTTCGCAAGAGTTTCCGTTTAAATACATCCAACAAGCAGCAGATATTGCTCGACCGGGAGATTATGTTCAGGTAATGCCGGGGGAATATCATGAGGAAGTTCATCCACAATACTCTGGAACGAGCGATAAGCCAATTATTTATGCGTCTGCTAAACAAAATCGGGCAATCATCACGGGAGCTGACCGTGTTACTGGCTGGAAACATGTTGCTGGTCCGGTATGGCAATTAAAACTCCCTAATGCTGAATTTGGTGACTATAATCCATACAACGTTTTAGTCGATCAAACCTTTAATCATGCCGGTGAAATTTTCCTAAATAATAAAGCGATGTACGAAGTTGATCAGTTGGCAAAAGTTGAAACACCAAGCGAAAACAAACTTTCGCGAGACCAGAAATTTACCCGTTATACCTGGTATACCGAACAGTTGCCAGCGGAAGATACAACGGTAATCTATGCGAACTTCCAAGAGCAGAATCCTAATGATGAACATGTTGAACTGACTTTCCGTGAAACGTGCTTTTATCCAGAAAAAGCAGGACTCAACCACCTCATTTTATCTGGCTTTACAATGACTAAAGCTGCTTGTCGGTGGGCATCTTCACAATATAACAAGGGGATCATTGGTACTAATTATGGTCAAGGATGGAAGATTGCTAAATGCGACATCTCTCATGCTAAGTGTTCTGGGATCTCCCTTGGTCGAAATATTGTTCCAACCATTGACGATGATAAGGTTTATCCACACCGGATTAAGAACAATACAATTCATGATTGTGGACAGACCGGGATTATCGGTGTTGAAGGCAATCCATCCCCAATTATTGAACACAATAGTATTTACAATATTAATACTCGGCAAAACCTTGTTAGTGATGATGTTAGTGCGATCAACCTTTCACCAGCGATTGGGGCTAAGATTTTACGTAATTGCATTCATGATTGTACGCGCGGAATTTGGCTCGGCGGCAAGGTTGAAGACACTCAAATTTCACGAAACGTATTCTACAACAATTCACTGCCAGATTCATTTGAGGTTACAAACGAAAATCGCGAGGACTTAATCGCAGCGCTTGGAGAAGATATTGAAATTAAAGATTCGATGGGCGTAACTTTGATTGATAACAATTTCTTATTATCAGATTGTGCACTCAAGCTTGAATCTAAGGGTATCCTTCTCGTTCATAACCTGATTAATGGCAGTGTGGAATGGTTAAGCAATACGACGGTTGCTGAAAATGATCCTTACTACCACCGCCTTTATCAACAAAATGTGACAGAAAGTGCTCCTTACGATTCTTCCTGTTTCTATAACAATGTCTTTATCCGCAAGAACCTCCGGAGTGAAATGGCAAAATTAATTGCATTTGCCCACGAACAGGCAAGCGAACAACCAATTGATAATCATATTAGCGATGATAATGCTGCTTATGTTGGTCTAGCCAGTGGACAACGAAGCTATATTCCAGCAAATAAAGCAGGAAATATTTTTATGAATGATGAGCAAGAAGACGTTAAGATTGACATCGATTCAAATGAAGATGGGGTATTTCTCGATAGTAATATTTGCGACTACTTGAATGAGGATACCAGTCGGGTGATCGCGGTTGGTACTACTCCCGAGACTGCCCGTGATTTTGATACAGATTTCTTAGGGAACCATCGTGAAGGAATTAGTGTAACAGCTGGACCTTTTGATGCGAAAGAAGAATATAGTCGACGCTTATTTAGATTACTGTTTTAAGGAGGCAAAGAAATGCGCAAACCGTTTATTATTGCGAACTGGAAAATGAATAAAAACGTTCATGAATCTGTTGCATTTGTTAAAGCAATTAAAGAAAAGCTCCCGGCAAATAAAGAAATCGGAATTGCGGCTCAAGCAGTTTCGCTATATAACATGAAAAAAGTGGCGGGATCTTCCAACTTACAAATTATTGCTCAAAACGCATCTGCTGAGTTAGAGGGACCGTATACTGGAGAAATTAGTATGCGAAGTTTAGCTGATGCTGGCGTGACATATGTGATGCTAGGACATTTAGAGCGCCGGCGCCTTTTTAACGAGAGTAATGATTCAATCAATCAAAAAGTTTTGGCGGCCCTCAATGCCGGAATTATTCCAATTATTTGTACAGACGAAGAGATGGTCCAAACAGAAGTTAACGGAAAAATTCATTATGTATTTCGTCAACTAAAGAGTGTCCTTAAAGGGGTACCAGCTAACAAACTCTCACAGATAGTTATTTCCTATGAACCGAGTTGGGCTGTTGGGAGTACACATCAAGCAAATCCAGACATTGCTGAAGAGGGATGTCAGGCAATTCGTCAAAGTCTAATTGAAATGTATGGTAATGAGATTGGCGAGCAAGTCCGAATACTCTATGGTGGCAGCGTTAATCCCGAGAACATTGGCCAAATTATGAGTAAAGCAAATGTTGACGGGGCACTAATTGGTCGTGCAAGTCTCGAAATTGAAAGCTTTTTACAAATGATTAATTATATCGGATTAGCGAGCAAGCAGAAGTTACAGGTAATTTAGGAGGAAGAATGATGGCTTACTTTGATAATGGAAACAAACTTTTTGATGACGCCCGGAAGAATCAATACGCAATTGGGGCATACAATATTAATAATCTTGAATGGACCCGGGCAATTTTGCGGGCGGCAGCTGAGACTAATACCCCTGTACTGATCCAAGTTTCAATGGGAGCCGCCAAGTATATGGGGGGTTATAAATTTGTCAAAGATATGGTTGAAGACCAGATGGACGCAATGGGAATTAAAGTTCCGGTTATTCTGAATCTTGATCATGGTGACTATGATGCAGCGATTGAATGTATTAACTTAGGATATTCGTCAGTCATGTTTGACGGACATAAATTACCGATTGAAGAAAATTACGCCAAAACCAAAGAGATTGTCCAATTGGCACATTCACGCGGCATTGCGGTTGAAGCTGAAATCGGTAAAGTGGGAGAAAACCAGGATACCAGCAGTGGGGAACTTGCTGACGTTGAAGATGCAATGGCGTTTGCCGCAATGGGAGTGGACCGTCTTGCTTGTGGAATTGGTAATATCCACGGCATTTACCCTGCTAACTGGCCAGGGTTAGACTTTGACCGCCTTCAAGAAATTGCGAATGCGATTGATATTCCGCTCGTGCTTCACGGTGGTTCGGGAATTCCTAGAGAACAGGTTCAAAAAGCAATTTCAATGGGGATTGCAAAGGTGAATATCAATACTGAATTCCAGTTAGCGTTCCAAGATGCAACACGGAAGTATATTGAAAATGAATTAGACCTCAATAAAGAACAAAAAGGATATGATCCGCGGAAATTATTACTTCCTGGAACAGATGCAATAACTGCTAAAATGAAAGATATGATTGAATGGTTAGGCACGCCAGCAGTTGCCTAATTATATGCCTAATTATAATGGAGGTTATGGAATGGCAATCACAGTTTACTTTGTCCGGCATGGTGAGACGTACTTCAACCGGTTTGCCCGTCTGCAAGGATGGTCAGATACTCCGCTTACAGAAAAGGGGAAGATGAACGCTAAAAAGATCGGTCAAGTTTTAGCGGACTTAAGGATCGATTATCTTTTCGCTAGTGATTTAAAACGAGCAGTTGATACTGCACGGCTTTTAATTGCGGATCATCCAACTGCAACGATGAAGGAACCGATTCAAAAGGAATTCTTCCGCGAGGTATTCTACGGGTCTTTTGAAGGCCATAGTAACGAGGAAGGCGCAATTTGGGCAAGCTATCTTGAAGGCAAACGATTTCGGCGGATCGGTGAATTAGTTGATGAATTTGGCGTTGAAAAAGCGCATGACTTGCTGAAGGCCGCCGATCCAGCGCACCTTGCAGAAGATAGTAATGAATTAAATGCCCGTGTAGAGCAGGCAATTACTTTTCTGCAAAGCTTACCTGACAAGAGTAATGTGGTTGTAGTAGCCCATGGATCGATTATCCAATACATTGCGGGGATGTATGGCGAACCGGGATATAAGTACGAAAACTTACATAATGGCGCCTTGATGAAGGTTCAGTTAACAGCTAAGGACGTTGAAATTACCGGATACAATCAATTTCAACTATAAAAGGGAGCGAGACAGAAGTCACTTGTGACTTCGTTTTTCGACGCGAAGCTAGCCTCTGGGAGCCCCCGCAAGCAACAATAGGCCTCTAACGTTCGGTTTTGCCGGACGTTAGA
>NZ_JAJGTZ010000041.1:63660-111963 GCF_020784725.1 Limosilactobacillus reuteri
ACTTCGTTTTTCGACGCGAAGCTAGCCTCTGGGAGCCCCCGCAAGCAACAATAGGCCTCTAACGTTCGGTTTTGCCGGACGTTAGAGGCCATTGTTGTACTGCGTATTTGCTTTTTATGAAAGTAACTTAACTTATGTCACAGTCCCTTTTGTTATTATGATAATTCTTTAGTAATCTTATCCAGCCATAATGGTAATGTCTCGTTTAGGCTATTATACGTATCTTCAAAGCGGTGAGTATACCAAGGATCGGGAATTTCTTGATCCTCTTTACCGGGAATTACTTCATATGCTAAATGGACTTTATCACGATCTTGTGCTGGTGCAATACGTTGCAAGTTGTACTTGTTCATATTATCCATGCAGATGATGTAATCAGCCCAATCGAAATCTTGTCGGGTAATTGGGCGTGAGATTAAGCCCTCTGTTGATAGCCCGTGTGCGTGCATTGTCTTTGCGGCACCTGGATGGGGACTATTTCCTTCTTCTTCGTTGCTTGTTCCAGCAGAATCAACATTGATTTTGCCATTTAATCCTGCGTCCTCAACCATTTGCTTAAACATTGCCTCGGCCATCGGTGACCGACAAATGTTTCCTAAGCAGACAAATAAAACGTTCATGTAATCACCTCATTCATACTTCTATCATACCGAAAAAGATAATATTTTGCTAAAATCTTTGGTAATCATAACACTATCCTTAAGTTTTTGGTAAAATTAAGAACAAATATTTTTAGAGGAGGAACAAAAATGACCCTTATTATTGTAATTGTTGTCATTGTCTTGCTGATCGCCATTTATGCGGGCCTTTACAACAGTTTGATTCAATTGCGGACACACGCACAAGAATCGTGGAGTCAAATTGATGTTCAATTACAACGACGTAACGACTTGATCCCTAACTTAATTTCAACAGTTAAGGGCTACAGCAAGTATGAAGCCGGAACCTTGGAAAAGGTAACTAAGCTACGGACAGAATTAAACAGTATTCCAGACAGCGATCATGCTAAAAAAATGGAAGTTTCCAATGAATTGACGGGAACTTTACGGACATTGTTTGCCGTTGCTGAAAATTATCCAGACCTTAAAGCAAGTGCTGAATACCAAAAATTAATGGAAGAATTAACCAATACTGAAAATAAGATTGCCTACTCACGGCAGCTTTACAACAGTACTGTGGCGGCTTTAGATGCTAAGATTCAATCTTTCCCAAGCAATATTGTGGCTAAAATTCATCACTTCCAACAAATGGATTACTTACAAGTGCCAGAAGAAGCCAAGGCTGTGCCAAAAGTTTCATTTGATGATTTAGGTGATTAAGCATGTTATATCAGCAAATTGCCCGTAATAAACGAAAAACAATTTTAGTGATGTTTGGGTTCTTTGTATTGCTTGCTTTAATTGGAGCCGCGATTGGATATTTATTTGCGCGGACAGCGATTGGCGGCATGATCATTGCAGCGATTATTGCGGTAATCTATATGTCTGTGATCATTGGGCAATCGACTGATGTAGTGATGCGGATGAATAATGCGACAGAGGTACGGTCAGCGAGTGATGCGCCAGAACTTTGGCATATTGTTGAAGATATGGCCTTAGTTGCACGGGTACCGATGCCTAAAGTTTATATCATCCATGACCCAAGCCCCAATGCTTTTGCGACTGGTAATGATCCTGAGCATGCTGCTGTGGCCGCTACTACTGGTTTGATGGAAAAAATGAATCGTGAGGAACTAGAAGGGGTAATGGCCCATGAAATGACTCACGTTCGTAACTATGACATCCGTCTGCAAACAATTGCGTTAGCCTTAGCATCCGCAATCGCAATGCTTGTCAATTTTGCTGGAAATTTCTGGTGGATTGGTGGTCGGAGCAGTAGTGATGACCGAGATAATCCATCAAGTGTTTTCGCGATCCTTGGTTCGATTCTCTTGATTATCTTAGCGCCATTAGCAGCAACCATTGCGCAGATGGCCCTTTCACGTAATCGAGAATACTTAGCCGATGCAGGTGCTGTCGAATTAACCCGTAATCCGCAAGGGATGATTAGTGCATTAGAAAAGCTAAAAACTGCTGTACCAATGAAACATGTGGATCCAAGCAGTTCGGCATTATATATTAGCGATCCGGAAAAGAACGCTAAGCACCATCCTTTTTCAAATTTATTTGACACCCACCCGCCGCTAGATAAGCGAATTGAACGGTTGCGTCAAATGTAATAAATTTATAATGAGTCAAGGCTGAGAAAAAATTTGCTTTTTCTCAGTCTTTGCTATTTTTATTCCCGACTTATCGTTTTTAATCGCCTTATATCAGTGAGGGTGATATAATTAAAAAGCTAGACCAAAGTATCAAAAGAAGAGGTATCTTTTTCATGAAAATGAAATTAGCGGAAATTGCCAAGGCGATCAACGCACAAAATGACATTGAACAGTGGAAAGACGTAGAAGTGACTAATGTCTCATTCGACAGTCGCCATTTAGATCAAGGGAGCTTATTTGTTCCGTTGCAAGGTGCCCAAGACGGTCACCAATACGTACCGAGTGCTTTTACTAACGGTGCAGTAGCTAGTTTATGGGCTAGTGACCATGAGATAACAGATCAGACACACCCGCTATTAGTTGTTAACGATCCGCTAGCGGCCCTTCAACAACTAGGGAAGTACTACTTGCATAAGATCAATCCGATTGTTGTTGCAGTTACGGGAAGTAATGGCAAGACGACGACTAAAGATATGATTGCGTCAATTTTAAGTACGCAGTTTAATGTCACGAAGACATATGCTAATTTTAATAATGAGATTGGGGTTCCAGTAACGCTTCTTAACATGGAGTCTAATACCGAAGCAGTGGTAGTTGAGATGGGAATGGACCGTTTTGACCAGCTTGACTTCTTAAGTAAGCTTGTAAATCCTGACATTGCCGTTATTACAATGATCGGAGAAGCACATATTGAATTCTTCGGGACTCGTGATAAGATTGCTGATGCAAAGATGGAAATTACCCATGGCCTAAAGGAAGATGGAACACTAGTATTTAATGGGGATGAGCCATTATTAGAGGAACGGGTAAAAGATCTTACCCAACGACAGATGCGCTTTGGTCGGCAACTAAGCAATAATTTGTATGCAACAAGTGTCCGTGATGAACCACGGCAGTTATCATTTACCGTCAACGAATGGCCAGATGAAGACTTCACTATCCCAATGGTCGGTGAATACAATATTAATAATGCGTTAGCGGCTATGGAAGTGGGTAAGATTCTGCATATTACTCCCGCCCACATGAAGCAAGCGTTGGCAAACGTTGAATTAACGGAAAATCGTGCTGAATGGGTTAAAGGAAAGAATGGTGAACAGATCTTAAGTGATGTTTACAATTCAAATCCAACCGCTGCCAAGGAAGTCCTTAAGACGATTGCAGAAACACCAGTAGACGGTCGTCGGATTGCCGTATTAGGTGATATGCTCGAATTAGGAGATGCAGCGCCAAAGTTGCATGCTAGCTTAGCAAAAGAGATTGACCACCAAAAGATTGCTAGTGTTTACCTTGTAGGCGAACAAATGAAAAATCTTAAAGACAAGTTGATCCAAGAAGGTTATCCAGCTGAAGATATCCATCATTATGCTACCAGCGACCTTCAACAATTAATTGCCGATCTTACGGCTACTTTGACAGGTGAAGATATTGTTCTATTGAAAGCCAGCCATGGCATTCACCTAGAAGAAGTCTTGACGGCATTAAAAGCAGAATAGTTAATATATTTGCCAGTCGATTACTGATGCTTATATCATGAATCGACTGGTCATTTTTAGGAGGAAAATTTTTGAAGTTTAGTGAATTAGGCTTATCAGATAGTCTATTAAAAGCAATCAAACGGAGCGGATACGAAGAAGCAACACCAATCCAAGAACAAACGATTCCAATGGTTCTTGAGGGTAAGGATGTTATTGGCCAAGCACAAACTGGGACTGGTAAGACGGCTGCTTTCGGTTTGCCAATTATTGAAAACGTTGATACTGAAAATCCAAATATTCAAGCAATTATCATTTCACCAACACGTGAATTAGCAATCCAGACTCAAGAAGAACTTTATCGTCTTGGTAAAGATAAACATGTTCGCGTGCAAGTAGTATATGGTGGGGCAGATATTCGGCGCCAAATTAAGAGTTTGAAACAACACCCGCAAATTCTTGTTGGGACCCCGGGACGGTTACGGGACCATCTTAACCGTCATACAGTTAAACTTGACCACATTAAGACATTGGTGCTTGATGAAGCAGATGAAATGCTAAACATGGGATTCTTAGAGGATATTGAATCAATTATCAAGGAAACCCCGGATGATCGGCAAACATTGCTCTTCTCGGCAACGATGCCACCAGAAATCAAGCGGATTGGGGTTCAATTTATGTCTGATCCAGAAACAGTCCGGATTAAGGCCAAGGAATTGACGACTGACTTAGTTGATCAGTACTATGTTCGTGCCCGTGACTATGAAAAGTTTGACATTATGACCCGCTTAATTGATGTTCAGGATCCCGACTTAACAATTGTCTTTGGTCGGACAAAACGGCGGGTAGATGAATTATCGAAGGGCTTGATTGCGCGTGGATATAATGCAGCTGGTATTCATGGTGATCTTACTCAGGATAAGCGTTCTAAGATCATGTGGAAGTTTAAGAACAATGAACTTGATATTTTAGTTGCAACAGATGTAGCTGCCCGGGGATTAGACATTTCCGGTGTTACGCATGTTTATAATTATGATATTCCATCTGACCCAGATAGCTATGTTCACCGGATTGGTCGAACAGGGCGGGCTGGACATCACGGGGTATCTTTAACTTTTGTTACTCCAAATGAGATGGATTATCTTCATGAGATTGAAAAATTAACTCGGGTACGGATGTTGCCACTCAAGCCACCGACAGCTGAAGAAGCATTTAAGGGTCAAGTGGCATCAGCCTTTAATGATATCGATGAATTAATCGCGCAAGATTCAACTGATCGTTATGAAGAAGCAGCTGAAAAGCTATTAGAAACTCATAATGCAACTGATCTAGTAGCAGCATTGTTAAATAACATGACAAAGGAAGCGGCCAGTGAGGTTCCGGTCAAGATTACCCCTGAGCGGCCCCTTCCACGGCGTAACAAGCGTAACAACCGTAATAATGGCAATCGAAATAACTCGCATGGTGGTAACCACTACCGGCGTAAGAATTTCCGTCGTCACCAACATGGTAGTCGTCGCAATGATAACCATGGTAAGAGCCATTCGAGCCGTCATGCATTTAATATTCGTCATCGAAAAGAAGATTAAATTAGCTAAGGAGTCTTTGGTTGAGATTTAACCAAGGGCTTTTTATGTTAGATAAATTTAATATAATTGCTTGGGTATTAAATTTAGGCTATACTTATCATATGTTTATAGATAGATAGATTTTTTTGAAGTGGATTATCGTGAAAAGTAGTTTACGGACCCTATAGTAGAGCATAGGTAACGAGGTTGTTTTTTAATGTACTAGACAATTACTACAAGAGTGATTAATAAGATGATTAATTATTTGTTTTTGTTCAATTACATTAATAAGGGCAACCTCTTTTAATTACATTTTAATGATTCAGGAGGAATAGAATATGGTATCAAAAAATAATAAAAAATTGATTGCAGAAAAGAATCGGCGTAATGAAAAGCAACGGTTCGCTATTCGTAAATTAAATGTTGGCGTTGCCTCTGTGCTTTTAGGAATAACTTTTAGTATTTATGGCGGTGGTCAAGTAATTGCTCACGCGGATACAGTAAATACTAGTGACCAAGTTGCCGCAAGTGATACGGGTGATAACAGTTTAGCTGGTAAGTCAGAAGTCGCTTTAAGCAATACTGCTTTGAATGCTAGTCAATCGTCCACATCAGCAACTAGTGCTAATAGTGCAGTCCAAAGTCAAGCGTCAGCTAATAGCCAAACAGCAGTAACTGCTAACACTCCTGCTAGTGGTGATAATGCTGTTGCTTCAAATGCAGCTGTAGAAGCAACTAAGGATCAATCTACGGCAGAAAATCAACCAAGTCCTAGTCAAAAAGTACAAACTCCAGCGCAACCAGTAGCACAAGAAAATGTTTCTAGTGATGCGAGCCTTAATGTAACCCGGCAAGTCCTAAATACGATTGCTAACAGAAATTCGATGCCTGTTGCAAATTATTTGACGTCATTTGCTGCGGTTCCTGCTTCTGGTGTAGTTACATTAAATGCAACAGCTGAAGCAGAAGATCCTAATGCAAAAACGGTTACTAATGCGAAGGAATTTATTGATGCAATTCAAAATGGGACTGCTACCACTATTAATGTTGCAAATGATATCAATTTAGCAGAACAAACAGATAATAAATATACAGAGATTCAGATCAAGAATAAGCGTGATATTGTAATTCAATCAGATAATCCAGAAGAAAAACGTACAATTGACTTCTCTGGATATTCATTTGATATGAATACACAAAATTCTGTAACCTTTAAAGACTTGAATATTTATGCTCGTAGTTATTGGGGACTTGTTTATAATGCTGGTGGATATACATTTGATAATGTTAACTTTACTGGTTCACAACTTATCTATACCAAACCAAGTATTAATTCAACCTTAACATTTAAGAATACCATTACTGCAAACTCTGTTTCCTCTTATGTAGGACCACTTGATGGTAAGACACGCGATACTCAACAAAATGGTGGACAGCAAATTCTTCAATTTGAAGGTGGAACAAATCAAATTATTTTTGATGAAAACAGCAATGTGACCTTAACAACAGAAGATGCTAATGCTCTTGAAATTGACGGCGGCACCACAACAATTTATGTAAAAGACGGTGCAAATGTAGCAATTAATCCACATTCTAAAGGTAATCCTGAAAATCGTAATGGAATTGGAACTGGGAAGGTTGCTCGTGCTATTGCTGCCAATGCAAAGATGACAATTAATATTGATCCAAATGCAACTTTAACTATTAATACTGAAAAGGTAGATGGCGATAAGGATGTTGCGGGAGCATTATATTTAAATTCTGATGCTGCTCTTAATGTAAATGGTAATTTAGTTATCAATTCAAATGGCACACCAAGTGCAAGCAAAAACAATGGTGTTCCAGTATACATCAATGGAAATGCAAATATTAATGTTGGAAATGGTGGTAGTTTCGTATTAGATGCTACAAATCTTGGAGACTATAGTTCAAGTCTAATTTCTGTTAATGGTAAGGGGACTGTTAAGTTAGATCCTCACTCTACTTTCAAGATTAGTGCTGATGGAACTGGCGCTTTAACTGCCGTTAACTTGTCATCTGATAGTACCTTTACTTCTGACCAACCAAAAGAATTTACCATTGATTTATCAGCTAATACTAGTTCCGGCAAGACTTTGATTAAGAACGGTACAATCAACTTTACCCGTGTTAAAAACACTAACGTTGCCAGTCAATATCAAGTCCCACTAGGTAAAGTCGATGCCACATATAGTTCTACTGGTGCATTGAGCAACAGTGTAGTAACTTCCTTAAATAAAGATGTTCCTACAAAAGTTTATGACTACATTAAGAGTAATCCAAGTGCACTTTCTTTTGTTGCTGCTGGTGAAGATGTAACTTTAAACAGTTTGCACCTTGATAAAAATAATCAATTAACTGGTATTGCAACCTCTACTGGGGATAGTAAGACTCCAATTTATATTACTGTTTTGATTAATAACAGTTCTACCGGTATCCGTGAAGAAGGAATGTATCGTGTTTATACTGATACTGATGGAAACATCTCTACGACAAAAGTAACTTATACCGGTACTCCTAAAAATCCCGATGGTTCACCAAAGCCTAATGGGGGAGAATTCTCTATTGACCTATCCTCGTTAGCTAGTCAATTAACTGATGATGCAAAGATTACAGTCATCGCTTCTAAAGACTTCGTTGAATCTCCAACGCTTACTGAAACAGTTGAAGCATTACGTGCGCTTAATACTACTACTCTTCAAGAATTAGTAGACGCTGCACCGGAAGAAGAAAAGAAGCCAAGCTACTACAATGCTCCTGCAGAAGCGCAAAAGGCATATACTGATGCGATTAGCACTGGTAAAACTATTCTTGCTAATCCTGGTAACTACGATCAAGTTGATGTAGATAAGGCTGTAACTGCCATTCAAACTGCTCAAAAGGCTTTAACAGGTGAAGAAACCAATAAGCAAGCCCTTCAAACAGCAGTTGACGACGCATCATCAGTAGAATCAAGCAATAATTACACTAATGCTGATTCTAATTTGCAAAAAGCCTACACTGATGCAATTAGTGCTGGTCAAACAGTTTTAAGTAATGCTAGTGCTACTCAAACTGAAGTAAATAATGCATTGACTACTATTAATAATGCAAAAGATGCTTTAAATGGGGATGCTAAGACTGAGGCCGCAAACAAGGCTGCCTTAGAAGCTGCTGTTAAGGATGCGCAAAATGTAAGAAATACGGCTGCATACTACAACGGTAGTGAAGAAGCCCAAACAGCATATAATAATGCAGTCACTGCAGGTCAAACAGTTTTAGCTAATCCAGATGCAACTGCTACTCAAATTACAGATGCTTTAAATGCCATTAATACTGCCAAGGGTAATCTTAAGGGTGAAGCAACTAATACTGAAGCTTTGGAAACAGCTTTAACCAATGCTAATAATGCTAAGGAAACTGGTAATTACACTAATGCTGATCAAGCAAAGCAAGAGGCTCTTAATAATGCAATTGCTGCCGGTCAAACCGTTTTAAATAATACTAATGCGACTCAAGCAGAGGTAGACAATGCAGCCAAGGCTATTACTGATGCAATTAGTGGCTTGAATGGTAATGCTAACTTGGAAGATGCTAAAGACGCTGCTACTGAAGCTATTCAAAAGGCACTAGATACGAAGACTACCGAAATTACTGCCGCTACTAATATTGATCAAGTTACTAAGAATCAATTAATTGAAGATGCTAAGAAGGCAGCAGAGGATGCTAATACTGCTATTAATCAAGCAACCGATGCAAATGCAGTTAACACTGCTAAATCTGAAGGAATTACTAACATCAATAAGGTAACAGTTCCAAGTTTAGATGATGCTAAAACTAAGGCAGCCAAAGAAATTGATCAAGCATTAACTGCTAAGACCAAGGAAATCACTGATGCTGAAAATATCGATCAAACAACGAAAGATCAGTTAATCAAAGAAGCAACCGATGCAGCAAATACAGCAAAGGATGCTATTGAAAAATCTACAACTAATGATGCAGCAACTAAAGCAGGCCAAGCTGGTGTAGATGCAATTAACAATGTAAGGGTACCAAGCGTTACTGATAGTCAAAATGCTGCAAAAGAAGCAATTGATGATGCCCTTAACTCTAAGACTAAGGAAATCAACAGTGCTACCAATATTGATCAAACAACTAAAGATCAATTAATCAAAGAAGCAACTGATGCAGCTAATAATGCTAAAGAAGCCATTGATAAAGCAACCACAGCTGAGGCAATTGAGACTGCACAAGATGAAGGAACAACTAATATTAATAATGTTACTGTTCCAAGCTTAGAGGCTGCTAAGAAAGCAGCAACTAAGGCTGTAAATGATGCTCTTACTGCTCAAACTGAGGCAATTAATAAAGCTGATAATCTTAGTGATGCAGAAAAGAAAGATCTAATTGATCAAGCAACTGTTGAAGCCAATAAAGCTAAAGGAAATATTGAAACTGCTACGACAAACAACGAAGCAGCTCAAGCAGGCCAAGCTGGTGTGGATGCAATTAAGAAGATTGTTCCAACAAGCTTAGATACTGTGAAATCTGATGCAAAGAAAGCAATTGACGATGCTTTAACTAAGAAATTAGAAGAGATCAATTCCGCTAGTGATTTAACTACTGATGAAAAGAGTACGTTAACACAAGAAGCCAATACAGCTGCAGATAAGGCAAAAGAAAAAATTACTAAGGCAACGACTAATGATGCTGTAATTGAAGCACAAAATAATGGTGTTACTGCAATTGATGGTATTAAAGTTCCAACTGAATCAGCAGTCAAAGCAGCAGCTAAGAAGGCAGTAGCCGACGCAGCAACTGCAAAGAACAATGCAATTGATGCGTCAAACTTAACAAATGAAGAAAAAGCTGCCTTGAAGCAAAAAGTTACTGAAGCACAAAATGCTGCAGATCAAGCAATTGATAATGCAACAACAAATGCAGCAGTGACCGAAGCTCAAACCAATGGAGTTAATGCAATTAATGGTATTGAAGTAACTACGTCAACAGCTAAAGAAGCAGCTAAGAAGGCAGTAGCTGACGCAGCAACTGCAAAGAATAATGCAATTGATTCTTCAAACTTAACAGACGAAGAAAAAGCTGCCTTGAAGCAAGAAGTTACTGACGCACAAAATGCTGCAGATCAAGCAATTGATAATGCAACTACCAACGCTGCAGTTACTAAAGCCCAAGAAAAAGGCGTCAATGCAATTGATGGCATTGACGTACCAAGCAAATCAGATGTTAAAGACCAAGCAACAACTGATCTTAACGCAGCAGTTGAAAATGCTAAGAAAGCAATTGATCAAGACAGTAATTTAACTGATGAACAAAAGCAAGCAGCTAAGGATCAAATTGACTCTGATGCTAAGACTGCTCAAGAAGCCATCAACAATGCTACGACTAACGATGATGTCAAGAATGCTGTTGCCGATGGTACGTTAGCCATTGACAAGGATGTTGCTAATGCCGCCATTGATAATGCCGTTGCTGGTAAGAAAGTAGAAATTTCTAAGTCACCATTAACAGACGAAGAAAAGACTGCTTTAAACAATGAAGTGGACCAAGAAGCTAAGAGTGCTAAGAAAGCAATTGACGCTGCAACTACTTCTGAAGCTGTAACTAACGCTCAAGAAAATGGAATTAAGAATATTAATGATACTAAAGTTCCAGCTGAATCAGCTAAAAAGCAAGCAGCCAAGGAAGCTGTGGCTAAGGCAGCTGATGAAAAGAATAAAGCCATTGATGCTTCAAACTTAACAGATGAAGAAAAAGCTGCGTTGAAGCAAAAAGTTACTGATGCACAAACTGCTGCAGATCAAGCAATTGATAATGCAACTAGCAACGCTGCAGTTACTAAAGCTCAAACCAATGGTGTGAATGCAATTAATGGTATTAAAGTACCAACTAAATCAAATGCTAAGGAAAAGGCAGTCACTGATCTTAACACGGCAGTTGAAAATGCTAAGAAAGCAATTGATCAAGATAACAACTTAACTGATGAGCAAAAGCAAGCAGCTAAGGATCAAATTGACTCTGATGCTAAGACTGCTCAAGAAGCCATCAACAATGCTACGACTAACGATGATGTCAAGAATGCTGTTGCCGATGGTACGTTAGCCCTTGATAAGGATGTTGCTAATGCAGCCATTGATAATGCCGTTGCTGGTAAGAAGGATGAAATTTCTAAGTCACCATTAACAGACGAAGAAAAGATTGCTTTGAACAATGAAGTAGATCAAAAGGCCAACGTTGCTAAAGAAGCAATCAATAATGCAACTACTCCAGAAGCTGTAAGCAGTGCACAAGAAAATGGTATTAAGAATATCAATGAAACTTCAGTGCCATCTGAATCAGCTGCAAAACAAGCAGCCAAGGAAGCTGTGGCTAAGGCAGCTGATGAAAAGAATGCTGCAATCAATTCTTCAAACTTAACAGATGAAGAAAAAGCTGCATTGAAACAAAAAGTTACCGACGCACAAAATGCTGCAGATCAAGCAATTGATAACGCAACTAGCAACGCTGCAGTAACGGAAGCACAAAACAATGGTATTACTGCAATTGAAAACATTGAAGTTCCAACAACATCAGCAAATAAAGAAAAGGCAATCACTGACCTTAACACTGCTGTTGATGAAGCGAAGAAAGCAATCGATCAAGATAGCAACTTAACTGATGAAGAGAAGCAAGCAGCTAAAGACCAAATTGACGCTGACGCCAAGCAGGCACAAGAAGCAATTAATAGCGCAACAACTGACAACGATGTAAACGATGCACTTAACAGCGGCAAGATTTCAATTAATAAAGAAGTTGCTAATGCAGCGATCGATAATGCAGCTGCTGGTAAGCTTAAAGAAATCAAAGATCCATTAACTACTGAAGAGAAACAGACTTACACAGATCTGATTAACTCTGAGGCAAATAGTGCAAAACAAAATATTGCTGATGCTACTACTGTTGCAGAAGTAACTACTGCACAAAACAGTGGTGTAGATGCAATTAACAAGATTGAAGTGCCAACTACTTCTACAGTTAAGGACAATGCTATTAAGGCAATTGATAAAGCATTAAAAATTAAGACTGATGAAATCAATAGTGCTTCAAACCTTAACACTCAAGAAAAGACTGACTTAATCAGTCAAGCAACTGAAGCAGCAGATACTGCTAAAAATAATATCAACAATGCCACTACTAATGCTGATGTTGAGACTGCCCAAACCAACGGTGAAAAAGCAATTGCTGATGTAACAGTTCCAAACTTGTCTGATGTTAAGAAGGAAAGCATTGATCTTATTAACAAGGCTTTAGATGCCAAGACTAACGAAATCAACAATGCTTCTAACCTTTCTCAAGATGAAAAGCAAAGTTTGATCAATGATGCAACTAATGCCGCAACTGAAGCAATTAACAACATCAACCAATCTCAAACAAATGATGATGCTAAAGCTGCTGCAACTACTGGTGTTCAAAACATCGAAAATGTCACTATTCCAAGTCTTGATGATGCTAAGAAGAATGCTAACCAAGCTATTGATGATGCATTGAACTCTAAAGTAAATGAGATTAACAATGCTTCTAACTTGAATGATACCGAAAAGCAAAAATTAGTTGATCAGGCAAATGAGGCAGCAACTACTGCTAAGAATAATGTTGAAAATGCCACTACCAATGATGCTGCTCGCGATGCAGCCAATGCAGGAATTGACAACATTAAAGGTATTAGCTTTACTTCACTAGAAGATGCTAAGAAGGCCGCCAACACTGCAATTGACAATGCTCTTAAAGTTAAGACAGATGAAATTAATAATGCATCCAACTTAAGTACTGATGAAAAGCAAGACTTAATCAATCAAGCAACTGAAGCAGCTAATACTGCTAAAGATAATGTTGAAAATGCTACTACTAATGATGCCGTCACTGCCGCACAAAACAAGGGTATTGCAGATATTGCTAATGTGACTGTTCCAAGTTTGGATCAAGTTAAACAAGATGCAATTAATGCAATTAAGCAAGTTCAAGATGCTAAGAATAAGCAAATTTCTAATGCATCTAACCTAAGTGCTGAAGAGCAAAAAGAATTAACTAATCAAGTAGATAAAATTGCTAACGATGCAATTGCTAAGATTAATGATGCAGCAACTACTACCAATGATGCAGTTACTGCAACCCGCGATGAAGCAATCAAGCAAATTACTGATCTATTTATCCCAACACTAGACGGTGCACAGACTGATGCAATCAATGCAATTGAAAGTGCCAAGAATGCCAAAATTAGTGATATTAACAATGCTACTCACTTAACTGATCAAGAAAAGCAAGACTTAATTAATCAAACCAATAAAGCTGCTGATGAGGCAACGAAGGCAATCAAAGACGCTCAAACTAATGATGCGGTTAAGAGTGCGGAAACATCAGGTTTAGAAGACATTAATAACGTCACTATTCCAACTCTAGCCGAAAAGCAACAAGAAGCTATTGAGGAATTAAATGCAGCTCGTGATGCTAAGAACAACGCAATCGATAATGCTACCGATTTAACTACTGATGAAAAGAATGCTTTGAAGGATAAAGTTCAAGCAGCATACAGTAATGCACTATCAAATATCACGAGTGCAACAACGGATGAAGCAGTAACAACTGCTAAAGACAACGGCATTGCTGCAATTAAAGACATTCAAATTCCAACTAAGTCAGCTGCGAAGGAACAAGCAACCACTGACCTTAATACGGCAGTTGACGACGCTAAGAAGGCAATTGATCAAGATAACAACTTGACCGATGAGCAAAAAGAAGCAGCTAAGGATCAAATCGATTCCGACGCTAAGAAGGCCCAAGAAGCCATCGATAATGCGAAGACTGATGATGAGGTTAAGACTGCCGTTGACAATGGTCAGCTTGCAATTGATAAAGATGTGGCTAATGCTGCCATCGATAATGCCGCTGCTGGTAAGAAGGCCGAAATTGCTAAGTCACCATTAACTGATGAAGAAAAGTCTGCGTTAAACAATGAAGTCGATCAAAAGGCTCAAGAGGCTAAAGAAGCAATCAATAATGCCACTACGTCAGAAGCTGTAACTAGTGCGCAAAACAATGGTATTAAGAATATCAATGATACTGAAGTGCCAACTGAGTCAACAGCTAAAGAAGCAGCTAAGAAAGCTATTGCAGAAGCAGCCGAAGCAAAGAACAATGCAATCGATTCTTCAAACTTAACTGATGAAGAAAAAGCTGCATTGAAGCAAGAAGTTACTGATGCCAAAAACGCTGCCAATACTGCAATTGATAACGCAACTACAAATGCTGCAGTAACCGAAGCAGAAGGCAATGGTATTAAAGCTATTAATGGTATTGAGGTGCCAACTAAGTCACCAGCGAAGGATCAAGCAACCACTGATCTTAATACCGCCGTTGACGAAGCTAAGAAGGCAATTGATCAAGATAACAACTTGACCGATGAGCAAAAAGAAGCAGCTAAGGATCAAATCGATTCCGACGCTAAGAAGGCCCAAGAAGCCATCGATAATGCGAAGACTGACGATGAGGTTAAGACTGCCGTTGATAATGGTAAGCTCGCCATTGATAAAGATATTGCTAATGCCGCCATCGATAATGCAGTTGCTGGTAAGAAGGCTGAAATTACAAAGGCTCCATTAACCACCGATGAAGCTAAGATTTTGAATGACTTAGTTGACCAAGAAGCAAAGGCAGCTAAGAATGCAATTAATTCAGCTACTACCATTTCAGCAGTTGAAGATGCTAAGAATACAGGAGTTGCTGCAATCAACGATATTGTAGTTCCAACAACATCATCAACCAAGGATCAAGCCAACCAAATAATTGATAATGCTTTAGCTAACAAGACTAAAGAAATCAATGATGCAACTAACTTATCTGATAAGCAAAAGCAAGACTTAATTGATCAAGCCAACGAAGAAGCGGCAAAGGCTAAGGAAAACATTCAGAATGCCACGAGCAATGAAGCAGTCAACAAGGCTACTACAGATGGTGTAGAAGCTATTGCAAATGTCACTGTCCCAAGCCTTGATGATGCGAAGAAGGATGCTAGTCAAGTAATTGATGGCGTTCTTAAGCAAAAAGAAGATGAGATCAATAATGCGTCCCACTTGACTGATCAAGAGAAGCAAGACCTCATTCATCAAGCACAAACCGCCGCTGACGAAGCCAAAGATAAGATCAATCAAGCGACAACTAACGACGATGTAGCTACGGAAAGAGATACTGGCGTAGAAAAGATTGCCAATATTATTGTTCCGAGTCTTGATGATGCTAAGGATAAAGCCACGAAGGCAATTGATGATGCTTTAGCAGATAAGACGAAGGAAATTAATGATCAAACTCACTTATCTGACCAAGAAAAGAATGATCTTATCAAGCAAATCACTGATATTGCTGACAAGGCAAAGGATAAGATTAACAATGATTCTAATGATGCAGAAGTTGCCAAGGACGAAAAAGATGGTATCGATGCAATTGTTGATACTAAGGTTCCTGGCTTAGAAGATCATAAACAGAATGCAATCAAGTCCTTAGACGAGGCTAAATCTACTAAACTTGCCCAAATCGATGAAGCAGCTCACTTAACTGCAGATGAAAAGGCCAACTTAATTCAACAAGTTGATGCGGAATACAATAAGGCCCTTGATAATATTAATAAGGCAACAACCAATGACGATGCTGATAAAGCAAGTGCAGACGGTGTAGAAGCCATTCTTAATATTGTCGTTCCAAGTCTTGATGAAAAGAAGCAAGATAGTATTGATGCTCTTAATGAAGTGCGTGAGGCGAAGAAGAAAGAAATCAACAACGCAAACAACTTAAGCCAAGATGAAAAAGACGAGTTGACTAAGCAAGTTGATCAAATTGCTGAGACTGCCATTAATGCAATCAATGGAGCAAAGGATGATCAAACAGCTAAGGATGCGGAAAATAAGGGTATTCAAGATATTCTTGATGTTAAAGTGCCAAGCTTAGATGAAGTTAAGACTAATGCTAAGCAAGCAATTGCGGATGCCTTAGAAAGCAAGACTAATGAGATCAATGCTGCTTCAAACTTAGATTCTGCTACTAAGCAAGAATTAATTAACCGTGCTAACGCAGAAGCAGATGCAGCCATTGAAAAGATTGATCAAGCAACCAGCAATGACCAAGCATTAGCTGCATCCCAAGCAGGCGTTGATAAGATTTTAGGAATTGAAGTCCCAACTCTTGCTGAGGCTAAGCAAAATGCCATTGATGCAATTAATGATGCTCTTAAACAAAAGGAAACAGAAATTAATAACGCCTCACAGCTAACTTCTGATGAAAAACAAAATCTAATCAATCAGGTAAACAGCATTGCCGAGAATGCTAAGAATGCTATTAACAAGGCAACTACTAACCAAAGTGTTGAAGAGGCAAAGAATGCTGGGATTGAAAAGATTAATGCTATCAATGTTCCAACAACATCAGCTACTAAAGATGAAGCGATCAAGGCAATTGATGATGCCTTAACTAATAAGGTTAATGAAATCAACAATGCTACTAATATTACTGCTGAGGAAAAGGCCAACTTAATTGATGAAGCTAATAACGCGGCTAATACGGCTAAAGATAATATTGCTCAGGCAACATCTGATAGTGAAGTTATAACAGCTACTACAGATGGGATTAACGCGATCGCTAATGTAACGGTACCAAGTCTTGAAACTGCAAAGGACCAAGCAAAGAATCTGATTGATGATGTTCTCAACGAAAAGAAGAATGAAATCAATAATGCTCAAAACCTTTCAGATAGTCAAAAGCAAGACTTGATTAACCAAGCAACTGACGAAGCGGATCAGGCTAAGAAGAATATTGATAATGCTACAACCAATAATGATGTTCAAACTGCAGAAGACAATGGTGCTCAAGCAATTGAAAATGTAACGGTTCCGAGTCTTGATGATGCTAAGAAGGCTTCAACTAAGGTAATCGATGAAGTATTGAAAGAAAAGACGGCAGAAATTAATGCTGCAACTAACCTTTCCAACACTGAAAAAGATGCTTTAATTAAGGAAGCTACAACTGCAGCTAATACTGCTAAGGATAATATTGCGAAGGCAACAACTAATGACGCAGTTAAGGACGCTGAAACTGATGGTGTTAAGGCAATCCTCGACATTAAGGTTCCTGGTCGAGAAGATCAACAAAAGGATGCCATTGCTGCCCTTGATAGAGCATTAGCTGATAAAGTCAGTGAAATTAATAATGCTAATAATCTTTCTGAAACTACTAAGCAAGATCTTAAGCAACAGGCTCAAGCAGCATACACGACCGCCGTTGATAACGTAAATAACGCTCAAACTAGTTCGGAAATTAATACTGCTCGGGATAATGGTGTTCAAGCAATTCTTGATATTACAGTACCAACGTTAACTGATGCTCAGGATGCTTCAATTACAGCAGTTGAACAAGTTCGGGATGCTAAGAAGACCCAAATCGAAGCAGCTAAGAACTTGACTGAGACGCAAAAAGAAGCATTGAAGAACCAAGTAGACGAGATTGCAGCTAAGGCAATTGATAATATTAAGAATGCAACCACTGACGCCACTGTTAAGGATGCGGAAACAGCAGGAATCAACGAAATCTTGAATGTAACCATCCCAACTCTGGATGCTGCAAAGAGTGATGCTAAACAAGCTATTGCCGATGCATTAACAGCTAAGACGGCTGAAATTAACGCTGCTCAAAACTTAACTGATGCTGAAAAGCAAAAGCTAATTGACCAGGCACAAACAGAAGCTGCTGCTGCAAACAAGAATATTGATGCGGCAACAACTAATGATGCGGCTGAACTTGCTGCGAAGAATGGCGTGCAAGCAATCTTAGACATTCAAGTACCAACTGTTGAAGAAACTCGCGACCAAGCAAAGAAGAACGTTGATGATGCTTTGAATTCTAAGAAGGAAGAAATCAACAATTCTAACCTAAGCCCAGCAGCGAAGGAAGCGTTGATTAATGAAGCTGAACAAGCAGCAGAAAATGCGCGGACAGCGATTGACAATGCTACTACTGCTAGTGCAATTAGTGAAGCAGAGGCAGCTGGAATTGCGGCAATTGAAAATATTAAGGTTTCAAAAGCTCCTACTGAATCTGATAATCCTTCTAACCACCAAACTAATGCTGAAACGCCAGCTGAAGGTAACAGTACTAGCCAAGATAACAATGCAGCTCAAGAAAATAGTAACAAGACCGACCTACCGGGAAGTCATGGAACTAGCCTTACTACTGGTCAACAGACAGAAAAGGCTGCTGATACAAATAGCAAGGAAACATTACCACAAACAGGTAATGAAACAGAACGTGGCTTAAGCATTGCTGGCTTAGCAATTGCAAGTCTATTAGGCTTATTCGGACTTTCAGGATTAGGTAAAAAACGCGATTAAATTAATTAGTCGTTTGATAAACTTAAGCTGGTTTAGGATGAATTAAAAATGCCCCACTCTTATTTAGAAAGTGTAAATAAGAGTGGGGTATTTTGTTATCTTTTTATAAAAATATTTATGCGAATTATTTGATTTATTTATAATGTATTTGTTACGATTATTACGATGATTAGTATCTGAGAAGATGAGCTCATGTAGATATTCGGCTATTATTTCATCATGCAAATTAAGTGTAAAGGAGGACTAATTTTTCTTGTTTGGTACTTGAGGAGCTGCAGGGTTATTTATGCCTTGTGAGAGAGAGGTTTTGACGATGCAAAAATTAGAGCAATTGATTGATAAAAACTTTGCTGAAACAGCTCATGGTAAGGTTGCAAACTATATTCCGATATTAGGAATTGTTGATCCGCAGCAACTGGGCATTGCCATTTATGACGTTGACGAGGACGAAATTGGGACCGCTGGAATGGCAGGAACGAGATTTGCGATTGAGAGCATCGCAAAGGTCGTAGCTTTAATATTAGCGATCAAGAGATTAGGACATAAGCGTGTCTTAGCAGAACTAGAAAATGGCTCGGCAGATTATAGCCTAAGTTCGGTACTATTAGATGATGAGTTGACCGAGCAGGTACACCGGGTAAATTACCTTAATAATTCCTCCGCCTTGTTAACGACAGCCTTAATTGACCAGTTGATGGGGCAAAATAGTTTTAATGCCCTTCTCGGTTTCTGCCGGGAGATTTGCAACGATCCATGTATCAGTTTAAATGAGCGTTTGTTTCGATCGGCAATTATGAATGATAAAGATATTCATGCGCTTGCTTATTATATGAAAGATAAGGATATCTTAGAGACTGTTGATCAAACGTTGATAACTTATTTTATGCAAAGCTCAATGATGGTGACATCGCAGAGTCTTGCTAACTTAGGAGCAGTTTTGGCAAATGATGGAATTAAACCTTGGGATAATGTGCGTCTTATTAACCATGAAGACAATGAGCTGGTGAAGAAATTATTAACAACAGTTGGTTCGTTTGAAGAATCAAAAGAATACACAATTAAAATTGAACTCCCTATTAAAAGTGGTACTGGCGGTGGCTTATTGGCTTGTGCCCCGCAAAAATGTGGTATTGGTATTTTTAGTCCAGCTCTTGACCAGCATGGTAATAGTTTAGCAGGAATGAGCTTATTACAAGATGTTGTCGATCAATTAGATTTAGTAGTTTAATAAAAGCGAGACCCGAAGAAATTCCTTCAAGTCTCGCTTTTTGTTAATGTAATTTTTCTTGGAATTTCTGTAAGTTACCAGGCGTTGGGGTTAAGTTAGTCCATTCTGGTGAAAGGAACTTACTATTGATTTGGTAATGTGGTTGCGGTTGCTTGTTAGAAATAAAACTATTAGTAGCTTTATCAACTTTTACCCAACCAGCCCAACCGATATGGATGGTATCTTCCATAAATCCAGGTTTATCACCATCATGAGAAAGATCCAAAATATGATTGAATCCTTGTTGACGAAGTTGGAATTTAATTTTTTCAACAGATTGGTAATACATATTCATATCCATCCCCGTGTACTTTTCCCACTTTGAATTAACTGGTGGGATGATAAAGAGGACATTTGAATTGGTATTCTTAAACTGATTCAAAACTACTTCCAGATCGCCATATTCTGGCGACTTAGTATAATTGAAATTCCGTTGAGATCCCTTTGTTTTCGCTAAGTTTTTCTTTACACGTTGCGTATAGAAGCTGTTTTTGATACCAAAACGGTTGTTATTAGTATCACGTGCGGCCTCATTCATTGCATCATTATAAAGTTCATTGTAATTGTAACGCTGAGGGAGTTCCTTAACGTTTGGTAAGATATGCTTGACATAGTTGTTATTTAATTGAAAACCAGAGAAGAGGGCATCTTCATGAACCAGCATATTAAGCCGGAAGCGGATAACTCCCATGTCAAAACTGCTAAGGGACTTTCCCTCTGCAATCTTTTTGGCATATGAAGAAACAGACCCATCTTTACCGAGCATTGCAATTAAGCGCGTTGCAACGTAGCGATCGTATGGTGATTTAGGATCAGCATGTTGAAGCCAATTAAGGTTAGCGAGTTCACCATTGTAGTACTTGAAAGCTGGTGGTTGAACACCCTGCTTGGTAAACCATTGTGGTGAAATGATATAGACTGCCTTATTATTTCTCATCTGCGTTTCCATTGAATTAATATTAAAGAATTGCGGAAGAGATTGAGTACCCCGTGAACCGAAGAGGAAGGGGGTATAGTTATGATAACGAGCAGCCATTACAGAAGGATGGAAACGATCCATTCGCCGTAATTCACTAGAACCAAAGAATGGAACATAGTGGGTGTGCTTATCACTGAGCGCTTGTTGTTTGATTGATTGGTTCTTAAAAACAACAGGACTTAGTGATACTGCAGCTTTATGTTCAATCGCCGCTGAGTGCTTTTTACTAATCGGCAGTGAAAACAAAAGAACTACTAATAGACAAGCGACAATCAGCGGGCCAAAGATTGACCACAGCTTTTTGCCATTATGCATTTTGGAGCTCCTTTACCCGTTCTTCAATCTTTTCAATAGTGTCCCATTGGCTACGGTCAAATTCTGAAACTGGTACTTGCACGCCAAAGGCATCTTGTAAACCAAGAAGAAGGCTAACAGTTGCCATTGAGTCTAAAAGCCCACTTTCAAAAAGGTTTTGACTTGCATCACTAAAGTCTGCAGTGTCCCGACCAGTTGCATCAGCTAAAATATTAATAATTTGTTCTTGCATAATTAAAATCCTCCTAAAATTATTTGAATAGATAAGTATCTAAGAACCCACTGAAGATCAAGAAAGTAAACATTACAAAGTTAAATGTGACAAAAATAGCAACTCCAGTAGTGAACTTATTATGTGGTAGCTGTTTTAAGTTTTTGCGCTTGAAACGCAGCCACCAGTCATTAACTACTAGGCCTAGACCTTGGAGAAAACCATAGAGAATATAATACCAGGTAATTCCATGCCAAAAGCCCATTAGTAACATATTAAGCATATATGCGGTTGATGACAAGGTATTTCGATTCTTAAACCACCGTTTTTTGGTAGCAAGAAAGACGAACCGCATAAAAATATAATCACGGAACCAGAAAGAAAGGCTAATGTGCCAACGATTCCAGAACTCTTTAAGGTTTTTTGATTTGAAAGGTTGCTTAAAGTTCATTGGGGTACGCACACCCATAAAGTAGCTAATAGCAACTGCAAACAAAGAATAACCAGCAAAGTCAAAGAATAAGTAAAGTCCGTAAGTGTACATAACACCGACTAAGTTCCAAGAAGGAAATGATGGATCAGCTAAGGCCGCTTTTTCAAAGAAGGGGTAAAAATGCTGACCAAAGAAATAACCGATGACAAATTTGTACAAGAACCCAAGGAATAAGTAGAAAATTCCCGTATTAACAAGATTCAAATATTCCTCGCGGGTGGGGACCTTTTTATAATCCTTTTCAAAACGCCGGTAACGATCAATTGGTCCAGAAGTAATGGTTGGCATGAACAGAATGAAACGAATGAACTTCCATGGGGAAATCTCCTTGATCATTCCATCACGCGTTTCAATTACTGTTCCGACTGCCCGGAAAGTTAAATAACTAATTCCCAAGAAACCAAGGAGAGAGTTATGACCAACCATTGCTGGTGAAAGCTTAACAATTACAATCGGCAAAATTGATAAGGCGGCAGTGAAGTAAAAAATACCACTTGAATTATTATTTTGCCGGTAGCGATGATAAGCCATCACAATAATTGTCTGGTAAATAACATAAGCAATTAATGAAATTCCTTGTTGCCAGCTTGAACCATCGAACATTAAGAAGATAAAAATGAAACTAATTAATGCTTCATACCAGCTAAACCTCTTCCCAAAGTAAAGGCCGATTCCCAACGGTAAAATAGCAAGAAGTAAGTAGAAGAAGTATACCGGGGTTCCATAAGCACTGAAATTAGGAAGGTTTGAAATCCAATCAATCATTACTTGTTAGCCTCAGCAATCATTTGTTTAACTGCAATCTTGCCATTTGCAGACATTGGAAATGATTCACGGTAAACGAATTGGGTAGGCATCATATATGGCATGATTAAGCCATCCAAGCTTTCACGAATCTGCTTTGTTAATCCAGCCGTATCTTCAGTCGCTTCGTTTGGAATAACATAAGCAATCAGGTGCGTAACTTTGCCGTCTTTATTATATTTCGGAACCGCAACTGCTTGTTTGATTAAAGGACTCTTTTCAAGGCTGGCACGAACTTCATCAAGTTCAATCCGGTAACCATGTAATTTAATTTGGAAATCCATGCGGCCTTTGTGGTGAAGTAAGCCATCGCTGTCAAGGGTACCTGCATCCCCAGTTCGGTAAGCAGGCACCCCATCAATCTTAAAGAATGCTTTAGCTGTTTTTTCTGGATTATTCATGTAGCCACGTGCCACACTATTACCACTGATTACAATTTCACCTTGTTCACCAGGAGTAGTGATTTCTTGATCGCCATTCCAAATGGATAATTTAACCCCTGGCTTTGCATAGCCAACTGGTAAGCGGTCATTATTTTCAATTATTTCAGGCGTAATCTCAATTCCTGATACGGCAACCGTTGTTTCAGTCGGACCATAAGTGTTAAAAATTTGGGCATCTGGGAATCGTTGGTGTAATCCTTTGGCAGTTTTTACTGTTAATTCTTCACCACAGAAGAGAAAGGTCTTCAAACTTGGCATTTTTTGTTGGTTAAATGCCGGGCTAAGCATTAACATATCAGCAAAGGATGGCGTCCCTACAAATACCTCAAGATCAAGGCTTGGTAAAGCAGTAAACAGCTGACCAAAATTCTCAACAACTTCGTGAGGAAGCGCCTTGATTGTCCCACCATTAAGTAGTGCTGGTAACCAGTACATATTCGAAAGATCAAATGAATATGGTGGTTGCCCTAAGAAATTAGCATGTGCTTTGATCTTAAATTCATCGCTTAACATCCAGTCGATGAAAGTCATAAAGTTATCGTGACTAACTTCAACCCCTTTTGGCGAACCGGTAGTTCCAGATGTAAAGAGAACATAAGCTAGTTCGTCACCATTAATCATTGCTGAAGTATTAAAAGTTTGTGGTGTTGCCAAAATTTTTTCAAGCTGTTGATGATCGACAATTGGGGCCTCAAATTGAAGATCATTACTTGGGAAATCATTAACAGCAATAATCATCGCTGGTTTAGCAGTATTCAAGATTGATTGCATCCGTGGAATTGCTGAATCGTTGGACACTGGAATATAAGTGTGCCCAGCTTTTAGTGCTGCTAAAAAGCTAATAATCATTTCAACTTGATGATCACCATATACGAGAATCGGACTACGATCAGGCAAAGATTGAGTACTAAGCCATGCCGCTAAAGTATCAACTGCTGAGCTTAAGTCCGCATAAGTGGTCGTTTTACCCATTTCATCATATGCGATCCGCGTTGAGTTGTCCTTGGCAATTTGCTCAAAGACGGTAATAATATTCTTACTCATATATTATCTATTTCCTCCGCATTAAAATTCGTTGTAGATAAATGGCTCTTGGCCTGCTCCATAATAACCATAAAGGTAGATTAATAAAAGAAGCACTACAAAGTAAAATAATGTTTTTAAGATGAATTGTAATGCAGGATGGCGTTGAATAATCTGAGCCATAGTTCTCCTTCTCTCATCTTTATAAATTTGTAATTGACATTCATATCAAGAATACCATTAATTATGCATCTCGGCTAATAGGGTGAGTTACTTTCACCTTACTATAAAATCCTTAAGGAAAAATTAATGAAATGTTCAAAAATAAGAATGCTTATTGCCTTAAAATTATAACTTTTTCTGAGCTAATTGTAACTATAAAAATATAAACTTTATTTATAATTTTATATGACATGACAATGATGGACTAATGTAACAATAATTGCAAGAAGCGCTTATTTTCGATAAGATTAAGCGGTAGATACTAGTGAGAATTAAGGAGACGAACGCTCGATGATTAAGGGGATTGGAATCGATATAACCGAGATTGAACGAGTTAAGAAAGCTGCGACAGCGCATTCTCAATTCATCCAGCATGTATTGACACCGACTGAACTAGAACAATATAGTCAATTTAGCGGTCAGCGCTCAGCAGAATATCTTGCTGGTCGGTGGTCACTAAAGGAATCTTTTGCTAAAGCATACGGAACGGGGATTGGTGCTAAACTAGGCTTTCATGATATTGAAATCATTGATAACCAATATGGTGCGCCGATTGTGACTAAATCGCCGTATAATGGTAATGCTCATGCTTCAGTGAGTCATACTGCCACATTAGTAATGACAGAAGTAATTTTAGAAAGTGAGAATAAATAAATGGTTAATGGTCGTTTGCGAGATACATCATTAATAGTGGACTTAGATGCATTACGTCATAATATTCAAGAACAGAAAAAAGTATTGCCCCCCAATAATAGGATTCTTGCCGTTGTAAAAGCAAATGCTTATGGCAATGGATTGATTCCAGTTGCCCAAACAGCAATGACTAGTGGTGCAAGTGGGTTATGCGTGGCGATTTTAGATGAAGCATTAGAATTACGGGATAACGGTATTGAAGCCATGACGCTTGTCCTTGGAATTACGCCAGTTGAAGATGCATTGATTGCTGCTCAAGCCGGAGTTTCTTTAACGGTCGGCTCCTTAGATTGGCTTGAACAATACCATCAGTTAGCACAAGTTGCCAAGCCTAAGAAACCATTAAAGGTTCATCTTGGGATTGATTCAGGAATGGGTCGGATTGGTTTTACAGAGGTAGATACATTTAAGCAAGCTGTTAAGTTGCTTGATAGTCCTGAATTTGAATTTGAAGGGATGTTTACCCATTTTGCAACTGCTGATAGTCCTGATGAAAATTACTTTAATCAGCAGGTCCAACGTTGGCATCAATTTATTGCTAGCCTTGATGAACTGCCACCGTATGTTCATATGGCAAATTCGGCGACCGGTTTATGGCATCGGAAGACAATCACTGCTAACACAATTCGCATGGGTATTTCAATGTATGGACAAAACCCATCTGGACGTGACTTGGAATTAACGCTTGATTTACAGCCCGTTAGTTCATTAGTTTCATCAATTTCTTTTGTTAAGCAGTTAAAGGCAGGGAGATCTGTCAGCTATGGTGCCACTTATACGGCGGAGCAAGATGAATGGTTAGCCACCTTGCCAATTGGTTATGCTGACGGTTATCCACGGTGTATGACTGGTTATAAAGTATTAGTTGACGGTCAATTTTGTGATATTGCCGGACGAGTATGTATGGATCAAATGATGATTCGCCTTCCTAAGTATTACCCAGTCGGCACTCCAGTAGTATTGATGGGCAAGTCCGGTGATCAAGAAATTACAGCAACTGATTTAGCTGAGCAGGCTGGAACTATTAACTATGAAATCCTAACTAATATTAGTAATCGGGTTCATCGCATTTATCGCCAAAGTAATTAATTAAGGGAAGCGAAGGTAATGACAAAACGAAAAGTAAAACGGGGTGACATCTATTACGCAGACTTATCCCCGGTAATTGGATCGGAACAGGGTGGTGTACGTCCAGTCCTGATCCTTCAAAATGACGTGGGAAATCATTATAGTCCAACAGTAATCATTGCTGCGATTACTGCCCAAATGCAAAAAAAGAAGATGCCTACTCATGTCCAACTAAAAGGTAAGTCGTTACCATTAACTCATGATTCGGTCATTTTATTGGAGCAATTACGTACGATTGATAAACAACGATTGAAAGACCGAATTGCTCACTTATCGCCAGAGACAATGGCAAAAGTGGATAAAGCATTAACAATTAGTGTGGGGTTGAATGCTGCCTATGATGAAAATAAATGAGTTTGACAATTTGTGTCAGAACTCGTATACTCACTATTAAATTAATCACGGTTCTTTTAATGTAGCCCAGAGAGACTACAAAAGACAAAGTAATATAAGCATAGTGGACACAAAACTATGCTTCCTCTTTTGTAAAGCTCTAGGACCATTAAAGGGACTAGAGCTTTTTAGGTCTAAGGAGGATATCTTGTGAAAGAGCAAAAAGGGACAACGGTTTTTAGTATTCCAATGAAGAACCGAAAAACTAATACTTGGGATATGTTTGCCACGTGGGTCGGCGCAAATGCCAATAATGGGACATGGTTTGTCGGCGGAGTGCTCGCCGCTTGTGGATTTTCGGTTGCCATGAAGGTCTTAGTATTGTCATCTGCCTTATCATATGTATTTTTAAGTTTGGTAGGTTACATTGGTTATAAAACAGGAGTATCGACGATGACTTTAAGTCGTGCTTCATTTGGTGAACGGGGCAGTTATCTCCCATCATTAGTTAATATTACCCAATTTATTGGTTGGACAGCGGTTAATACTTTTATTGCTGCCCAATCGGTAAGCATTCTTTTCCATGACTTATTAGGATGGCCTGTGTGGGGACAGCATGGCGGCTATTTAGGGCTAGTAGTCGGGATTATTATCATGAGCATTCTCCATATTATTAGTGTTTCTAGCGGATCACGTTCAGTTCAAATGATTGAACGCTTAGGGATAATTCTTGTTCTTGTATTCGTCATTTGGGAGTCAGTAGCTGTTTTTCGAACCGTTTCCTTCAGTCAAATTGTAAATTGGCATGTTCCTGCGCAATCAAAAATGGCAGTCGGCGCGGCAGTCGATTACGTAGCAGCTTTTAATTTAGCCTGGGTAACTGCCGGTGCTGATTTCACTCGCTTTACTGCTAAAGAAAAGAATGCGACTTTGACGCCATTTCTTGGTGCTTTACTAGGGGTTGTATGGTTTGCTTTTATCGGCTTGATTTCAACAATTAGTATTGCAATTTCAAGTGGGGGATATAATGCAAATAACTCCGATCCGTCAACGATTGCTAGTAAATTAGGGCTAGGGATAGTTGCCCTCCTTGTTATTATTTTGACATCGATGACGGCAAATGCTGTTAACTTATTAGCGGCTGGATCTGCTCTTTCAAATATCTTTACAAAGCTCAAATTAAAGTATTCATTATGGATCGTAGTATTGCTTGCGACAGTTGTGACCTTTATCCCAATGTTTGTCGGTAGTTTCTTGAGTGCTTTTGAATCGTTCCTTGATTATGTGGGGATGGTATTAGGACCTACGATTGCCATTATTTGTACTGATTTTTATTTCCGCGCTCACCGGCAATACGATGTTGATGAATTAGGTAAAGTTGGTGGGAAATATTGGTATCGCGGCGGCGTCAACTGGGTAGCAATTATTGTTTTTGCTATCGGGGTTGCTTTCTTCTTAGGTGTTCATCAGTTGCCAATCTTCGTAAATACGATTGGGGCCACATTTATTGATATGTGTTTGAGTGGTATTCTATATTATGGAATTATGTTGCTGGTTGACCGAAAGGAAGATGAATTATGCTATTAAAAAATGTCCATGTTGATAATCATGAAGAAGTAGTCGATGTTCGAATTATCAATGGAAAATTTAGTGAGATTAAGGCTAACTTAACGCCCCATGACGGTGAAGAAATTATTGATGGTAAAGAAAATTTACTTTTACCACCATTTGTTGATTCTCATGTTCACTTAGACGCTACACTTACTGCTGGTCAGCCAGAATGGAATGAAACGGGAACTTTATTTGATGGTATCCGGATTTGGAGTGAGCGGAAACAAGATTTAACTAAGAAAGATGTTAAATCGCGTGCGAAAAAGACATTACTAAATATGGTTGGTCATGGAATGCAACACGTACGGAGCCATGTTGATGTGACTGATCCTCATTTAATTGCCGCCCGTGCTCTTCTTGAATTGCGTGAAGAATTAAAAGACCAGATCGACTTGCAGTTGGTTGCATTTCCACAAGAAGGTATTCTTAGCTATCCTCATGGACGTGAACTAATGGAACAGGCGGTCAAAGAAGGATTAGATGTCGTTGGTGGTATTCCCCATTTTGAATTTACAACTGAATATGGTTGGCAATCCGTCCATTTCTTAATGGCTCTCGCGGATAAGTATGATCGTTTAGTTGACGTTCACTGTGATGAAATCGATGACCCAGCTTCGCGTAATCTTGAAGTTTTAGCGACCGAAGCTTATGAACGAGGGATGAAGGATCGGGTCACAGCAAGTCATACGACAGCGATGGGATCATATAATGATGCTTATACTTATAAATTATTCCGTCTATTAAAGATGAGTGATATTAACTTTGTATCTAATCCATTAGTCAATGTTCACCTTGGCGGCCGCTTCGATACTTACCCAAAGCGTCGCGGCGTTACCCGGATTAAGGAATTAACAGGAGCGGGGATTAATGTTTCCTTTGGTGAGGATGATATCCAAGATCCGTGGAATCCCCTCGGTGATGGTAACATGTTAGATGCAGTTACGATGGGTGTTTATATTGCTCACTTGATGGGGTATCACCAACTGCAAGATGCCTTTAATTACGTAACCTATAACGGTGCTAAGACATTGCATATTAGTGATAATTATGGAATTGAAGTAGGAAAACCTGCAAACTGTATCTTATTGAATGCCCACGACTTTTATAATGCCCTTAATAAGCATGTTGAAGTTCTTTATAATATTCGACATGGGAAGGTTCTTGCCGAGACGAAACCAGCTGAAACCAAAGTTAATATCAAATAAAATTAAAAAAATCTCATAATAGTTATTGACAAGTTAGGGAATGACCGGTATATTATATCCAACAATTAAATTTAGATTAGAAAAACGTTGAAGGAAATAACGATTTGAAATTGGTGACAGAGAATTAGCGGGTGGTGTGAGCTGATCGAGATTTCTAATTGTTAATCGTTCCTGAGTTACCGGCTGAAACCAAGTAAGCTGAGGTTGGCTGCCATCCATTATTTTGGCCACAAATGATTGTTTGTGAATGAGAGGATTGACTACGAGTTGATCAAAGTAGGATGGTACCGCGCAGAAGCGTTCTTACAATTGCGATAAAGCAATGTAAGGACGCTTTTTTCTTTCTAAATTTTAAGAAAATATTTTGTCTTGGAGGTAATTATTATGACTGAATTAAACGCACGACAGGAAGAATTTGCTAAGGCTCTTTTTGAAGCTTATGACACTAATACGCCGTTGAAAGAGGAAGAATGGAAAGACGTTGTTACTGATGATGAAACCGCATATGCAGTTCAAGATGCGGTAGTAAAGTTAAAAGGAAAGCCAACTGCAGGCTATAAAGTTTCGTTAACTAGTAAAGAAACTCAAGACATGTTTGATGCTGATTCACCATTGTACGGACAACAAGTTGCTGAACGATTCCTACAATCACCAGCGGATGTTGACTTGCAGATGTTAAACGAACCGCTATTAGAAGTTGAATTAACCTTCCGTGCAAAAGAAGACTTGCAGCCGAGTGATACATTAGAAGATTTATTTCAGAAAGTAACTGTTGCGGGAGCCTTAGAATTGCCTGATGCACGTTTTGTCGACTGGTTTCCAGATTTAGGAAAATATAATGTAATGGCTGATTGTGCTGTTGGTGGTCTTGTTGTATATGGTGAAGAACATGATGCAGATAGTGTGTTTGAAAACGTTGACGATGCTGCTAATGTTCATGCCGTTTTATTCAAAGATGGTGAGAAATTAAAAGAAGGGGTATCATCAGAAGTTTTGGGCAATCCCTTTAAGTCTCTTCAATGGTTAGTGCAAAAATTAGCTGAACAAGGAAAAGCATTTACCAAGGGTCAAATGGTATCATCTGGAACATTTGTCTTACCACCTAAGCTCACTGCTGGTAAGTGGGAAGTTGAGTTCGATAGCGGTTTAGGAAACGTTGTGGTTAATGCAAAATAAGTGTTGAAAGCAGGTGGGAAAATTGGGTGAGGAATCGCCAACGGAAATTAATATTTTGAAAATTAAAAAGCGATCTGTGGTTAAGTTAATCACAGGTCGCTTTAAGATTTAATAACTTTGGTGCAAGTCTTCAATTTCTGAAACTTCCAACCCTTTTTTCTCAAGTCGTTTAACAATTCGTTCCATCTTTTCTTTAGTAACATCAGCAGGCAACGTGTATAAGACTCGTTTCATTGTTTCGTCTTCTGGATCGAGCGAAATGACATTTACGATCTGACAAAAACGAGTGATTTCTTTGGCAGCCGTTACCAGTGCTCCCCGTTCATCAGGAGTGATAACAGTTAAAACATAACTCCCATTATTCACGTTCCAGCCAGCAGCTAACATTCGTAAAAGACTATTATGGGTTAAGATTCCATAAAACTGGTTATTGTTATCCAATACCGCAATATATGGAAGATCGCGAATAGCGAAGAAGATAGAGAAGAAAGCCGCATTAATTGAGATGAATTTAGTGGCATTCTTTAATAATGCAGTTACCGGTAAGTGCATATCCCCCTGTCGTGCTTTATGCCGGTAAAGATGCATTTTATAAATATTTCCCCGAAAAATCTTTCCTGACTTATCGAGAACTGGTACACACCGATAACCGGTATCCTCCAAGATGGTCAGAGCCTCATCTAATGTCGCTGTTTCTGGAAGAGTTGTTAAGGTTGCTTTGGGTTTGATTAATGAATTGAAAATCATAATTAACATCCTTTTTATCGATTAAATGCACTCACTATAATAACACATTTCTATCAAAAGGATTAGAAAAAGATTAGAAGATTTATGCTGCTAATTCAAATTAGTATGCTGAAAAAAGTAACATAGGGTATAATACTAGTTAAAATTTATGCTGGACGGGAAGAGTGACCGTGCGGCTTTTTTGCGTGAAAGGAATGAAAGAACAATGAAAATGATTGTTGGTTTAGGAAATATTGGGACGCGGTATGATGAGACCCGTCATAATACTGGCTTTATGGTGGTTGATCAACTAGCACGAGATTATCACCTGGGAGCATTCACCCACCTAAAACAAGAAGCAGTAGCAGTTAGTGGGGTAATTAATGGTGAAAAAGTAATGTTAGTCAAGCCAACGACGTTCATGAATGATTCAGGACGAGCAGTCGGACCATTAGTAGATTATTATGGTATTGACTTGGATGATCTCGTAATTGTTAATGACGACTTGGATATGCCTGTTGGCAAAGTACGTTTAAAAACACATGGGGCTTCTGGTGGTCATAATGGGCTTAAAAGTATTATCAGCGCGTTGGGAACCAAGAACTTTAACCGGGTAAAAGTAGGAATTGACCATCCCCAACATGGAACGGTGGTTAGTCACGTCTTAGGTAAATTTTCTAAAGAAGAACGACCTAAATTTGACCAAGCCGTTGAACACGCTGAGCATGCATTAGAAGACTGGATTAATGGAGAAGACTTTGCCAAGTTAATGAATACCTATAACTAAAATAGAAAGGTGGCGTTGATGGTGCAAATAGAAAATCTAATCGAGAAGACGCCATCATTTAAACAAATTACGGCTGATCTCCAACCAAAAAACCATCAATTGATAACAGGGATTTCTGGATCGGCGCGAACAGAATTACTGAGTGCCCTTTCTAAAGAAGGACAGCAACCAATTCTAGTGGTGACCGACACAATTTCCCATATGCAGGAATTAGCTAGTGACTTAGAGAACCTTCTTCCTGCCAGTCGTGTTTACCAATTTCCGGTTGAAGAGGTTTTAGCGGCAGAAGTAGCAACTAGTTCTCCTAACTATCGTCTTCAGCGGGTTCTGGCCTTAAATGCGTTGATTAATAAAGAACCAGCAGTTGTGGTTGCATCTGCTGCGGGGTTACGGCGCAATATTATTTCACCAGAATACTTTGCCCAGTCCTCGTTAAAGATTAAGACTGGCGGAGAAGTGGATCCAGCTAAAATTCGGCAACAATTAAACGCAATGGGGTACCAATCTCAAAAAATGGTCTTGCGGCCTGGTGATTTTGCAATTCGTGGGTCGATTATTGATATCTATGCCTTAAATACCGATAATCCGGTTAGAATTGATCTTTTTGATACAGAAGTTGATTCACTCCGGTATTTTGATGCTAGTACCCAGCGGAGTATTGATAATGTTGAAGAAGTTCAGATACTACCAGCGACAGATTTTATTATCCCGGGGACTGAATTTTCGCGGGTGTATGAAGCGCTAGATACTGAATATAAAAAAGTAGTGAAGGAGTTAAGTGCTGATGATGCTGATATTGAACAGCAGGTGGCTAACCGCTTTGAACCATTATTAAACGCGCTTAAGAACCAGCACTTGCCTAATGAACTTTTAGAATTTAGCAATCTGGTTTATCCGGCGAAGCATTCCTTATTTGATTATCTTCCTGATAATGGGACGATTTACTTTGATGACCTGACACGGATAAAGCAATTTGCCAAGCAGATGACTCAAGAAGATGCAGGTTGGTTTAAAGATAAGGTTGCTCACCATCAATTAACGGATGTTCCAGATCTTAGCAATGACGTCTCGGCCATAATAAAAAAAGACCCGCATCCGCAAATTTATGGCGCTTTATTTAAAAAAGGTCTCGGTAATATTAAGCTTAGCCAAATTACCGACCTAAAAAGCAGAACCATGCAACGTTTCTTTGGTCAAATGCCACTACTGAAAGCCGAACTTCAGCGGTGGATTGATCAAGGGCAAACAGTAGTACTGATGGCAAATAGTCCAGAACGGCGAAAGCAGATTGCTCAAACGCTTGCTGACTTTGATATCACCGCAACTGAAACTGAATTAACAAATATCGAGCCGAATGTTGTTCAAATTGTTGCTGCTAACTTAAACAATGGATTTGAAATGCCGCTTGCTGGGCTGGTTGTTATTACAGAAAGTGAGATGTTTAAGCAGGTAAAAAAGGTTCATCATCGTCCACAAAAACTTGCCAATGCCGAACGTTTAAAAAATTATACTGATCTTAAACCGGGTGACTACGTAGTTCATGTCAACCATGGAATTGGGATTTTTAGTGGAATTAAGACGATGGAAGTTGACCATGTTCATCAAGACTACATGATCATCAATTACCGGGATAACGCTCAGATATATGTTCCAGTAACCCAGCTAAACCTTGTCCAAAAGTATGTCTCATCAGAATCTAAGACCCCGCATATCAATAAGCTTGGCGGTAACGAGTGGGCAAAGACTAAACGGCGCGTTTCTTCAAAGATTGAAGATATCGCTGATGAATTAGTTGACTTATATGCTAAGCGAGAGGCGGAGAAGGGGTATGCTTTTCCGAAAGACGATTATCTCCAAAAACAATTTGATGCTAATTTCCCGTATAATGAGACTCGTGATCAGTTGCGGAGTATTAATGAAATTAAAGAGGATATGGAGAAGCCAAAGCCGATGGATCGACTATTGGTAGGGGATGTCGGCTATGGTAAAACCGAGGTTGCAATGCGGGCAATTTTTAAGGCGGTCACTGGAGGAAAGCAGGTTGCCTTCCTTGTGCCAACAACTGTTCTTGCCCAGCAACACTTCAACACCCTCATGCGCCGGTTTGAAGGCTTCCCAATCAACATTGCCTTGATGTCACGTTTCAAGACGCCCAAAGAGCTAAAAGAGACAGAAGCAGGGTTAAAGGATGGAAGCGTTGATGTTGTTGTTGGGACTCACCGAATCCTATCAAAAGATGTTGAATTTAAGGACCTTGGGCTATTAATTGTTGATGAGGAACAGCGATTTGGAGTAAAACATAAGGAAAAACTAAAGCAATTAAAAAATAATGTTGATGTTTTAACCTTAACGGCAACCCCAATCCCCCGGACCTTGCACATGTCAATGCTGGGCGTACGGGACTTATCAGTTCTTGAGACCCCGCCTGCTGGGCGTTACCCAATCCAAACCTATGTAATGGAGCAAAATAGTGGTGCAATTCGCGATGGGATTATTCGTGAAATGCAACGTGGCGGACAGGTTTATTACCTTCATAATCGCGTTCATGACATCGAAGAGACTGTGGCATGGTTACAAGACCTTGTTCCTGAAGCCCGGATTGGCTATATTAATGGTCAGATGAGTGAAAATGAACTGGAGACAGTCCTCTATGAGTTTATTCAAGGAAATTATGATGTATTAGTGACTACCTCGATTATTGAAACGGGGGTTGATATTCCAAATGCTAACACCCTCTTTGTTGAAAATGCTGATCGGATGGGGTTAGCACAGCTATATCAGATTCGCGGACGGATTGGTCGCAGTAATCGGGTGGCTTATGCTTACTTTATGTATCAACCTAATAAGGTCCTAACCGAATTAGGAGAAAAGCGGCTGGCTGCAATTCGTGATTTTACAGAGTTGGGATCTGGATTTAAGATTGCGATGCGTGATCTTGCTATTCGTGGAGCTGGTAACCTCTTGGGAAAACAGCAGCATGGATTTATCGATTCTGTTGGTTATGACCTATATTCGGCGATGCTTAGTGATGCGGTGGCTAAAAAGCAGGGTAAGAAGCAAACTATTCACTCCGATGCTGAAGTTGAGTTAGGGGTTGAAGCTTACCTGCCAACGGATTATATTGCAGACCAACGACAAAAGATCGAATTATATAAAACAATTCGCCAAGCTAAGACAGATGAAGAAGTTATTGATATTCAAGGTGACTTGATTGATCGGTTTGGCGATTACCCAGCACCGGTCGGAACGCTATTACTTGTAAGTCAATTGAAGAATCATGCTGATCTAGCGATGATTGCTGAGATTAAACGGCAACGGGATAATATTAATATTAAGTTTACCGAACGTGCTAGTCGCTTGATTAAAGCTCCGGCAATAATTAAGGAGTTAGCTAATACGCGGTTCAAAGCGACAATTGGTGAGGCCGATCAGCAACTAACGATTCGGCTGGTTATCCAACCCAAAATGACAACTGATGATTGGCTTCACCAGCTACTACAATTTGTAACGGCTTTAGGAAACGTTATTCAAGCCGATGAAAAAGGAGCGGAAAAATGAGATTAGATAAATTTTTAAAAGTATCACGAATTATTAAACGTCGATCAATTGCTAAGGAAATTGCGGACCAAGGACGGATCTTAATTAATAGTCAACCAGCAAAGTCATCCAGTCGGGTAGCGGTTGGGGATACTTTAACAATTAAGTTTGGTAATAAGACAGAGACGGTTAAGATTAATCGGATTGTTGAAACAACTAAAAAGAGTGAAGCGGAAGATATGTATGAAATTGTTGATGAAACTTATGCAGAATCTTTTGACCAACTATAATGTCTTCTGAGATATAAAAAAGTTGATAATAATATGGACATTCTCCGCGGTATCTTGCTATACTTAAAGCGTGATAAGTTAAAATGGAGGGGAATGTCAGATGAAAGGACAATCTGATAGCAAAGTTTCACAATTAAATACCCCATATGCCCGCCAGGTTTCGAATCAAAAAACATATAATCGGCATGTGCATAAGCGCCGTTGTCAGCGGATTATTGCCGTTTTTTTGATTATCTTCTTAATCTTTGGAATTCAGATATTTCAAAGCAAACGGACATTAACGGATATTAATGGCAATATTCGACAAGCACAATCACAATTAACAAAACAAAAACAAAAGAATCAACAACTACAGCGTCAGATTAAAATGTTACATAATCCCGAATATATTCAGCAGGTTATCCGTGCCAAATATAATTACTCTAAAAAAGGTGAGACAATCTACAATTTGAACTAATGATCATAAAATTAGCTCAATAAGATGTTTTTAGTAGGGTTAGAATATTTTAAATGTTAAAATTAAGAATGTAATTGGGTGATTTTTCAGTTTAATTTTTTAATGAGAAGTTTAGTTATTTTCATACGTTTTCAAGATGAAGTTATGATATACTCAAATACAAAAATATGAGATGGTTCAGGAGGATCTATAGGTTTCATGGCAATTGAAGTTGGAGCAAAGGTTTCAGGTAAAGTTTCAGGAATCACTAATTTTGGTGCATTCGTTGATTTAGATGATAATCAGACAGGGCTAGTACATATCAGTCAAATCTCTGATAAATATATCAAGGACGTTCATGATGTATTAGCTGTCGGGGATGAAGTTACAGCAAAAGTAACACGGATTGGTGATGACGGTAAGATTGCTCTTTCAATCAAGGCCGCAGCTCCTCGTGAACATCAAGATCATCATGAAAACGACCATCATCGTGAAAATAATCATCGTGATTTTCACCACGAACGGAATAATAATTTCCGTGGTCACAATGATAACTTTCGTGGTGGTTTTAGTGGACGCCACCACAACAGTCACCAACACGAAGACTTTAATGACATGTTAGCTGGCTACTTAAAAGAAAGTGAATCACGTTTATCTACTTTGAAGCGTCAAACTGATGGTAAGCGTGGCGGCCGTGGTGGTCGACGGAGCTAATATGGCGGATTTACAACAAGCATTTGAGCGACACCTAGTAAGGAGTCGCTTTTTTACTACCCAGGATAAGGTAGTAGTGGCTGTCTCAACCGGGGTCGATTCGATGGTTCTTTTAGATCTCTTGCAGCACTTGCCGTTAAGGGATCGTCCACATATTATCGTTGCCCATATGAACCATGAATTACGAAAACAAAGTCGGCTTGAAGAACAGTTTATTCGGCAATATTGTAAACAAAATGATTTAAAACTAGCGGTTGCACACTGGCCACAAACTCTTCATCCACAGACCGGAGTCGAAAACGCTGCTCGGCAAGCCCGCTACCATTTTTTTCGGGAAGTGATGGAAGATAGCCAAGCAAAAATCCTGCTCACGGCACACCACCAAAATGATTTAGCAGAAACAATGCTGATGAAGATGACTCGTGGTGGTCAACTGAGTCAATTAGTGGGAATACGGGATCGGCGACCATTTGCTTCTGGAACCTTAATTCGGCCACTTTTACCCTTTAGCAAGCAACAGCTAAAGAAATATGCTTTACAGCATCATCTTAAGTGGTATGAGGATAAGACAAATAAGGACTTGAACATTCAACGGAATCGATTTCGACATGCGATAATCCCAATGCTTGAAGAGGAAAATCCTCAGTTGCTTTCTCACCTCGAAAGCTATCATCAACAGTTAACGGATCTTATTGCCTGGCGTGACCAAGAAGTTGCAGATCAATTAGCAACATGTATTGATCAACAAGGAAGGATGAGCCTGGCAAGATTATCGAAAAACAAGGAAATTATTCGAAAAGAAATTTTACGACAATGGTTTAATAAACAAGGGATATATGATATTAAGGACCGACAACTTGATGAATTGCTGCAGACCTTAGAAAACGAGAAAAAGCCACAGCAAATCGTTAAATTGTCGCACCAATATATTCTTGAGAAAACCTACGCTACTTGTGCGTTAAAAAAAATAGATAATCCGCTTGAGAACCTACAAAAGCCCCAAGATCATGTGATAAAATTGGAACAATGGTATCAAGTAGATTCAATAAACTTAATGGCAGTGTCAGCTGAAAAGTCGTTTTTTAAGGATGAAGAACAGGTAGTTTCGCAATGGCTTGCTCCTGATCAATTTCCACTACGGCTACGACAATGGCGACAAAAAGATCGTATTCGCTTGAAAAATGGTCATCACCAGTTAGCTAAACGGGTTCTAATCGACCAAAAAGTTTCCCGAAAACAGCGTGACCAGCAAATGGTCCTAGTTGATGCGCATGACGAGGTTGTCTGGATAGTTAATCGAAAGTGGAGTTGGTTTGAACGGCCAACCGGCTATCAGCAGACGTGGCAGCCATGTTTTATTGGAATAAAAAATAAGGAGAAGAAGGTAAATGAATAACGATATTGAGCGTGTCTTATATAGTGAAGAAATGCTTGGCAAACGAATGGACGAATTAGCAACGGACTTAACAAAAGATTATAAGGATAAACGACCAATTATCATTTCCGTTTTAAGCGGGGCAGTTTTATTTACTGTTGATATGATCGAACGGCTAGACATCATGGCCCAAATCGACTTTATTGATGTTTCTAGTTATTTTGGTGGCTTAGGTTCGACTGGAAAAGTTAAACTTATTCATGATTTGAAAACAGATGTTAAAGACCGGCATGTTCTAATTATGGAAGATATTGTTGATACTGGTCGTACTTTGAAATACTTGATGGACCTTTTAGCTGACCGGGGAGCAAAGAGTATCAAGGTTTGTTCATTATTAAATAAGCCAGAAGGTCGGAAAGTAGATGTTGACCCTGACTATGTTGGCTTTACGGTTCCTAAAGAATTCTTGGTTGGGTATGGTCTTGACTACAAGGGATTCTACCGAAATTTGCCATATGTTGGAATTTTGAAGCCATCTGTATACCAAAATGATTAAAAATGTTAGATAATTAGGATGACGGAAAATCAATATTAAATGGACGGTATTTTAAAGATATTCTTAATTAACGTCCATTTTTATGGATCCGTAAATATGTAGTGTATATTATTAATAACATTGGCGATAAAACTATTAATTCTTCTGTGAAATTAATAGTCAATATTTGTCAAATATGCTATGATAGTGACTACAATTATAAAATATCGTTGCTGGTAGATAGGAGGTTGTTATGAACAACAATCGTAAAAAAAATAATTTTACTCATAACGTTCTCTTCTATGCCGTGATGTTCTTGTGTATTATGGGAATCGCCTACTTCTTCTTTGGGGGCAATACCTCAACAGGACAAAGTAAGACAGTTTCCCAAAGCGAGTTTATCTCCGAACTGAAGAGTAATAAGGTTAAGAGCGTTCAGCTTCAGCCCAATGGTGGTGTATATAAGGTTACGGGTACTTACCGTAAACCCCAGCCAAATAATGACAATTCCGCCAACAATACTGGCTTTGCTCTTACACCACAACGAAACAATAAGGTAACGCAATTCCAAAGTTCTGTTTTGGAAAGTGACGTAACTGTTAGTCAACTTCAAAACTATGCTAACCGTCATAATGTAAAGATTAGTACTCGTGCTGAAGAATCTAATAGTGTCTGGATGAACCTATTGTTGACTGTCTTGCCATTAGTCATCATGATTTTCTTCTTCTACATGATGATGGGTCAAGCTGGTCAAGGTGGCGGTGGCCGTGGAGTGATGAGCTTTGGCAAGACCAAGGCTAAGCCATCTGATGCTAAGAAAAACAAAGTTCGTTTCTCAGATGTTGCCGGTGAAGAAGAAGAGAAACAAGAATTAGTTGAAATCGTTGAATTTTTGAAGAATCCAAAGAAATTCACTAAGCTTGGTGCTCGTATTCCATCTGGTGTTTTACTAGAGGGGCCTCCAGGTACTGGTAAGACCTTGCTCGCTAAGGCAGTTGCCGGTGAATCAGGGGTGCCATTCTTCTCAATCTCTGGGTCTGACTTTGTTGAAATGTTCGTCGGTGTTGGTGCTAGTCGTGTTCGTGACTTGTTTGATCAAGCCAAGAAAGCTGCTCCAGCAATCATCTTCATTGATGAAATTGATGCTGTTGGTCGGCGCCGTGGAAATGGCATGGGCGGCGGTCACGATGAACGTGAACAAACCTTGAACCAATTGTTAGTTGAAATGGATGGTTTCCAAGGTGATGAAGGAATCATCGTGATGGCAGCTACCAACCGTTCTGATGTCTTGGATCCTGCCCTCTTGCGTCCAGGACGTTTTGACCGAAAGATTTTAGTAGGGCGGCCAGATGTTAAGGGTCGTGAAGCCATTTTACGAGTTCATGCTAAGAACAAGCCAATGGCAAGTGACGTTGATTTAAAGGAAATTGCTAAACAGACTCCTGGTTTTGTCGGGGCTGACTTAGCTAACCTATTAAACGAAGCGGCCTTATTAGCTGCGCGACGGAACAAAACTGAAATTGATGCTGCTGACTTAGATGAAGCAGAAGACCGGGTAATTGCTGGACCAGCTAAGCATAACCGTGTCCAATCTGAACAAGAACGAAAGACTGTTGCATATCACGAAGCAGGTCATACCATTGTGGGTCTTGTATTAAATGACGCACGAGTTGTTCATAAGGTTACAATTGTTCCACGTGGGCGCGCAGGTGGATATGCTATCATGCTTCCACGTGAAGATCAGATGTTAATGTCGAAAAAGAATGCGATGGAACAAATCGCTGGTCTGATGGGTGGACGGGCTGCTGAAGAGCTTGTCTTTAAGTCACAATCTTCAGGAGCTTCGAATGACTTTGAACAAGCAACCCAAATTGCTCGTTCAATGGTTACCCAGTACGGAATGAGTGATAAGATTGGTCCAGTAGAACTGCAAAGTTCTGGTCAGGTCTTTACAGGTCAAGGCTATGACCAATCGCCTTACTCCGAAAAGACTGCTGCTTTAGTTGATGAAGAAGTACGTCGAATCTTAACTGAAGGGCACGAAACTGCCTTACACATTATTGAGACGCACCGTGAACAACATAAGCAAATCGCTGAAGCATTACTCAAGTACGAAACGCTTGATGAAAAACAAATTCTTAGTCTTTATAAGACTGGAAAAGTTCCTGATAAGGATGTTGCTGCTGAAGACGAAGAAGCACGCGCACAAACCTTTGAAGAATCCAAGCGTGAACTTGAACGATTGGAAAATGAGCGTCACGATGAAGCAAAGGATAATCAAAATGATTCATCCGATACTAAGAGTGACAACTCAAACGATTCACAATCAAGTGATGATTCAGACAATTCTGAAGACAAGTAAACTATTGAAAAGACGGAAGATACAAAACCTGATTGGTAGGTGGTGGTCTTCCGTCTTTTCTTTAGGTTAAATTTTAAGGAGGAAGTTAAAATGAAAACAACAGATTATTTAGTAAAGTCAATGACTAAGGATGGAAAGTTTCGGGCTTATGCTGTAAATGCTACCCAAGTTGTTCAAAAGGCACACGAAATTCATGATACATGGAGTGCTTCTTCTGCTGCTCTTGGTCGAACGTTAATTGGAACGATTCTTTTGGCTACTTCTAGCTTACAAGGAGAAGCAGGAATGACGGTTAAGATTCAAGGGAACGGTCCGGTTGGCTTTATTATTGCGGATGGAACTGCTGAAGGAACCGTAAAAGGCTACATGGGTAATCCACATGTTTCTTTACCAGCAAATGATAAGGGAAAGATTGACGTTGCAAAGGCAATTGGTAATCAAGGGACCCTTTCTGTAACCAAGATGGCTCCTGGCGACAAGACACCTTATACTGGCGAAGTAAATTTAGTTTCTGGTGAACTTGGTGATGACTTTACTTACTACCTTGCTCAATCTGAACAAATTCCTTCAGCGGTTGGTCTTTCAGTATTCGTTAACCCTGATGAAAATATTGATGTTGCTGGTGGCTTTATGATTCAAGTAATGCCTGGTGCTAGCGATGAAGAAATCAGCAAACTTGAAAAGACATTAAAGGGCTTGCCATTGGTATCACAGATGTTACGTGATGGTGATACGCCAGAAGATATTTTGAAGAAGATTTTTGGCGAGGACTTAAAGATCCTTGAAACAATGCCAGTTCGTTATGCGTGTGATTGCTCTAAAGAACGTTTTGCCCACGCCCTTGCAAGTATTTCTAAAGACGATATGAAGAAGTTGATTGATGAAGACCACCATGCGGAAACTGTTTGCCAATTCTGCGGGAAGAAGTACGAATTTAACGAAGACGAATTAAAGAAGATCTATGCGGAAATGACTGCGAATGATGATAAAAAATCAACAGATGAAAAGTAATTTTTGGTGCTAAGCGTGTTGATATGCTATGATAGTTGAGTTATCGGACAATTAAAAATGAAACTGGATGGCCAGCACAGTTTCTTAAGCAGTAATGAGGTGAAAAAATGAAGTGGAAGATCGGTAACGTTGAAATTCCTAATCAAGTTGTTGTTGCACCAATGGCTGGAGTAACCAATTCCGCCTTTCGGGTTATCTGTAAAAGATTTGGTGCTGGCTACGTTGTCTGTGAAATGATCTCAGACCGTGGCATTATGTACCATAATCAACGAACTTTAAATATGATGGATGTCGACCCGGAAGAACATCCGATGGGAATTCAAATTTTCGGTGGAACCAAAGAAACATTAGTTGAGGCTGCTAAGTATGTGGATCAGCATACAGCAGCTGACGTGATTGATATAAATATGGGGTGTCCTGTTAATAAGGTTGTAAAAACTGATGCGGGTGCGCGGTGGTTACTGGATCCTAATAAAGTCTATGAAATGGTGTCATATGTTACTGATGCTGTTAAGAAGCCAGTTACCGTTAAGATGCGAACCGGTTGGGACGACAAGCATATTTTAGCTGTTGAAAATGCTTTGGCAGCTGAACGGGCAGGAGCTAGCGCAATTGCGATGCATGGTCGAACTCGAAAACAAATGTATACGGGACAAGCAGATTGGAATATACTAAAAGAAGTAGCGAGTCAATTAAAAATTCCGTTCATGGCTAATGGTGATGTGAAGACACCAGAGGATGCAAAGAAGATTCTTGATATGACTGGCGCAACCGCCGCAATGATCGGTCGGGCAGCGATGGGTAATCCATGGATGCTAAAACGAACTGAACATTACTTAGCGACTGGCGAACTGCTCCCAGAAGCAACCCCAGAACAAAAGATTGAAATGGCCAAGGACCACCTTAATCGTTTAGTTGATTTAAAGGGCGAATATGTGGGAGTACGTGAGTTCCGTGGGTTATCTACTTACTATATCAAGGGTATTCCGCGTGCTGCTCGGACTAAGGTAGCGTTAGTCGAGGCAGAAACACTTGATGAAATGAACGATATTTTTGACCGCTTTGCTGAACAAACTGCAGAACGAGCTGCAAAAAGACAGCAAGCCTAATTACGAGGAGGAGAACTTAAGTGTCACAAGAACTAGATCAAATGCGCGTTCGGCGTGAAAAAATGGAAGAGTTAAAAGAAGCGGGAATTGAACCATTTGGCCGCCGCTTCAAACGAGACCATCTTGCCCAAGACTTGCATGATAAGTTTGATCAATACGATAAAGAAGAATTAAACGAGATGGGCGCCAAAGTAATTATTGCGGGTCGAATGACAAGAAAGCGGAGTAGTGGTAAGGCTGGTTTCGCTGACTTTGTTGATCGGACTGGTAAGATTCAAGTTTACGCTCGTAAGGATATGGTCGGGGATGAGCCTTACCATGTTTTTAAGCGGTCAGATATTGGTGACTTCCTTGGAATTGAAGGGGATGTTATCAAGACGGATACAGGTGAATTAACTGTTCGTGCACATAAAATTACCTTCTTGTCAAAAGCATTGCGTCCGCTTCCTAATAAGTGGGATGGGGTTACTGATCCTGAAACTATCTATCGTCAGCGTTACCTTGATTTGATTTCTAACCCAGAAAGCTTCAAGCGTTTCCACCAACGGACAGCGATCATCAAGGCCGTCCGGAAGTACATGGATGATAATGGCTTTACAGAAGTTGAAACCCCAATTTTGAACACTCAAGCTGGTGGTGCTAATGCGCGGCCATTTATCACTCACCACAATGCGCTTGATATTGATATGTACTTGCGGATTGCTACCGAATTGTACCTTAAGCGGTTAATCGTTGGTGGCTTTGAACGGGTATACGAATTGGGCCGGATTTTCCGGAATGAAGGGATGGATCCTCACCATAACCCTGAATTTACGACAATGGAAACTTATGCTGCTTACTTTGACTTTCAAGATGTTATGGATGAAACAGAAGGAATCGTTAAGGCAGCAGCTAAAGTTGTTTCAGATGATGGAAAGATTACTTACCAAGGACGTGAAATTGACCTTGGAGGAAACTTTAAACGTGTCACGATGGTGGATGCCGTTAAGGAAAAGACTGGCATTGACTTCAGCGATGAATCAATGACGGATGAAGATGCTAAGAAGTTAGCTGATGAACACAAGGTTGAGTATAAGCCTTACTGGACAAAGGGTCATATCTTGAATGCATTCTTTGAAGAGTTCGTTGAAGATACACTTATTCAACCAACTTTTGTCTATGAATTCCCAGTCGAAGTTTCACCATTAGCAAAGCGGAATGCTGATAATCCTGCGATGACTGATCGTTTCGAATTGTATGTTGATGGTAGCGAATTGGCAAATGCCTTTAGTGAATTGAACGATCCAATTGACCAGAAGGAACGTTTTGAAATGCAAGCAAAGGAAAAAGCTAATGGTAATGATGAAGCTGAACCAGTCGACTTAGATTACGTTCAAGCCCTCGAATACGGGATGCCGCCTACTGGGGGACTTGGTATTGGAATCGATCGGCTTGTAATGCTTCTTACTGATGCTAAATCTATTCGGGATGTTATTCTTTTCCCAACAATGCGTCCAGAAAAGGAAGCTAAGAACGATTCAAAGAAAAAGAAGAACAAGAAGAAGTAAGCTGAATGGTTGATATAAAGGCGTTAACGAGTCTTTGAAGATACAGCAAATCTTAGTTAATGAAAAATTAGCATAAATAGATAACTCGTATTCCATTTTTTGTGGAGTGCGAGTTTTTTCTGTTTTAGGTATGATAGAATAATTATCAATTTAGAGGAGAAAATGAGGGGAATTCGATGGGAGAATTAGAAAAGTTAAAGCAAGACTGTATAGTAAAACAAAAGCGCGGGTTGCATATAATAATAGCTTCGATCGTAGTATGGGGCGGTATTCTTGCAGTAGAACTACTTAATGTTCCCGTTCTTACTAAAAACTTATTCGTATTTGTCTGTACGGCCTTACTTTTACCAATATCTTATTTCATATCTCGATTGATTAATGTAGATTTTCAAAATAAGACAAATCCGTTAACTAAATTGGGGATGTTGTTTTCGATGAATCAGCTTTTGTATCTTTTAATTGCAATGTGGATTTATCCGACTATTCCCAATAAAATGTTAATGGTGTTAGCGATAATATTTGGTGCTCATTTACTGCCATATAGTTGGTTGTATAATTCTAGGACATATTTTGTTTCATCAATAGTAATTTCGATATTAGCGTTATTGGTGGGGCTTAATTTTAAACCGTTTGTTTTAGCATCAGTTATGCTTACCATGGTAGTAGCATTTTGCATTACCTTAATATTAGAAAATCATCAACTTAAATGAAGGCTCTGATCGGTAAAGAAGATCGAAGCCTTTTTTACTATATTATTTTAATTCTTGTGGGCCTCCTATAGTAGGAAAGTAGTTGCAAGAAAATACAAGGCTAATAGTCAGCGAGATGCTCCAGATATTAATGTTCTTAATAATCTATCTAAGAAGAGATAAAATTGGATTGGTCTGGCTATTTAACTATTGATTTAATTGCTGAATAATACTTTGGTTGGTGAGCTGAATAAAATTAGAATTTAAATCTAAAATAATAGTTCCCAATATTAAGGTAAAATTGAAGGGGTAAAACCATCGGCAATAATATAAGTAAATGCATCGAGCTACCACCGGATTTTAATGTTGATGCTTTGAAACTAGTTTTCCATATTAATTAAGGAGGTAATTTTAGAGATAGTGAAGAAGTCCTAATTGGCAAAGATGATGGAAAATTATAGACAACCTTATTAAAGGAAAAATGAGTTTACGAAGCTAAAAGATAGCGATAAAAATAAAATTCAAAAAAGTTGAAAAAAGGTGTTGACGAAAGAATGAAATCCATGTATAGTAGTTATCGTTGTCAAAACAGTTAAGTGCTGTTGAGATGGTTTGACAAAAAAGTTAAAAATAATTGTTGACATCTGATTGACGACATGATATATTAATAAAGTTGCTGATTGAGTTATCGATCAAAAGAAATTCAAAAATAATTAAAATTTCTTCTTGACAAGTTAATCTGATACATGTTATAATTAGTATGTTGATTGGCTGCTTGATTAGCCAACAGGTAGACCTTTGAAAACTGAACAAAGTTTCGACGAATCAAATATGTAGGGTCTTCAATCACGATGTGATTTGAAGCAAAACATTTGCGAAGTCAATTCGCTTAATAACAAAGATAATTGAGAGCTATTCAAGTTCTTATATATTTTATATGAGAGTTTGATCCTGGCTCAGGATGAACGCCGGCGGTGTGCCTAATACATGCAAGTCGTACGCACTGGCCCAACTGATTGATGGTGCTTGCACCTGATTGACGATGGATCACCAGTGAGTGGCGGACGGGTGAGTAACACGTAGGTAACCTGCCCCGGAGCGGGGGATAACATTTGGAAACAGATGCTAATACCGCATAACAACAAAAGCCACATGGCTTTTGTTTGAAAGATGGCTTTGGCTATCACTCTGGGATGGACCTGCGGTGCATTAGCTAGTTGGTAAGGTAACGGCTTACCAAGGCGATGATGCATAGCCGAGTTGAGAGACTGATCGGCCACAATGGAACTGAGACACGGTCCATACTCCTACGGGAGGCAGCAGTAGGGAATCTTCCACAATGGGCGCAAGCCTGATGGAGCAACACCGCGTGAGTGAAGAAGGGTTTCGGCTCGTAAAGCTCTGTTGTTGGAGAAGAACGTGCGTGAGAGTAACTGTTCACGCAGTGACGGTATCCAACCAGAAAGTCACGGCTAACTACGTGCCAGCAGCCGCGGTAATACGTAGGTGGCAAGCGTTATCCGGATTTATTGGGCGTAAAGCGAGCGCAGGCGGTTGCTTAGGTCTGATGTGAAAGCCTTCGGCTTAACCGAAGAAGTGCATCGGAAACCGGGCGACTTGAGTGCAGAAGAGGACAGTGGAACTCCATGTGTAGCGGTGGAATGCGTAGATATATGGAAGAACACCAGTGGCGAAGGCGGCTGTCTGGTCTGCAACTGACGCTGAGGCTCGAAAGCATGGGTAGCGAACAGGATTAGATACCCTGGTAGTCCATGCCGTAAACGATGAGTGCTAGGTGTTGGAGGGTTTCCGCCCTTCAGTGCCGGAGCTAACGCATTAAGCACTCCGCCTGGGGAGTACGACCGCAAGGTTGAAACTCAAAGGAATTGACGGGGGCCCGCACAAGCGGTGGAGCATGTGGTTTAATTCGAAGCTACGCGAAGAACCTTACCAGGTCTTGACATCTTGCGCTAACCTTAGAGATAAGGCGTTCCCTTCGGGGACGCAATGACAGGTGGTGCATGGTCGTCGTCAGCTCGTGTCGTGAGATGTTGGGTTAAGTCCCGCAACGAGCGCAACCCTTGTTACTAGTTGCCAGCATTAAGTTGGGCACTCTAGTGAGACTGCCGGTGACAAACCGGAGGAAGGTGGGGACGACGTCAGATCATCATGCCCCTTATGACCTGGGCTACACACGTGCTACAATGGACGGTACAACGAGTCGCAAGCTCGCGAGAGTAAGCTAATCTCTTAAAGCCGTTCTCAGTTCGGACTGTAGGCTGCAACTCGCCTACACGAAGTCGGAATCGCTAGTAATCGCGGATCAGCATGCCGCGGTGAATACGTTCCCGGGCCTTGTACACACCGCCCGTCACACCATGGGAGTTTGTAACGCCCAAAGTCGGTGGCCTAACCTTTATGGAGGGAGCCGCCTAAGGCGGGACAGATGACTGGGGTGAAGTCGTAACAAGGTAGCCGTAGGAGAACCTGCGGCTGGATCACCTCCTTTCTAAGGAATAAAACGGAACCTACACATCGAAGAAACTTTGTTTAGTTTTGAG
>NZ_JAJGTZ010000042.1:2500-39887 GCF_020784725.1 Limosilactobacillus reuteri
GACTGCGAGACAGACAGGTCGAGCAGGGACGAAAGTCGGGCTTAGTGATCCGGTGGTTCCGTATGGAAGGGCCATCGCTCAACGGATAAAAGCTACCCTGGGGATAACAGGCTTATCTCCCCCAAGAGTCCACATCGACGGGGAGGTTTGGCACCTCGATGTCGGCTCATCGCATCCTGGGGCTGTAGTCGGTCCCAAGGGTTGGGCTGTTCGCCCATTAAAGCGGTACGCGAGCTGGGTTCAGAACGTCGTGAGACAGTTCGGTCCCTATCCGTCGCGGGCGTAGGAAATTTGAGAGGACCTGTCCTTAGTACGAGAGGACCGGGATGGACATACCGCTGGTGTACCAGTTGTTCCGCCAGGAGCACGGCTGGGTAGCTATGTATGGACGAGATAAACGCTGAAAGCATCTAAGTGTGAAACTCGCCTCGAGATGAGATTTCCCATTTCCTTCGGGAAAGTAAGACCCCTCAGAGATGATGAGGTAGATAGGATGGAAGTGGAAGTGCCGTGAGGCATGGAGCGGACCATTACTAATCGGTCGAGGACTTAACCAAGGAGCGGTCAGGTTTATTGAAAGAGAAGAGATAGGATTTAGTTTTGAGAGCACAAGCTCTCGTCCGAAGGGACAAAGAGTGTGGTGATGATGGCTTGAAGGATACACCTGTACCCATGCCGAACACAGAAGTTAAGCTTCAACACGCCGAAAGTAGTTGGGGGATCGCTCCCTGCGAGGATAGGACGTTGCCACGCAAACTAGAACGTGGACCGGTTAAACGATTCGCGTCTTTTATTTAATAACAGTTTCTGGTATAATCAATTAGGAATTGTTATTATGCTGACTTAGCTCAGTTGGCAGAGCACGTCACTAGTAATGATGAGGTCGGAGGTTCGAATCCTCTAGTCAGCACTATAAAAACTTACAAGGTTTATTAGTCCTTGATATATCAACGTTTTACGAAGATGTATCAAGGATTATTTTTGTTTATTTAAGAATATCATGCACACAGCTATGCACACAGAAAAAGTGTGTGCATGAGCTTGCATCGAGAGATTGCCGAAACTATTGATTTAATAGGCTTTATAGCAGATTTTTTGTGTGCATTTATCTATTTTTGTTGGTGATGGCACAGATGCTCGAATAGTTGGTGTACCATTACCAACAAAAATAGGGGGCATTAAAGTATTGAAAGGAATGAATTAATTAAATGACCCTTGACTTTTTATCGCGTATTGAAAAAAAGATTTCCCTAGTAACAGGATTGTCAATCTTCGATATTATTTATGCAATTGACTTAATTGCAATTTTTATAGGTGCCAATAAATTTTCATTAAATTCAGAAATATTTAATTGGGGAGGATTAAACATAGGCGATTTATTTTATGATGTTGGAATGTTAATATATTCTAACAATGCGCCAATTATTGGCATAATATTTTGCGTTGTAATTGTACTTATGGCCCTTGGGGCTGATAATGATAAGATGACTAAAGTATTAGATTTATTGCCCAAAGAAGTTGAATATACTGATAATACGGTAGGTGGATATAATCCATATGTAGCTATAAAGAGACTACTTAATTTAATGTGGTTTATATATCATAATTTATGGATTGTTTTTTTGACATTAGTAATCTTAACTGGTAAATTTCAGTTATATATAACAAATATTAGCATGGAAAATAGTGAGGCTGTTTATTATTTGTTATTGATATTTAATTTTATTTATTTGCTATTCTTATTAGTAAAGCGATTATTTTATTATCGCATTCCTAGGTATCTCCATCACAAAAAAATCGACGACATAAATAATAAATCCCACTACTTGATAATTAATCAGTTTGAGTTTAAAGGTACTCATTATTATTTTGTTAAAGATTTATTGCTAGATAATCCCTTATTCTATTTTGCAAAAGAAGAAGATTTAGGATTTGCAAATAAAATGACTATAATCGTAAATAGTTCAAGCAACTTTGAGGAAATAAAGTATGAATTTGATGCTGAGATGAAGTATAGAGGCTTAGATAGGATTAGTAAATTGACAGCTGAATTGTCTACTTTCTTAAAACGTAATGATGATTTATCTTAGTCATTCCCGTCATATTAGTTTTTGGTTATATTTTCAGTATAAAAGGAAGTCCTGAGGCGATGAGGCAATATTGAATGCTTACAATATACTTAAGGCAACAATACTACTTTTTAAGTTTTGTAGTATTGTTGCCCCTTTTAATTTTCTTCCATATTATCAGCAATAATATCAACAGTTAATTGATGATGATTTTCTGGGGTATAGAATTCTTGCTTTAATTCAGAAAGTGTTGTTGTATGTTCAACCATTTTTTGCTTATAAGCTGGTGTATCATCACTATGATCTAATGTCCAATAGGTGACATTATTACCATCAATTTGGTATTGAACATCACCATCAGAACCATAACCAACAGTTCTTCTCCCATTATCAGCAGTTGATAGTTCCATACTTGCAGTGTTATTGTCAGATACATCTAAAGTATTGAAGCCATTGGCTTTAGCATAGATAAGAACAGCTTCAGTCTTTTCATCAAGGTCAGTTGGGGCTGCTTGTTGACTGCTATTAGTGGTATCAGTATCTTTGTTCAAGCTAAACTTAGTAATTACTTTATCAATCTCACCTTTTTGGTTAGTATACTTATTTGCTAATTCTTGCTTTGTGTAGGTTTTGCTACCGTTCTTGTCACCCATACCAGAACCGTCAGTATTTTCGTCATATTTGACGGTTACATTGTCGTCATTGACACTAACATTAGTAGAATGCCCCATTGGAAATACTCCAAAGGTATAAGTATTACCATTCTTGGTAATCTTCATACCCTCATTATCACCAGTGCTTCTAGTGGTATTTGCTAATTTCGAAGCGCTAGTTTGGCTAAGCATTAGATATCCCATGACTCCATATTCGTTGTTATTGAACTTATAAGATTGGGGTTTAGATGAACTACTTGAAACTTTTTTAGTTGTTTTAACACTGCTAGAAGTGTTTTTGGTACTTGAAGATTGATTGCCGCAGGCGGCTAATGATAGTGCAATCATTACAGTGCTGGCAATAACAAGTCTTTTTTTCATAAATACTCCTCCAAATATTAAATAACATTATAGTTGTACTTAAATCATCATAATAGTTGTAGTCAAATAAGACAAGATAAAAAGCAGGTACTACGAAATTACGAAAATCGTAGTACCTGCTTTATTCAGGAATTATTACTCTTTGTCAAGGTTTATTAATCCTAAAACATTTTTTGAAACCTGTTCAGCTTGCTTTTCATCCATTGCATTTAATGCTTGCCAAAGTTTCTTTTGATAAAATCCCATTTCAGCTTCATAAGTTGAGCCATGCATTAGTTTATCCATACTTGTCTTAAGTACCTCCGCTATATATGATAGCGTCTTAGCACTGACATTATTAGCTGTTCCAACTTCCAAACGTGAAATATAGTTAATAGATAATCCAGTTTGGTTGGAAAGCTGTTCTTGTGTGATGCCAAGCTCATGACGCCTGGCTCTGATGTTAGCTCCTAGATTATTCATTTTGAAGCCCTCATTTCATTGTTTATTTCTAGGATATTGAAGAAATACTAATAAAATAAGGCACTGTACTTATTGTTTATATCAATTTATACGCATATATAATCACAAGTACAAAAATAATGTAATTATAGTGGTAAAAGGTGTTATAATTACTCCTGTATTAAGTTGATATATTCAAGAAAAAGTTACGTTGAATACATTATATCTACACTCAATGCAACGTAGCTTTTAGGAAAATTGTAGAATTATCAACGAATTAAATAAAAAAACACCTTCATTCTGAAGGCGGGGGAGTAATTAGTATGATGAAAGAACACATTAATTTCAACACTGTTGCTAAGGAACACAAGAAGCTATACAAATCAGGTAAGACATGGATGGCTGCCACATTAATGACAGTAGGACTTGCTGGTGGAGCAATGTTAGCAGGAACAACTACTGCTAACGCTGATGAAGTAACACCAGTTCAAAGTACAGGTACTATTCAAGCTGGTCAACAAGCAACTGATCCAGAACTTGCTAATGCACAATCAGATGCCCAAAAGCAACAATCAACTATTGATAGTGCTAATGCTCAATTAAAGGATCAACAAAACCAATTGAGTGAAGCGCAAGGTCAACAAAGTTCTGCTCAACAAGAACTTGATCAAGCTAAGCAAGCACAACAAGCTGCTACTCAAAATGATCCAGCAGTTAAGCAAGCTCAAGCAGATGTGAACCAAGCACAGCAACAAGTTGATAATCAACAACAAGTAATTAATGATGCGCAAACTGCACTAAACAACGATAGCCAAAACATCCAAAGTGCTACCAGTGCTGTAAGTCAAGCTAGTCAAGCAGTTGACCAAGCACGCCAAACTGCTACAGATGCCATTAACCAAGCTGCAGCACAACAAGCTAATGAAGCTCAAAATAAAATTGACCAGCTTGAAAGCCAAGGTAAGGCTCAAGCTAGTCAAAACTTAGATAATCAGATTAACAATGTTAGTGGTCAAGTAACAGACACACAAAATAATGTAAATAATACTAATTCAAAGATTAGTGACTTACAAGGTCAAGTAAAGGATTTGCAGGATCAAGAAAAGAATACTCAAACTGATCCTAATATTAAGACAGTGCCTAATGGGGTAATTGATACTTCCAAGAGTTTGTTGGAAAATGCTAGTCGGAATAATTTATGGATGAGTGCAGATAGAAGTCAAGACAATGGTAATATTATTCCACAAAATATTTATGTTTCACCAGATAACGATAAAACTGCACTAGATCCATACGCAAACATTGGCAATGCTAGTGGCTCACAATATGATAATTACTTTAATACTAATTTTGACTTAGTAAATCAAAATACTGGTATGACTGACGCACAAAAGCAAGAGTTAGCTATCCTTATGCTGAATGAAATTAACCATGCTCGTGAACAACGAGGTTTAAAGCCATTCACCATGAGTGAACAAAAGTATCAACAAGCACAAGTGCGAGCAAGTCAGCAAAGTGCTAATGGACTTGAACATAATGAAAATGACATTATTTCTGCTTTTGGGCGTGATCAATATGAATGTTTAGCATATATTCCTACTAATGGTGGAAGTAACATGCTTTCCTTGCTTTATAATGCTGCAGGAACACTTGGTAATATGTTGGATGCTGATGCATCTAGTGATTGGGGACATCGAGAAAACTTCCTCGAAGACACTGGTGATCTAAATTATGATGCAGCCTTTGGTTTCCACCTTACGGATGATGGCCAATACTACGTATTAACCTTTGATTATGATGGTCCTGCACGTAACAACACTCCAAATATGATGGATCGCATTGCACAATACCAAGCAATGGGGCCAATTACTGGTGATGCTAAGACTGTTGATAACAGTGCTAAGATTAACAATTTGAATAATCAAATCACTAACCTTCAAAACGCTTTATCCAGTCAACAATCACATTTGCAAGATTTAAATACCCAACTTCAAAACTTGCAAGCACAAAAAGCTAATGTTCAATTTGACTTGAACCAATTAAGTTCAGACCAACAAACTGAATACAATAATGCTAAGGAAACATTAGCTACAGTAAATGATTGGAAGCAAGGACAATTATCTAATCTTGATAGCAACAGTAATGTTCAAGACGCTTTGAACAAGTTAAGTTCGGCTAAGAACAATCTTGAAAGTGCAAAGCAAACTCAAAGTGAAGATGAAGCTAAGTTACAACAAGCCAAGGATGGTTTAGCAAGTTTGAACCAAGTATTAGCTACCAAGAAATCTACTCTTGATAATGCAGAACAAACAGCTAATGCAAGTGCTAATCAAGCAGTAAAAGATGCACAAGCCAAGTTAGACACTATTAATGGTAAGATTGCTGATCTGCAAAATGCTATTGAAGCTACAAAGTCAACTATCAGTAATGCTCAAGCACAACTTGATAAGGACAATCAAAAGATTGCTGACATCAAGAACGGTTCACATACTACTAAGCCTGATACTGGTAAAGATGAAGGTAACAAGGGTACTACAACCCCAACAGATCCAAACAAGGATGATAACAAGGGTAGTGAAACTACTAACCCAACCAATCCTGTTAAGCCAGATGATGGTAAGAAAGATGATAATCAAGGTACTACTCCAGTTGAACCATCTAAGCCAAGCGATGGTAATAAGAATAATGTAACACCATCTGATCCAAATAAGGATAATAAGGGTAGTGAAACTACCAATCCTACTACACCATCTAACCCAACAACTCCTGCACAACCAGATACAGGTAATGCAAGCATTAGTGGTCAAGCTGGTCACAAGCCTGCCACATCAGATAAAGGTAGTGAAGTATCTGATAACAATACTACTAAGCCAACCATTGTATTACCAACTACTGATAAAGAAAATGGTTCAGCAGTTTCTGGTGCACAAGGACAAAATACAACTATGACTCGTGAACAATATAAAGCGCAACAAGCTAAATTGCCACAAACAGGTAATAATGACAGTAAAGCAGTGATTGCACTAGGAATATTAGCTGGTATGTTTGGCTTTGGATTGGTTACTAAAGGCAAAAGGGAATTTTAATTAGACTAATGAAGTATTAGGCTTAATATACTTACTTATTCTTTCTTAAAATAGAGCAATGAGATGTTGAATTATGTGTTCTTTCGCTACATCTCATTGCTTTTATTTAATACAAGTTTTCAGTAAGGTGGATAACTAGTAATGAATAAAATTAGTGAAAAAATTAACTATTAAAAATACTGATAAGATAGATGTTCCAGTTACAGAGTTAGAAAATAAAAATATATCAATATTTGATATGGTTAGTAGTCAACAGATTAAAATTGATGATTGTGCTCATAAACCTAAAAAAGGTTAAAAATATTACTGCTTTATGTGTTCACGCTAAAAAATTTTTTTGAATAAATCTTTTTTAATTAGAATAAGTTTGTTGAGGTGAATAACTTTAACAAAAAATTTAAAAAAGGATAGGTAAGATAAATGTTACGAAAACATTTCCACGAAACCTATATGGTTTCATTAATCCAATTCTTAAAGAATTGGGAATATCTGTTAGCTATGAACGACAAAGCAAAAAAGACAATCACTCTTAAGCGAGGTAACAAAATTGTTGCTACCGTATTTACTCCTTATACTTTTGAAAAAACTGATGCCGAGATTGAGAAGTTGGAAGCAACTCATCAAGCAGACCAGTTTAAGATTAAGAATTTAAGAAAAGAAAATGAAATTCTTAAAGCTCGTCTTGAATTGTTAGAAAAATTAAATAGAACTAACAACGATCCATTTGAATAAACAAAAACACTTAGCGACTGAGATTGCTAAGTGTTTTTTGTTGCTACTAATTTTCTTGTGCTTTACGGTTATTTTCCATTTCATGGAAGCAGAAATTGATTCCTTTAGCATAATCAATACCTGTACGATCAAAAACATTGTCAGTCAAAGGATAGCCATAATAAATACATAGGTTTTCGATTGTATCCATGCTATTTCCTAAGATTCTAAATGAATCAGCTAAATCAATAATCGTTTTATTTGCTAAGTTAATACCTTGCTTTTCTAAAAAGGAAGTTGAGCCATAGAAGGTTATAAGCGTCTCTGAGCTATCAAATATCTTTTGGATCTCTTTCCTCGACTCTTCAAATAGAGGCTCCTTAATGAGGCTCTCCGGCATGATGCCGTTGATGTTACTATCCCAGTAATCCACCTGTTTAGTATCAAATTTACGATTGAATAATACTTGGTTATTAGGATCAATAATTGTTAGGCGGATTATTTCATCTAAAGAGGCAGGACCAGTAAGATCAATCCAATAGATTAGTTCTTTATTCTTCATTTTAATCACCTCGACTGGCATTGTAACTCTGATGATTAGTAGAAAGCTGCTTCATTTTGATTTGTTTTTTTATCCTATAAAGAGTTGATTTTGACAAATGAAATTTTAATTGCGTTTCACCATAAGTATGGGCTTGAAGATACTTATATGCTTGCCGGTATAAGGGTGTGATAACACGTTTGTTGCGACCGCCAGTATTTAAGGTAGCTTGATACTTCTTCTGTTTGATGGCTTTAGAAATATTTTGACTACGAAGATAATCAAGATAGTTAAGGTGAGCTAATTGAGAAGCAAGTATCCAATTACTAGAATCACTATCATCACTTAAATCCATATCACTAGACTCAATTATTAAGCCTTTATCTTCAACAATATACATAAGACAGCAAAGTTCTCGAACATTACTATAAAGACATGTTAGGGTAGGGACTACTAGAACATCCCCTTCTTGTGCAATAGTATTAAGAAATTTACGAAGCTGATATCGGTCTTTATTATTTTTTCTAAATACATCAGCAAAACAATTTTCGTGAGGAACTCCCATACTCAGAAGGATGGTAGCTTGATACTTGAAACTGTCCTCTTTACTGATTTTATCTTTTAAAAATCCTGAAACATAACCATATTTAGTCATGGTGATTGTCACTCCTTTTTTATTAGGTAGTGGTAATCTAATAAAAAAACTGTCCAGCTTCATTTGAAGTTGGACAATGGTGGGAGGAATAAGGCATGAAAAATAATATCAAGGGTTGATGATAAAGAGTATATTATTTTGCTACTGCTCTTAGTTAAAAGTGCAGTTTTTGGTGCAATTTTGATGAAATAGGGTGACACTTAAGTCGATAAATTAACACCAATTTCTTAAACAAAAATTAGGCATGAATTCTTAATATTAAAATAGTGCAGGAAAATGATGCGTATTCAACACTTTTAATTGCACCATACTTAATCCTTACTGGCAGTAAGAATTAGAGTGGATTTTCTTGGCAAAATAATGGAATTTAGTGCAACTAAGTGAAATTACTATAAACATTGTCATATCAAGGTTAAGAAGCTAAAAGTGTAAAAGTGCAATTTCCTTGAGAACTCATCTTATATTGATAAATTTTAAGAGAAAATAAAGAGTAAATAGATAATTAATAGTGTTAATAGTAATAATTAAAGTAATATATATTGATTCTGATTTAATATTTGCACTTTTACACTTTTGATAAGAAGTGATAAGTCAATCTTTAATCTTCACAATAACAAAACCGCCAATAAAAAAAGGTTAATGAGATTGCTCGTCATCATTGATCTGTTTTTTGATTCTTTGAAGTGTAGAAATAGAAATATTGAAAGCCTTAGAAGTATCTTTATAGGTATGATCTAAAAGGTAGCTATAAGCTGCTTTGTAGTGAGGAGTGATTAATCTTTTTGGACGCCCTTCATGGTAATTTTTCTTATGCAATCTAGCATATCGTTTACCTTCTTGCGTTCTATCAACGATCATATCCCTTTCCATTTCCGCAACTGCCAAAAGGATAGTTTTAACCAATCTACCAATGGTGCTGTTTTCAAGTAAACCTATATTTAATACATTGAATTTAACCCCTTTGTTCATTAATGGATCAAGAACATTGAGTGCTTCTCTTGTGTTCCTTGCTAATCGATCTAATTTGGTAACGGTAATAGTGTCACCAGGCTTTACTAATTTTATTAGCTTGTCAAATTGTGGCCTGCTAGTAGTAGTTCCAGTGAATTTCTCTGCCAATATTTTATCTGCGCCAGCACTCTTTAATTGATTAATTTGATCAGCTAACGATTGTCCCTTAGTAGAGACCCTTGCATAACCAAACTGTGTCATTTTTTATCACTACTTTCTGATTAAAGTTGATGAACACAGTTTAACTCCGCTGTTAGTAGATCTAAAGTCTTATCCAGAAACTTAAAAGTTGATGAATAATTACCATTTATTTAAAAATCTGGCGAATAAAAAAACCGTTCTTCGGGCTAGAAGAACGGAAATATTATCTTAAGAAAAATTTAATAATTTTGTTTATGTTAACTCATTTGTTTTTCTTATTCAAAAAAAGTATCAACGTAATAACAGCTTGAAATCAGCTTTTATAGCACTTTTTAAAGATATAATAATAATTAACTTTAATTATTATTATATCTTTAATAGGGTAGATTGTCAATCAGAGGCTATTTACTTTTTTTAAATTAGAGGTATTATAATAAATAATAATTAATTAATAAATAATTAATTATTATTTAAACTAAAAAAGTTTTCATGTTACCACTGGCTAGTGAAACAGAAAACTTTAACCTTAACCTTAACCTTAATTTTAACTATTCTTAACAGTCAAAACTGAAAATAATATATAAATATATTCACTACCAATGCATATATTTATATACACTATTATTATAACCTTTATTCTAAATAAAGGCAAGTTTAGTATACCCTTTTTCAGTTTTACTGTTTTGAAAAACTTGGAAAGGGGTATTTTCTTTTGGTAAAAATTAAAAAGAAAAATGGGATTATGTATTGGCCTAGTACGCCTAAGTTTCTCTTAATGGCAGAACAGCTGCATTTAACGCCAGATTTTAATCATCGACCAGAAACTATGGATGAAGAGCACGAAAATATTAAGTTACTGCCTCCACAGTTACTATCATCTTTGGTTGCGACAGGACCGTATGAAGGTTATCAAAAGGAACGGCTTAATTTTACCAACAATGGTATTTACCAATATATAAAGTGCATAGCACGTAATGTAGCTCAAATTGATGTCCACTCGTTACTACCAACTATGGCTTATCAATTAGGATTATTGGATGAGGGGCATAAAAAATTATTTTTGGAAAAAAAGGAAATTGAGGCGGATACTCATTATCCTAAAAATAAACGATTGGTTGCAAAAAGAAGAAGAATAAAGCTTCAACTAAATAAGTATTGCTCAACAATTGGCGAAACGAAAGTAGAACACAGCATTAATCGTTTTAAGGCTATGTATAGTGGAATGAATATGGTCTTCGATATGCTGAATTATTGGGGACTATCCAATGTAATCAATTGTGTTAACGATGGATTTATTGTTACTAACTTTAACGAAGAGAAATTTGAGCAATTTAAAGAAAAGTATAGCAAGAAAATTAAGTATCTAACATTTTCAATTAAGCAATATGATTATTGTCTTGTAAAAAATGATTTGGAATACCTTCTTATCAATAACGATGGGGATTACAAATGTCGTAATCGTCAATTTGGGCAAAATAGTGTTTACGAATTGTTGACAGGCAAATCGCTTAAGTATGAAACGGTTAGTTTTGATGGAAAAGCATTGTTGGAAGCGGAACGTATTGAAAAAGAGGCTATGGAAGTATGCAAGAATTTATTTTTGAAAACCAATCATTAAACGGAAATGTCAAACCTATGAAAAAGATTTCCAAAAAATTGGATGAAATATTAGAAGATGCAGGTTTTTTAGACGTTAACAGTAAGACATTTAACATGCATTACTATACTTTTTCAATTGATAAAAAAAGCAGTAAGAATGTTAAGCCTTACATTAATGAATTTACAAAAACATCATTACTTAATCAAGTTTTTATGTCTAAAACTAAGATTGATGATCGAATTAACCTGTTTGGACAAACTATAGTTGCAATTGAAATTGATGATATTGATGAGTTCTTAAAAAAACATCCCAACTATACTTTAGCTAATTTAATACCAGTTACAATCGAATCTATTAATGGAGATAAGATTGATGAATGGTTAGATAATTTTATTGAGAACAATAAAATTAACTTAGTTAAAAACATTTACTTTTATAATGAATTGGCAATGGTATTGCAGATATGGGCTGTTGAACATGATATGGATGCTAATAATTTAGTGAAGCAACTCTATAATGCTGTGAAATATAACACGTTGAGGAAGCAAATTATTGCTGAAAAAGTGTATAACGATCCTCAAACAATTCTTGTGGGTAATCAGCTTATGGCACTGAATGAGAACCATATTTATACTGCAGAACCAACTGTTATCAATAATGTTATTGATAGATATTTGCCTAGGGCAAAGTTTGATAATATTATGAATGCTCGGAAAAATGTCCATGCGCAATTATTAAATTCAAGGTTTAAAAATGAAGTATTAGATGATGGTTTTAAATCACAAAATCAATCCATCATGATTAAACCGAATGGTAATATCCAAATTTCATCGCCATTAGTAGGAAAAATGGAAAACCATGTCAATGTTGATTACGTTGACATGGAGAAGAATTCAGAATTGAAAAATAGTGAAGAATATAAACAAGTAATCCAATTTCTAACTCATATTAGCGGTGGTAAATTAGAACAAATATTATATATGCTTGGTTTTATTCCATTGCAAAACACGGGTATTGTAGCTAAAGCACGGAGTTTCTTCATCCTATTAGGAGTTCCTGGCGCTGGTAAAACTGTCTTGGCTAGTTTGTTGGAGAAAATTTTTAATAATCCAGAAAGCAGTTCTTCATGTATCTTGGTCTCGGAACCCAATGTAAATAAGGCATTAACTGATCCTAATCTAATTGATGCCAATGATGTCAAAAAAGGACAGCTTACGTTATGGTTTGACGATTATCAAACCAATTCACAAAGTAATGCTATTTCCTATAAAACTGGGACTACTATTAACGGGATCACGAGTGGTAAGAGGGTGTCTGGAGCAGCCAAGTTCAAACAGTACCATGATGTGAAGTTACCATCATTAATTGTGATTGCCACTAACGTGTTGCCACAGATTCGCCAGTTAGGAACGGCAGATCGAGTGTTTGTGTTTAACTGCAATAACAAGTTATATGATGATGTTGAAATTCCTGATGAAGATATTGCAACTTGGCTTAATAATCAAAAAGTTCAAGAAGTGATATTCTCCTTAATTATCAAGTATGCGTCTAAACTTGTGACGATGAGCAAACAAGATTTGGACTTGATTTTCAGTGAAGAGAATTCTGCTCAGAATAGTCTATCTAACATTAATTCATCGCTTTTAGAGTTTCTTGAAGCTCAACATATTACATGTCCTTTTGATCTAATTGGAATGGGGACAAGTACCTTATTTGAAACTTACAAGGATCATACTCATATGGTTGCCGCGTCATATCGTACATTTAAAGATCAGATAAAATCATTGGGGCTTGATTTTCAGAGGAAGCATTTTAAGGGAAACTATTATAGTAACGTTATTGTATCAGGCAATAAGGTTCTTGATAACAGAAAAATGAAAGATATGTTCACGAGATATGACGCCTTACCAGATAAATTATTCAACTATAAAACGTCTTCTGATATGTATACGTTACAACATTGGCATGAAAATTTTGCAATTTACAGAGAAGAACAAAGTAAAAATAAACAAATTTCTAAACTCTTTGTTCCTTTTAATTTTAATGAATAATGTTAGGAGAAAAAATAATGGAATATCAAGCAATTAATGTTAAACAAGAATTCTTTTTAAAATATTTTGTCAAGGTAAATGAGATGGGTAATGCTAAACAGTTACCAATTAATGTGATTAATGATGATCACTATATTGTTGGTATGTATTACCCCATTAATGCCAGCGATAAATTAAATAAAAATATTGATGAATTGATTAGAGAAATTCGAAAACTAGAAAACTATCGAAACCATAAGAGAACTAGGAAATAAAAGTATTAAAAATAAACAGGAAAATAAGAATTAATAATGATCTGCGTTACACAGAGTTATAATCCAAATCATAAGGAGGAGGCTGTTATTTATGTTTGGAAAAGAAATTTTAAATGGGAAACAGCTGTGTGAAAAACTTGGAATTAGTACAACAATTTTATATCAATTAATAGACAATGGTATGCCATATCATCAGTTAACAACAAATAGTAAGAAGTATTATATTATTGATGAAATTGAGCAATGGCTGTTACAAGCAGGCTATCATGCACATACCGTATGGGTAAAAGATTAAGTTTATTTTTTTTACAAAGCTATGGAAAGTTTATGAACTTTTCATTGCTTTTTTATCAAGGAAGCTGAGGATATTAAAATGATTAAGAAAATGACGACTGGAAGACATAAAGGAGAGTACCAAGTACGTATTCAGCCTATTAATAAAATCACCGGTAAAAGGGAAAACTGGCCAGTAGATTATGCTTCTAATCGTTCGACTGCTAAGGCATTAGAAAGACAGATGTGGGCGGACTATGAAGAAGGAATGCAGCTAGCGGATGGCAATGCAGTCTTTGCAGAGGAATTTCGAAAGTATATCAACCGCAAGAAAAATACTATTTCACCTGTTACGTATCGTGACTGGAATAATTCAGCTAATGAATTTGAAAAGTATTTTAAGAATACCAAGATTAAAGATGTTAGTGAACGATTAGTTGAACAGTTTGCTCGTGATTTTATTCATAAGCATAAAGCAACAGTTGGACGTGCAACGGTAATTGATCATCGTTTAACTCATATGAGAAGTTTCTTTAATGAATTAATTGGTAAGGTAGTAAAAGAAAATCCAGTACCCGAACAGTATTTGGATAAGTTCTTTCGTAAGAACGAATTCAGTGTTAGAAAACAACGATACCTATTTACAACTTCTGAACTTGAATTAATTAAAAAGCAGATTCAAGGTGCTCTAAATCATACTACAATAGATAAGTGGGGAACACGTTTAGCACTTTGGATCGATCTGGAAACAGGAATGCGCCCAGGCGAGATTCAAGCTTTGAAATTTAATAATCTTATCACAGAAGATGGGTATACTACTTTCAAAATTAATGATAGTTGGTCAGATTACGCTCGTAAATTTAACGGTACCCTTAAAGCGCGTCCAAAAGGATATTCGCGATGTTGTTTACCAATTTCGCAAGAATTAATTGACTTTATTGATACTTATAAAAAGGAACAAAAGAAATTTTTGAAATACCATGGATTGACTAATCCTAAAGGCTTAATCTTTCTAAACCTTCATGATTATAAGACATGTGCGAATAATATACCTATCACACAAAAAAGCATGAATGAAATGTTAAAGAAGATTTGTGGTGAGTTGAATATTAGTGGTAATGGATCGCAATTATCGATGTATTCTTTCCGACACACACTATGTACTAAATTAGCAAATAAACCAGGGATATCCTACCCTTGGGCAGCTGAAAGGATGGGAAATAGTCTTTCGATTTTCATGCGAGTATACGTTAAGGCTGACCGGGATGTAAATCAGAAAATGATGGATAATTGGATGGCATAAAAAAGGAGGCCCCAAAGCCTCTTTTTTATGTTGATTTATATAAGTAACGTATAAAAGATTGTAAAATAGTTTACAATGGTATAGAAGATTTTTAATTTTATTGATCCAGGAAGTAAGCACATGAATGAAGACAAAAATATAGAATACAAGAGCACACTAACTAATAAACTTAAAAGAGAGATTGTTAGTTTCTTAAATACTGATGGTGGCACGATATATCTTGGTGTTGACGATGAAACAAGGGAACCTTTAGAGATAACTGAAGAACAGAAGCATGAATGGGAAGAAAAACTAAACCGTTGGTACACCAATGCCTTTTATCCAACTCCGTTCAGTTTAATTGATATTCGACCTAATGATGAAGTGTTTACGATAAAAGTGAAAGCAGGAAGGCACAAACCATATGCAATAGCTAATCAAGGTTTTGATTCTGATGGTGTTTATATTAGGTTTGGAAGTTCTGCAGTTAAAGCAACAAATGAGCAAATAAAACGAATGCTTCAACAGAATAATGGGAATGATGAGTTTGATTCTGAAAAATCAGAAAATCAAGATTTATCATTCGAAGAATTACAAAAAAGGGCAAAACTGAAAGAAGTAGATTTTAGTATAAAGGCTTTACATATGCTAAAAACACCTAATGTTTATAATAATGCAGCTTTCCTAGTTAGTGATCAAAATACAACTACTACAAAGGTTGCAATTTATCAGGGCAATCATGTTATGGAGTTTAAAGACAAAAGAGAAATAACAGGTGCTCTAACTTCTCAGATAGATGAATTACTCTATTACATTAATTTAAATAATAGAACCAGAATAGAAATTGACGGAGATCCACAACGCCATGAAATAAAAGATTATCCAGGTGCTGCTATACGTGAAGCAGTAGTTAATGCTTTTGCACATAGGGACTATTTATTACATTCTACTGTAAAGGTAGAAATTTTTGATAATAGAATGGAAATCCTTTCGCCAGGTGGAATTCCAGATGGACTAACATTAGAGGAAGTTAAAGATGGTATGACTGCTGTTCGTAATCCTCAATTAGTTCATATTTTAGATAAATTGAAATACATCGAAAACTATGGGACAGGTATTCGTAGAATGTATGAAGCATACCGCAATACTGAAAAACACCCTAGCTTTGATGTTAGGCCAAATTCTTTCAAGGTCATATTGCCAAATATTAATTGGGATAAAGATGAAATATCTCAACCTCAACCTAATTCTCAAAAATTACTAGGTGTAGATTCGCAATCTGTAATGTATATTTTAAATACGTATGGAAGTCAAACGAGAAAGAGCATTCAAGAAAGATTAAATACTTCTGCATACCACGTACGTAATTTATTAAAGCAATTAATTCAAGAAGGTAAAGTTAGACAAGTCGGTAAGTCTGTCAATACTAAATATGAAAGCGTCAAAAAGCGTTAAAAAGCGTTAAAAAGCGTTAAAAAGCGTCAAAAATTTATATGGAATTAATCATAGATAGTCAATCGTTATTAAATGAATGCTGATGGGGTTGGAAAGTATTTGAGTTAAAAGACTAATTTGCTGAATGTATATTGAATCGGTCTAATTTAAAAGTCATTGGTACAAAACCAGCTAATTTTACATTGAGAAAACGATTATTACACTGAAAATAGTAAGGGGAAATTTAAAAGTGGTAGAGAAAAATGATAATAAACAGGATTCATCTAGTAATAAACTTCATGACAATTTCCCTGATATATTAGATCAGAGTTTGAAGGAGGATTATGAAGTTTTAGAATTCCTAAAAGATAAATAGCAATAGAATGTTTAATTTCTTTTGGTATAGAATGCACATAATTAAACATACTGAATTAAAATTTCTTACCCTGAGCGTTGATGTATCAGGAGTTATATGAATTTAATCGTTACTTTCTGCTATTATTCGTAGGCATAAAAATCTTGATCATTTATAGTAAAATGATCAAGATACTAAGCCAGTGATTAAGATAAGGGTTTGACTAAAATTAAGTAATTTGACTATCAAACACTGAATCATTTGAACTATTCAAGTGATTTAGTAAATAAAATGAATCAAATTTATAATTTAAGAGGTAAAACCGATAGCTATGAGACTGATTATAGGGACACGTTGGACTGCTTAGTAGAAGTAACTAAAATTCAAAGTACTAGTTCATCAAACCGAATTGAAGGTATTTATACAACAGATGAACGAATGAACAAAACATGCACACAACTAGACACACGAAATCTAAATTGATTGGCTTAATTGTTGATATATCAATGCCTATGCAATTTAACCTCTGAGCTTCTAGTCAGCATTATTAAAACTTACAAGGTTTATTAGTCCTTGATATATCAACGTTTTGCGACGATGTATCAAGGACTATTTTTGTTTATTTAAGAATATCATGCACACGAAAAAAACGTGTGCACGAACTTACGTCGAGAGATTGCTGAAACTATTGAGTTAATAGGCGTTATAAAAGATTTTTTGTGTGCAAGTCATGATTTGAAACATTTAATATAAAAGAGAAAAAACATGGTTTCAACAATCGCTGAAATCATGTTTAGTTAAATTAGCATTAAATTTTACTCAGCGATATCTATCATAAATAACTTTAGTTACTTTTGCCAATCTGCGACGACTACTTTTCCAATCATATGCCCATTTTCAACAAGACTGTGAGCTTCTCTAAGATTATTGGCATTTATTGGGGAAAGTGATTGTGTTAAAGTGCATTGCAATTCGCTATTATCAATTGAAGTTGCTATTTTATTAAGAATCTCGTGCTGTGATTGCATATCTGGTGTATGATAATAAGATTTTGTGTACATCCATTCCCAAGCGAATATAGCCTTTTTAGGTGTTAATAATCGTAAATTAATAGGTCGTCTATTTTCGGTAATAGATGCGATGGCACCCTCTGGCTTAATTAATTCGCACATTTCTTTCCAATGGCTATCAATATCTTTTAATTCCAAAATGTAATCAACATATTTATAGCCAAGTTTATGAACTTCATTTACTAGATTCTTTCGGTGATTTACTACATCTGCAGCTCCATGAGATTTTACCCAGTTAATACTTTCAGGTCGAGAAGCTGTGGCAATAACTGTTAGTCCAGCATTAGATGCTAATTGTGTTGCAACCGATCCTACACCTCCAGCCCCATTAATAATAAGAATTGTTTTACCTTCGTTGGTTTTTTTATCTTGAGATAGGGATAATTGTTCAAATAATGCTTCATAAGCAGTCAGGGAAGTTAATGGCATTGCAGCTGTTTGGGCATCCGTCAATGATTTAGGTGCATTTCCGACAATTCGTTCATCTACTAACTGATACTCACTATTACTTCCTGACCGTTTAAATGAACCAGCATAATAAACACGATCACCTGGTGAAAAAAGTGATACCTTGCTACCAACTTTTTCAACAATTCCACAAGCATCCCAGCCAATAATTTTTGGCTTTGAAAGTTTCCCGTGTCCACTTCTTCGTACGCCAACATCAACAGGATTAACTGAGACGGCATTAACTTTTACTAATAAATCGTGTCCCTTAGGTGTTGGCTTTGGTGTCTCAAATTCAAATAAACTTTTTGGATTTTTAATATCCAAATGTTCGCTAAAGCCAATTGCTTTCATAATTAATTCCTCTTTTCTTTCTTTTATACTTATAAAGAGTAAGTGAAAGAGAAAATTAAACAAGAAGAGAATTTAAAATTTCTATGTAACAAATTTTTCCCTAATAGTGGTAAGAGGAAATATCGTGTATTATAGAAATTAGGATTCAAAAATAAATAGGGAGGAGCATGACTTTGAAAAGACATATTTATAATTGTAGTGATGGTTGCTCAGTCGAGAGTACTTTACAAATTATTTCGGGTAAATGGAAAAGTGTAATCATATATCATTTAATAAAAAATAAAGTATGTCGTTTCAGCGAATTACAAAAACGGATGCCAAATTGTTCTAGGCGAATGTTGTCTTTACAACTTAGCGAACTAGAAAAAGATAAGATTATTGAAAAGAAAATATATCCAGTCATTCCTCCTAAAACAGAATACAAATTAACCCGTTTTGGGCAAACGTTAACCCCACTTATCATTGAAATGGAGAAATGGGGAAGAACATATAACACTATAAATTTAGAAGAAAATTAAAAAATAATGTGAACTTTTATTGATTTCTAATTATAGCTATGATAAGATTTTACTCTTAATTAAGACGAAAGCGAGAACAGATTAATGTCATTTACTACTAATGTACACGTAAATATTATTATTATTCGGATCATTAATTAGATGATGCGAATAATTAGTGCTGTTCGCATCACCATACTAGGGATGTGAACAGTAATAGTGGTAGAGACATTTCTGTCGGCCAGCTGACTGTTCAACAGTTAGCTGGTTTTTTTTATTGAAGGGATGTGGAAAAAATGGAAAGTGAAATTAAGACTAGAAGTGATAATAGATCGTAAATTAAACTGAAATGAGAGGTAAATACTATGGATAGTACAGTAACTAACACCCCGCAGACAAACAGCAAGCTTAATGTAAAACTTGATCCTGTCAAGACAGTAATTTTGGCTTCGATGATGGGAACGGCAATTGAGTTTTTCGATTTTTACGCTTACGGGACTGCATCTGCTGCCTATTTTCCCAAAATTTTCTTTCCGCAAATGACCCCTTTACTCGCAACACTTTTAAGTTTGTTGACTTTTGGAGTAGCCTTTGTAGCACGCCCGGTAGGTTCCTTCCTATTTGGACATTATGGTGATCGTTTAGGACGCAAGAAAACACTTGTGGTCTCACTTTTAGTAATGGGAGTGGCGACGGTAGCCATTGGTTTCATTCCTAGCTATCAGGTTATCGGCGTTTGGGGAGCATTGTTACTTTGCCTTTGTCGGTTTGTCCAAGGAATCGGGCTTGGTGGTGAATGGTCCGGGGCTGTATTAGTAGCTACTGAAAATGCTCCGGCTAACAAGCGGGCGTTATATGGTGCATTTCCGGAAGTGGGAGCACCAATCGGATTCTTCCTATGCAATGGCTTATTCTTTGCTTTAGAACGGGTACTAACACCAACGCAAATGATGACGTTTGGTTGGCGAATTCCTTTTTGGGCCTCGGCTGTTTTAGTCGTTATAGGGCTGTATGTCCGCCGTCGTTTACAGGAAACACCTTTGTTTAAGTTGGCTCAAGAACGTGATAACACAACTGCTTCGCCTCTTCGTGAAGTATTCAAATCTAATTGGCGTGAAATCTTAAAAGGAACTTTCATCATGGGAGCAACCTATGCACTATTCTTTACATTAACAACCTGGTCATTATCATATGCTACAACAGCTTTAGGTTTTACCTCTTCGGAATTTTTATTATTATTAATGGGTGCAATTGTTGAATTCGCTGTTTTGATCATGTTAACTTCTGTATTAGCGGATCGTGTTGGTCGGAAAAAAGTTTTATTAACTGCGTCAGTAGCACTAGTTGGCTATTCCTTGGTATTCCCATATTTCCTTACAGGACAACATAACTTAGTTGGCGTTTTACTCTTCTTAGGACTAGGATTCTTAGTAATGGGTACTCTTTATGGTCCAGTCGGCGCTGTTTTGCCTGAACTGTTCCCAACCAGAGTTCGCTATTCTGGTGCAGGAATTACTTATAACTTAGCTGCAGTGGTTGGGGCAGCGGTTGCTCCAACTGTAACAACTTGGTTAATTGCTAATTATGGATTACATTCGGCTGGATATTATATGCTAGTTTTATCAGTACTAGCAGTTATTTCTTGGTTATTGACAAAAGAAACAAAAGATGTGGATTATACTAAATAATATCTTGTTTAGAGGAATTAGTGAGAAAACTTACTGATTATAGTTATTAGATAAAAATTTATGTCCCCGTTAAAAAATGATGTAAAAATTCGGGGCAAGTCATAAATGATAAAGCCACTGGTAACACACATTAAATGCTACTAGTGGCTTTATTATTTACATTGGTTGTCCAGTTGAGATTTCAAAGCCGGCTGTTACAGGAATTACTTCTCCCGTGATTGCGCTAGCAGCTGGGCTGGCAACAAAATAAATTGCAGCGGCGACTTCTTCGGGTTCAACAATCCGATTTAATGGGCTGTTCTTTGCGAATTTTTGTTTATCTTGGTGAAAAAGCGGGGTATTAGTCGGACCAGGTGCAACAACATTTACGCGAATATTATTTTTACCGTAATCAATTGCCATTGCCCGAGTCATATTAATAATCGCTCCCTTGGCGGCATTATAAGCAACCATTGCTCGATCACCAGCCATTCCTGAGACAGAGGAAATATTAACGATACTACCATGATCTTGTTCAATCATTGTTGGCAAGAAGGCTTTGCTAACGAGGAAAGTTCCCTTAACATCAACATCAAAGATTTTATCCCAATCTTCTTCACTTGTTTCATGAACCTCACCGTGAATAACGATTCCTGCATTATTGACAATCGCATCAACGGTTTTAAATTTATTGAGAGTTATTTGCTTAACATGTTCAACCTCACTTGATTTACTAATATCGGCTTGAATAAAAGCAACTTGTGCTGGAGAATATGTTTCGCCTAATTGTCGTTCAACTTGCATCCCCTTTGCTGCATCACGACCGATAAGCACCGCATTCCACCCGTTTTTAAGAAAAATATCAGCAGTGGCAAGACCAATCCCAGAGGTTCCACCAGTAATAACAACTGTCTGCATATATAAAACTCCTCTCTAATCTTTTCTCTAATTATGGCATTTTTGGCCGGATTTAGCTATTTGTTAGAAAAGTCTTTATAATAAAATAAGGATGAGGAGGAAACGCAATGAATACAGCAACCTTAAAAGCGCTCCAAAATTTGCTTCATGGACGTGGCTATACATTAGAACAAGTAGACGCACAACTAATTCTTAAATATCATGGACAAGAGCGAGCAGTCATTACGCCACCTGATCGCTATCAAGTGAAAGACCTTGACCTGAATTTTAATGATTGGGTTGAGTTCAATAAGTGCATTCGCAATATTCGCCATTATTTAGCTAGTAACGAATAGAAAGCCTTTTCTTTGGCAAGAATACTTCCTCGTGATAGAGTTATTCATGAAGGGAATATAGTCCAAGGAGGGATAGGCATGATAAGAGTTGGAATAATTGGTGCTTCTGGAATGGCAGGTAGCGCAATCTATAAATTAGCATCGACGAAAAAAGATTTGAATGTAACTGGAATTGTTCGAAATGAGAGTAAGGCCAGAAAGATCCTTGGTGATGATGCCAATTTGATCAGTGGTGATATTTTTGCCTTAAGTGATAGTTTGTTGTCGCGGTTTGATGTGATTGTTGATGCATATGGTACTAGTCCAGAGAATGCGGATCGGCAAGTAAGACTGGCTGAGAAATTAGTAGTTTTAGCCCGGAAACATAAAATCCGTTTAATTTTCATTCTTGGTGCCGGAAGCCTTAAAACTGGTAAGGATAAGCATCTATTTGTTGATGATATTGAAAAGATGCCTGGTGCTGAGACGTGGATTAATACACCCCGCCAGCAGTTAAAAGAATTACAGTATCTTGAAACCATTTCTGACATTGATTGGCTAGGAATTTCACCATCAGCAGTATTTGAAGCTGGGGTTGCGACTAATTATATTCTTGGTCAGGATGAATTATTATTTAATGAACAAAATGAATCAAAGGTAACTTCTGGCACAATGGCAAAGTTAGTGGTCAATGAAATTTTAGCGCCACGCCACCATCGTGAACGAATTACTGTTATTGATGCAGAATAATTATTGAGTATTAAAAGGCATGAGAACGTAAATCAATTCTCATGCCTTTTAATATTAATCAACTAATTTTCCGATAATCGGCAGTTTCGAAACCGGTGAATACTTTTTAGCAGCTTGCTGATAAGTGACGTCTGATAAATCATGGCCGAAAACATTACCATGGATTTCCGCGCCTTTCCACTCTGGAACCTCAGAAACATCATAAACGTTTCCGCGAACTCCAATATATGCTGGACGACCTTCTTGCCCGTTATATTGCGCTAATTCATTGTGAGTAAATGACCGCATAATAATCCCTCCTATAAGAAGCTGGGAATCGACTCGGCCTCTTCCTGTCTGAGTGTAACAACATACGAAAATCGATAACGAGTTTATTCGTTATCTTATCATCACTATAACACGAAAATGGTAATGACATTGGAAATTCAATTTATTCAGTTGCTAAGTTTGCAGCAAGGCTTTTGACTGGGACTTTCACGAGCATTCCTGCAATGATAGTTAGGATCGTAACAAGGAATGGGAAAAATGCCCAAGGAATGAAGCTTAATGGATTGATTTGTAAGGTACTAGCGATGAATACTCCAGAAACACTCCATGGGATAATTGCGTTGACTGCGGCTCCTGCATCATTGAGAATCCGGGTCAAATCAACCCGTTTTAAGCCTAATTTATCAAATGATGGGAGAAATGATTGCCCAGGAAGAATAATTGCGAGGTAGTGTTCCCCAACAAGAAGATTAATCCCAATGCAAGTAAGGGCTGTGGAGAATGCTAATCGACCAGGCGTCTTTACAATTCCAGTTAAGTGAGTAATGATGGCGCTAATAATATTGAACTTGATCAATAAACCACCTAAAGCAAGCGCAAAGATAATTAGGGCGAGAGAAGTAAGCATACTAGAAATACCGCCTTTAGAAAGCAGTGTATCGATTGTTTTGTCACCAGTATGCGAAACGTAACCAGTCATGATGGTATTAGTAATCGTAGTGAGGCTGGTTTTAGGTGCATGAATCCAGCCAAGTACGACCGCGAATAGTGAGCCAAGGCCAAGAGAAGGAATAGCAGGAACTTGGAAAATGGCTAGTACGATTAGGAGCAGAACTGGGAGAAGAGCCCATCCGGAGATCCAGAACCCATTTTGTAGCCCGGCCATCATTTGATGAACGGCATCTAAACTAACATTTTTGGAATTTAACCCTAAGAAAGTGTAAAGAATAAGACAGATTGCCCAGGCAGGGATATCGGTGGTGAGCAGGGATTTAATATGCTTGTAGATATTAATTTCGCCCACACTGGCAGCTAGATTCGTTGTGCCTGAAAGTGGGGAAATATTCGAACCACAGAAAGCCCCTGAAACAATTACCCCCGCAGTTAAACCGGGGTTAATTTTAAGAGTTGCGCCAATGCCAATAAAGGCAATTCCCATTGTCGATACAGTGGTAAATGAGCTTCCGCAAGCGACCCCAACAAGGGTACAAACGATAAAAACTGTTGGTAAGAAGAACTTTACAGAAATAATTTCAAACCCAAAGTACATAATTGTTGGAATAGTTCCTGAGAAAATCCAGGTAGCAATTAAGACACCGATAGAAAGAAAGATAATGAGGGGGTCAACACCGGCTCGCAAACCATGACGCATTCCATTCATTATTGTATCCCATTTAAATCCACGAATTCGCCCGTAAACAGCAAGCAAAATAAATGAAATAAATAATGGAGCTTGCGGTTCTTGATGCTTAAAAATAATAGGGTAGCCTAAGATGCCTAAAATAACGCCAAGAATAAGTAAACTTTCGCTAAAACCAATCACTGGCTCAGCACTATTTTTTGGTTTGTTAATAGTCTTCATTGTGTAATTCTCCTTGTTTTTTAATAAAAAAAGACCAACTAGATCAGCGGCATTTACTTAATCTAGTTGGTATTACGGTAGTATAAAAATCGCGGGAAACTACACGCCCTTACTAGATTAATGTACCTAGCAAAGGACTCATTAAAACAACCCTGCTTAGGTACGAACACCGCTGTCCGTACCTAAATGAGTACAGACAATTATGAACGGTAAGCATAGTTGTTATAATACTTGGTTGAAGTTAATGAGTGTTGAATCATGTTAGTTGTTCCTTTCAAGTTAAGTTGTAATCATTAAAACATTCTAATTTTATTTTGTCAAACTCTAATTTTAAAATTCACCAGAAATATCCTTATCAGAAAATGAATGAGGATCGGGGACGAAAGAAATATCAGTGTCAATTATTCCAAATTTATCTCGCATTACATTTTCGATGTGCTCTGATAATTGGAAACTCTTGAGGATCGTCATTTTAGCGTTAACCATCACGGAAGCATCAAGCGTGACCACGTTTCCGTTATAGTGAGCTTTTAGTTCGACAACTTTTACAACGTGCGGAATATTAGTGATTGTTTGGCGGTATTCCTGTTCAGCCTGAGGATCAAAGTAGTCAGTTAGGTTGAGACTACTTTCAAAGAAAATTTTTAGTCCAGAATACAGAATAAAGAAACCAACGACAATACTGGTAGCACCATCAAGCCAACGAAGATTAAAGAGGAGGGCACCGCCAATTGCAATCAAAGTTCCAATACTTGTGAAAGCATCACTCAGGCTATCTTGGGCAGAAGCAAGCAACGCGGCGTTTTTTAATTTAAGTCCTGTTTGTCGGTTCATATACCAAACAACTAGCATAATAACTGACGCAATTCCGGCCCCAATCAATGCGACTGGTTGTGGAACCACCCGACTTGCAGGATTGAGGAGGCTTTTAATGCCATCGATGATAACGCTTAAGGCAATCGCAACCATAACGACCGCTGTGACAAGGGAAAAAATTGTCTCATAACGCCAACGAACGAATTGTACTCGTTGGTCAGATCCCATGTGTGCTTGATAGTTTCCAGAAGGTAGCCGTGCGCCAATGATATCATCATCATCGACATCCTGGGCAATGTGTAAGCCCATCATCAGTAAAAAGGTTGAGATAATTCCCGAAAGGTTGTTGAAAGCATCGGCCCGTAACGTCTGCGATTTACTTATTTCAGCTAACCAGTACTCGATAATTGAAATAACAACATAAGCAACCAAGTTATAGATTAAATGGTGTTGGGAAGCTCGAATCTTTGCTAGTTCATTTGCTTGCGTTTTTTCCCAGTTATTCATTTCTTCGGTTGTATGTCTTTTAAATTTAGTCATTAATTTAAGAACTTCCTTGATTAATAAAATCAGTTTAATTGTAACGCAAAAAATAAAAGCCGAGAAAATGATTTTCTCAGCTTTTACTAAAAATAATAATGAAAATAATTGCTAGGCCCGGTTATTAATTACGTGGGCGCATGTTGCAATAATCAGTCCCATAAAACTTACTACAGCGATCATATTACTCATAATTGACATCATATTGAACAACTCCTTTACATAATTAAAATATTTTTTACAGCACAACCAATGACAGTTGCCTTTTTGGAAAACAAATTATAATGATTGTTTTCCCCTCTCCACCAAGTATTGTAACAGGTCTTAGCAGTAGTGACGATAATAATTAGCTAAGCTTTTAATGAGCTTTTTTACGAAAGAAAGGAGTGATTATAAGTAAAATATTATAAGTGACTATCATAGGAATTAATAAGTTTTAATTATTAAGCAAAACCGAGTTTATTCTTTAAAAAAATAAGTTATTCAGCTAGTTTATTTAATTCTTTTAAGGCTAACGGGAATTTTGTAAAGCCGTCACTAGTCAAAAAGTGGCCGCCTTTTTCTTTAACTATGAGTTTTGCTCTAATTTTATTAGCGACCGCAATGCTATTTTGATAAGGAACGATGGGGTCATCTTTAGCTGTTATAACGGTAGCTTTAGCAAGTTTAGGGAGTATATGCTCATAATGAGGCCGATCTTTCATAAACTCATCTAATTCAGGATAAGCTGGTAATCCTTTATCAAATGCTCCCACCAGTAAAAGCCGTGTATCTTTAACATGATGACGTTCAATATAACGAAGGGCCGTAATGCAACCGAGACTATGAGCGACGAGGATGAGGTTATCTTGGGGATGAATTTGGTCGTCAACCGCTTGATCCCATTCAGCATGTTGAGGATTAAAGGGATTTGGTAGCCATATCCGATCAAGGGCGATTATTGGTTTCGCTTCTTCTTCGAGCCAGGGGAACCAGTCGTCATCCCTGGTAGAAGTGCCATGAATTAAATATGCGTTCTTCATTATTATTACTCCTATTTCATAAAGTGTTTCAGTACTACCATGCCGATGATTAATAATAAAATGGCAATCGAATTAGTAAGGACTTCATAAGGCTGACCGTGGGCGGCAATTAGTCCCCGGATTAAAGCCATAATTCCTAAGCTTAATAGAAAATCGACTGCGATCCGTCCATGATGCTTTAGCGCGGCAATTATCATTGTCATAAATGAAAAGAAAAGAAAAAAGACAATAATACGATCCAAAATCTTAAAAATAACATGATCCGTATTCCCATCTTGCATAAGTGGAATCAGCGAAAAAGTTTCCGTAAATAAAATGATAGTTAATAAAATTCCTAGAATTGCTAGTGCGCCGAGTGTACATAGACGCAAAATATGGCTAAAATTAGCTGCTAATTTATATATTTTTTTCATTCTCTAATACTCCTCAAGAAAACGCTTTAACTTTAGGATAGCAATGATCAAGAAATTTAGCTAATATTTAACAAAATAGTTGTTAAAAATATGCGATACTTAAAGATGGATAACAAAAGGAGGAGTGAGAAATGCGCAAACCCTTTATTGCTGCTAATTGGAAGATGCATAAAAATGTCCAAGAATCAATTGAATTTGTGGATGCAATTAAAGGAAAGCTGCCGGATCCGCAAGAAGTTGAAGTCGGAATTGCAGCCCAAGCTTTTGCATTACCCAGTATGGTTCAAGCTGCTGATGATTCAGGATTAAAGATAATCGCGCAAAACGCGGCGGCTGAATATTCGGGAGCTTTCACTGGTGAAATTAGCTTACGAGGTTTAGCTGACGCTGGTGTTTCATATGTAATGTTAGGACATATTGAACGGCGCCATTTATTCCACGAGGATAATGAGTTGGTTAATCGGAAAGTGTTGGCCGCCCTTCAAATGGGAGTTACTCCGATAATTTGTACGGATGAAACGATGGTCCAGAAAGAAATTAATGGTGAAATTCACTACGTTTTCCAGCAATTGATGAGCGTATTGAGGGGCGTTTCTCTTGATCAAATTAAAAATGTAGTTGTTTCCTATGAACCAAGTTGGGCAGTTGGATACGGTCAGCACGCCAATCCAGTTCTTGCTGAAGAAGGATGTCGTCAAATTCGGCGGACAATTGCTGATAACTATACTTATGAGATTGCTGATAAGATTAGGATCCTCTATGGTGGTAGTGTCAATCCTGATAATATTGGAATGATTATGAACAAGCCAGATGTAGATGGTGTATTAATTGGTCGGGCAAGTTTAGATGTTGATAATTTCTTGCGAATGGTCAATTATTTAAAAAAGGACCAAGAAAAATAAAAAAGTATTTCTCTTTACCGTCATTTTATGTTATAGTTATTAACAGTTGTTATGGCGGTATTGGTGAAGTTTGGTTAACACACCGGTTTGTGGGTCCGGCACGCGTGGGTTCGAATCCCACATACCGCCCTGACCTAGTGCGATGGCAAAGGTTTTTTTCCTTTGCCATCGCGCTTTTTTGTATTCTCTGTTTTATGAATTTTAATTGATAACCTCAAAGAAAGTAACTTAAAATAGAAACGGTATAAGGTGGAGAAAAAAGGGGGCTTTAATTATGAAAAACATTCAAGTTGGTGGAACAAATTGGGAAGTATCGAACGTTGCGTTGGGAATTATGCGAATGGGGACATTAGCAGTGCCCAAAGCGATTGATGCCTTAGAAGTCGCCCATGATGCTGGAATTAACTTTATTGATTCAGCTGACATTTATGGCAACGACCCACAGTTAGGGCGCGGATCTTCGGAAATTCATTTTGGTGAAGCGTTAAAGAAAAGCAGTCTTACTCGTGATGACTTTTACATTCAGTCAAAAGGAGGCCTTTTTGCGAACGCGGATAATAAGATAACGCGGTATGATTCGTCAAAGAAGCATTTAATCGCTGCTGTTGATGGGATTTTGCAACGGATGGGAATTGATTATCTTGATTCATTTTTGCTTCATCGTCCAGACCCCTTAATGGAGCCTGCAGAAATAGCAGAAGCCTTTGACCAACTTCAAGCATCTGGGAAAGTCCGCCATTTTGGAGTATCTAATTTTAACCCGCAACAAATCGCGCTCCTTCAAGCCGCAACAAATCAACGGCTTTTGATTGACCAGGTACAGTTTGGTTTAAAGCATACGGGGATGATTGATTTTGGCTTGCATACAAACATGACTGATGATGCTGCAATCAATCATGACGGAGGATTATTAGAATACACGCGTCGTAAACGGATGACGATTCAAACATGGTCGCCTTTCCAGTACGGCACATTTGCTGGGACATTCATTAATAATGATCAATTTCCTGAGTTAAACGTAATGTTAGAAACTCTTGCGCAAAAATATAAGGCAAGTAAAAATGCAATTGCCGTTGCGTGGATTTTACGTCATCCTGCGCATATGCAAGTGTTGCTTGGTACTATGACGCCAGCTCATATTATTGACAGTGCTAAGGGAAGCGATATTACGTTGACGAGCCAAGAATGGTATGACCTATATCTTGCGGCTGGGAATGATTTGCCATAATGAAAAAAGATTATTTACATTTCTATCAGCATATTACAGCTCCTTTTTATCGACACCCGTGGACAATTCCTTTATTACGGGCGGTTAATAAATTTGTTGTGTGGACTATGTACGTTGCTTACATCGTTATATTAGTGTGGGTAGGGAAAAATAATGTCTTGAAAGCAGGAGCTTTTCTGCTTATTCCCGGTATTGGCTTTATCCTACTTTCTTTTATTCGCCAACGAATTGACGCGCCACGACCATACGAAAAATTTCCGATTAACCCCTTAATTCTACGTCAAAAAACTGGTGATTCATTGCCTAGTCGTCATGTTTTTTCTGCGACTGTTATTGCGATGTGTGGGTTAAGGTTAAATTTGATTTTAGGAGTTATCTTACTGGCTTTAGCTATTGTTTCTGCTATTACGAGAGTGATTGGCGGAGTTCATTTTCCTCGTGATGTGGTTATCGGGTTTATTTGTGGCGTTATTTGTGGTTCGTTTTTATTTCTTGTCTAAATTTTAGAAAGGTGTATTTCATGGACAATTCAGTGCTGCAAGATGCAATTTTGAATGGACTTATTAGTACTCACTATCAAGGCAATACGCTACTAGGTCCGCAATTATTAACTAACAACCAATCATCGACAATTTGGCAAACATTACGGCAAGAATTACTGTCATGTAAAGACTTTACGTGGTCCGTTGCCTTTATTACGTTAGACATGTTAGTTCCCTTTAAGGCAGTGATGGCTGACTTAGCACAGCAAGGAGTACACGGGACCATCATTACCAGTGATTACTTGAATTTTAATCACCCCGCGATGTTTGAAGAATTGCAAAAAATTCCTAATTTAACGGTCAGAATTGCTGATCTTAATGGATTTCACACTAAGGGGTATTTATTTAATCATGGAGAATATCAGACCGTAATTATTGGGAGTGCTAATTTTACGCGATCTGCTTTATTAGTTAATAAGGAGTGGAATTTAAAATTAAGTTCCCGCCAAGAAGGAAGCCTTTTTCAACAACTAGCGGCGGAATTGGATGCTGTTAAACATGAGAGTACAGTTCTAACATCAGAGTGGATTGCAGCGTATCGCAAGAATTGGCAACCACCAAAGCCTAGGGTGACGCAACCGGAAAAATTAAAACCAATTGAGCCTAATCAAATGCAACAGGCCGCCTTAGGACAATTAAGTAATCTGATAAAAACTGGCGCTAAGAAAGGACTGGTCGTTTCAGCAACGGGAACTGGAAAGACATATCTGGGAGCATTTGCGGTCAAAAAATATCAGCCGCGCCGTTTCTTATATATCGTTCATCGAGAACAAATTGCCAAAAAATCGCTAGCTAGTTTTCGACGAGTTATCGGCGGAAAGGAAAATAATTATGGATTGCTGACAGGTAATTGCCATGATTGGAATGCTAAATATTTATTTGCAACTGTCCAAACACTAAGCCAACAAGCAGTACTGGATAAGCTCAAAGCTACCGAATTTGACTACATTTTGATCGATGAGGCCCATCGTGCAGCAGCACCTAGTTATCAACGAATTTTAAACCACTTTATGCCGCAATTTTGGTTGGGGATGACTGCAACCCCTGAACGAATGGACAATCAAGATATATTTAAACTGTTTGATTATCATTTGGCCTATGAAATTCGTCTGAAAGATGCATTGGCTGCTAAAATGTTAGCGCCATTCCATTACGTAGGTGTTACCGATTATGAAGTTGATGGAGAAGTGATTACTGAGACTTCCAAGTTAAATCAATTGATTGCTTCGAAACGAGTTAATTATGTTCTTAATCAGTTAGACTACTATGGATATTGTGGCGATCAGCCTCGCGGATTAGTATTTTGTAGTCGACAGGCAGAGGCAAAAGAATTGGCAGTCCAATTTAACGCGGCTAACCATCCTGCGATTGCATTGACAAATCAGAGCAGTAGTCAAGAGCGGACAAAGGCAGTTGAGCAATTAGAGGCAGGAAAGATTGAGTATATCATTACCGTCGATCTTTTTAATGAAGGGGTCGACATTCCATCAGTAAATCAGATTGTAATGATGCGTAATACCCAATCACCAATTGTTTTTATCCAACAACTAGGGCGCGGACTGCGTCAATATCCTGGTAAAGAGTTTGTGACAGTTATTGATTTTATTGGAAATTACCAACATAATTACATGATTCCTCTTGCCCTTAACCAGGATAATAGTCGAAGTAAGGATCAAGCGCGGCGTGAAGTTAAGGTGCCAACGAATTTTGACGTTTCAACCATTAACTTTACGAAGGTTGCCGAAGAACAAATTTTAGCCTCCCTTGATAAAGTTAAATTGGACTCGATGCGTGAATTGCGGCAGGCGTACCATGATTTAACTAACCAACTAGGGAGGACACCATTGCTGGATGACTTTTATCGTTATGGTTCTGTTGATCCCCGAGTATTTGCGCAAAATTCCCAGCTCAGTCATTATGGTGACTTTTTAGAGAAGATGGGGATAGAACTTAAATTAACTAAGTATGAGCGTCAAGTACTAGCATTTTTAACTAAAGAGCTGCTTAACGGTAAACGGCCACATGAATTGATTCTCCTTCAATGCTTACTTCGCGGTACGTGTTCAATTGATGCTTTTAAAGCAGAATTAGAACAGCAAAATATTCGCGTTACACCAGCTGTTTTACAATCAGTTGACGATATTTTAAGTTTGCAATTCTTTAATGTAAAAGCTGGTAAACAGTTAAAAAAGGATCAGTATGGCGGACACCCGATTCTTGAGCATCCAGATTTATTAACGTATCAGTTAAATTCAAAAATTCGAGAAGGACTAGAAAGTCACAATGATTTCAAGCGATTGTTTACAGATGTATTAACAACGGGACTTGAAATCACTAAGCAATATGATCTCAAGCAAGCATTTACCCTTTATCAGCAATATGATCGAAAAGATGTTTGTCGCTTATTAAATTGGCCCCTCGATGTAAGTGCTCCGTTATATGGGTATCGAGTAGCGGAAGATGTTTGTCCGATTTTCATTACCTACCATAAGGATGCGGAAGAAAAAAGAAATGCTATCTATAATAATCAACTACGAGATGGCCGTTCATTGCGCTGGTACACACGGACCCCTCGTCATCTTTCATCTGATGAAGTGCAGCGGTTGCTTGCGGGAGTAAAAGAGGGTAAGCCACAAGTAAAGTTACACTTATTTGTGAAACAGAGCGATGCAGTTGGCAAAGAATTTTATTATTTAGGGCCTGCTTATATTCAACCGGACTCCGTAAGAGAAGAATTGGTTGGTCCAAAGAAAAAAGCGGCAGTGGGGATGGATTTAGTCTTAGAACATCCGCTGACACCAACCATGATGAACTTATTGGCGATGTAATCACAAATATATCGCTTTCATTTTTTGCTAAATCTTCTATAATTAAAGGCGTAGAAAGAAGATGAAGATTATGGCAAAAGGAAAGGTAAAAACAAGCGATAAGCGTTCAGTTCGGGACGTTAAATTAGATGAATTGGCTGGCTTATTAAATGAATTTGACGTTAATACAATGGGAGCATTAGTAAAGTCCTTAAAGAAGAGTCAAAAGAAGAGTAAGCAAAGCAAGAAAGATGAATTACGTGATACTATTGAGCGGCAACAAGAACATATCGATGAACAAAAAAATACGATTGATCAACTTAACAATCATATTTCTAAACTAATTGATCGTCTTGATAATAAGCTGTAGAAAAATGGCCGGGAAAAATTAAAATTTTTCACCGGCCATTTTTTATCATTCTTTTTTATTTACTGGTTGTTTAAATAAATCATTAAATGCTTCACTGATTGTTGGGTGGGTATAGATTTGGTCACGAAGCATTTGATAGGGCAGTTTTGCCCGCATTGCAAGAACAATCATGTTGATAATTTCTTGCGCTTCCTGGACATAAAGGGTAGCCCCAATAATTAAGTTCGTTTGTGGATCGACTAATACCTTAAGCAGTCCACGGGTATCCTTCAATACTTTTGCTTTTGGAATTGCAGCAGCAGGCATCTTAAAGAGTAGGTAATCTTTCCCTTGTTTTTGCGCCTCTTTTTCTGTTAAGCCGACTTGTGCAAGGGAAGGTTCAATAAAGACATTGGTTGGGACAATTAAACGATCACTAACTCGACGTTCCTTATTACCGAATAATTCATCTTTAATGATCCGAAAGTCGTCAAGTGAGATGTAAGTAAATTGGGGACCCCCTTTAACATCCCCGATTGCCCACACATTAGGAACGCTAGTATGGAGAAGGTCATCGACAACAATCGCGCCGTTTTTAGCGACCTTAATATCTGTATTTTGCAAATCAAGGTCCGTCGTTGCAGGTTTTCGTCCGGTTGCCACTAAAATTTTATCAGCGAAAATAGTTGTTTCACGATTATCCGCTTTAGCAAAAGTAATTGCAGCTTGCTCATCTTGTTCGCTAATTGCTTTAATATCAACTCCAACTTCAAAGCGAACCCCGTTATCCTTAAAGTTTTGAATTACCATTTCAGCCACATCATCATCTTCACGTGGTAGTAAAGTCTGATGGTGATCAAGAACCGTGACGTGTGAACCAAAGGAAGTGAACATATTCGCAAATTCAAGGCCAATATAACCGCCACCGATAATCACGAGTTCACGTGGTAACTTAGGCTGCTCCATTGCTTGGGTAGAATTCATGAGAAATGGACTATTCTTCAATCCGGGAATGTCAGGGATGGTTGGTGTTGCGCCAGTATTGATAAAAATCCGTTCACCCTTGTAAGAAAGAGTTTGCCCATCTGGCGTTTGCACATCAATCGTGTGGTTACCAGTAAAATGAGCAGTTCCATCTAAGACAGTGATATTATCTTCACTTGCTAACATTTGATAATTTTTTTGACGGAGTTGGGATGTCATCACATTTTTTCCATCGATCGCGTCCTCAAATGAGGTTCCATGAGCAGCTTCAATAATTAGCCGTTTGGAGGGGAGACAGGCAATATTAATGCAGGTTCCTCCATACATTTGCTTCGATTTTTCAATAACAAGAACTTGTTCCCCATGTTGAGCGAGAAACTTTGCGAGTGTTTTTCCGCCCTTGCCAAACCCGATAATAATATTTTTGACTGTTTCCATTAAAAAGCCTCCAAAGTTGAAATTATTTTACATACTTTGAAATTATACTAAGAATAAACGCTTTGTCACTTAAAACGCTTAAATAAGACAATTGTGCAGTTTGCATTATATTGAACAAAGTGTTAGGATAATATCGTAAATATATTAGTCCCAACTGCAGTCAGAACTTGTATATTAAAGAAAAACGTATTAGATAAACATTGTATATTATTGATCATAGATGGTGTTTCATCAAAATAAAACGTTTTACTAATTTATAAAAAGTTTTGATTGAGGAGAGATTATAATGAAAGCCGCGCATTTAGTAGAACACGCCAAAAAAGCAGATGAAAAGAAGCCTGTTATTCAAGAGACCAAGTTTATCGACATCTTAAGCAAGGTTGCAACAGTTGTAGCTATTTTGATGTATGTGTCCTACATTTCACAGATTAAGAATAATTTAGCAGGAAATTACGGTGCTCCTTTACAACCATTAGTGGCAGCGCTTAACTGTACGTTGTGGTGCATTTATGCTTACTTCAAGCAGCAACGTGATTGGCCAGTCTTTTGGGCAAATTTCCCTGGCATTATTTTTGGCTTAATCACCTTTATCACATGTCTACACTAGGAACAAATAGGGGACTGTGACATAAGTTAAGTTACTTTCATAAAAAGCAAATACGCAGTACAACAATGGCCTCTAACGTCCGGCAAAACGAACGTTAGAGGCCTATTGTTGCTTGCGGGGGCTCCCAGAGGCTAGCTTCGCGTCGAAAAACGAAGTCACAAGTGACTTCTGTCTCGCTCCCTATTTTTTATACGCTTACTCTCAACTCTATGATATAATGAATCGAACATACGTTTTAGAGGGGCGAGTAGAGATGCTAAAAAATGGAATGTCGGTAGTTCGTTTTAGTTCTTTTGCGCCGGTGACAGAGATGATTTTACAGTCGCTGCCCGCTGAGAAGGACAAAGAGGAACAGAAAGCACCGGCCATTAAAAACTTTGATCAATTACGTCAACGATTAAATAGTAAAGCACGATTCCTTATTTTGGATCTTGAGTTTTTTCAAGATCAACAGAAGCATCGAAATGGAGTTGCCCAGATTGCGGGGAGAATGTTTGAAACACAAAGCGGTTTTAATTACTATCTCTATGCTCAGAATATGTCCGCTGAGCGACAATTAGCTTTTTTACGACAATATGATCTTCGCCTTTCGGAAGCAAATGAGTATGAGGTTAGACAGATTTTTAACCGGATTTTTCATTTTATTGCGGTAGAGCGGCCTGACTATATTGTTAGTTGGGATAATGGAACTGACTTTGAATCATTGAATTATGAAGCAAATCGATTAAAGATTAGGAAAGAGGACCGTCCCTGGCGTACGATTCAGTCATTAGATTTGGAAAAATTAGTCGCTAAGGAAGTATGGAAAAATAAAAATGGGATCAGTCTGGAAAAGATGTGTCGTTTGTTGCATCTTCCCCGGGTTAAATACCATCAAGCGCAAAATGATGTGATAGCGATTGAACAAATCTTGAAATTTTATGCTCGTGATTTAGAGCGTGAATTAAATTGTCGCTGATCGTTACTAAAACTTAAAATTTAGTTCATGATTTATCCCGATTGACTTTTTATAATTAGTAACAATTGAAAGAAGGTGAACGAGATAAATTTCATTTTTCGACTGCTTAAGCGGATATTTATAATAGGACTTTTAGTAGGTGGAGGATGGCTTTATTTCAATGATGCACGGGTTCAAGCAACGGCGAACCAAACTGCATGGAACGTTCGTGATCGTATTGCTAAGTTAATTGGCAGGGACAATCCAAATTCAAACGATAATTCTAATCTGCACTTAAACGATGCAAATAACGGTTCTTCTAAAAACGAACAAGGACCAACGACAGAACAACAAACAAGTACACAAACTTCAATCCCAGCGACTGGACGATGGGCGACTAATCAAGCGACGGTCTACGTAAATACAAATAATGCTCAACTTGATGCGGCTACTAATACTGCAATCCAAAACTGGAATCAAACTGGGGCATTTACATTTAAACCAGTAAACAATCAAAGCAAAGCGGATATTGTTGTAACGACGATGAACCGCTCTGATTCAAATGCTGCTGGATTAACAAAGACATCTTCTAATTCGTTGACAAGAAGATTTATGCATGCAACGGTGTACTTAAATACATATTATTTAACTGACCTAAGTTATGGCTATAGTCAGGAACGAATTGTTAATACAGCCGAACATGAACTGGGACATGCGATTGGACTCGATCATACTAATGCTGTTTCGGTAATGCAGCCTGCTGGATCATTCTATACGATTCAACCAGATGATGTGCAAGCAGTCCAAAAACTATATGCTAATAATAAATAAAAATAGCGAGGGACTGTGACATAAGTTAGGTTACTTTCGTAAAAAAAGAAAATACGCAGTACAACAATGGCCTCTAACGTCCGGCAAAACCGAACGTTAGAGGCCTATTGTTGCTTGCGGGGGCTCCCAGAGGCTAGCTTCGCGTCGAAAAACGAAGTCACAAGTGA
>NZ_JAJGTZ010000042.1:39937-106197 GCF_020784725.1 Limosilactobacillus reuteri
AGGATACACCTGTACCCATGCCGAACACAGAAGTTAAGCTTCAACACGCCGAAAGTAGTTGGGGGATCGCTCCCTGCGAGGATAGGACGTTGCCACGCAATAGTAAAAAGGACATGCACTGTACTCAACAATGCATGTCCTTTTTTATACGCTCAGGTATGAATTTTAGTTAGGCAGTAACTGGTGGCCACTCAAAATCTCTTATACTGAGATTATCATCGGTAAGGAGATTTTTTATTCATTTTGTTCTGCAATGAATAAAATGAAATTATCACTATTGTTTTCAAAAATAAACTAAGTGATTTGAATAAGTATTCTTCAACTATTGTTTATATCGTTAGCCGATGTAATGACAACTCTAAGGAGTTTGCCTACTTTATGGCTAAACATGGGCTTACTCGGAGTATGTCTAGAGTTTGTCGCTGCCTCGATAATGCCTCGACAGAAAGCTTTTGGGAATATTATAAAGATGAAACATTGAAGGCCTCAATCGATCAATATATCTATTTCTATAACCACAAACGTTATCAAGAAAAATTAGACAGCTTAACACCGGTACAATACCGGCATCAAGCTGCCTAAGAAGCTTTGTATAATTTATTGTCTGCCCAGTTCATTTTACCAAACGTTGAAGGTCATTGTTGTTTGCGAAGGCTCCCAGAGGCTAACTTCGCGGCGAAAAACGAAATTATAAGTAACTTCGATCTTGCTCTCGCTGTTGATATTAATTTATTTCCACTTCATTACACACACTGGTTCTGGACAACTAACATCTTTTTGAAGAAGGGTTAACTTACCAGTTGATGGATTTCGTTTATAAAGCGTAAGGTTATCAGAGTTCTGATTTGAAGCTAAAAGATAATTTTCATCTTGATTTAGATTGAAATCGCGTGGAAAATCTCCTTCAGTCGAAATTGATTGAATATGTTTAACGGTAAAATCTGGTTGGACTTCAAAGACGGCAATAGTATTTTCACCACGATTTGAAGTATAGACAAATTTACCATCATTTGAGATCCGGATAGCAGCTGCTCCATTGTGAGCTGTCCAGTCTGCAGGAATTGTTTTGATCGTTTGAAGGTGCTTAAATGATGCATCCTTACTATTATATTTTAGTACTTCTAGTTTACTGCTTAGTTCACCTAAAAGATAAGCATAATTGCCATTTGGATGGAAAGCTATATGACGGGTACCAAAGCCATCTTCACACTTATAGCGAGAGACAGCAGTTAATTTACCATCATCAGAGACATCGTAAACCACAACAAGGTCCATTCCTAAGTCACATACAACTAGACGATTATCGGGAGTTAGGTCGGCATAATGGACATGTGGAGCCTCTTGTTCAGGCTCAGGACCAGTTACTCCTTCATGAAGGACTGAATCAGTTTGTGTCAACGTTCTATCTTCGTTGATCTTAAAAACATCTATTTTTGCTGTATGATAATTAGCACTGAATAATAAATGCCGTTTGTTATCAACGCCTACATATGCAGGAGGAGCACCAGCAGCTAAGACATCGCTTAGCATCTTAGCGTTATCGTCACTTAATGAGTAAGAAGCAACTCCTCCCTTATCATCTACTTGTTTAATTGCGTAAATACGACCATCCTGACCAACTTGTAAGTAAGCTGGCTTTTGAGATGGAATTGCTAATTCAACATTCGTTATTTTTTCTTGGTCAGTATCAAGGGTAACTTTGTAGATCCCTTTACTTGTTTTTTTGGTATATGTTCCAATTAGAAATTGTTCAATCAAGGCAATTTCCTCCTTTTTGAAAATGCTTACCTATATAATAGCAATTTGCCCATCGTAATTCTAGCTGTGATACACTGTTATTAGTAATTTTTAGTTCTTAATGGAGGAGAAAAGTTGAAAAAAGTTGAACGTCAACGAGAAATGGTAAAAAATAATCTTGCCCTTTTTCAATGCCCTGTTTGTGAACAGCCAATGGAGAGAGTTGAAGGAAACAGCATTATTTGCGGAAACAATCACCGATTTGACTTTAATCGGCATGGTTATCTTCACTTTCTCAATGGGGCTGCTAATACTGAATATGATCGATCAATGTTTGAATCTCGTCGCCAGTTATTAAATGCAGGACTCTTTAAGCCAATTATTGAAAATGTCAGTAAATTCTTACCTTCAAAACCCTTAAAGATCTTAGATGTAGGAACTGGAGAAGGCACTCCATTATTACAATTAGAAACAATCCGTGCTAATTATAATGATACGATGATTGGCTTTGATATTTCGAAACCAGGGATAACACTTGCCACTCAGTTACCGTTAAAGGCATTTTTTTGTGTAGCTGATTTACGTAAATTACCTTTTACTGATGAGAGTTTTGATTGCGTATTAGAATTATTCTCTCCATCTGATTATCAAGAATTTAAACGGGTTTTAAAGAAAGATGGGACCCTTATTAAGGTAATTCCTAACGCTAACTATTTAGTCGAATTACGGCATCTCTTATATGAAACAGGAGAACGTAATTACCACTATGATAATTCACGAGTAATCGAGTTATTTAAACAACATTATCCTCATAGTAAAGTTGAAACGGTAACCTACCAATTTAGAATTCCAGACGGCTTACAACAGGCAATGCTGGAAATGACGCCTTTACACTGGGGAGCAAATGCTAAAAGATTATCTAAAGAAGAATTAACCCAATTAAAAACAATTACGGTGGATGTCAGCTTATTAATTGCGAAAAAAGCTAATTAATTATTGCAACATTACTAAATTAGTGCTAAATTATTATAAGAAATCGTTTGATAATTGACATCGAATATAAGTGTTTCGTTGGTAATTATCAAGGAGTACTTCATTAAAGCAGCGTTTCGCCGTGCCCACACCGAGACCCTGCTTTTTTATTTTATTAAGGAGATTTTATTATGACAAACCATATTGTCTTGTTTGAACCATTATTTCCAGCGAATACGGGAAATATTGCACGAACTTGTGCGGGGACAAATACTGAATTACATTTAATCAAGCCATTAGGATTTTCAACTGATGATAAGCATATGAAACGGGCTGGATTAGACTACTGGGATAAAGTAAAGATCACGTATCATGAGGATTTACCCTCATTTATGAAGACTATTCCTGATATTAACCGTTTATATATTGTTTCTAAGTTTGCTACCCATGATTATAGTGATGTTGACTATACGGGTGAAGGAGATCATTATTTCCTATTTGGAAAAGAAACAACTGGCTTGCCCGAACGTTTTATGCAAAAATATCCAGAAAATGCTATCCGAATTCCACAAAATGATAATAATATTCGGGCCCTGAATTTATCAAATAGTGCAGCGATTGTTATTTATGAGGCATTACGGCAACAGAGTTTTCCTAATTTAGCACGAGTTCATAAATATGAATTCGATAAATTAAAGTAACCTTAAGGAGGCAATAATGCGATGGCGAGAAGAAAAAAGGCATCATCCCGCCGGACAAGAGGGAAAAAACAACAGTATCGATTAATGGATAATCTATTAGGAATAATTGTTTGCCTCTTAATGTTAGTTGGCTTATTTAATTTAGGAGTATTAGGAACTTTTCTCGATAACTGTTTTAAGATTTTTGTAGGATCATCCTTTCCGATTGCGATGATTATTGTTTTTCTTTATGGATTATGTTTTGCATTGTATGGGCATCGTCCGCATTTCAAAAAACGTTGGATTGCAGGAACTATTATTGCCTATATTGGTTTATTAATGTGGCTTCAGACAGTCATGTTTCAGCGTCTGAATCTTCATGCAAAGGTAATCGAAACTACTTGGAATAGTCTTAGTAAGGTTATTTTTAACGGTGATTCAACTGTTCCGGTTGGCGGAGGGATGATTGGTGCTTACCTATATAATGGAAGTAATATTTTAATTTCAGAAGTTGGAACAGCGGTATTGTCATGGTTGTTAATGATTATCGGAATTATTGTCTTTTTTGCATTACCGTGGCGCGAATTTCTAGTAAAATGTGGGATTAGTATTAAAAAATCTGGAGCAGCAATGGCTAATGCTCACGATCAATTAATGAAAAAGAGAACGGAGAGAGCAACCAAGACAACTACGGTACCATCAATTAGCGTGCCCCTTGCTAAAGCATCAAGGCAGGTTAAAGATTTTTTTGCTGACCAAGAATCAGCTGAGCCAACTCCAACGCCGCCAGTTTCTTCAGCGATGCCTGTTCAAGATCCTGTTGAACCAACTATTAGGGTCGCAAGTGAAAGTCAGGTGGAAGAAACTCAGAGTGGGCGCAAGGATGATCAGGATTCGAATCAACATGATGATGCGGAAATTAAACTTGCAGGAATTGACGCTAAAGAAGACAATGATTATCAATTGCCGCCAGTCAGTCTGCTAAGTCAAGTAAAAGCAACAGATCAGCAGGAAGATTTGAATAATATCAAAAAGAACACCAAAACACTTCAGCAAACCCTAAAATCTTTTGGTGTGGATGCAACAGTTGAAAATGTTAATTTAGGTCCTTCTGTTACCAAATATGAGTTACGTCCAGCAGTAGGGGTAAAGGTTAGTCGAATAACCCATTTGGCTGATGATTTAGCACTTGCACTTGCGGCTAAAGATATTCGGATTGAAGCACCAATTCCAGGAAAATCATTAATTGGGATCGAAGTTCCAAACCAACAAATTGCAACAGTTGGTTTTCGTGATATGGTCGAAAATGCTCCTAGTAATGATAATCCAATGGAAGTTCCGCTTGGCCGCAGTGTAACTGGGGATATTAAAATGGCCGATCTAACCAAAATGCCACACCTTCTTATTGCTGGAGCAACGGGTAGTGGTAAGTCTGTTGCAATCAACGTTATCATTACAAGCATTTTATTAAAGGCTAAACCGCATCAAGTAAAGATGTTAATGATTGATCCTAAAAAAGTCGAATTAAGTGTTTATAATGGTATTCCCCATCTGCTCAGTCCAGTAGTTTCTGAACCCAAAAAGGCGGCTCGGGCATTAGGAAAAGTTGTTGCAGAAATGGAGCGTCGTTACGAATTGTTTGCAAAATTCGGTGTTCGTAACCTAGATGGGTACAATAAATTGGTTAAACAACAAAATGATGCCCATCCTGATGAAGTTCAAGCTAACTTACCATTAATTTTAGTTATTGTTGATGAATTAGCGGACTTGATGATGACGGTTTCCCATGATGTTGAAGATGCAATTGTTCGGATTGCACAAATGGGGCGGGCTGCTGGTATTCATATGATTTTAGCAACTCAACGTCCTTCAGTCGATGTTATTACAGGGCTTATTAAGGCTAACGTTCCTTCCCGAATTGCCTTTGCGGTTTCTAGTGGAGTTGATTCGCGAACTATTATCGATACTAATGGGGCAGAAAAGCTCCTTGGTCGAGGTGATATGTTATTTGAACCAATCGATCAAAATAAACCAGTTCGGATTCAAGGTGCATTTATTTCTGATCATGATGTTGAATCAGTGGTAGACTTTATAAAAAACGAGCGAGCGGCTGAGTATGACGATAATATGGTTGTAACTGACAATGAAATTGAGCAAGAAGAGCAAGCTGAAGAGGAAGATGAATTATTCCCCGAGGCATTAGATTTTGTGGTTGATCAACAAAAAGCATCAACTTCACTAATTCAACGGCGCTTTAGAATTGGCTATAATCGTGCCGCAAGAATTATTGATGATATGGAACAGCGTGGTTTTATCGGCCCAGCTAATGGCTCAAAACCACGAGAGGTTTATAAGCAAAAAAGTGAGGAATAAAAAAGACCGGAGAGATTTTTCTCCGATCTTTTTTATTCCGACTACATGGATGTTTAATAGGCTAAATTAAGTTCAAGGATGCAACTGCTCCAAAAATTAAAGAACCGAGCATTGCAATTAGCATCAACCAAATAGCAACCATGGTAATTTTTTGGAAACGCGTTTTCTTTTTTCGCTGCATTATTAACCATCCTTCCATTTTTATCAGTAATAGTAGTGTAACGCATCTTCAATGTCTTTTTCAAATCTAGTTTTAGATTATGTTAAACTTAAATTACTTATTTGAAGAGAAAGGGACTGAAAAGGTTGACGGTTAGTATTAAGGTTATAATTTTAGAGATTATTTTATTATTAGTGATTGGGGTAGTAGAACGATTATTAGTACGAATATTTCACCATTCTAAAAAAGCAAAGCATTTATGGGGGGGATGGACAATTATTTTATGGATTTTGATAATCTTTAATATTGGATTTTATTGGCCAGCTTATCCCATTGCTTTATGGATGGTTCTAGCTCTTTTATTAATTGCTTTACAAATTATTCACAATCATGAATTCATTTATCGCCGTTACTGGCCAGTATTTTGGCGCTATTCGGCATATTATGCTTTAATTATATATATTGGTAGCTTAATTATTTCACCATGGTTACCGTTGACATAAAGATATGAAGTGAGTTGGAGAATTCAATTTCCGCTCACTTTTTTTGTGTCTATTACTTTTTGGTAAAATTCACAAAATTACGTGGTGAGAAGTGGGGGATTGTGGTAGACTTGACCTATAACATGGTAAAGGAGGACATTAGTCGTGTTAATGGGAGAGTTTACACACACTATTGATTCCAAAGGCCGACTAATTATTCCTGCCAAATTTCGAGAACAATTGGGGGCACACTTCATTGTTACTCGGGGGTTAGATGGATGTTTGTTTGGATATCCATTAAATGAATGGGCGATTTTAGAACAAAAGCTAAAGGCGCTCCCATTAACAAAGCGTGATGCACGTGCATTTGTACGCTTTTTATATTCCGCTGCGACAGATTGCGAAATTGATAGACAAGGACGGATTAATATTCCGATAACCTTACGAACTCATGCTTCACTTGAAAAGAAGTGTGTAATCGTTGGTGTGTCTAATCGTTTAGAAATCTGGAGCGCTGAACGGTGGAATAAATTTACAAGCGAAACAGCTGATAATTTTGATGAGATTGCTGAAGATCTTAATATTGATTTTTAATGGAGGGTTTAGTTGATGGCAGAATTTAAACATGTAACGGTACTTTTAAAGGAGGCCGTAGCAGGATTAAATGTGCAACCAACAGGTACCTACGTTGATGCAACATTAGGTGGTGGTGGTCATACGCAAGCTATTTTACAACAGCTCGTCGATGGCCACCTATATTCATTTGATCAAGATCAGACGGCAATTGATTACAATAAAGAACACTTAAAAACAGCAATAGAGCAACAAAAATTAACATTAATTGAAGATAATTTCCGCAACTTAAAAGCGGAATTGGATAGCTATAATGTAAAACATGTTAATGGAATTTTATATGATTTAGGTGTTTCATCTCCACAGTTCGATGATGCTAAAAGAGGTTTTAGCTATCAGCATGACGCACCCTTAGACATGCGGATGAATCAGGAACAAAAATTGTCGGCAATGGAAGTTGTTAACGAATGGTCATATGAACGTCTCGTTAAGATTCTTTACCGATATGGAGAAGAAAAGTTTGCCAAGTCAATTGCTAGAAAGATTGAACAACGCCGAAAGATAGCACCAATAAAGACGACATTTGAATTAGTTGATGTGATTAAAGAGGGGATTCCAGCTGCCGCTCGCCGTCATGGTGGTCATCCAGCGAAAAAGAGTTTTCAAGCTATTCGGATAGCAGTTAACGACGAATTAGGTGCTTTAGAGGAATCGTTAGAACAAGCATTAGACTTGTTGGATGTTGGGGGACGAATAAGTGTCATTACTTTCCAATCCCTAGAAGATCGGTTGGTAAAGACAATGTTTCGTGAAAAGACTTCATTAAGTGGGGATGTACCGCAGGGATTACCAGTAATACCAGCGGGAATGGAACCAAACTTCAAATTAATTAATAAAAAGCCGATTGTAGCTAGTGATGAAGAATTAGCGGCAAATCATCGTGCGCATAGTGCCAAGTTGAGGATAATCGAGAAAATTAGAGAAGGAAAGTGACAGAATTATGGTTTCAAATGCGGCAAGGCAACTGGCGGGAGAGCAACAACCGCAGCAAGCGCCAAGAAAAAAGACTTATCAACAACCAAAAATTTCTCCAAGTCCGGTTAGATGGTCAAAATTTGAAAGATCTTTAGTAGCAGTAGGTAGCTTAATTACGCTATGCTTAATGATTAGCTTACTTTCTACAAAAATTAGTATTAATAATCAGCAACGGCGCTTACAGGATACCCAAACTCAAATTACTAAGGCAAAAAGTAGTAATACAAGTTTGCAGCAAGAAATCGCTGAATTGACGACTCAATCGCATTTGAAATCAGCAGCACATAAATATGGATTATCAGATAAAAATTCAAATGTAAGGAACGTTAATAAATAATGAATAAGAAGCCACAACGAACGAAAAATAGGGGACATAGAGAAAACCGAGGGACCTTTGGCAAATGGCTCTTTCTAATCACGGTTGGATTGTTTACCTTATTTATCGTTCGTTTTGCGTATATCGCAATAAATAAAGATGTTCAACATGTTAACTTACGGTCACAAGCGGAGCAAATTTATACCCAGCAGCGAATTATTCAAGCGCGACGAGGAGATATTTATGATTCGGAAGGAACCCCCTTGGCAACTGATACAAGTAAATATACCCTCTATGCTGTTTTAGATCGAACCCAAAAGTCTTCTGATGGTAAACCATTATATGTAAAAGATCGAGAAAAAACTGCCAAGGTATTATCACAGTATATTGACCTGACCCCAAAGCAAATTGAAAAGATCCTTAAACCAAAGGGACAAGCCTACCAAGTTGAATTTGGAAATGCTGGGAGCAACCTTTCTGTTTCAACAATGCAGAAGATCAAGAATCGACATTTGCCAGGAATTAATTTTATTGCGACCCCAGCACGTCAATATCCAGAAGGTGAATTTGCTTCTCAAATCATCGGGATGGCAACTCCTAAAGTTAAAAATGATAATGGAACTGAAGAGACCAATTTGGTGGGACAATTGGGCTTAGAAGGCTACTTTAATAAACAATTGACGGGAATAAATGGGTTGAGAAAAGATAAACAGGACGTCTATGGATACCAGATTGCTAATTCGAAGCAGGTAACTAAAAAAGCCGTCAACGGTGATAATATTTACACTACGCTTGATTCACAAACCCAACATTTCCTCGAAAACAAAGTTAATAAAGTTTATAAAAGTTCTAACGCCAATGCAATGACTGCAGTTGTAATGGAAGCCAAAACAGGTAGAATTATTGCCGCTACTCAACGGCCAACTCTTCATGCAGAAAATAATCCGGTTTGGCGAAATATGCTAGTTCAAGATGCTTATGAGCCAGGATCGGTAATGAAAATTTTGTCATTAGCTGCTGCTATCGATACCGGGCATTTTAACCCTAATGCGACCTTTAATTCTGGAACATGGGCCATGGGTGGCGGAAAAATCACTGATTGGTCAAGTTCTGGTTGGGGAACAATTTCCTATAAAGATGCTTTTGATATGTCTAGTAATGTTGGGTTTGCTCATGTAGAACAGGACATGGGAGCAGAGACATGGATGAAGTACATTAAACGATTTGGCTTGTTAAAGAAAGTTAATGTTATTGGAATGAATAACGAGGTTAATGGTTACACTTCATTTAAAGGGATTCTTGCTCAGGCCAATACCGCTTTTGGCCAGGGAATTACTGTAAATGTCATGCAGATGATGCAAGCGTTCAGTGCTATTGGCAATAATGGTAAAATGATGAAACCATACATTGTTAGCAAAGTTGTAGATGGTAATAGCGGAAAGACAATCCAAAAGGTCAAACCTAAAGTTGTTGGACACCCAATAAAAGCATCGACAGCTAAGAAAGTTCTTGGTTACATGCAAGGCGTTGTTTATGATCAAAAGGGACTTGGCCATGATTACCAGATTAAGGGTTACCGAATTGCTGGAAAAACAGCTACTGCACAAATTGGTGGTGCGCATGGTTATTCAACTGGTGATACTAACTACCTTTACTCCTTTGCAGGGATGGCACCAGCTAAAGATCCAAAGTATATTATGTATGTTACCCTTCGCCAACCGCAAAACCTAAAAAAACCAGCAACCAAACAAATTGCCAGCGTTTTTAATCCGACAATGAAAATGTTATTGAGCCAACAAAAAGTTGCGGAAAAGGCCAAAAAAAAGGTTATTACAATGCCTAATGTTGTTGGTCAAGCAAGCGATGACGCTAATAAAGAATTATCAAGTAAAGGAATGCAGGTGATTGTTGTTGGTTCTGGTAAGAAAGTGAAACAACAATCAGCGGTTGCGAACGAACAAGTGTTAACAGATCAACATGTTATTCTTGATACTGGTGGCGAGTATAAAATGCCAGATATTTCTGGATGGAGCTCTGCTGATGTTCAACAATTAGCCAAGGTTCTTAAACTAAAAGTAAAAGAAAATGGAAACGGGTATGTTACTCAGCAAAGTATTTCACCTGATACAACTATTAAACGTGGAACAACTTTAACCGTTCAATATGAAGCTAAAAACTAGCAAAGAAACTAATTGGAGGTAAATATGAATTTCTTAAGTGCAGTTTTGACTATTCTTAGTTCATTCTTAATTACGTTTTTATTGATGCCCTCATTAATTAAATATTTCCGGGCAAAAAAAGAAGGTCAGCAAATTCGTAAGGAAGGCCCTACCTGGCATGCTAACAAGGCTGGGACACCAACAATGGGGGGATTATTGTTCATCTTTTCGGCAGTAGTAACAATTTTATGGGTTGCTGCTTGGCAAGGGTTAATTACGAATACGCTGTGGGCACTCCTCTTTGTCCTGGTTGTTTATGGCCTAATTGGGATGTGGGATGATAGTATTAAAATCTTCCACCATCAAAATGAAGGTTTTAAGCCATGGCAAAAGGCGCTATGTCAGGTATTAGCAGCAATGGTCTTTACTGTTATTTACCAACATGAAGGTTTTCAAATGGGCTTTGGAACAACGCAAATTGGTTGGCTTTACGGTCTGTTTATTATTTTCTGGATCGTCGGCTTTTCAAATGCTGTTAACTTAACCGATGGACTTGATGGCTTGGTAAGTGGCCTTTCCATTATTTCTTTTGCGGCTTATCTAATCATTGTCTTAGTAAATCTCAATCAACCAGGTTATCCTGAAATTGCTCTTTTCTGTTTAGCAATGATCGGAACTTTACTAGGTTTCTTCCCTTATAATCATAAGCCTGCTAAGATTTTTATGGGCGATATGGGATCTTTAGCAATTGGGGCATCCTTAGCCGCTGTTTCATTGTTATTACATCATGAATGGTCCTTATTAGTAATTGGAATCGTTTATGTTTGTGAAACTGCTAGTGTCATTCTTCAAGTGGCTTCATTTAAAACGACTGGTAAACGAATTTTTAAGATGACTCCCATTCACCACCATTTTGAAATGAGCGGGTGGAGTGAATGGAAAATTGATATTGTATTTTGGCTTGTAGGGTTAGTGGCTGCAATTATTGCCGTTACAACAATCTTATTAGTTGGTTAGGAGTAAAGAGAAATGAAAAAAATTGATGAATACCAAGGTAAAAAAGTTCTTGTAATGGGTTTCGGAATTAGCGGCATTAATGCGGCCCACTTATTGGTAAAACTTGGTGCAAATGTTACCGCTAATGATAAAGCAACTCCTAAAAATAATGATATTGTTGATGATTTGGAAGCTGATGGAATCAAGGTAATTACTGGTGATAATCCAATTTCATTAGCTAATAAAGGTTTCGATGTTGTAGTAAAAAATCCTGGAATTCCTTATGATAATCCATTAGTGGCTGCATTTGTTAAGCAGGGGACACCCATTATTACGGAGGCGGAACTAGGATGGCAAATTTTTGATGGTCACCTTGTAAGTGTAACCGGAAGTAATGGGAAGACTACCACAACGACTTTAACTCAACTAATGATTGCTGAAAATGCAAAACATCAAGTGAAATATGCAGGTAATATTGGAATTTCCTTTAGTAAAATTGCTGAGAATTTAGGACCAGACGATACATTGGTCACGGAATTATCTAGTTTCCAATTATTAGGAGCACCAACAATTCACCCGCATATTGCAATTATTACTAACATTTTTTCTAACCATTTGGATTATCACAAGACACGAGAAAACTATATTAATGCAAAACTTAATATTACTCGGAATCAAACCAAGAATGATTTCTTAGTTATTAACTGGGATCGGGAGGAATGGCAAAAGATTGCTCGGCGTAGTCAAGCTACTATTGTCCCATTTTCTCGTCTCAATAAGAGTCATGAAGGATCTTATGTAGAAGATGGAATGATTTACTGGCGTGGGCAAGAAGTTATGCCAACCAAGGATATTCGATTGATCGGTCCCCAAAATGTAGAAAATGCGTTGGCAGCAATTGCAGCGGCAAAATTAAGCGGTGTTACAAATGATGCAATAAAGAAAGTTTTAACAACATTTAGTGGAGTCCGTCACCGTTTACAATATGTGATGGAATACCAAGAACGACTTTTCTACAATGATTCAAAATCAACTGATATTGAAGCTACTGAAGTTGCCTTGCAAGGCTTTGATCGTCCAGTAATTCTTTTGGCGGGTGGTCTTGATCGTGGTTATACCTTTGAACGGTTGGTTCCGTACTTTAAGAAGCACGTCAAGGCAATGATTGTTTTTGGTGAATGTAAAGATAAAATGAAGGATGCGGGAAATCAAGCGGGGGTTCCAGTAATTGAAAGTGAAAATGCAATTACTGCAGTACCAGAAGCATGGAAGTTGAGTGAACCAGGAGATGTCATTCTCCTCTCTCCTGCTAATGCTAGTTGGGACCAGTTCCCGAGCTTTGAAGTTCGTGGTGATAAATTTATTGAAGCAGTTGAAGAATTAACAGGAAAGAAGGAACAATAAGATGCGGTTATTGGTATCAGGTGGTGGAACTGGTGGTCATATCTACCCGGCATTAGCATTAATCGAACGCTTAAAGCAGGTTGAGCCAGATACTGAAGTGTTATATGTTGGAACAACCCGTGGCCTTGAAAATAAAATAGTACCGGATGCCGGAATTAAGCTTGAAACAATGCATATGCAGGGCTTTAAGCGTTCTCTTTCTCTTGAGAATTTTAAGACTATCTATCTTTTCTTAAGTTCTGTTCATCATGCTAAAAAAATTATTAATGAGTTTAAACCTGATGTTGTTTTAGGTACAGGAGGATATGTAAGTGGAGCCGTCCTATATGCTGCCGCAAAGAAACATATCCCAACAGTAATTCATGAACAAAATAGCGTTGTTGGAGTAACAAATAAGTTTTTAAGTCGATATGTTGATCAAATTGCAATTGCATTTGAAGCTGCACGCAGTCAGTTTCCTGCTGATAAAGTTATAATGGCAGGTAATCCTCGTGCTCAACAGGTAGCAGCTAAAAAAGATAGTGACTTTTCATGGACAAGTTATGACTTGAAAGATGATATTCCAACCTTAATGATTTTTGGGGGAAGTCAAGGAGCACCAAAAATTAATAAAACAGTTGTTGACGCTATTCCAGAGTTCAATAAGCGTCCTTATCAGGTTATCTTTGCAACTGGTCAAAAACGATACGATAATGTAAAAAGGCAACTTGCAGAAAGTAATATTAAACCGGCTGATAATGTTAAAGTTGTTTCTTACATTAAAGACATGCCAGCTAAGATGCCTCGGGTAGCAGCTTTAGTATCGCGAGCAGGAGCAACCACCATTGCTGAGGTAACGGCACTCGGAGTTCCTACAATTCTAATTCCTAGTCCGTATGTTACCGCTAACCATCAAGTAAAGAATGCTCAAGCTTTAGTTAAGAATAACGCTGGCTTAATGATTACTGAAGATAAGTTAGATGCCCGGGCATTATTGACCCAAGCAGATAAGATTATGGAAGATAAGGAAGTGCGTAAAAAGATGGCTCTTGCTGCTGAAAAGATGGGCCGGCCAGATGCTGCTGACAGACTAATTAAGATCTTGCATAAGGCAATTGATGAACACGAAAAATAAAGTATAGATTAGGAAGGAGGAGGAGAGATGTTGGATGATAGATCTGCGATTGAGCATCATAAATATTCACAGCGACTAACTGAATTAGAAAGGCGAAGTGCTGCTGCCCAACAGCGACAACAGAAAAAGAAGCCTTCGAAAACGCATGTTGGTAATAAGATTCGCGGGATTAAGATTAAGCGCTATGTGTCTAACGGCGAGCGAGTCTTCAAATTAGTTGTATTATTCAGTGCTATTCTCCTCTTTATGCTTTATATTATTTCTCCCTTGAGCAAAATTACCACGCTGCATGTAACTGGTAACCATGACTTAACAAAAGAGCAAGTAGAAAAAAAAGCAAATATTTATCCAGGACGTTTTATTTGGGGCGTTTATCTTACTCGTCATCAACTCACTAAACAAGCTATTCGCAAAGATCCTCAGATAAAAGATTTAAGGATCAAGGTAACTGGTCCTCAATCTCTGCAAATATCTGTAAAAGAAAATGCCCTTTTAGGGACAGCAGTGATGAATAATGATACCTACGCTGTTTTAGCTGATGGTCAATTGCAGCGAATAAAAACTGCTGATAATGGTATTGCTTATAAACGTTTTGATGGTCATAAAAAAGCTCTTGCTACGACGGCCACTCAACTAGGAAAGCTGAAGCCGGCAATAAGAAATGGTATTTCAAGTGTGAGTTATCAACCAACTAAAGAATATCCAGATCGCGTTATTATTTATATGCGTGATGGTAATACAGTTTATGGCGACTTAAATACTATCGGGGACAAAATGGGATATTACCCTGCAATTGCAGCAAGTATGAAAAATAAGGGAATTATAGATCTTCAAGTCGGAGCTTATTCTTATGATTATGGATCTAAGGATAAATGATTTTGTGAAAAACCTTGATAATTCCCTTTTTTGTCATTGTTTATCTGTGGTAAAATTCTTATATAGGTTAAAAATACAATTAATTTAATTAATGATAGTCTTAGGAGGGTTCCTTTTAGAATGAATAATTCAGAAGTATACGTTGGATTAGATATTGGAACCACCTCGATCAAGGCACTGGTGTGTGAAAGTGTTAAGGGTCAGTTGAAAGTTATTGGTGTTGGTGTAGAACGATCGGCAGGATTAAACCGAGGAGTTATTGTCGACATTGATAAAACCGCCCAGGCAATTTCGGCGGCGGTAGCACAGGCCGAGGAAAAGTCCAACGTAGAGATTCAAAGTGTTGTAGTTGGCTTACCGGCAAATTACTTACAAATGCAACGAGTGCATGGTATGATTACGATTGCAACTAGAGGACAATCAAGAGAGATTGTTAATCAAGACGTAATTGACGTTGCTCGTGAAGCGTTGACGCAAAGTATTCCCCCCGAGCGGGAAATAATTGATTTAATTCCAACAGAATTTACTGTTGATGGCTTTTCTGGTATTAAGGACCCCCGTGGAATGGTTGGTGTCCGTTTAGAAATGAAGGCCACCTTGTATACAGGACCTAAGACCATTATTCATAATACAAAAAAGGCAGTTCAACAGGCAGGATATGACATTAAAGATTTTGTTATTACGCCGATCGCAACAGACTTTAACCTCCTTAATGATGGGGAACAAGATTTTGGGACTGTTGTTATTGATTTAGGTGGCGGTCAAACAACGACCAGCATTATTCATGATCATCAATTAAAGTATACTTATGTTGATTCGGAAGGTGGAAAATATATTACTAAAGATATTTCTACAGTCATGAATACATCATTAAAAAATGCTGAACAACTTAAGCTAAACCATGGATATGCTATGGCATCCTTAGCTGATGAAGATGTTCAAGTTGACGTTGATGTTGTTGGCCAAAATGATCCTGTCCAATATTCAGAGCAGTATTTATCAGAAATAATTGAAGCACGAGTACGGCAAATTTTTGATCGTATTCAGGATAAACTTAAGGCTATTCATGCTCCTGAATTACCGGGAGGAGTAGTCTTGATTGGTGGAGTAGCTGCTCTGCCAGGAGTTAAGGAACTTGCTGAACAGTACTTTACTGGTAATATTAAAGTGAATGTTCCAGAACAAATGGGCATTCGTCACCCTCGCTATGCGGTTAGTTTAGCTTTGGGGATGTATGAAAATCAGTTATCAGATATTGATCGATTAATTAAGCAAACTGTTCAACGAATTGATACGATTAAGAGTCCCCATGAAGAAAAAGGACAAACTGTTAATCAGCCACGTCAACAATGGACTGAAAAATCTGATAAATTACAACGTTCACAGCGAGAAGCACAGCAGCAACCAGTTACTGAGGAGCCAGCGCCAAAGAAGAAAAAGCAAAACGGCCTAAGTAATCGGTTTAAAAACATTTTTAATAATTTATTTGACTAATTTGGAGGAATACTGCTATGGATAACGAAACGTTCGCTAACGACAACCAATTTGCGGAAGCGCAAATCAAAGTAATTGGTGTTGGTGGAGCTGGCGGTAATGCCGTCAACCGAATGATCACTGAAAAGGTGCAAGGTGTTGACTTTATTGTTGCTAACACCGATCTACAAGCATTAAATAATTCTCAAGCAACAACCAAAATTCGCTTAGGACCTAAATTGACAAAAGGATTAGGTGCTGGTTCAAATCCAGAAGTAGGTGAAAAAGCTGCCCAAGAAAGTGAAGAACAAATTAAAAAAGCTCTTGAGGGAGCAGATATGGTCTTCATTACAGCCGGAATGGGTGGTGGAACTGGTACCGGAGCAGCTCCAGTTGTAGCTAAGCTTGCTAAAGATAGTGGAGCATTAACTGTTGGTGTTGTGACTCGTCCGTTCTCATTTGAAGGACCTCGTCGAGCACGTTATGCTGCAGAAGGACTTGAAAAGTTAAAGTCAAATGTTGATACTTTAATTATCGTTGCTAATAATCGCTTATTAGAGATGATTGATAAGAAGACGCCAATGATGGAAGCATTTAAAGAAGCTGATAATGTTCTTCGTCAAGGTGTGCAAGGTATTTCAGACTTAATTGTTACCCCAGGTTACATCAACCTTGACTTTGCTGACATTAAGACATTGATGTCTAACCAAGGTTCTGCCTTAATGGGGGTTGGTGCTTCTACTGGTGAAAACCGTGCTACTGAAGCAACTAAGAAGGCTATTTCTTCTCCATTACTTGAAGTGTCAATTGATGGGGCTCAACATGTCTTGATGGATATTACTGGTGGCAAAGACTTATCAATGTTTGAAGCTCAAGAAGCATCAGATGTGATTAAACAAGCTGCTGGAACTAATGTTGATATTTCATTTGGTATGTCCTTAAATGAATCAATGGGCGATGAAGTTCGCGTTACTGTAATTGCCACTGGAATTGATAAGAAAAAGAAAATTCAACAACAAAAACCAGCGGAAAAAGAAGCACCACGAGTAACACGGCCTATTCCACAAGACGAACAACCCGTTGAACAACCAAAGCAACGAGATCCTTTTGATGGTTGGAATGATCCAACAGCCGATACAAGTAACCAATCAAGAAATTCTGATAACGAATTTTCTCACGTTACTAAGCCAGAATTTAACGTATTTAACGATGATGCGGCTAATACGGATGACAATGATGATACTAACTTATCGACTCCACCGTTCTTCAAGAATCGTCGTAAGTAAATAACTTAGCAAAAAGGTGGATTTTTTAATCCATCTTTTTCTGTTTAGCACTATTAAGGAGGGTAAAGCAATGGCAGCAAATTTCTTAAAAAGCCTGTTTGGTGAAGAAGACATTGAGGAACAAGATAGTCTCTATGAAACAAGTGAACAAGTTTCAACGCCAGCAAATACAAGTAATAAAGTAGTTTCAATTAATAGCGGGCGTCTTAGCCAAATGAGTCAGATTTCCTTATACGAACCCCGTCTTTATGCAGATGTAAAGCAGATTGCGTCCCAATTGTTAGAAGGGCATGCGGTGATCGTTAACTTCACTCAAATGGATTCAAATGTTGCAGCGCGGTTAGTAGATTTTTTAAATGGGACCGTTTTTGCAATTGATGGTGAAATGAAACGGATCGGAAAGGAAATTTTCCTTTGTACTCCTAAAAACTATGAAATTTCAGGTAGTTTAACGAGTAATCTAAAAAATGATGGTGATAAATTTTAGTCACTAAAAGGAGTTAATATGATCGCATTTTTATTATGGGCTCTCAATCAATTAGTTGATGCTTATATTTTAGTAATAGTTGTGTGGTGCATTATGTCATGGTTTCCTAATGCACGCAATTCGCGACTCGGTGATATTATCAATCGGTTGGTAGAACCTTATATGCATTGGTTTGACTTTATTCCTCCAATTGGGGGGATAAGTTTTGCGCCGATGATCGCTATCCTTGTACTATATTTTGTTCAAGCAGGATTAGTACAAATAGCAGCAATCATTTAATTAATATTAAGAGGAAGTAGATTTGAGCGAAGATAATATTAAACAACATTTTCGTCCGGATGAAGCCACCCTTATTGACCAAGCAAATGACTGGGTAGCCACTGCAGAAGGTCAATATCGTCCTGTCCTCACTCCTTTTTTAAATCCGCGTGAACGTTTTATTGTCCAAACGATTGTTAATCGAAATAACAATGTTAAAATAACAATGTATGGTGGTTGGCAAGGCGCAGAAATGCAACGAGTTCTAATTTATCCGCCTTATTATGAACCCTCTATCGAAGACTTTGCTTTACAGGCTTTAGAGATAAACTATCCTGTTAAGTTTTCAGAACTTCATCATCGACAAATTATGGGAACATTGATCGGTGAGGGGATGGAGCGGAATGCATTTGGTGATATTTTAACTGATGGGGCGCATTGGCAAGTTATTGTAACGAAACCAATGGTAGAGTATTTACGGAAAAACGTTGAGCACGTTGGTCGAATTAAGGTTAAATGGATTCCGATCGCAATAGAAGCAGTGGTAACACCTAAAGAGGAATGGGAACCGATAGTTACAACAGTTTCATCACTACGGTTAGATGTTGTGATAGCTACAGGCTTTAATTATTCACGAAACCGAGCAAAGCAATTAATAGAGCATGGTCAAGTTCGATTAAACTGGGAAGAGATTGATCGTCCAGATTATCAAATTGTGGTTCATGATTTGATATCTGTGCGTCATGGTGGTCGCCTCAGAATCGATATGACCAATGGGAAAACAAAAAAAGATAAAGAAAGAATTACCATTTCAGTTGTAAATGCGTAATTTGAATGGAGGAATTTACTCATGAGTTTGACGGTTGATCAAATTAACAATAAGCAATTTAATACTAAGATGCGGGGTTATAATCCTGAAGAAGTTCAAGAATTTATTCAGGAAGTTTCACAAACAGTCCAACAATTAATAACTGAAAATAATAATTTACAAGAGCAAGTACGGGCTAACGATAGCAAGATTAAGTACTTTGCTGACTTGAAAGACTCTTTAAATAAGTCAATTTTAGTTGCTCAAGAGGCTGCTGATAAGGTTAAAAATAATGCTAAGCGTGAAGCAGATATTATGATTCGTGAAGCGCAAAAGCAAGCAACTGATATTGTTTCGGAAGCTAATGATAAGTCAAACCAAGTAATTGAAGACGCTGCTAATTCTACTAAGAAGTTAACAAGTGAAACTAATGATCTTCGTAAACAGACTCGGATCTTCCGTCAACGGCTTCAAGTCATGCTTGAATCTCAATTAGAAGTCATTAAGAGTAATGAATGGGACAAGCTTTTAGAAAATGATGACTTGAGTAAATATGACGAAATTGAAAAAATTTTAGGTAGTCGTCTTGACAGCAGTTCAGCAACCAGTGTAGAATCAACTGCAACAACTATTAGTGAAGAACAACCTGTTGAATCAGAACAGCCAGTTGCTTCTGCTGAACAACCAGAAGAGAGTGCACCTGCACAACCAACAGCTGTTAACGATGACAAAGGGTCAGATGCACCTGAAACTGTTGTCGTCTTCCCTGATAATAACAAGTAAATCACTAGGATCGTATTTTAATAAAATCGTTGAAGAGAATTGGAATAATTACCATAACATTAAAGCGAGTCAACAATTGGTGAGAGGTTGATAATGTTTAACTATTCCTGATCATCTCGGAGTACCTCATTTGAGTTAGTTAGGATGAGGCGGTTCATTATCGTTATCTAATGACATGAGGAAACTTTAATCTTAAAGTTTTAAATCCGGGTGGTACCGCGAAGAAGCTTCGTCCCAGTAATGGGAGGAAGCTTTTTTATTATTAAAATACAAGAATTAATGAAAGGGGTAGTTACAATGCGTGTTAAAGATACGTTAAACCTTGGCCGTACTAAATTTCCAATGCGCGGAAAGTTACCTGTAACTGAGGCACAACGGGAACAGCTATGGGAAGAAAATAAAGTTTATGAACTACGACAAAAATTAAATGAAGGAAAGCCTACTTTTGTTTTACATGATGGGCCTCCATATGCTAACGGTAATATTCACATTGGCCACGCTATGAACAAGATTTCTAAAGATTTTATTGTGCGCTATAAGTCAATGTCTGGCTACCGGGCACCTTATGTTCCTGGTTGGGATACTCACGGATTGCCAATTGAACACCAATTGACTAAGTCCGGTTACGACCGTAAGAAGATGAGCTTAACTGAATTCCGTGATCTTTGTCGGGAATATGCCCTTAAGCAAGTTGATAAGCAACGGACTGACTTTAAGCGGTTAGGTGTAAGTGGTGAATGGGATCATCCATACCTTACCCTTGATAAAGAATTTGAAGCTGCTCAAATTCGGGTATTCGGTGAATTTGCTAAGAAAGGCCTATTATACCAAGCTAAGAAGCCAGTTTACTGGTCATGGTCTTCAGAATCAGCCTTAGCAGAAGCCGAAGTTGAATATCATGATGTTGTTGCTAAAACAGCCTTCTTTGTAGAACAAATTAAAGATGGCAAAGGCCGTTTAGATAATGATACATATTTAGTTGTATGGACGACAACACCATGGACTGTTCCTGCTTCTGAGGCAGTTGCAGTTAATCCAAAGTTTGATTACTCTGTTGTAAAGCCAGCAAATGATGACCGGAAATTTGTTGTTGCAACAGATCTGCTTGAGAAATTAGCAGAAAAACTTGGTTGGGAAGATTATGAAGTTGTTGATCATTTAATGGGTCAAGAACTTGAAGGGATGACTACTCAACACCCATACCTTGATCGTGATCTTCTCGTTGGTTTAGCAGATTATGTTACTGCTGATGCTGGTACTGGCCTTGTTCACACTGCTCCTGGATATGGGGATGATGATTACAACTTTGGTAAAAAGTATGACTTGCCAATTTTTGCCCCAATCAATGATCAAGGTGTTTTAACCAAGGAAAACGGTGAAGGCTTTGAAGGGGTATTCTACCAAGATGCTGATGATGTATCCCTTCAAAAGTTAGAAGAAAACAATGCTTTACTTCTTCAAGAGCCATTACAACACAGTTACCCATTCGATTGGCGAACAAAGCAACCAATTATCTTCCGGGCAACTGATCAATGGTTTGTATCAATTGAAAAGATGCGCCAAAATATTTTAGATGCCTTAGAAGACGTTAAGTACCACCCAGAATGGGGAAAGGTTCGTCTTCGCAATATGATCAAAGACCGTGGTGATTGGGTAATTTCTCGTCAACGTGTTTGGGGTGTACCTCTACCAATCTTCTATGCTGAAGATGGCACACCAATCATGGAAGAAGAAACAATCAACCATGTAGCAGAATTATTTGCTAAGTATGGTTCTAATGTTTGGTTTGAACGTGAAGCAAAAGATCTTTTGCCAGAAGGATACACTAATGAACATTCTCCTAATGGTAAGTTCACTAAGGAAACCGACATTATGGACGTATGGTTTGATTCAGGATCATCACACCAAGGAGTATTAGCTGAACGTGATTACTTAACTTACCCAGCTGACCTCTACCTCGAAGGATCTGACCAATACCGTGGTTGGTTTAACTCGAGTTTGATTACCAGTGTTGTATGTTCAGGACATGCACCATATAAGGAAATTGTTTCTCAAGGATTTACACTTGATAAGCGCGGTAACAAGATGAGTAAATCTCAAGGTAACGTTATCGATCCAAATAAGGTTGTTCAACAAATGGGTGCGGAAATTATCCGGTTATGGGTAATGAGTGCTGATACTTCGGCCGATGTTCGTGTATCGATGGGAACATTCCAACAAATTTCCGAAGCATATCGTAAGTTGAGAAATACGTTCCGTTTCTTACTCGCTAATACTAGTGACTTCAATCCTGAAGAAAATACCGTTTCTTATGAGAAGTTACAATCTGTCGACAAGTATATGTTGGTTAAACTTAACCACTTCTTAAAGACAATGCGGGAAGATTTTGATAACTATGATTTCCTTGATGCTTATAAAGTATTGATCAACTTTGTAAACAATGATCTTTCAGCTTTCTACATGAACATTGCTAAAGATGTACTCTATATTGAGGCTGAAAATTCAGAAGTTCGGCGGTCAATGCAAACTGTCTTCTATGATATCCTTTTGACACTTGTTAAGCTTCTTACACCAATCCTTCCTCACACTACAGAAGAAGTATGGAGCTACATGAATGAACCGGAAGATTTTGTTCAATTAACTGAAATTCCAGATCCACGGACATTTGCTGGTGAAGAAGAGCTATTGAGCAAGTGGGATGACTTTATGGAAGTACGTTCACATGTTCTGAAGAGTCTTGAAGAAGCACGGAATGCTAAGCTAATCGGTAAATCTCTTGAAGCTCAAGTTGATCTTTACTTAACTGATGACCAAAAGCAATTACTTGATAGTCTTAATGAAAACATTCAATTATTGTTAGGGGTTTCTGCTCTCCATGTCCATCCAGCTGATGAAGCGCCTACTGATGCTGACCAATACAACGATGGGGTGGCAGTTAAGGTTACAACCGCTAATGGTGAAACTTGTGCTCGTTGTCGCATGGTTAAGGAAGACGTTGGCAGTGATCCAGCATATCCTGAATTATGTGCTCGCTGTGCTGCTATTGTTCGGGAAAACTTCCCTGAAACAGCAGAAGATGGTTTAGAAGAATAATAATCTCTAAAAAAACTGGTTTTCGTTATCCAGTAAATGACAATTATTTTTAAGCGGTGTAAAATACCAAGTGACACTTGTTGCTTGGTATTTTATTATGGAGTTGGTAAAAAATGCTCAAAGGAAAAGTAAAAAGTTTTGACGAACAAAAAGGGTGGGGCTTTATTACAGTTCCTCACGAAGGAGAAATTTTTGTTCACTATAGTGGAATTGAAGGAACGCGTCGTCGCATCCTTCACCCTGATGAAGAGGTCTCATTAGTAATTGTTCAAGGACAAAAGGGACCGCAAGCTGCACATGTTCGTGTTTTAAGATAAGGATGAGTTCTAATGGAATTTGAAGAGCGACCAGTAAGTAGTAAAACAGTTTTCCATGGTCATTTAATTGATGTTGAGGTACAACAAGTTATCACCCCGCATGGTAATAAAACACAACGGGAAATCGTCCACCACGCACCAGCAATTGCGATTTTGGCTTTGACGGCTGATAATAAAATGATTCTTGAAAAACAGTGGCGCGCACCAATTGCGAAAACAACCCTTGAAATTCCTGCGGGGAAGCTCGACCAACGGGATGCTGATAATGCTCTTCATGCGGCTAAACGTGAATTAAATGAAGAAACAAGGTATGAAGCAACAAGTTTAAAAAAGATTTCTTCATTTTATACTTCTGTTGGTTGTATGGATGAATACATGACTCTTTATTTGGCTACGGGATTAAAACGGGTTAGTAATGAGCTGCCACAAGATCAAGATGAACAGTTGATGTTAAAAGAAGTAACTTTACCACAAGCACTTGAAATGATTGATCAAGGCGAAATTGAAGACGCTAAGACAATCATGGCAATCTATTACTGGCAAGGAATGAACAACCGTGGATAATAAACAACAAGATGAGCAACAATCACGGATGTCACGTAGTCAATATCGTCAACAGCAACATCAAACTGAACAATCTAATGAAGCAACAGAAAATACAACTGATCAACTTTATAGTCGCGAAGCAGTTGCCAGTCAGCGTCATGACGAAACAGTGGCAGAAAAAACAGCGCGCTTGAAACGTCGCTTAAATATTGCAATCATTGCTTTGATTGTGGCAATTATTATTGTTTACTTAATACTATTTTATGTTGGATAGAAAAAGGAGAAAAATATGCGATTTGGAATTATTTGTGCAATGCCTGAAGAAATTAAAGAATTAACTGCAAAGTTATCCGATAAACAAGAAAAGAAAATCGGGGGTAAATCCTACCTTTTCGGTAAGATCAATAATCAAGATGTTGTGTTAGTAGAATCTGGAATTGGTAAAGTGGAAGCTGGGATTACTACTGAACATTTAATTACCGATTGTGGGACAGATGTTGTGATTAATTCTGGATCAGCTGGTGGAATTGGTGAAGGGTTACATGTTGGGGACATTGTAATTTCAACTGAAACGGCCTACCATGATGTTGATGCAACTGCATTTAATTACCGTTATGGTCAACTCCCAGGAAAAGAGCCACGCTTTAAGGCTTCTGAACAATGGGGACAAGCCTTAGAAAAAGCTGGCGAAAAGACTGGCTTAAATGTAAAACGAGGATTGATTGTTTCTGGTGATCAATTTATTGCAAGTTCAGAAGCAATTAAAGAGATTTTGAATAATTTCCCTGATGCACTTTCTAGTGAAATGGAAGGGGCAGCGGTTGGACAAGTTGCCACTGACCACCAAATTCCGTATGTGGTAGTTCGGGCAATGTCTGATACAGGTGATGAAGATGCCGGCGTTAGTTTTGACGACTTTATTATTGATGCCGGAAAACGCTCTGCAAACATGCTTCTTCAGCTCTTTGCGGATTTAGATAAGTAAATGGAAGGATGAAAAACTCGTGAGTGAGATTTATTTGGATAATGCAGCAACAACCCCAATGACCCCAGCAGTGATTGCGGAAATGACTAAACAAATGCAAGAATCATGGGGAAATGCCTCAACTGGTTATTCTTATGGGCGTCATGCCAAACTTGTGATGGAAGATAGTCGTCACGTTCTTGCCCAAAGCATTAATGCTGATGATAATGAGATTATCTTTACCAGTGGGGGAACTGAAAGTGATAATACTGTTATTATCCAAACTGCTTTTAAACGGCAGAATCTTGGTAAGCATATTATTACAACTGCCATTGAGCATGAGGCAGTCTTAAAACCTCTCCATTTTTTAGAAGAACATGGCTTTGAGGTAACCTATTTACCAGTTGATGAAAATGGTAATATCTCAATTGATGATTTTAAGGCCGCTCTTCGTGATGATACGATTTTAGTAACCATTATGATGGAAAACAATGAAGTGGGTAGTCAAATGCCTATCCATGAGATTGGGGAAATTTTGAAAGACCATCAAGCATGGTTCCATACGGATGCAGTTCAAGCATATGGTCTGTTGCCAATTGATGTTAAAGCTGACCACATTGATATGCTTTCAACATCGGCCCATAAGATTAATGGTCCCAAGATGATGGGATTTTTATACCGTCGTGATGGCATTAGTTTTCCAAGCTTTATTAAGGGCGGGGATCAAGAAACTAAACGGCGTGCCGGAACTGAAAATGTACCTGGAATTGCTGGTTTTGCTAAAGCGGTAGAATTAAACACGCCGGAAGTAAAAGAAGAACGACGTGAGCGTTATTATGCCTTTAAGCAAAAAATCGTTAACGCACTTAAGGAAAATAATGTTGATTTTGAAATTAATGGACAAATCAACAAAACCCACGTGCTTAACTTATGGTTTAAAGGAATTTCAACTTATGTTATCCAGACAGATTTAGACCTTGCTGGCATCGCAGTCTCTGGTGGTTCTGCATGTACAGCGGGTAGTATTGAGCCTTCTCACGTTTTAACAGCGATGTTTGGCGCTGATAGCCCCCGAATTAGTGAATCAATTCGAATTAGTTTTGGCGGAGTGAACACTGAAGAAGATATTGATCAGTTAATTGCTACGATTGTTAAAACCGTTGAAAACCTAAAGAAAATTAATGGGGACAATTAAAATGGAATTTACAAAAACAGTACAAATTTCTGGTGATAAGGATAAATACACAATTAGCCCAGAGATAAAAAAATATGCTTTGCTTGATTTAGGATTTGAACAGACTAACCGGGGAAACTTTGAATATTTAGGAAGTCTCGATACTGATAATCCATTTAAACCAGTTGCTCGCCTTCGGATCTTAATTAACAGTGATTTAGATGGTTTTAAAATGGAGACTCTTTCCGGGAATGGTTTAAGAAAAATTAATATTTTTAATCACCAACGAGCAACTGAATTTGTGCAACAATATCACTACATTTTAGATGAAATGGTTGCCCGGCAAATATTCACTAAATAAAAACTGTGCAGGGATTGAAATACTTTGGTACAATGGTTATCACTGGATGCATGCGACCTTCAATCGTAGATTATTCCAGAATCTATACGAAATGATGGTGATAATTAATGGCTGATAATAGTCATACACGTGTGGTGGTAGGAATGAGTGGAGGAGTCGACTCATCAGTGACGGCTCTTCTTTTAAAGCGCCAAGGATACGATGTTGTTGGTGTCTTCATGAAAAACTGGGATGACACTGATGAAAATGGTGTTTGTACTGCCACTGAAGATTACAAAGATGTAGCAAAAGTTGCTTCTAAGATTGGAATTCCATACTATTCTGTTAACTTTGAGAAGGAATACTGGGATCGGGTTTTCAAGTATTTTATTGCTGAGTACAAGAAGGGTCGTACACCAAATCCTGATGTTATTTGTAATAAAGAGATCAAGTTTAAAGCTTTTATTGAGTATGCTAACCAATTAGGTGCTGATTACGTTGCTACTGGACACTATGCTAATGTAAAGCGTGATGAGAACGGCCGGATGCATTTGATGCGCGCTAAAGACCAACACAAGGATCAAACTTACTTCTTAAGTCAACTTGATTATAAGCAGTTGGACAAGGTAATGTTCCCATTAGCTGGCTACACTAAACCAGAAATCAGAAAGATTGCTGAAGAAGCGGGGCTTGCCACTGCTAAGAAGAAGGATTCAGTTGGGATTTGCTTTATTGGTGAGGATGGTCATTTCCGTGAATTCTTGAGCCAATATATTCCAGCACAACCAGGAAATATGGAGACCCTTGATGGCAAGGTTGTTGGGCAGCATATGGGCTTAATGTATTACACCATCGGTCAGCGGCGTGGGCTTGGCCTAGGTGGTAACAAGGAAAGTAATGAGCCATGGTTTGTGATCGGTAAGGATATGAAAAAGAACGTTCTTTATGTTGGTCAAGGATACGAAAATAGCCATCTTTATGCTACTCATCTTGAAGCGAGTGATATTCACTGGGTTGATGATGTCGTAAGCCGTTATGGGCGTGATTTTCATTGTACAGCCAAGTTCCGCTACCGTCAGACAGATGTTGGCGTTACTGTTCATTTGTCAGATAATGATCAAATGGTAACAGTTGAATTTGATGATCCTGCACGGGCCATCACTCCAGGGCAAGCAGTTGTTTTTTACGATGGCGAGGAATGTCTTGGGAGTGCGATTATTGATCGTGCTTACAGTCATGACCGGCAACTTCAATACGTTTAATTCATATTTTTAGACCTTAAAGAAGGCAGAAGTAATTTCACTTTTGCCTTCTTAAATATACATAAAGTAATAACTCTGTGATAAACAATTGCCGCAAACTCTGGTAAGATAGTAAATAAAAGGGGTAACGACAGAGATGACAAAAGTTTATTTAATCCGACACGGCAAAACGCAGTGGAATTTAGAATCTCGTTATCAAGGTGCCAATGGCGATTCACCATTATTAAAGGATAGCTATCGAGAAATTGAATTATTAGCAAGCTCATTACAAAGGATCCCGTTTGAGCATGCTTATACCAGTCCCTTAAAGCGTGCGCGAATAACAGCTCAGGCATTATTGAATCATTTAAATCCAGAAATTCCATTAACAATTGATAGCCGGTTAAAAGAATTTAATTTAGGTAAAATGGAAGGAATGTATTTTGAAGATGTTGCGGCAAAATGGCCTGAGGTTTTAAAAAACTTTCGTCATCATCCTGATAAATATGATGAATCATTAGTAGAAGGGGAAAGTTTTCTGGAAGTAATAGCTCGTTTCCGTGCAGCAATTGAAGAGTATTGTCGCCAATATCCTAATGGTAATATTCTCGTGGTTTCACACGGAGCTGCCTTAAATGCTGCTATTAATGCATTGATTGGAACGCCCCTTGCTCACTTGAAAGATCGTGGTGGACTAAGCAATACATCAACGACGGTTCTTACTACTAATGATGGTCGTCATTTTGAACTTGAGAAGTGGAATGACACATCTTATCTTCACAAGAGCAAGGTTGATCCGACCGATACGATTTAAGAGGTGATATTAATGACAGAGAAAAAAGATTTTCGTGATCCTAAGAAAAAGGAAACCGAAAAATTAGTTCATAAACTAGTTGAAGCAATTGATGAACACCCAGATAAAGTAAATAATTATTATGATTTAGGTTCTTTACTAACTCGGTTAAATGATTATCAACAAGCAGAAGAACTCTTTATGAAGGCTTTAGGTATTTTTGAGGCAAAGGGCGACAAGAATGCTATGAATCTTTTAAACTATGGCCTTGGTAACCTTTACTATGAGATTGGCAAAGTTAATGAAGCAATTAAGCTTTACAATAAGATTGATGATCCAAAGCTCAAAGCTGATTCTTATCTTATGTTAGCGCAAAGCTATATGAAAAAGGGACAATACAAGCAAGCAGTTGCTTATGGATTAACTGCTCTTGAATTACGTCCAGACGATCCTGAAATTAACCAGGTAATCGGCGATTCATTATTAGCATTAGGTGAATTTAAACAGGCTAAAGCTTATTATGATGCAATTCTAAAGTATCATCCAGGACGTGCTGATACGCAATTTAATCGTGGAATTGTGGCGATGGTTCTTGGTGAGCCTTACAAAGACTACCTTACGCAAGCTAAGCAGTTAGATCCTAATTACTACCATAAGAGTGAACAACGACTTAATGATATTGAAAAAACGCTTCAGGCAACGCAAAAGAAAGAGTAGCAACATGAAAGGATGACTTCTATGGCTGAAGAAATCGACCTATTTAAGACGCCAACGGAGCCGTCTTTTTTTATTGGTCAAGTACAATCTGAGATTTTTACTAGTCCAGATTCGTTTTTTAAGGTTTTAATTGTCTCGGTTGAGGAAGCAAACTTTGATTGGCACGAGCCGGAAATTACTGTAACTGGAAGTTTTGGTGATCTTAGCGATGATCAAACTTACCGTTTCGAAGGAAAAATTGTTGAACATCCACGATATGGACAACAGTTTCAAGCGACTTCTTACCATGCCAACCGTCCGACAAGCAAAGATGGGTTAATTGATTTCTTGTCTGGAAAACAATTTACCGGAATTGGAAAAAAGACGGCCGAAAAAATTGTCGACAAGTTAGGAACGGATGCAATTAATAAAATTATTGCTGATCCTCATGTTTTAGATGAATTAAAACTTCGCAAAGCAGTTAAGGATTCATTAGTTAATAATTTACGAGCAAACCAGGGGATGGACCAGATTATCATTGGCCTAAATGATCTCGGCTTTGGTGCTAACCTTAGTAGTGCAATTTTTGACAAGTACGGAGAAGAAACTCTACATATTATTAATGAAAATCCCTACCAACTTGCTGCTGAGATAGATGGAATTAGCTTTAATCGTGCTGATCAGGTGGCACAGAAATTAGGAATCGCCACGGATGATTCACGCCGAATTGAGGCCGCAATTATCCAGACACTTGATGACTTAACAATGGAAACTGGTGATACATTTACTACAACAAAACCTCTCCTGCAGCAAACTATCCAGTTGCTTGCTCAAGGGAGTGGTGGCCGCGTTTCTACAGATTTAATTGCCAACCAAATTGTTGAATTAGAGAAAAATCAAGGAATTAGTTACGCGGACGAAAAAATTTATCCAAGTGCCCTTTATAACGCGGAATGGCAAATTGCTGATCACTTGCATCGTCTTCTTACCGTTGACCAGAAAAAATTACCAGCAACGACTATTGAAAAAACAGTTGTGAAGGTTGCCGAGCAATCGGGAATAACCTATGATCAAGTTCAAAAAGAGGCTATCAAAACAGCCTTAAATAGTAAAGTCATGCTTCTTACGGGAGGCCCGGGAACGGGAAAAACAACAATTATTAAGGGAATTGTAGCAAGTTATGCGAAAATTCATGATCTCTCATTAGACGTAAATGAATATAAAGAAAAGTCTTTTCCTGTTTTACTAGCTGCTCCTACAGGCCGTGCTGCTAAACGAATGAGTGAAGCTACTGATTTACCAGCAAGTACAATTCACCGCTTGCTAGGGCTTAATGGCCGGGAAATGCCAACTGATATGAATGCCCGCGATTTAGAAGGCTCGTTATTGATTATTGATGAAATGTCGATGGTTGATACGCTTTTGTTTAAGACTCTTATTCAAGCCGTTCCTACTTCTATGCATGTAGTTTTAGTAGGTGATAAGGACCAATTACCATCTGTTGGTCCTGGACAAGTTTTTCATGATCTTCTTGATTTTGCAGACCTGCCCAAAGTTGAACTAACCAATATTCACCGCCAGGCTGCTGATTCAACAATTATCCCGTTAGCTCATGCTATCAAAGAGGGTAAGCTACCATCAGATCTAACAAATAAAATGCCAGATCGATCATTTATCTCATGTCATGCTAATCAAGTGCCAAGTGTGGTTCAACAAATTATTGACCTTTCTAAAAAACGAGCTTATTCCGCAAATGATATTCAAATCTTGGCACCAATGTACCGGGGACAAGCAGGGATCGACCGGTTGAATGAACTTGCGCAACAGGCATATAATCCCCCAGCTAATGGAAAACAAGAAGTCGATTTTAGGGGACTAACTTTTCGCGTTGGAGATAAGGTCCTGCAACTCGTTAATGTTCCAGAAAAAAATATTTTTAACGGTGATATTGGAAAAATTACAGCAATTGAAAGCGGTAAGACAGTCGGCAAGAAAAATGAATCAATTACTGTCGATTTTGATGGTAATGAAGTGAGTTATAGCCGAATGGAATGGAATCAATTACGGTTAGCTTATTGTATTTCGATCCATAAAGCACAGGGAAGCCAGTTTAAGATGGTTCTTTTACCGATTGTTCAGCAGTTTAGCCGAATGCTTCAACGAAATCTTTTATATACAGCGATTACCCGTGCCGCAGAAAAGTTAGTCTTGATCGGTGAGCCGTATGCGGTTGTGACTAGTGTAAAAAATGAAGCAGTTAACCGGAAAACTTCTTTAGTCGATCGCCTTGACAAGGTTTGGAGTAGGCATGGTGAACTAAAATCAAAATTGGATCATCAAACAGATTCATTAACAAAAGAACTTTCTAGTCCTCAAACAGCTCAAAGACAACCGGAACAATTGATAAATAATGATGCTCAACAATATATCCTAACAGCTGCCCTCATTAATTCAGAGGCAATTGATCCATTAATCGGAATGGAAAATATTAGCTTACAAAGTTTGCATCAAGCCAAATAATACTTGCTTGAACAGTAATTTGTTGTCATAATAGTTATGATTATTGTCGAACTTTAAAGGAGTATAAAAATGACCCAGATAAAAAATGCCGATAATGTGCGTTTATTTTCACTAAATTCAAATCCAAAACTAGCTGAACAAATTGCTCAACGCGTGGGGATTCCGTTGAGTAAAGCTTCCATTAGTCATTTTGCTGATGGGGAAATTAAAATTACAATTGACGAAAGTATTCGTGGCTGTGAGGTTTATGTCATTCAGTCCGTTTCTGATCCAGTTAACACTAACTTGATGGAACTATTAATTATGGTTGATGCTCTACGGCGGGCAAGTGCGGCCAAGATTAACGTAGTAATGCCATACTATGGTTATGCACGTCAAGATCGAAAAGCACGAAGCCGTGAACCAATTACAGCTAAATTGATCGCTAACCTTCTTGAAATGGATCAAATTAGTCGATTAGTAACGATTGACCTTCATGCTCCTCAAGTTCAAGGTTTCTTTGATATTCCTGTTGATCATCTTCAAGCAACCAGTCTTTTTACTAAGTATATTGAGGAACAAAACTTGGGTGATGATATTGTAGTAGTTGCCCCTGATCATGCTGGCGTTAATTTAGCGCGGAAATATGCTGAACGAATTAAAGCTTCCATTGCGATTATTGATAACCGTAATGATGAAGTTCGGGAACGGACTGAGCAAGAAGTACCTGAATATGTAATCGGGGATGTAAAGGGAAAAACAGCGATTATTGTTGATGATATTGTAGATACAGGAGTACGAATGAACTTATCTGCACAAGCATTAAAGAACTTTGGTGCCGCTAAAGTTTACGGAATTGCTACGCATGCAGTACTTTCAGCTGATGCGGTAAATACGTTACAAAATTCACCGCTTGAAAAGATGATTGTGACAGATACAATTCAATTGCCAAAAGAGAAGGAATTCCCTAAGCTGGTTCAATTATCAGTGGATGATCTATTAAAAGAAGCAATTGTTCGTATCCACAATAACCAATCAATTGATACATTGTTTAATCGTAAATAATTTTATTTTAAAAGGTTCTCGTCTAATGGGGCCTTTTTTTAATACATTTTTATCAAGAAAATTTTATAATCTTTTTAATTGATGATAAATATAATTTTATTTATAATGGGCGATGGATAAGTTTGATTGATAGACAAGTCCTATTTATAGGAACAGTTAATGATTACTGACAATAAAAAGTTAGTTTAGTAGTCAAAAGGAGGATTTTGATGTTATCGAAAAATAATAATCGTGAGCTTCAACGAAAGATAGATGATAGGCAAGATTGTTTTACGTTGCGTAAACTTTCAATCGGGGTTGCCTCTGTCTTACTTGGTTCTTTTATTATGGGAATTCAGTTGTCGCAAACGGCTTATGCTTCTAATAACAATGGTATAGCAGTTACTGAAACAACGAATCTGGCAAGTTTACCAGGGAGCAATGATGCGTCAAATCAATCTAGCGTGGTTGAAAGTGCTAGTACTCCAGTAAGCGCAAGTTCTAATCAAAATAATCAGACGCGTACAGTAAGTGAGGAAGTTACAGCTACCTCTAATAATTCTAGCTCAATAAATTCCTCATCAGCTAAAACAGCAACTGCTAGCAGTCAATCATCTCAAACAAGTGCTGCGTTAACTAGTAATAACCCAAGTTCAACGCCCGTGATGACTACAAGGGGATCTAGTGACTCTATTCAAAATTTAACCAATAACTCCCAAGCGTCATTAAATACTCAACAAGCAAGTATTACAGATGCGCCAGATTATCCTAATACCAATGGAATAATACCTCAAAATCAATATATTTTTGATCAATTCCATTTAACTAATGGTCAATTGACTGATAATGCGTATACGCCCTTAAATATGGTAATTACTTTAGCTACTAATCGTAATGAACCAGGTGGAATCTTAAATTACTATATTACGAACGACCAATACACACAACAGTATAGTAATGGGACAATAAATGTTGGGGAAATGCAAAGCTATGAGGGACCATATCAGGGTTCTAAAATTAATATTTATAATTTTGGGGAAAATGGAATAAGTGTTAATGAACTTAATAATAATTATGGCTTAGCTTTTACATTTGGTTATGGAAAGTATCAAGCTCTTATTAAAGAGAACCCTAATCCTTATGCAGCAGATAATGTATCTAATGCGTGGGGAGATACAATGCCAGCAAAAGTAACTCAGACTATTAAATATGTAAATGAGAAAACAGGAGAAGAGATACCGGGAATACAACCTTACACACAAACGGGACTCACAGGACAGGTATATTCGGCTGGAAAAAACGATCAAATAGTTATTAAGGGTTATTATTTGATTAATAGTAGTCGTGCTAATGGAATTATTTCACAATTTCATAATGGAGGAACCTACACAAATGAATGGGTAAGTGCAAGCGGACAATTAATAAAAGAGGTATGGCACCAAATTTCACAAAATGGGTTGATGCAATGTGACATTTATATTAATGGTCAGCAGCAATATGATCCTAACAATTTAAAAGGAATTGTTTATCCTTCAAGTCAAAGCTCACTTGGCCCAACAGCTTTGAGTATTCAAAATGGTAATTATGTCTTTCCAAATCCTTATGTAGAGCAAACGCAAAACATTGAATTAAAATATTTGCCATTAGGAAAAATTATTCCAGTGTTACCGAATGGAGAAGTAATACCAAACGCACCGCAACCGCAATATCAGAACAATCCTAATGATCCAACCGGAGTTAAACCGGATGAGCCAGTTCCTGTTATTCCTGGTTATACGCCGCAAGAACAAACGGTTACGCCAGAAGATCCTGGAAAAGATACACGGGTTATTTATACACCAATTCAGCAAGGTTCAATCACTGTGACCGTTCATGATGTAACAGATAATGTTAACTTGCCACAATACGGTAAGAGCAGTGGTGAACAAGATGTGGGGACTGGATTTACCTATGATAAGAATACTGTAATTGCAGACCTTGAAAACAAGGGTTATAAAGTTCTTAATCCAGATGTAGTAATTCCAACTACCATTAGTAAAGGTGCGCAAAACATTGTGATTAATGTTGAACACCAGCTTGTTCCTGTAACACCAGAGAATCCAGGAATTCCTGGCCAACCTATTAATCCTAACGATCCAGACGGTCCAAAGTGGCCAGACGGGACTGCTAAGAATGATTTGGAAGTAACTGGTACCCAGACTATTCATTATGAAGGTGCTGGCGATAAGACGCCAGCTGATAACACTCAACACTTTACCTTCACGAAAAGTGCTACTGTTGATAAAGTAACTGGTAAGATTGTCAGTGAAACTGGCTGGAATGTTGCTAGTCATACCTTTGGCAATGTTGATACACCAGTAGTAGCGGGTTATCACGCAGACAAGGCCGTTGCTGGTGGTGCAACGATCACTCCTAATGACTTGAATAAGACGATTGTGGTAACCTATGCACCAAACGGTCATATTATCCCAGTCGGCCCAGATGGTACGCCAATTCCAGGTGCCGACCAACCGCAATTCCCAACTAACCCAGACAACCCAAGTGAAACGACACCAGGTCAAGTACCAGATGTACCAGGTTATCACCCAGAAACTGGTAAGCCAGGTGACCCAGTCGATCCAGTACCAGGCCAACCAGGTGAGAACGTACCAGTTAAATACGTTCCTGACACTCCAACACCAGAAACTTACACTGGTTCGCAAACGATCAAGTTCGTTGATGGAACTACGGGCAAGGAGATTGAAACGCCAAACATACAAACGGCCCCAGATCTAACTGGTGACCATACCTTTGGCAAGATCAACACGCCAGTGATCAAGGGTTACACTACTACTCAAACTACTGCTGGTGGTGCAACGGTAACTAAGAACAACCCGAATGCCACGATTACGGTGACCTATACACCAAACGGTCATATTATCCCAGTCGGTCCAGATGGCAATCCAATTCCAGGCGCCGACCAACCGCAATTCCCAACTAACCCAGACAACCCAAGTGAAACGACACCGGGTCAAGTTCCAGATGTACCAGGTTATCACCCAGAAACTGGTAAGCCAGGTGAACCGGTCAATCCAGTGCCAGGCAAACCAGGTGAGGATGTACCAGTGAAGTACGTCCCAGATACGCCAGTTGAACAAGGATCAATCACTGTTACCGTGCGTGATACTACCGATAATGTTGACTTGCCGCAATACGGTAAGAGCAGTGGTGAAGAAAATGTTGGGACGACCTTTACTTACGATAAGAACACGGTAATCCAAGAACTAGAAAATAAGGGTTACAAGGTCCTTAATCCTGATGTTGTCATCCCAACAACGATCAGTAAGGGTGCGCAAAACATTGTGATTAATGTTGAACACCAGCTTGTGCCTGTAACGCCAGAAAATCCAGGACAACCAGGTCAGCCAATCAATCCGAACGATCCAAACGGTCCAAAGTGGCCAGATGGGACCGCTAAGGATAATTTGGAGGCAACTGGAACCCAGACCATTCGCTACGTTGGGGCTGGTGACCAGACGCCAGCTAACAATGTTCAGCACTTTACCTTTACTAAGAGTGCCGTGGTTGATAAGGTAACCGGAAAGATTGTTAGTGAAACTGGCTGGAACGTCGCTAGTCATACCTTTGGCAATATCGATACGCCAGTTGTTCCTGGCTATCACGCAGATAAGGCAGTTGCCGGTGGAACTACCATTACCCCTGATGACTTAAATAAAACGGTTACGGTAACGTACACGCCAAATGGTCATATTATTCCAGTCGGTCCGGATGGGAAGCCATTGCCAAATGTTCCACAACCGCAATACCCAACGAACCCGAATAATCCAACTGAAGTGACGCCGAATGAACCAGTACCGGAAATTCCAGGATATACACCAAATGTTTCAACGGTAACTCCTGAGAATCCGGGTGAAAATACTCCAGTAGTTTACACGCCAAACGAAAAACCAGTTGGACCAACCACCCCTAGTGAAAATGGCACTTCAAATGGTAATACTGGCAATCCAACTACACCACAGCCAGAGACATCAGCAAAACCAACGACGCCAACTACAACACCAGCTGGAAATGGTAATGTTCCTACTAATGGACAAACAGCAGGCAGTTCAGTTACTACAAGCAATGTAAACAACGCTAATGCCACCACACCAGTAGCACAAAAACAAGCTGCTCAATTACCGCAAACTGGCAATGAACAATTAAAGCACGAAGGAATCTTAGGTTTACTTGCTTTAGGAATTGCAGGCTTATTGGCATTTGGTAAAAAGCGTCGTAAAGAATAGTTAACTTATTGTTTGTCACATCGAATAATTATAAAAAGCCGAGGCTAAGAAATTTCTTAACCTCGGTTTTTTCGATTAAATGATTAAATTAAAATGATAATGAGTCAACGAATGTCTGGTAAGCTTGATTTTCATTGCTTTCGACAACGTTTTTACGAAGGTCAGCTAGATCAACTGCGTGTAAAGATGATTCATCTACGGTAAGAGTATGAGTAAACGTAGCATTACCGATTAATTCGATCCAGTAGTTGTAGTCATCACGGTGAAGAATTGTCTTGACCATGCCACCAGGATTATAAACACTAATTGGTTCATTAAATGATGCTGCGTCTGGATGAGTGAGGGCTAAAGCGAGACTAGTGGCAGACATACCTGTCCCACAAGCATTTGTAAAGCCGACTCCTCGTTCAAACGTTTTTACAAAGAGTTTGTTATGACCGAGAATATGACCAAAGTTAACATTTACCCCATCACTGAAGTAAGGATTATCACTATTTAACCGTGTACCTAATTGTTTAAGTGCTGGACCATTAAGCTCTTCCATACTAACAAAACTAATTAAGTGGGGGTTAGGAACAGCAAGGGCTGAAAAACGGAGACTGGGATATAATTCAGGGACAAGGGTGTCTAACAGGCGCTCATGGCCAAGATTATCAAATGGCAAAGCAGTCCTGTCAAACTTTACTGGTGAAATTTCAACGGCAAAAGCAGGTACTCTGGGTGCAAGGTCTTCATGCTGACGAACACGAAGGCTAGCATTCATTGTATCGACTTTAAAATCGGTTAAATTATCACGTTCTGCTACATACCGGGCAACTGTTCTTAAACCATTACCGCACATTGAAGCTTCACTACCGTCTGCGTTAATTACCCGCATTTGTGCTGCTGATCCTGGTCTAGTTGGATGGTTAACAACTAAAACGCCATCAGCACCACCGAGAACGCCATTTTGTGCATCAGTTATTTGCTGGGTAAATGAAACTAATTCTTCATCGGTAAGGGGATTGGTCAGTTGTGTTTGGTCAAGAATAAAAAAGGCATTTTGTGATCCGTGTACTTTTAATAACTGCACCATAAATAGTTCCTCCTAATTTACAAAAAAGCGATGGTAAATAGCTCGAACAGCTTCATCTGCATCTTCGTTGTATGTCCCAATCATAATTGCAATTCGTGAAGCTCCTTGATTAATCATGGGAACCGCAATGTGTTTTTCAGCTAGGGGCACTAAAATATCATCAATTACCCCCGTGCGATTACGCATACCTTCACCAACAACCATGGTAATTGCATAATTGTCAATCCATTCTAAACGGTCAGGATTAATCTCTTCTTGAATTTCATTGCAGATGGTATCGATTAATTGGTCATTAATTGCATTTCGATCAAGGATAATTGTTATATCATCGATTCCTGAAGGCATATGTTCGTATGAGACGTTGTGCTTTGCGAGAATTTCAAGAATACGAAGAGTAAAACCTGCTTGCTTGTTAAGAAGATATTTGTGAAGGTAAAGGGCTGCAAAGTGTTTTCCGCTCACGACTCCCGTTACAATGTCACTTGGTTGAAAATCTTTATCAGGGACAATCATTGTTCCCGGCTTTTCAGGATCATTAGTATTACGAACATTGATTGGAATATTTCCTTGAATGGCAGGAATCAATGCTTCATCGTGAAAGACAGAAAAACCAGCATAAGATAGTTCCCGCATTTCCCGGTAAGTCATGGTAGTGATTGGTTGCGGATGATCGACAATTTGTGGATTGGCTGAGTAAATAGCATCAACATCGGTGAAATTTTCATAAGTGGAGGCATGAAGACCGCGCGCAAGAATTGCACCGGTGATATCAGAACCACCACGAGAAAAAGTAGCGATGTGGCCAGCAAGAGTGAGACCATAGAAACCGGGGAATACTAAGAATTCGTTCTCATTAAACGTAAAATGACTCAAGTTTGCATATGTTTCTGGGATAACGTTAGCATTATTGGGAGTTCCAGTAACGATAATACCAGCTTCACTTGGTGTCACAAAACGTGCTTCGTAACCTAAATGTTGCAAAAGAATTGCCATTAGTTGGGCATTTAAACGTTCACCATGAGCTTTGAAAGCGGCCAAGAGATAGTTATCATTTGGGTAAGTATGGTTCGAAAGACCTTCCAGTTGTTCGGCTAGCGGAATTAATTTATCTGCTGGTAAGCTAAAATAAGCAGCAATCTCTTGATATCGATTTAAAATTTGTTCAACGATGTCTTGGGGATTTTGGCCTGCGATTACTGTTTGGGCATATTTAATCAGCAAGTCAGTGACCTTAATATCATCGGCAAAGCGTTTGCCCGGCGCAGAAGTGACAATTACCCGTCGTTGTAGGTCCGAGGTAATAATATTAATTGCATTTTGAAAGGCTTCTCCATTAGCCAGAGAGCTTCCACCAAATTTTACGACTTTCATACTTAAAATACTCCTTTGAGATAATTAGGACTGCTAATTTATCTCGAAAATAATTTAATCGAATTCTAACACATTGGAGGTGACATGCAAGCTTTTAAGTTACGAAAGTTTAGTGCAATTAACTTTCTTACATCTAATAGATTAAAAAAACTTTTTTAAATTTAATTATTTATATTGACATTCTCATAAAAGACTTATAAGCTATGTATAAATCGAAGAGGCGCAACCGACACTAGTAAACTAATTTAGTTCGCCAAGACATTGAGGTTAGTTGAACAGGGAAGTTGCCGAAGCGCTTAGTTTGGCATATTAAGTAGCTGGGTCGTAGTTGAATAAGCTACGGACTGTCGTAGGACAATAAGAGCCTGCGTTGCGCTATCGACAAATCAGAATGGATAAGTGAATTCCACTGTTTGTTTGCGCAGACAGTGGATTTTTTTATACAGCCTCTTTACTACAAACTTCATGGAGGAATTACAAATGAACGAACAAATTTCTGATCAACAAATAAACGCTGCTGGTCACCTAACGATTGGGGGATGTGATGCAGTTGAATTAGCTCACCGGTTTGGTACCCCATTAGTTGTTTATGATGTTCAACAGATTCGTAACCAGATCCGAGCATTTAAGCAAGTTTTTGAAGAAAACAGTGTTGATTATGCAGTTAGCTATGCTAGTAAAGCTTTTTCAGCAATCGCAATGTATCAAGTAGTTGCTGCAGAAGGTGCGCATGTTGATGTTGTTTCGGGTGGTGAATTGTATACTGCAATCAAAGCTGACTTTCCAATGGCTAATGTTAGTTTTCACGGAAACAATAAATCACGGGAAGAATTAGAAATGGCAATTGATCATCACGTGGGAACAATCATGATTGATAACTTCCATGAGATTGAATTATTAGCAGATGTTTTGGAAGAGCATGATGCGCATATTGATGTGATGTTGCGAATTACTCCTGGAATTTCTGCTCATACAAATAAATACATTCAAACTGGTCAAGTTGATAGTAAATTTGGGTTTGACCTTCAATCAGGACAGGCAGATGAGGCGTTAGCAAAAGTCCTCGAGAATCCCCGGATGCAAGTAAAAGGATTGCATGCCCATATTGGCTCACAGATTTTTGAACTTGCGGGATTTGAAGGAGTAGCTAAGAAGTTAGTTGAAGTTGCCGCCCACTGGCAAGAAAAATTCAACTACCAAGCTGCTGTGATCAACGTTGGAGGTGGCTTTGGAATTCGTTATGTAAAAGATGATACACCACTTGCTCCAGAAGAATTTGTGGCAGCAATTATTAAGGCTATCAAAACTGAAATTAAAGAAACAAACCTTGCCATGCCGGCAATCTGGATAGAACCAGGACGTTCAATCGCGGGGCCTGCTGGCTATAATCTTTATACTGTTGGATCACGTAAAGATGTACCAGGATTGAAGCCATATGTAACAGTTGATGGAGGAATGGGCGATAACATTCGTCCAACACTTTATGAAGCACAATATGAAACGGTCTTAGCAAATAATCCTCGTGCAGAGTTGATTGAACATGTTCGGGTAGCGGGAAAGTATTGCGAGTCTGGTGATATTCTCAGTCAGAATCAGGCATTACCTGCTACAAAACCAGGGGATGTCTTAGCAATGCTTGATACTGGTGCTTATGGCTACTCCATGGCTTCAAATTATAATCGGAATCCTCGTCCAGCAGTTGTCTTTGCGGAAAAAGGCACAGCCCAGGTTGTAATTAAACGAGAAACCTATGATGATTTAATTCATTTGGATGAACCATACCAACAATAATTTGACATATATAGACATATATATAAAGGAAGAAAGAGGTAAATAATTATGGCTGAATTAGATGCACAAACAATCATTAACTACATTAGTAACGCACCAAAGAAGACACCGGTAAAGGTCTACCTTAAAGGAAATTTGGGTGATTTAGAATTTCCCACAGAAGTAGAAACATTTCTTGAACAGCATACGGGGGTTATTTTCGGTGATTGGACAGTTATTGAACCGTTATTAAAGGAATACAGTTCAGCGATTGAATCTTACCACGTGGAAAACGACGCGCGTAATTCAGCAGTTCCTTTGCTTGATTTGAAGAATATTAATGCCCGCATTGAGCCAGGAGTAATTATTCGCGATAAAGTGCTTATTGGTGACAATGCTGTCATTATGATGGGAGCAACAATTAATATTGGTGCTGAAATTGGTGCTGATTCGATGATTGATATGGGGGCAGTTCTTGGTGGCCGTGCAATTGTTGGTCGTCACTGTCATATTGGTGCTGGTACTGTATTAGCTGGGGTTGTTGAACCGGCTTCAGCTGAACCAGTCCGCATTGATGACAATGTAATGATTGGCGCCAATGCGGTGGTAATTGAAGGGGTTCATGTAGGAGAAGGGGCCGTCATTGCTGCTGGCGCCGTGGTTACCCATGATGTAGCCCCTCGCACAATGGTTGCGGGAGTTCCTGCTAAGTTTATTAAGAATGTCGATGACCAAACCGCTGGTAAGACTGAACTAGAGGACGATTTACGGAAGCTCTAGGAGGAGGTCAAGATGCTAACAGAAGAAGAATTAATTCAAATTCGTCGTCATCTCCACCAGATTCCGGAACTGGCTCTTCAGGAATTTGATACTCACCAATACTTAGTGGAGACGATTGCTGGTTTTAACCAAGCCTTTTTAGAAGTTCGTACCTTTAAGGAATTGCCAACTGCTCTTATGGTGGTGGTGCATGGTCAGAATCCACAACGAACAATTGGCTACCGAACAGACATCGATGCTTTACCAGTTGAGGAACAAACAGGCTTGCCATACTCATCAACCCATCCGGGAGTAATGCACGCCTGTGGTCATGATATTCATATGACGGTTGCATTAGGCGTATTGAATTATTTTAGTGAACACCAGCCGCAAGATAATCTACTGTTTTTCTTCCAACCGGCCGAAGAAAGCGAAAATGGTGGAAAGCGGGCATATGAACTGGGCTTGTTTAGTGGAAAGTGGAAACCAGATGAGTTTTACGGTTTGCATGATAATCCTGATTTGCCAGCAGGAGCAATTGGCTGTCGGATGGGGACCTTGTTTGCGGGAACCACAGAAGTTAATATTGACCTCAATGGTAAGGGAGGTCACGCGGCGTATCCTCAAAATGCTAATGATACAGTTGTTGCGGCCGCATCATTGATTCTTCAAGTGCAGACTGTGATTTCGCGGAGTATCGATCCTATTCAAAGTGGTGTAATTACCTTAGGAAAGATTGCCGGCGGGACGATTCGAAATGTTATTGCTGGCCATACGCGGATTGAAGGAACGATTCGGGGACTAACGCAGACGATGATTGAAACTATTGATGACCGCTTGCGGGACGTATGTGAAGGAATCAGACGCAGTTTTAACATGGAGGTTTCCCTTGAATTAAATCAGGGTGGCTATTGGCCAGTAGAGAACAATCCAGAATTAACAAAACGGTTTATTCGTTATATGGAAGAAACACCAACTGTAAACTTTATAGAGACAGAACCAGCAATGACTGGGGAAGACTTTGGCTACTTATTGGCTAAATTTCCAGGGACCATGTTTTGGCTTGGGGTTGAAGATAATTCACAATTACATTCGGCCACCCTTACTCCCAATGAAAAAGCAATTAAACGTGGAGTAGATGCGATTACTGGTTTTCTTGAATATCGAATGCAAAATTAGTACGGAATAAATAATGGAGGAATGAATATGACATTATTACAAAATGCAGACTTAATGACGGCAATTGTAACCCCTTTTGATGATGAGGGAAATATTGATTATGGTCGTTTAGAGGATTTAACAAATTACTTAATTGAACACGGGAGCAACGGTTTTGTTATCGGGGGAACTACTGGAGAAACTCCAGAACTCACTCATGATGAAAAAATTGAGCTATACCAACATTTCGGTGAAATTGTAAACGGACGGGTTCCGGTTATTGCTGGAACTGGAAGTAATAATACTAAAGAAACGATTGCCTTTACTAATGAAGTTGCGCAAATTAACGGTATCGACTATGCCCTTGTTGTTGTTCCTCCTTATAACAAACCTAACCAACGGGGAATGGTGGCTCATTTCACAGCAGTTGCGGATAATGTTGACCTCCCAATCATCATTTACAACATTCCTGGTCGTACAGGGGTAAAGATGGCTCAGGAAACCGTAGTAGAATTGTCTCACCATCAAAATATCGCCGCTGTAAAACAATGTACATCTTTGGAAGAACTTGAATACATTGTTGAACACCGCGACCCTGATTTTGCAGTTTTCACGGGTGAAGATGCACAGGCGCTAACTGCCCGGGTTTTAGGAGCAAATGGGGTTATCTCGGTTGCTTCCCATACCTATGTCGATCAAATGCGCCAAATGTATGACTCGCTATACCGAGGCGATTATCAAACTGCTGGTAAGTTGCAACGGTGGTTAACTCCCCGGATGGCTGCTTTGTTTATGTTCCCATCACCATCACCAGTTAAAGCGGTTTTGAATGCGCAAGGTTTTAACGTTGGTAGTTGTCGCTTACCAATTCTTCCATTAAATGAAGAAGAGAAACGCGAATTAGAGGCTGCCTTATCCTTACCTACTAATTCGCTGACTACTAAGAACTTACCTTTAAATTTGGGGGAATAAAGCATGAAAAAAGTTTTAATTGCTGGTGCGACTGGAGCAATGGGACAAAAGGCAGTTGACCTAGTGAACTCACTCGCTGGATTTGAAATTACCGCTGCGCTTGCACCAACCTTAACAAAAGAGAATATGGCTGATTTTCACCTTGCATCATCTGTTCATCCTTATCAAACTTTGGATGAAATTGAAGATGGGGTTGCTGATATTTGGATTGATTTTACCTTGCCAAGTGCCGTTTATCAGGATGTTAAGTTTGCACTTGAACACGGAATGAGGCCGATTGTTGGCACGACTGGCTTAACCGATGAACAACAAGCAGACCTAGTGCGTCTCAGTGAAGAAAAACAAGTGGGTGGATTGATCGCTGCTAATTTTGGGATGTCGGCAGTTCTTCTTATGAAATTTGCTCAGGAAGCGGCTAAATACTTCCCTGACGTTGAAATTATTGAAATGCATCATGGTGATAAAAAAGATGCCCCATCGGGAACGGCCTTGAGTACCGCAAAGTTGATCGATCAAGTCCGTCCTGCACATGAGACAAATCCTGATGAAACAGAGAGTTTAACCGGTGCTCGGGGTGGTGATTACCATGGAATTAAGATTCATGCCGTTCGGCTTCCGGGGTACATTGCTCACGAACAAGTTCTCTTTGGTGGGGATGGTGAGGCCCTAACTATCCGCCAAGACTCATTTGACCGTCAATCCTTCATGAATGGGGTTAAAGTTGCTCTGGAGAAAGTTGATGGATTATCAAAATTGGTAATTGGCTTAGAAAATATTTTATAAGAAGGTGAAAAAATGCCAAGACTTCATGTTGAATTAGCAACCACCGTAAATAGTTATTTGGCAGCTGTTCCGCCAGCACAGATTCGTGCATTTGATGAAGAAATTTCTGCCGTTCCTGGACTAGTAAAATTAACACTTGGTGAACCTGACTTTGCTGTCCCAGATCACGTTAAAAAGGCGGCAATTGAAAGTATTCAAAATGATGATTCTCACTATTCACCGAGTAAGGGTAAAATCGAATTACGCAAAGCGATTAGTAAATATCTTGAGCAAAGTCGTCATGTTTACTATGACCCTGAAACCGAAGTTGTAGTCACGATTGGGGCAACAGAAGCGGTAACGGCGACAACATTTGCGATGTTAAATCCGGGAGATAAAGTAATTATTCCCACTCCAGCATTTTCGCTATATTTCCCGAGCATTTCCCTAACTGGTGCTGAACCGATCAAAGTTAATACTGCTGATGATGGCTTTTTGCTATCTGCTGAAGGGCTAGAAGAGGTATTAGCCAAAGAGGGTCCTACAGTAAAGGCCGTTCTCTTAAATTATCCTAATAATCCAACTGGCCGTTCATACACTGAAGAAGAACTAAAAGGATTGGCTAAAGTAATTAAAGACCATCACATTTATGCGATTGTTGATGAGATTTATAGTTCATTGATGTACGATCAACCGTTTCATTCACTTGCGACGCTTTTGCCTGAGCAGACAATTCTGATTAGTGGTTTGTCAAAATCACATGCAATGACGGGTTATCGTTTAGGATATGTGGCTGGCCCGGGAGAATTCATTTCAACGATGTCAAAGATGCATTCATTTATGGTAACGTGCCCAAATGATACTGCTCAAGCGGCTGCGATTGAAGCGTTAGAAAACGGGGATGATGATCCGCAAAAATTTAAGCAGGCCTATCGTCAACGGAGAGATAAACTTGCGAGTGCAATGCGAAAGATGGGCTTTGAAATTGCGTTGCCAGATGGAGCATTTTATATTTTTGCTAAAATCCCTGCTCAATTTGGAAAGGATGACCTTGCCTTTGCACGTAAATTAGCTCACGAAGCTAAAGTTGGCGTAATTCCCGGGAATGCATTTGGTCCTGGTGGAGAAGGATATATTCGCTTATCATATGCAGCGGCAGATTCTGTTATTGATGCGGCGATTGAACGGTTACAAAATTTTATGAAAAATTTAGGATAGGTTGAAAGAAGGAACTAAGATGAGTAAAGAATATAATGTCGCAATTTTGGGTGCTACTGGTGCAGTTGGTACACGGATGATTCAGCAATTGGAACAATCAACAATTCCAGTAAAGAGTGTGAAATTACTGGCATCTGCTAAGTCAGCTGGTAAGCAATTATCATTTAAGGGCCAACCGATCACTGTTGAAGAAACGACACCTGATTCTTTTGATGGAGTTGATATCGTGCTTTCATCTGCTGGTGGATCAGTATCAAAAAAGTTCCTTCCAGAAGCAGTAAAGCGGGGAGCAGTTTGCGTTGATAATACGAGTGCTTTTCGAATGGAACCTGATGTACCGCTAGTAGTTCCAGAAGTAAATGAAGAGGCATTAGAAAATCATCATGGAATTATTGCTAATCCTAACTGTTCGACAATTCAAATGGTGGTAGCATTGGAACCAATCCGCCAAGCATTTGGGTTGAACCAAATTATTGTTTCAACTTACCAGGCGGCTTCTGGAGCAGGTCAATCAGCTTTAAATGAACTGCGACAAGAAACCCAAGACTACCTCGATGGGAAAGACATGCAAGCAGACGCCAAGATTTTACCAGCAAAGGGTGACAAGAAGCATTATCCATTAGCTTTTAATTTATTGCCCCAGATCGATGTCTTTGAAGATGATGGTTACTCCCATGAAGAATGGAAGATGATCCATGAAACAAAGAAGATCATGTTAAACAATATGGACGCTAAGGATATTAAGGTTACTGCCACTTGTGTTCGGGTACCTGTCCCAATTGCTCATGGAGAATCCATTTACTTTACTGTTGACGATCCAACGGTAACTGTTGACCAATTGCGGGCAGTATTAAAGGATGCTCCCGGGGTAGTTCTGCAGGATGATCCTGCGCACCAGGTTTATCCTCAACCAATTAATGCTGTTGGTAAGCGTGACACTTTTGTTGGTCGGCTCCGTGCAGATGAAGAAAATCCTGGTTCCTTTAATATGTGGGTTGTTGCTGATAATCTCCTTAAAGGGGCTGCCTGGAATACCGTTGAAAATGCAGAACGTTTAGTTGCAAATGGGTTAGTTTAAAATTTTATAATCATACAAAAAATACTCTCTGAATATAGGGAGTATTTTTTGTATTATATATAATGAAAGGATGATCAGTGATGAAATTTGTAATTGCTCCAGATTCATTTAAAGGCGGATTAACAGCAAAAGAAGCAGCAAATGTGATGGCAGAAGGAATCAAAAGAGTGTTTCCGAATGCCGAGTATGCTTTAGTTCCAATGGCTGATGGAGGAGAAGGGACTGTTCAATCCTTAGTTGATGCGATTAACGGTCAAAAAATGATTGCTAAAGTTCATAACCCATTAAATGAATTAGTTAATGCTGAGTACGGAATATTAGGTGATGGGGAAACAGCAGTGATTGAAATGGCGGCGGCAAGTGGCCTTCAATTTGTTAATAAGGAGACTGCGAATCCGCTGATTACAACTACATATGGTACCGGCGAGTTAATTAAGGATGCTCTTGACCATAACATTAAAAAAATAATTATTGGAATTGGTGGAAGTGCAACCGTTGATGGGGGAGCGGGGATGGCCCAAGCGCTTGGAGCACGTTTACTGGATGCTGATAATCATGAAATTGGTTTAGGCGGTGGTGCGTTAGCAAATTTGAATCAAATCGATTTTAGAGATTTAGATTCCCGTTTAAAAAATGTAGATATTCAAATTGCATCAGACGTTACCAACCCCTTAACAGGTAAAAATGGGGCAGCCCCAGTATTTGGTCCTCAAAAGGGAGCAGACCGAGAAATGGTGAATATCTTGGATAAAAATCTTCATCATTATGCACGAAAAATAGTTGCAGCTGGTGGGCCAGACGTTGAACAAACAGCAGGTGCAGGGGCAGCTGGTGGTTTAGGAGCCGGATTAATAGCGTTTACCGGTGCGACAATGAAGCGAGGAGTAGAATTAGTGATTGAAGCAACTCAACTACAAAAAAAGGCAGTTGGTGCGGATTATGTTTTTACTGGTGAAGGAGGAATTGATTTCCAGACTAAACTTGGTAAAACGCCATATGGAGTCGCTAAGGCAACTAAAGAGGTGGCTCCTAATGCTCCAGTAATTGTGTTGGCTGGAAATATTGGTAAAGGTGTAAATGATCTATATTCATCCACGGCCATTGATGCAATTTTTGCAACTCCTGAAGGGGCTAAACCATTAAAAACAGCATTAGCAGATGCACCTATTGATATTGCTCAAACAGCAGAAAACGTTGCGCGTTTAATTAAAGTGAGTCATGTTAATAATTAGAAATTAAAAGAGGGTGGAAAAACTTTGCCTTTTTTCTCACCCTCTTTTAATTTCATGGACAATTGTAAGATAATGTGGAACTGCTTCGCGTCGTCACAAGGTTCGCAGCCGAACGACAATCAGCCCATGCCCCCGCCTTAGCTTAGCCAACCGCCTTGTCGAGAAGACTGTTTTCTGCGCACATTTTACAGCAAATTACTGGCTTGGCTTAGTCTTATAAAGACCGTATAATGAATTGGAAGATAATCAAGGAGAATTTAAAAATGGAAGATAATAAATATCAATATGATGAAAACGGCTTTCGGGAAGATCTAAAAGATGATCCGGATGTTCTTCACCAGCCAGATGCTGACCGTACACAGCGCGATTTAATAACTCTGGACTATGATGAGACGTTGGCATTTCTTAATGGTGAAAAGGAAGTTAAGACCGTTTATGACTTTTCAGATGATGTTTTAGAAAAAATAAAAGAAAAATATCCAACCCTAAATGATACACCGATCAATAAAGTAATCATGGAAAAGTATCAGCAGATTTTATCCGCTCGATACAATGAATCACAAGCGAATAATAAGACGGTGCATGCCGATGATAGCGAGGATAATGATGAATAGCCTAATAACGTTTATTATTTCAATTGCCTTTTTAGGATTAGTGATTTGGGAAAATCGTTTGCATAGTCAACTTGGATTTTTGGCAAGTCAACGACCAGATAAAGTTACGAAGGATTTTATCCGAGTAATTCGTCAAGAGAAACGGTTGAATTGGATCTTGTGTATCTTAGCAATTATTGTTTTCATGACGACTAGTCGTTACTCAGTTCTATTAATGAGTATTATTACAATTATTGAATTGTTATTAGTAACTCGCATGGATCGTGTGAAAAACGAAATGATAGATTAAATATTATTATAATAGTTAATGTTTTAAGAAAGAGTAACGTTTTTTAAGAACTATCTAATAATTGCTATACGCATTTAAAAATTAATGGTAAAGTTAGAATTGTGTATTTCACTAATTTATTATTATTTGTTTAGTTTTTAGGAACTTATTGGGAGGGTGTTTTATTTATATGAGTAAAAAAAGAACACATCATTCAAATAACCATCGATCTCGTGGCGTTTTTGCAGGAGCAGTTAGTGCCTTAAGTTTATTAGCAGTAACAACACAAGCAGTTAATGCTGAACAGCTTACTGTTAAGTCTGGTGACACTATTTGGGGGCTTGCAAAACAACATGGACTTTCTGTTAGTGCATTAGAACAAGCAAATCCTTCAGTTAAGAAGATAAACGATAGTATCGACTTAATTACGGTTGGTCAACAATTAACGTTGCCTACTGCTCAACATGATGCTAGCGCTGATTTGAATGCTGATGGTAGTTATACTGTTAAGCCTGGCGACACGCTTAGCTCTATTGCTGATCGTTATAATGTAACGGTTAGTCAATTAATGGCATGGAATAACCTAAGCACTAATGACTCATTATACATTGGACAACAACTCAGTGTAACGGGTCCTGCGATCTCAACTGCTGTAAACACACCTGTTGTAAGTGCTCCTGTTTCTGATGCGAGTGTATCAACTCAGCAACCAGTTGCTCAATCGACAGATGCAACTTCATCAGTTCAGGTTCAAACTTCAGCAGTTGCCTCTGCTTCTGTGCCTCAACAAGATGTGGCTAGTAGCCAACCAGCAGGAACTGTTCCTAGTCAAAGTGCTGCCAATAGTACCGCAGCTCTTGCAAATAACACAGCTACGGTTGCGACTGGCTCTTCAGCTGCTAATAGCGTAGCAACTGCAACAAATGCTGCTCAACCTACTACAGCTAATACTGCTTCTGCCTCAGCTGAAAATAGTGTTGCACCACAAACGCAAAACGTTGCTGTTAGTCAGGCTGCTTCAACAGCTGTAAATACGACTGCTTTAGGACAATCATTTGTTCAAGCAGCACCAGTAGCAAGTCAAGCACCACAATCACAGACTGCCCCAGCATCACAAGCAACGGTTAATGTTCAGAATAGTAATGCTGCTGCTTCACAACAAACAACTGCTGTAACATCACAAACTCAACCGCAACAATCACAAGCGGCTGCTAGTCAACCTGCACAGCAAGTAGCAACTACTAATCAAGATTTACAACATGGTTCTGTAGTTAGCCTTGCCACTAAGATTGCTAACTCTAATAGTGTTCCATACGTATGGGGTGGTGAAAGCCTTAGTGGAATGGATTGTTCTGGATTAGTTAAGTATGTTTATGCGAATGCGGAAGGTAAGCAATTACCACACTATACGGGAGCCCTTGAAAACTGTGTGGACCAACATCCAGTTAGTGAAGCTAAGCCAGGTGATCTTTTGTTCTGGGGTAACCATGGTTCAACTTACCATACTGCTATTTATACAGGAAATAATCAATATGTAGCAGCTGCTCGCCCTGGAACTAATGTATCGACTTACACGATTAGTCCATACTTTAATCCAAGTTTTGCCGGAACAGTTAAATAGTTCTGATAGATTATTAGAGCTTTTTCATTAGATAGTAACAAAGATGTAACCTAAAAAGGGTTAACATTCTTCTAAGCTCGTGTTATCTTACTTATATTGCAATTCCAGTATTGCTCTAAAAATATTTCACATTTATTGGGGAGTGTTAAATATGAGTAACAAACATGAAATTGAAGAAGATTTATACCGTGCACAGTCCCGTTTGGATGATTTATGTAAACAAGAGGGACAGGAAAATACGGGTACGCAGACTGTTACTATTCAACCAAAGTACGGTGAAGAGATGCAATCTTTACGAGAAGAATGCAGTCAGTTACGGATTATTTTAGAAGCAATGGAAGCTTCTGAAGATTAATAAAATAAAAGATTAACAAAAAGCAGTAAGCGCTAGAAGAAAAATTCTCTTCTGTGCTTACTGCTTTTAACTTATTTTTCTATTGTTTGCCAAATTGGATATTGACTAATGTCTAAGGTGAGGTCGATAAAACGATTACCGATCTCTTCTCCATCAGTTTGACTAAATTCTAGTGAAGTAGTTGTGATGTGGAGATTATCGCTTTGGAAGTGGTGGGCAAATTTTGATTGGTCTAGCTTGCCCCGAGCTAACTGCAGTAATTGCCAAATTGTCATAGGCCAACCTTTTCGTTCAGCAACGACTAATTCCAATGATGGTTTCTTTAATGAAGCATTTGGTGCGACCTTAAATCCGCCACCGATAAATGGGTGGTTGCTAGTAATTGCGATGTAAGCTTTCGGAAAAATAAAGTGTTCACGCCCAGATTGAATCATCAAGGTAAAGGGTTCCTGATCATAGATTACTCCAATTGCCTTTTGGAGATAGGTGAAACGTCCAATATGATTTTTCTTGTGATGAGCCTTAAATGTATTAGCACGACTAACAATTGCTGCGTCAAAACCAATTCCTAAATTATTAAGAAAATAGCCTTCTTCACCCCGAATCGCCTCATGATAATGACCAATGTTAATTTTTTGTGGTGCGTCTGCAGTTAAAATTTGATTTAATGCCCTTTGTGGATGCATAGAAATCCCGTAACCGCGGGCAAAATCATTTCCTGTCCCAGCAGGAATATATCCAACCGCAAGTGGTTCTTTATTCAATCGCTTGGCCGTCTTCATAAGTCCGTTAACAACTTGATGCAGCGTACCATCACCACCAATCGCAATGACAATTGTTGATCCTGCATTATGCGATTGGGCGATTTGACTGGCAAGGTATTCTCCATGATTAGGATACTTAGTTGTTTCCATGTGATAATCAATTTGTTGTTGATCTAAAACCGGTTTGATTGACGACCATGCCTTTTCTGCATTGCCATTACCAGCATGACGGTTGAGGATGATTGAATAATTCATCAATATTCCTCCTTTGAATGGTGCCAAAAAGCAAAATAATATTTAAATAATTAATTCACTATTTTTTCTAATGTTCATAAGAAAGTTGGAGGCTGAGAAAAACAAGCGTTTTTCTCAGCCTCTGTTAATGATTAAAAGCTTAGAACGTCGTCAACTTAAAGTTAGGATTTTGCTTTTCGTAAGCAAGGGCCTTTTCATCAAGTTGTTCTACAAATTCAATATTGTAGTCAGTGTTGTGTTCAACCATTAAAAGTGCTTCAGCTTCTGAATCAGCTTCAAGATACAATGATTGAGTATTTTCACGGACTGGGCGTTTTGTTTTATCAGCTTGGTAGTATACTTTAAAAGTCATACTGTTAAAAACTCCTTAATTAAAGATATTATGCAGTAATTACTTTATTATTCTATCACAGATGACCAAAAGTGTCTTAAATTTTCCTAACATGGTATTATTAAATAAAGGTAAAGGCCAAAGAGGTGATAGCCATGGTTATATTCTTAATCTGTATTTTAGCAGCAATAATTGTTATTGCTCTTTATTTAACGATCCATCGCGTATTTCTTAAGCGAGCAACGATAATGGTACAGAAAAATGCTCAAGACGTTACTGATGCAGCGTTAAATACTAGTTTGAAAGAAATGTTACATTGGAATAAAAATCTGAATTCTCAAATTGTTGCCGATGTTTGGGGAAAAGGTGTACTTGCTTTTGAATACCATTTTGATTATAAAAAAGAATATATTAATCTTGATGATTTCACACGTCAAAAACTAGCAGCAAAACTTGATGAATATGCAAAACAACATCATTTAAAGATGGCTCCTAATGCCTCTCAACCATTTATTATAACCGATTGGTGGAAATATGAAGGAATTTTGCATATCGATATTGCCTATTTGATAAATGAAGCAACTGTTGAGTACATTGAAGATTTAAAAAAATTAAATCAAAATAGTAATTAGTTAAAATGGCCGGGAGAAAGAGTGGTTTTCTCTCGACCATTTTTTGTAAAAATTAACTAATCATCACTGTGTCTGCGGGTGCCTCAAATGGTTGATTTTTATTAATATGATCGTAAAATAGCACTCCATGCAAATGGTCAATTTCATGCTGACAAACAATTGCTGGATAATGCTTTAATCGTACCTTATGCGTTTCACCATTAACGTCTTGATAACGTAATGTGATGCGGTCATGTCGTGGTACGTAACCAGGTACATCTTTATCAACTGAAAGACAACCTTCACCTTCAGTAAGAGCACCATATTGAACCGATTCACTAACGATTACTGGATTAATAATGACGTCCTTAAATAAGGGCTTTTCATCTTCAGCAGGTGCAGGAACAAGGACAGCAGCCATTTGCTTTGAAACACCAACTTGAGGAGCAGCAAGGCCAACTCCAGCTCGTAACTTGTATTTTTCACATAATTCAGGATCTTGACTTACTTCTAAATATTTCATCATATCCTTTGCTAATTTTTGGTCTTCATCAGATAGGGGAAATGAGACCTTAGCAGCTCGTTTACGTAAAACGGGATTGCCATCACGGGTAATATCTTTCATTAAATACATTACTCACTATGCCTCCATATAAAAATTCAGTCATATTATAGTCTATCATAACTATTTAAAATTGCTAATGAATATGAGGTAACAATAGTTAACTATAAATTTAAAAACCGTATACTTCACTTGCACCATTTTAATAATTCTGTCCATTAAGTTTATGAAAGCGCTTGTATTATTTGAGCAATCGGTTATACTATAAATGTAGGTAAGCAATCGCTTACATGATGTTAATTGGATTTGGAAAGGAATGTTGAATATGGCCAATACCAAAGCTGTCAATTTTGCTGAGATTAAAGCCAATGAAGGGGTACCTTACGCAAAACCCGTACAAATTCTAGATAACGACGGAAATGTTGTTAACGAAGAATTAATGGCTAATTTCAGTGATGAATTATTAGTTGACTTAATGAAAAAAATGGTTTGGGAACGTGCCTTGCATGAACAAACAATGAGTTTTTCAAAGCAAGGTCGATTAGGTTTCTATGCGCCAACTTGGGGTGAAGAAGCTTCTGAAATGGGAACAGCTGCTGCATTTAAGAAGCAAGACTTCCTTTTTCCTGCTTATCGAGATTTGCCACAATTAATTCAACATGGAGCAACAGTTGCTCAAATGTACTTATGGTCAAAGGGGCACATCAAAGGTAACCTTTTTGATGCACGTGCTCTCCGGCCACAAATCATTATCGGAGCACAGATGGTCGAAATGGCTGGTGGTGCTCTTGGAATTAAGAAGAATGGTGAAAAGGACACTGTTGCCTATGCTTACACTGGTGAAGGTGGAAGCTCACAAGGGGATACTTATGAAGGAATGAACTTTGCCGGTGCATTCCAAGTTCCTGGCGTATTTATTATCCAAAATAATGGGTGGGCTATTTCGTTCCCACGAAAGCTACAAACTGAAGCACAAACAATTGCCCAAAAGGCTGTTGCTGCTGGAATTCCAGGTGTTCAAGTTGATGGAATGGACGTCCTTGCATGTTATGAAGTTGCAAAGGAAGCTCGTGAATTTGCTGCTGCTGGTAATGGACCAGTGCTAATTGAAACATTAACATACCGATTCGGTGCTCACAGTTCAGCAGGTGACGATCCTACTCGTTACCGGACTGAGGATGAAACAAAGCCATGGTTTGATAAAGATCCATTGATTCGTCTCCGCAAGTACCTAACGAAAAAGGGACTTTGGTCTGAAGAAGAAGAACAAAAATATGCTGATGAATGCAAACAAAGCTTTAAAGAAGCAATGAAAGAAGCTGACTCAGTAGAACCTGAAAAAGTTAGCGATATGTTGAAGCGGACGTTTGAAGTACCAACTCCAGACATTAAAGAACAAATTAAGAAGTACGAAGAAAAGGAGTCGAAGTAATCATGGCTAAAAAGACTTATATCAAAGCTATTACTGAAGGTATTGACATCGCTTTAGCCGAAGATCCTAAGACTTTAGTATTCGGTGAAGATGTTGGTAAAAATGGTGGTGTTTTCCGTGCTACTAATGGTCTTCAAGAAAAATACGGTGTTGATCGAGTATTTAGTACCCCTCTTGCCGAATCAGGTATTTTAGGAATGTCAATTGGTTTAGCAGCAACTGGCTGGCGTCCAGTACCAGAAATTCAATTCATGGGCTTTACTTTTGAAGCAATGGATTCTATCGCTGCTCAAATGTCACGGATCCGTTTCCAATACAATGGAACTAAGCATGCACCAATTACTATTCGGACTCCTTATGGTGGTGGTACTCATACTGCTGAATTGCACGGGGATGATCTTGAAAACTTCTTCGTTGGTATTCCAGGATTACGAGTTGTTGCACCAAGTTCTGCCTACGATGCTAAGGGATTAATTATTTCTGCAATTGAAAATAACGATCCAGTTCTTTTCCTTGAAAACCTTCGTCTCTATCGTTCAGTCAAAGGTGAAGTTCCTGATGACAAGTATACTGTTCCATTGGATAAAGCAAATGTTGTTCAAGAAGGTACTGATGTTACGATTATCGCTTATGGTGGTGAAGTATCAGAAGCACAAAAAGCTGCTAAGAAATTAGCTAAGAACAATATTTCTGCTGAGATTATCGACTTGCGTTCTCTTTACCCACTTGATACTGACACGATCTTTGAATCAATTAAGAAGACGCACCGAGTAGTTATTGTTCAAGAAGCGCAAAAGATGGCTGGTGTTGGTGCCCAAGTTGCATCAGCTATTTCAGAAGGTGCAATTATGTACCTTGATGCTCCTGTTACCCGGGTTGCTGCTCCTAACTCAGTATATCCATTCCCGCAAGCTGAAAATGTTTGGCTTCCAGGTGCACGTGATATTGAGGATGCCGTACGGGAAGTAATTAATTACTAAAAGTACGGAATAGAAAGGGTGTTAATACGATATGGCATACATTTTTAGACTACCAGAAATGGGAGAAGGATTAACTGAAGGTGATGTTGCTTCTTGGCTCGTTAAAGAAGGAGAAGCAATTAAAGCTGATGATCCTTTAATTGAAATTCAAACTGATAAATCAACTACTCAATTGGTATCTCCAGTTGATGGAACTGTCAAAAAATTATTTGTAAAAGAAGACGACCATGTTGAAAAAGGCGACAAGCTCGCTGAAATTGATGATGGTAAGCCTGGTATTAGTACAAACGTCGAAAGTGAAGACGATGATGATGAAACTGATACAGGCAGTGAAGAAGCTACTGAAAGTGAAGAATCCACGGCTCCAGCTGCAGATTCCCCTTCAGAAGATAATTCTTCAAAGGGTGGAGTAGCCCCACTTGCAGAACCAAATAAGCTTGTAATGGCAATGCCTTCTGTTCGTCAATATGCCCGTGATAAGGGTGTTGACATCTCACTTGTTCAACCAAGTGGTAACCACGGTCAAGTTCTTAAAGAAGATATTGATAACTTTAATGGGTCAGTTGCTCCAGCTAAAGAAGAAAAGAGTACGACTACGTCAGCTAAGACTGCTCCAGTTGCAGCTAAGACCGTTGGTAATACAATCAAGCCATGGAATGCCGACCTTGAAGAACGTGAACCAATGTCTAATATGCGGAAGATTATCGCTAAGACTACTCGTGAGTCAAAGGATATCTCACCACATGTTACATCATTTGATGAAGTTGAAGTATCTGCTCTAATGGCTAGTCGCAAGAAGTACAAGGCAGTTGCTGCAGAACAAGATATTCACTTGACTTTCTTGCCATACATTATTAAGGCCTTGGTTGCCACATGTAAGAAGTTCCCAGAATTAAATGCTTCAATTGATGATTCTACTCAAGAAATTGTCTACAAGCACTACTATAATGTTGGAATCCTTACTAACACTGACCACGGTCTCTATAATCCAAATATTAAGAATGCAGATTCTAAGAGTATGTTTGAGATTGCAAAAGAAATTACTGAAAATACTCAGGCTGCCTTTGACAACAAGCTAAGTCCAGAATCAATGGCTGGTCGGACTATCAGTATCAGTAACATTGGTTCAATTGGTGGTGGCTGGTTCACTCCTGTTATCAACCAACCAGATGTTGCCATTCTTGGTGTTGGTCGAATTGACAAGGAACCATACGTTAACGAAGATGGTGAGATTGTTGTTGGTCGAATGATGAAGTTATCATTGACTTACGATCACCGTTTAATTGATGGTGGGCTTGCACAACATGCATTGAATTACATGAACAAGTTATTACATGATCCGGAATTATTGATGATGGAGGGCTAGATAATGGCTGATGTTGAACAAAAGGATACAGTAATTGTTGGTGGAGGTCCTGGTGGTTACGTAGCTGCTATTCGAGCTTCAGAATTAGGTCAAAAGGTTACTTTAATTGATAAGGGAGAACCAGGTTTAGGTGGTGTTTGTCTAAATGTTGGATGTGTACCATCTAAAGCATTGATTGCTGCTGGTCACCGTTACCAAGAAACTTTAGACTCATCTATTTATGGTATTTCTAAGACCGATGCAAAGTTAGACTTTACTAAGACTCAAGAATGGAAAGACCATAAAGTTGTCGACCGTATGATTCGTGGAGTTAAGATGCTTTTGAAGAAGCATAAGGTTGAAATCATTGATGGCGAGGCAATTCTTGATAATGACCACCAACTTCGTGTAATTAAGCCTGGTCCAAAGCAATTCATGGATAATGATAATGGTCGGACTATCACGTGGAAGAATTTAATTCTTGCAACAGGAAGTCGTCCAGTAGAAATTCCTCATTTTAAGTTTGAAGGCCGTGTTATTGATTCAACCGGTGGCTTAAACCTCAAGGAAGTACCAGAAGAATTAGTTGTAATTGGTGGTGGCTACATTGGGACAGAATTAGCTGGTGCTTATGCCGATCTTGGTGCTCATGTAACGATTATTGAAGGTACTGATTCAATTCTCGGTGGATTTGATCACGATATGGTTGATATTGTTGTCAAGAATCTTGAGAAGAAAGGCGTAGACATTGTAACTAAGGCAATGGCTAAGGATTCTGAGCAAGATGAAAATAGTGTTACTGTCACTTATGAAGTTGATGGTAGCGAAAAGAGCATTAAAGCAGACTACTGCATGGTATCTGTTGGTCGTAAACCAAATACTGATGATTTTGGGCTTGATATGACAAATGTTAAGTTAAACGATCGTCATCAAATAATTGTTGATGAACAAGGCCGGACGAATGTACCTGGTATTTGGGCTATTGGAGATATTGTTCCTGGTCCTGCTCTTGCGCACAAGGCATTCTTTGAAGCTAAGACTGCTGCGGGTGCAATTGCTGGTAAGAATACTGCTAATGATTGGGTTGGAGTACCAATGGTTTGCTTTGCTGATCCAGAATTAGCTCAAGTGGGTATGACGGTTGAAGAAGCTAAAGATAAAGGAATTGATGTATCTACTGCCCAATTCCCATTTGCTGGTAATGCTCGTGCCGTTTCTCTTGATGCTGCCGAAGGATTTATTCGCTTAATCTACACTAAAGATAAGAAGAACGTTATTGGTGCTCAAGGTGTCGGCCCTGGTGTTAGTGACCTTGCTGGTGAACTTTCATTGATTGTCAACTGTGGAATGAATGTTGAAGACGTTGCTTTAACAATTCATCCGCACCCAACATTGAATGAGCCTGTTCAAGAAGCTGCAGACATTGCGCTGGGCTTCCCAACACATATCTAAATTTTAATAAATTAAAAAAGTTCTTAGTGATTAATAACTCGATTTTGAGATCACTAAGAACTTTTTCTGTTTGGATTCTTTTAGGCCTTTTATTCCTAAATTTCCGTTTGGATTGTATAATACAAGTAGAAAATGATTGGAGGGACAAAAGATGAATTCACAAAGCTATAGTTACCCCCTTGATCCATCATGGACAACTAAAGAGATGGAAACGGTAATTGCTATGTTTAGGGCGGTTGAAGATGCTTATGAAGTTGGGATTGACAGAGATAAAATTTTAGATTGTTATCGTGCTTTTAAGCAAGTCGTTCCCTCAAAGGCTGAGGAGAAACAATTAGGCCGCGAATTTGAAAAGAATTCGGGTTATGTTCTCTACCGTGTTATTAAAGCAGCACAAGAGTCAACAGATAAGAGAATTAAGATGGTTGGGCAAAAAAATGATTAGGATTGAAGAGTTAGATCAAAAAGCACAACAAATAATCCGTCAAGCAGGTCAGAATGCATACCAGAAAATGGAAAATGATTACCAGATTGATACGAAGACGAATTATACTGACCTTGTAACGACAATTGACCGGGAAAATGAACAGTTAATAAATGATCAACTACGAAAGATTGATCCTGATAGTCAAATCTTAAGTGAAGAAGGGTTTGGCGACAAGCAAATAAGCAATATGCAAGGACATGTTTGGATTGTTGATCCGATTGATGGAACAATGAATTTTGTTAAGCAGCATAATAATTTTGCTGTTATGCTAGCGTTGTATGTTGATGGTCAACCAACGCTTGGTTATATTTTAGATGTAATTAATAATCGCCTTTACCATGGTCGAAGAAACGCTGGTGTTTATGTTGATAACCAAAAAATTAGTCAGCCAGCTAACCTAGGTTTACGAGAAAGTTTATTAGCGATGAATCGAACATTAACTTTAAGCGGCAATTCTACGTTAAAGAAAATCGCCCAAGACGCAATTGGCTTACGAATGTATGGAAGTGCTGGCATTGAGATGATTGGTGTGATTACTGGTCAATTAGGTGGATATATCTCGGATTTAAAGCCATGGGATCTTGCTGCTGGACGAATGTTAGCAGAAGAATTAGGCTTAGTTGTGAAATCAATTGACGGTAGTTCTATTAATGTGTTATCATCTAATCTTGTATTAGTAGCAACGAGGCAGGTTAGTCGAGATATTCGACAAATCATCAATTAGTTGTCGAGGCTGTGACCGCGATGTCACAGTTTTTTTATGAAATTGGCTATTGATAGGCCGCTGCTGTTCGACTTAAAAATGATATGACGAAAGGGAGAATCAAGTTTTGAAAACTCGTGACGACATTCGTAACATTGCGATTATTGCCCACGTTGACCACGGTAAAACTACCTTAGTTAACGAAATGTTGAAGCAATCAGATACTTTACCAGAACACTTCTCAATTGAAGATCGTGCGATGGATACTAACGCTATTGAGCGTGAACGTGGTATTACTATTCTTTCAAAAAATACTGCTGTTAAATATGACAATCACCAAATTAACATTTTGGATACACCTGGACACGCGGACTTCGGTGGTGAAGTTGAACGTGTTATGAAGATGGTTGATGGTGTATTACTTGTTGTAGATGCTTTCGAAGGGACGATGCCTCAGACACGGTTCGTTCTTAAGAAGGCCCTTGAACAGCATTTAACACCAATTGTTGTGATTAACAAGGTTGACCGTAAAGGTGCTCGTCCTGAAGAAGTTGTTGATGAAGTTCTTGACCTCTTTATTGAATTAGGTGCAGATGAAGATCAACTCGACTTCCCAGTTGTTTACACTTCAGCAATGAACGGTACTTCAAGTTATGATTCAGATGTTTCTACTCAAGAACACACCATGAAGCCATTGTTTGATACTATTATCAAGACAATTCCTGCTCCCGTAGATAATTCTGATGAACCACTTCAATTCCAAGTTGCTATTTTAGATTATAATGATTTCGTTGGTCGAATCGGTATCGGTCGTGTCTTCCGTGGTAAGATTAAGGTCGGCGATAATGTTACCTTAATGAAGCTTGATGGCTCAAAGAAGAATTTCCGAGTTACTAAACTCTTTGGTTTCTTCGGTTTGAAGCGGTTGGAAATTAATGAAGCTGAAGCCGGTGACTTGATTGCGGTTTCTGGGATGGAAGACATCAACGTTGGTGAAACTGTAACTGATGCAGAACACCCCGAAGCAATCACTCCATTGCGGATTGATCCACCTACATTACAAATGACTTTCCGGACCAACGATTCTCCATTTGCTGGTCGTGAAGGTAAATTTGTTACTGCCCGTCAGCTTGAAGATCGTTTGAAGCGTGAAATGCAAACTGATGTATCCTTAAAGGTTGAAGATACTGATGATCCAGGTGCATGGACTGTTTCAGGTCGTGGGGAATTACACCTTTCTATCTTGATTGAAACTTTACGTCGTGAAGGATATGAATTATCTGTATCACGTCCACAAGTTATTTACCGTGAAATTGATGGAGTAATGAGTGAACCATTTGAAGAAGTTCAAATTGATACTCCAGATGAATATACTGGTTCAGTTATTGATAGCCTTTCTAAACGTAAGGGTGAAATGAAGAACATGGAACCAGGCGAAAATGGTCAAACTCGTCTTATCTTCTTAGCACCATCACGTGGTTTGATTGGATACTCAACTGAATTTATGACTATGACCCGTGGTTACGGAATCATGAGCCATACCTTTGAAAAATATGCACCAGTTATCAAAAACTGGAACCCTGGTCGTCAAAAGGGTACCCTTGTGTCCATGAACGCTGGTAAGGCTACTACTTACGCAATGATGGGTATCGAAAGTCGTGGTCAATTATTGATTGATCCAGGTACGGAAGTTTACGAAGGTATGATCGTTGGTGAAAACAGTCGTGAAAATGATATTACTGTTAACATCACCAAGGGTAAGAACTTAACGAACGTTCGTGCTGCTGGTTCTGATGAAATGGCTCACATTAAGACCCCTACTCACTTCTCCCTTGAAGAATCACTCGAATTCTTAAATGAAGATGAATACTGTGAAGTAACTCCAGAAAATATCCGTTTACGGAAGAAGACCCTTAACACAAATGCCCGTGAAAAGGAAGCTAAGCGTCGTCGTGCTGCTTCACGGAAGTAAATATTTAAAAAAGCTTGGGAGGCTAACTAGCTTTCCGAGCTTTTTTTTGTTGTATAATAATGATTGTATTTTGTTTTTAGGTAGGTGCACTTTGTGAAGAAAAAGAAATTAAGATTCCGTAAGATTCGTTCTGTATGGAATAACGTCCGCTACCTTGATTATTATATTTTAGTTCCTTATCTTGCTTTATGTTTAGTAGGAATTGTAATGGTCTATTCAGCGAGTGCTTCCATTGAAATGCAAAATGGTGGAACTCCATTAGGATATTTAGTAAAACAAACAATCTATGTTGTAATGGGAGTTGCAGTAATGGCATTTATAGCAAATTATCCTTTGCGGCATTATCGAACGCCAAGATTTTTACGAGATTCAACATTGGTAGTTGGTGCTTTACTTGTCATTGTTTTGGTTTTTAGCCGGGCTGTTAACGGAGCTAAAGGTTGGATATCCTTGGGCTTCTTTAATATTCAACCGGTGGAAATTTGTAAGCTATATTTTATCTTATATTTAGCTGATCGAATGGCTAAAATTAGGCAACGTGGGCAACATTTTACCACTGATGCTAAAGGCCCCTGGCTCATAATTGCAATTTTTCTCGGGTTAATTATGATTCAACCAGATATTGGAGGAATGGCGATTAACGGAGCGATTATTGCAATCATGCTTTTAGCGGCGGATTATAAATGGGGCGTTGGTTTGGGGATAATTCTTGTCTTACCAGCGCTTGGCTACCTTGGATTGGAACGACTAGTTGAAAGTGGTTTGCTTCAAGGTGGTGGATACCAAGTTGCGCGTTTTGTTGCCTTTCTAAATCCTTTTGGAAATGCTAGTGGTTCAGGAAGTCAGTTAGTTAACTCCTATTACGCAATCAGCAATGGGGGTGTATTTGGGGTAGGACTCGGAAACAGTATCCAGAAAATGGGATATTTGCCAGAACCCAATACCGACTTCATCATGTCAATTACTAGTGAAGAATTGGGTCTAGTTGGGGTAACGGCAATTTTAGTTACTTTACTCTTTTTGATCTGTCGTATTATTCAAATTGGGGTGCGGGCAGATAGTTTGTATCAAACGCTCATCTGTTATGGCTCAGCAACATTCTTTACGATTGAAACACTCTTTAATATTGGTGGAGTTCTAGGACTCTTGCCGATTACGGGGGTTACTTTCCCATTTATTAGTTATGGGGGATCAAGTATGTTGATTCTTTCCGCAACGGTAGGCATTATAATGAATATTAGCATGCAGCAAAATCGGGATCGCTTAGTTATGGGAAAACCATTTATTCCTGAAACAGGAGGCGTAAAGAATGTTTAAATTAATTCCACGGCGTTCCCTGATAATTTACATTAACAATAATCGTGTGATTCGAGCTCTTCGTCATTATGGTCAGATTGATTATATTTCTCGACGAATGCATTATGTGGTAATGTATGTAGACCAAAGTGACGTCGAAAAAATAAAAGAGAAGATAAGTCGATTACGCGCAGTAAAAAAGGTTGAATTATCAGCTCGGCCAGATTTAGACCCGACGTTAGCTGATCTTGAATTAACAGGAGTCTATCAATTACATGATGAGGATGATAAAAAATGAGAATTGTTGCAGGAGACTTTGGAGGACGAAAGCTTAGTGCTGTTCCGGGAATGGCAACTCGTCCAACAACTGATAAAGTTAAAGAAGCGTTGTTTAATATAATTGGTCCTTACTTTAATGGTGGAACCAGTCTAGATTTGTTTGCCGGAAGCGGTGGATTAAGTATTGAAGCTGTATCGCGTGGCATCAGTCAGGCAGTCTTGGTTGATCGTCAATATCAAGCAATCAAAACAATTAAGAAGAATATTGACGTTACGAAACATGTTGAACAATTTAAAGTTTATAAAATGGACGCTCACAAAGCATTGAATTTGTTTGCGAAAGACAAAATGAAATTTAATTTGGTCTTTTTAGATCCCCCTTATGCCAAACAGCAAATTGTTAATGATATGGAGCAGATGGTTAAAAATAATTTGTTAGCTAAAGATGCAATAATTGTGGCAGAAACAGATCAGAATGCAAAATTGCCGACAGATTTAGCTGACTTTAACTTTATTCGCCGTCAAGAATATGGAATTACGGTTTTAACAATTTATCAATATGAAGGAGAATCAAAATAATGAAAGTTGCAGTTTTTCCTGGATCATTTGACCCATTAACACTTGGACATTTAGATTTAATTAAACGAGGAAGTGCATTATTTGATCAATTAGCAGTGGCGGTAATGACTAATGAAAGTAAAAATCCACTGTTTACTGTTGAAGAACGAGTAGCACAAATTAAGGAGGCTGTTAGTGGGCTAGATAATGTTTCGGTTATTACAACAGAAGGCTTGACTGTTGATCTAATGAACCGCATTGGTGCAGATTACTTAATGCGTGGTTTACGTAATACTACTGATTTTCAATATGAACGCGATATTGCGGCTATGAATAACTTTTTAGATGATCAGTGTGAGACCGTCTTTTTCCTTGCTAAGCCTGAATATCAGCACTTGTCTAGTAGCTTATTGAAAGAAGTAACATCAGCTGGGGGAGATATCTCAGCTTATCTTCCTGCTAATATTAATGAAGCACTAAAAAAGCGTTTAATGGAACGAGAAATGTTACGGGTTAAGAAAGATAATGAAAAAGCAAGATAATATAATATTACGACGAATAGGGATTATTTTAGGGCTTGTTCTCTTACTAGGCTGTTTTTTGTTCTGGCCCCTAAATTCTTATATTGAAAGCCCGGGAACAGCTGCTGATTTGCAGTCTTTTGTTAAAATAAAGGGACACCCCGATCGATATAAGGGAAGTTTTATGTTGACGTCTGTGGCGATTCAGCGTGCCCATCCTGCAACATATTTATATGCCAAAATGATGCCTTATATGTCAATTGAGAGTGCGGAAGATGTAACTGGTGGGCAAAACAGTGCAACGTATGACCGCGTTCAAAAATTTTATATGGATAGTTCAATTAATGAAGCAATTGCAGTTGCTTACAATGCTGCCCATCAAAAAGTAACGCGGCGCTATTTAGGAATTTATGTATTACAAGTTCAGCCTAATTCTAAATTTAAACATGATATTCATGTTGGGGATACGATTACAAAAGTAGATGGTCATCACTTTAATACTGCTCAAGGCTTTCAAAAATATATTGGTGCTAAAAAAGTTGGCACTCCGTTAGCGGTTACTTATACTCGGGATGGGAAAACGAAAACTGTAACTCATCCGCTTGTTAGAATTGCTAATACTAACAAGCCAGGAATTGGAATTATCCTTACTAATAATATGCAAGTTAAGACTAAGATCCCTGTAAAGGTTGATGCTGGTCAATATGGTGGGCCGTCTGGCGGTTTGATGTTCAGTTTGCAAATATATCAACAAATTAGCGGAAAAGATTTGCAGCGAGGACGGAAAATCGCCGGAACCGGAACGATAAATTCAGATGGAACTGTTGGAGAAATTGGCGGAATTGACAAGAAAGTAATCGCTGCGCACCGTGCGGGAGCCACTATTTTCTTTGCTCCTTATATAAAACCAACCAAAGAGATTCTTAAGTATGAAGAGGGGCATCTGACTAATTATCAAATGGCTAAAAAAGCAGCCAAAAAATATGCACCGGGAATGAAGGTTGTCCCTGTTACTACCTTTGATGAAGCAGTGAAATATTTACAAACACATAAGTAAATCATAACCACCCGTCAAACGGGTGGTTTGCACATCGGCTATAAGCCGATAATAAAAGCCGGCGTCTCAAGGCGCTGGCTTTCGCTTTGCTCAAGCCAAAATGCTCTGACTACTTTGCCACCGCTTTAAGCGGTGTTTGTACTACTTCACTTACCCTTAAAAGGGTCCGAATATTCCACACTTGTTAGCTTATCCATTGCTATATCATGTTTCTCTTGATCTCGGATATACTTCTTTATCGTGGATTCATTCAATCCAACTGTACTTACGTAGTAGCCTTCAGCCCAAAAATGTCGGTTCCCATATTTGTATTTTAAGTTTGCATGTCGATCAAACATCATTAATGCACTTTTCCCTTTTAAGTATCCCATAAACTGCGATACACTTAGCTTCGGCGGAATACTTACTAACAAGTGCACATGATCTGGCATCATATGACC
>NZ_JAJGTZ010000043.1 GCF_020784725.1 Limosilactobacillus reuteri
CATGTCGATCAAACATCATTAATGCACTTTTCCCTTTTAAGTATCCCATAAACTGCGATACACTTAGCTTCGGCGGAATACTTACTAACAAGTGCACATGATCTGGCATCATATGACCCTCAATTATTTCTACTCCCTTATATTTGCACAACAAACGAATATAATCTCTTAGGTCTCTTCGGTATTGATTGAAAATCGCTTTACGTCTATACTTTGGTATGAATACGATGTGATACTTACATAACCACTTCGTATGGGCTAAGCTATTTAATTTATTAGCCATATTTATACAACCTCTTTTCCCTTATTGATTTTGGCTTGAACACCTACATCTTAAGGCAAAAGAGGCCTTTTTTATATAATTCTTATCGCCCACCCGCATAGCAGGTGGTTTTTTGTTTCGTGCATTCGCTCTGCTCACGCACTCAACTAGGTCTAAAGACATTAATAAAAAAATGACCAAGGGCAAAATTCTGCTCCTTGGTCATTTTTCGATTCTTTATAAAATTGGTGAAAGTAGTCGTGAAAAGTATTGTTTGAATTTCCGCCACTTTGATTGATTAGCAAAATACTCAGGAGTAAGTAAAGTACTCTTTTTCATATCATTTTCAAAGTCTTGCTTTAACTGCGCTGTTAGTTTTTCATTGTACGCAAATGCATTGACTTCAAAATTAAGTCTAAAACTACGGTAATCCATATTTGCCGAACCAACAGAAGCAATGTTGCTCCCACTAACCATCGTCTTTGAATGGATGAAACCATTATTATACTTATAAACTTTTACCCCATTGTTCACCAAGTATTTAGCATAATATTCTGTTGCCCGATAAACAAATGGATGATCAGGCATGCATGGAATCATAATGCGAACGTCAATTCCACTTCTTGCGGCAATTACTAATGCTTCTAGCACTGAATCTTCTGGAATAAGGTATGGCGATTGAATATAGACGTATTTTCGGGCCGAACTAATAATTGATTCATATCCCCGTCGAATTGAATAATTTTCATTATCCGGTCCAGAAGATACGATTTGCATTGGAACCTCATCTGGATCGCCATCTGGTGCAACCAGTTCAAAATTCTTAAATTCTTTTTCAAGATCAATTTTCTTTTTATGCGTTTTTCGACAGGTTGTGTTCCAGTCCATCGCAAACCGCACTGTCATCATCATCGTTGCTTGCCCGACGACACGGAGATGGGTATCACGCCAATAACCAAATTTAGGATCTTCGCCAAGGTATTGATCACCGATATTGAATCCACCAATGTAACCAATCTTGCCATCGATAATAGCTAGTTTACGGTGAAGATGGTAGTTTAACCGCGGCGTTTGAAAATAAGCTTTAGCAGCAGCAATAAATGCTTGCGCTTCGCCGCCCAACTCTTCTAAATGCTTAAAAAATTTGAAAGTAGTTCCATGGGACCCACTTAAATCATAGAGAACACGGACTTTTACTCCCCGTGCAGCTGCGTCTTCTAAGGCTGCCAACACTCGCTTCCCTAGATTATCAGCATAAAAGGAATAGTATTCAATATATACATGGTCAGTTGCATGGTTTATATCGTCAATTAACTTATCAAACTTCTTTTTTCCATCAATAAATACGTGAACTTTATTATTAAAGGTTACTACTGAATCATTCAAACTCAAAAAAAGGTTAACCAATTGGCGATCGCGTGACAACCGGCTCCCTTTTGGCATTAATTCATGTTCTTCACTTAATTTCCGTTGCTTTTCAAGATATTTAGTTCGTAATTGTTTTTGCTCATCTTGAATACTAAATATCTCATCATGAGATAATTGTCGTCCAACAAAAAGATATAGGATAAATCCAACTACTGGAAACACAGTTAATACTAATAACCATGCCCAAGTTGAAGCAATATCACGCCGGCTACGAAAAACAGTCCATACCGCAAAGGCAATATTAATTAACCATAGAATTTCAATAATTCGGCGAATGATATCCCATGTCCAAACAATATTCATAATTTTATAATCTCCCTCATAGTATTACTGATTTATTATAGCTATTATTTGTCTACTTTTCAGCAGGTTCAGGAATTATTTTGAATAAAAACGACGGAGCACAAAAGATAAGCCGATCGCTAAAAGTCCGTAAACTGCCCCCACATAGCCAAGAGTTGTTAAACTAGCAAAGTTAACAGTAGTCGAAGCCGTGAAAGAGCCAAGCGAAATTCCAACATTAGCGAAAATTGAAATTAATGAAGTTGCTAAAGCCAATGACTGCGGATATTCCTTTTCTGCAACACTAATGAATACTAATTGAATAGTTGTTCCATAGATAATGACAACAACACAAAGAGCTGCTAGAACAAGCATTCCTGTAATCTTATTTCCTAATGCAATCCCAAGAATAAGACTTAAGATGGTCATGATAATAAAGACAAGCGGCAGTTTTTGAACCCCATTGTGACTCGCAACTATCCCCGCAATTTCGTTACCAATAATACTCATTACCCCTAAAAGAAGCAGCAACCAATTTAAACTAGTTAAGCTAAAGCTCATCACAGTAGTAATTAGCGGTCGGACATAAGTATAAAAAGTATACTGTAGACTTAAGACAGCTACCGTGATTCCTATTCCTAATAAAACACGGTGATCTTTCAATAATGCTAGCTGTTCTAAAATGCTCCCTTTAACTTGAGGTGTATCACGAGGAGTAAGCCAGGCTAACAATGCAAACACAATTAATGTTAATCCCGAAATGATCCAAAAACTATCGTGCCAGGAAAGTAACGTTGCGATGGTTGTACCAAGAGGAACCCCAATGACCGACGCAATACTAAAACCTGCGCCGACCCATGCTAGAACCATTGGTCGCTTGTCCATTGGTGTAATTATACTAACTAGCAAGTTAATTAATGAAATAATGGTTCCAGCGACGGCAGCAGTAATAATTCGTGCAAATAGGAGCCAGCCAAGTGTTGGTGCCATTGCAGTTAAAGTATTACCAATAAAAAAGATAGTCATTAATAGCATCAGAAGCTTATATCGATTCCAATTGCTAGTTAGAGTAGTAATAATTGGTGTGCTAATCGCATATACTCCTGCAAAAGCTGTCACCAAAAAACCAACTGTGGAAAGCGGAACATGATAACTTCGTGCAATATCTGATAAAACACCCACAACCATAAACTCATTACATCCCAGCATAAATGCAACAAGAATAAAAGTAAATGATCGTAATTTAGCGTGTTTCATAATAAACCTCCTTTTTAAAACAAAAAATTTTCCGGAAAAAGTCAATCCAGAAAATTATAAACGTTTAACAATTAATTTCCAACAGTTTTGAACTATTTAGCTTAATAAAGTTGTGATTGATATGCAGCAAAAGTTTTAGCATCAAAGCAGACCATGGTTACTTGATCAACATAATTAGCAGTCGGGAGGAAGTCTTTAATCGTCTTAATCGCGATTTTCGCTGCCCTTTCAAGCGGGAAAGCATATACTCCTGTACTGATAGAAGAAAAGGCAACTATCTGACATAAATGTTTATCAGCCAATAGTAAACTATTGTGATAAGAATTAGCTAACAATTGGTCTTCGTCATTATCACCACCATGCCAAATTGGGCCAGGCGTGTGAATAATAAACTTGGCTGGTAAGTTAAAACCGCCAGTTATCCGTGCTTCTCCAGTTGGACATCCATGAAATTTCTCACAGGCGCCGTATAACGCTGGACCCGCTGCTCGATGAATCGCACCATCGACACCACCGCCGCCCATTAAAGTTGTATTAGCGGCATTAACGATTGCATCAACTTTTATTTTGGTAATATCTCCCTTGATTACGTTAATTACTGACAATAAAATCAACCCCTTCGCTTTTTAAACTGTGGATATAGCCAAATTAATCCTGTAAAGGCAAAAGATTTCATTGCTACCATAAACCCAGTAATGAAATCTTGTAAATCATTTTTACCAATATGGAAAACTAAGCTGTCTAATTTCATAACTAAAATAGTAAAGATTAATAAAGTTATTAAGATTTTAATTTTTCTTTTCCAACTCATTAATTCCCATTTACTTTGACTAATTAAGTAGAGTACATTTATGGAAAATAGTCCTAACAAAATATAATTAATAATCCGCCATTTCTCACTCTCAACACCAATATAAACTATTCCGCTTGATTGAAGTAAGAAATAAATGCATCCAGCTATATTGATAAAATACAAAACAGTTAAAAGTTGTTGTTTATGTATACTTGTTCTGTGCTCTTCTTTATAATTATTTATCATCTCATGGTCCTCCCGTAATAAATCATCCAAACTAACATGGTAGAGATCACTTATTTGAACCAACATAAAAATATCAGGATAGCTTCGACCATTTTCCCAACTAGAAATTGTTTTACGTGAGATCAACAATCGTTCTGCTACATCCTGCTGAGTCCATCCTTTTTGATAACGATATAATTTCATTTTATCGGCAAATTTCAATAAGTTCTCCTACCTTCAATTAAATTTATTTCCCGGGAAATTAATTATGCTTAAACTTTACCGAAGAAAGTGAAATTTGTCACGCTAAGAATCATAGCAAAGTTTTTTACAGAATATTCAAATTAGGAAATTTGAAATCAACCTTCTCAGCAAAGCGCTTAATTAAGGTGCAAGAGCATAAGACTGATATAGTTAATAAATTAAATGAATTACATCATTGGCAACATAATTCTACTAAAAATTAAACTAAAGCAGCACATTTAGCCTTAATAAATAGGTTAACCGTACTAGCAATCAAATATTTATTCATTTGTGAACTACTCGGCCATAAATGACCGAGCTTCTGAAAACACGAGATAGTATTTAAGATGTTATACGTGTATTCACAATACCTAACCATAGTAAAACAACTATGTTCTTTTACTGTGGTTATTCCTTAGCCAACAGCTATTAATCCTTTATACAATATATTAATTACCACATTAATATATTGGTCGTGGTAGATCCCACAGGGGACATATCTTTAACGGTTTCTTTTCACTTCGATAGCCATACTAACTACAAATCTGATTGGTATAATTTGGTTTGACCATAATTAACTTTTTACCATACTAGGCACATTTATATTCCAATATGATTCTAAATTGGTGCTAGCTAGCACCCCCCAACCCTAATACTGCCTAACGTTAGGAAGTTGAATTATTTACTTAGTTAATACTTTACAAGTAAACCGGCCAGTACCAGTTATTGTGGCAACTTTTGAAACGAGGATGACCGTCACGATGGGTGAATAACATTTCAAATTATGATTGACTACCAGAAAACTGGTAACGTCGCTTTCATTGAGATATAGCTACTCTTGCCTAAAGTCTTTTAATTTCTTTCATATCATCAACCATATTATTTATCATCCATAAGGGTTTTGTACACAAAAAAGGCAAGGAAACTCGTCCTAAAACGTCTTTCCTTACCCTATTTCAAAAAGCCCCTTATAACCATTAGATCTTTTATCTAATAATTGTAGAACACTTTCAACTCCTATAACAAATGTGCTTAATTTCTTTTAACTTGAATACTTGAAAAGATATTATATCTACCTGTATTTTCGATTTTTTAGTTACTTAGCAAAAACAGCTGTTTGCTTATCATTTTGAGCTTTAGTTACTAAATAACCATTACTACTACCTCTAAAGTACCCAATAAAACGATTATCATAAATATTAAACTCAGTTGGCTCTTCCAGATGTAAAGTGTATTCTTCCTGATAGTTACCAAAAACATTATTCATGAGGTCATAACAAACTTCCTTCGTAAACATTTTATTAACCCCGTCTAAATACATCTTCCTAGCATCATCAGTCTTTTTACTATCTGAACTTGTTCTACTCTCTGCCGCTGCCTCTACCTTTGTTTGCTCTAAATGATAAAGTTGTTTCATCATTGTTGGGTTATTTTTTGCAATAGCCAAAAAATTACGTTCAATCCAAGTTGTCTTTAGACTTTCAGTATATTGAATTGTAACTTTTTGTTTCACAATATTATTACCAGAATCATCTGTTTTTGAAGTTGCTTTAACTTTAACTGGTTTTGGCGGTACATAATCCGTTTCCTTGATATGCGTAATCAAACTATCATATAACCGATCACGCAACACCATATTATTCTCACTCTTATTTGTACTCGTAGGTAATCTAACACTTGTAATAGTAGCTCCCTTAGGAATCTGAGTTGTTCCGTTCTTATCACTAGTTACTTTACCATCAGCGTTAAAAATAACATAAGCTGGAAGTTGACTATTCTTATAAGCATTAATCGCGATCCCAATAAGCTTATCATCTTTTTTTAATACAAAATATTCAGGCATCCAAATTGGTGATTTAAAATCAGCATTAAAGCCAGCATGCTTATTCCTTTTACCTAATGTCGTCTCTTTTACCGAAGCATTGAAATACTTTTTATCTTGCTCTTTAGCATAATTAATAATTTCGCTGTTATTCATCTTCGAAATTTTTCCTAAAGTTGTATTATCATCATATGTTCGATATGTTTCTGCTTTTCCGTTTCGTAATATGATAATATAATAGACACTAGAGTCTTTTGCCTTACCTGTTGACATAAACCACACATGAGTACCAGAACCATGGGCTTGTTTAACAAAAGACACCTCTTTAGGAGCAATAACTGTTCCTTCATTTTTCTTTAATTTACTAACTCCACAAACGATTAATAAAATGATTATAAATCCAATAAGCAATTTCCACTTACTCAGAAATTGTTTTAAATTCATTTACTTCTCTCCCTATCAATAATATTTATCACTGTTCCAATACTACTTTCAAAAAATTAGCAGTATATTTAAGCTTTTTAATCATACCATAGTGAACATTAATTAATAAAGAGACTATTTTTTCAAATAAAATATACTTATAGAGTTATATTAGATAGATATTCACATCATAAATTACCAAATATGAACCCGATCTTCTGGCGCCCGGTACATTTCATCACCAGGCTTAATGTCAAATGCTGTGTAGAAGTCATCGAGATTTTCTGCTTGAATATTAGCACGTAATTTTTGCGGTGCATGAACATCAATTGAAAGCAGTAATTGCATGTACTGTTCCGTTGCTTTCATCCGCCAAATGGTTGCCCAGTTAATAAAGAATTCTTGAGCATTGAAGTCATATTCAGTTTTTGCTGCTTCAAGTGCACAACTGAGGCCTCCTGCATCGGCGATATTTTCAGAAACCGTGAGCTTCCCATTGACCTTTTGACCAGCAAATGGGATCCCATCAAATTCATCAATCATCTTTTGGGCTAATTGCTTAAAGTGTGCAGAATCTTCATCTGTCCACCAGTTATTAAGATTTCCAAACTCATCAAATAATGACCCATTGTTGTCAAAGGCGTGGGAAATTTCATGAGCGATCACTGCGCCAATTCCACCATAATTTTGGCTGCTGCTCTGCTTCAACGAGTAGAACGGTGCCTGTAGGATTGCAGCTGGAAATACAATGATATTCTTAAATGGGTGGTAGTAAGCATTGACTGTGGCCGCGCTCATTTCCCACCGCATCCGATCAACAGGTTTATTCCACCGACTGAATAATTCTTTATTAGCCGTCACTGTTAATTGATTTAAGTTTGCAATCAATGATTCTTCTTCATCAACCTTAAATTGATCATAAAGAGCAGGGATCTTATCTGGATACCCGACTTGAATGCCTAGTTTATCAAGCTTAAGAATAGCCTTATCACGGGTATCCTTACTAAGCCATTGATTATTGTTCAAGCGTCCCTTATAGACTTTAATCATTTGCTCAACCATGTGATGAACGTCTGCCTTAGCTTGTGGTCCAAAGTACTTCTTCCCATAATAATCCCCAGCTACTTGGCTAAACATGTCACGTGCAAGATAGAACGCAAATTTACGCTGGCTAACTGGTTTCTTGCTTCCAGAAAGGGCTCGACCATAACGTCCATTGATTTCACGCATTTCATCATCAAGGTAACTAGCATTTTCGCGAATGACACGAATTAATGCCCAGTTTTTAAAGAGCTCAAAGTTATCTTGTAAGATCTTGTTCAGGGCCTTAAAGTATTCCGGTTCTGTCACAATTACTTTTTCCGGTTCTTCCCCAACTAACTGCTTAATTATTGCCGCAATATCAAGTTGGTTAGTCGCACTGGCTAGTTCTGCAACCGTTTGTGGATTATACATCTTACTATAATCAGCCGCTTCTTCAGCACTCTTTACATTTGGCGCAAGAAAGGCATCGAATTTGATTGCATCATCAATGATCTTTTTTGCTTCTTCTTTGCTATACCCCAACTTATCCATCAAGGCTTCCACCATTGAAGACCATAATTGGAGTAATTGATCGTGCTGAGCCTTCTTTTCTGCTTCATAGTAGCTCTTATCAGGCAAAATAAGCGATGGTGATGAGGCAAATAAAGCATAAACAGTCGCATTCTTCATATCAGCATCAATATCAAAACTAATCGGCGAAGGCATCCCTGCTAAAATCCAGTTCTTCCATTGAGATTGGTAATCTTCATATGAATTAAGATTTTCTACACTTGCCAACATCCGTTTAAGCGGTTGTGGGCCAACTTTCTTACGCCAATCAAATTTTTTAGTGAGGCGATATAGCTTAATCATCTCATTAAACCGAGAATCATCAGACTTTTCCTTCCCCGCTGCATAGGCATCAAAGTCATCCATTAGCTGCTTGTCAATCTCATCAACGAGGTCATTGAAGCCCCCGGTAGCTGGTTTATCATCAGGAATCTTCGCCGTCTTTAGCCATTCCCCGTTTACTGCTTCGTATAAGTCGTCTTTAATTAGTTCGTTATTCACTGCCATGTGCAGGGCCTCCTTAAAAGGTTACATTACTTACTATTATACTATGCCTACTATAAATTCACGTAAATTTGCTTCAATCTAAAAAAGGACTTAATAAAGTTTTCCGTGCACTTTCTGAAAACCATGAGTCATGTTGCATCAGTAATTGATTTACTTCCTGGTAATTACTTAAGTCAACCTTTCCTTTAATTAATCCAGCAATTTGGAGCTGCCGAGCAAAGTGAACATCTGCGGACTGGAGAACGTTGCGAAAGATCGGCTGTTCATCTGGATCCCACCGCTTATTAAGAAGACCAATTGCCCGCTCATATTCTTTGCTATGGGTAAGTACCTTTTGCATGGCCTGTGGATTTAAAATTGTTGTCATCAATTATCCCCTCATTTCTAATACTCTTCCCGGTGGCTCTTTTACTGATAATTGATTAGCCTTTGTCATCATTAGCCAATAAACATTTTGATAATGATAATTATTGATTCGTTCCTCTCCCCACCCATCAGTAATAATGATAATTATGCGATTTCGTTTAGTTAGGTGGTGCTGATGGAGATAGTCAAAAATACACTGAAAACTTGTACCCCCGCCACCAGTTCGTCTAAAATCAAGTTTTTTACCATCACGTAGTTTTTGCTTGGCGGTCACCTGGGCATCAAACGAATAAACGTTAGCTGTCAGTTTCGTTTTCTTAAGCATCTTTTCAAGCGTCGTTAGTGTTTGAACGAGTTCTTGATCGGTGACTGATCCGGAATTATCAACAAAAATGTCAACAGCCGGATCCAATCTCGTAACTTTGCCAGGCAAATCCATTCGTAATGGTTGCCGGCGATTAAAGCGAGCATGCGAATTAACTTGCCCGCGTGTAATTAACCCAAACTGATGCCTAAGAACCTGCCGCCAATCGACTATTCTGGTTTGGTGAGCTTTTTGCAACTGTGATTTTACATTTCCTGGCAATAAACCGCGATCTCGTTGCGGGGTTTGCTTCCAGGAACGATTCAAAATCTGCTTAATATTCGCTAAGCGCACGACCTGATTGCTAACCTGCTGACTTGTCTTAGATTCCTGCCAACCGTTATGAGTATCGGCTGTTTTAACCTCATCTGCCGTTGCATTTCCTTTTTGTTTGCCACCATTCAATTTAAAACCTGGCTGATGTAATTTTTCTTGCTGTTCAGCAGGCAGCTGTTCTAATATATTGAGATAATCCTGCGAATCTAATTTTGGCATTAGTTTTTGACGAAGAACTTTCTCCAATTGGCTAAGGGTTACTGTTCCTTGGGGCGGCTCAGTTAAATACTGGTTTACCGCTACATCGGTTGCAATCTGGACTAAATCTGGATGAGGATAAGAAGCATAGCGTAATGGATGCATCCAGATAAGATGAAGGGCTTCATGTTCTAATAAGCTTTGAAGTTCATCATTACGAACGTGCGCTAACTTTTCTGGATTAATAACCAGTACAAGGCGATTGTCTTCCCACCTCAATCCCATCATTGCAGGTAACTGTAAATCATTCTCTCGTGGAAGCTGTAATAACACTTCTCCGAAAAGTCGTTGTTTTTGGAGGATGCTAATAATTGCCTCCTTAATCCGTTGCGCGGACGTTACATGGCTATTATCTCCACCTTTTTGTCGTAACCGTGTCAGAATGTCACCTAAACTCATCGATTATCACCACGCGTCGCAACCTCCGCGAAATATTGATAAAGTTGCGCTACAGAGCCTTGGGGATGTTTGATGGCTTGCTCATACATTACTTGCAAGAGATCGATAAAATCTTCACCAACTGTTTGAACAATCGCATACTGACCATCCTCACTAACTAATTGGAGATACTTAATAAATAGAGCTGCCTCTTCTTCAGATGCCAACTTAGGACTTAGCCATGACCGTAATACTTGAATTTTGGTTGCTTCATCAGCATTTTCAAACTGTTTCTTGCCATCTTTAGCGTCTTTCAGGGCCGCTACGGTAAGCTCTTGACCCTGTGCAAGGACAAACTGAGCAAAGGCCACCCCTACTTCGTCACCTAAGTCACCACTAAAGATATCAGCAGCAAGTTCTTTTTGCATTTTCTGATCTAACGCCTGTAATTGGTCAAGATTGCGGGAAACCCTTTCCCAAGCACGTGGCGTGGGAGCTAAATCTTCATTATTCGGATCAATAACTAATAACTGTTCAGGGTATTGTGTAAGGTAGGCGGAAACAAGGTCATTAATTCCAGCGACCTTGGCCCATTTTAACCATTCAGTCGTCGAACTCGTCATCACTAACCGAACTGTCCGATCTTTAATTGCAGCATCCCCAGTCGCGACACCATATTCACGATCAGTAAAGCCGGTCATCGTAGAATCAGGATTCTCCGCAATAATGATCCGCACTGTGGAAGGTAACCGCAAAGAATTAATCTTTCGTTGAAGGACCAGGTTCATTAATTCACTTTGAACAGCTTGCGTTCCGCGATTAAATTCATCTAAAAACCAAATAATTGATTGATTAGGATGGGCCTCGGCATACTTAATAATGCTGATCAAAGTTTCAGAGTAACCAAATTGCACATTTGCAAGGCGACCATAATTTTTCGTTTCAACAAAGGATTCACTGGTCAAAGGAGGAACCGGAATTGCAAGGTCTCCCTTTTCACTTAAGCTGACAACCGTAGTAAATAATGCCGCATTCAGATTAGCAGCAATTTCACGAACTAAAGCAGATTTGCCGATTCCCGCATCCCCAACAATATTCGGAACATTACCCGCATCAAGAACAACAGGAACTGCCGTTAATAGTTGTTGATAAGTTAGCGCCATTATTTACCCCTTCCAACCATGACATTCCAGATCCATATCTTGTTTTTTCACGTTTGATACATAGGGATTGCCTTTTACATAAAAGCGGCGTGGACTTAACCCATCCTTTCCCTTCAAATTAACTCCAATCCGCGCAGAAATAGCGATTTCTCCAGGAATTTTATAATTATGTAAATCAACCGTTAGTGGACTTGTTTCCATAGGCTGCCCATCTAAATCCCGTGAATGAATTCCGAGAGCTTGTACTAATTTACCGGGACCGTTAGTAATATTTACCCCTGACATGTGCCGATTTTCGATCATTTTATCGATGTTTAGCGCCGGTTCTATTCCGCGAAGTAAAATTCCTTGAGGTTCTTCTGCATCCTGAACCACAATATCAAAACAATAATGTCCACGGATTTGGTATAGGTAAATATTCCCGGGCATCCCATACAAAGATTCCGAGTAGCCAGTGCGTCGTCCGTTAAAAGCATGCGATGCAGAATCTTTTTCTCCTAAATATGCTTCTGTTTCAACAATATAACCGCCAATAATCCCATTTTCAGTTTGGTATTTTACTAATTTTCCTAAAAGATCCTTCGCAATTTCGACTGTGGGCCGTCCAGTAAAAAATTGTTGATATTTTGTTAGCATATTTATTTTCCTCCTAAAAAGAACTATCCTAAACATAACACTAATTAAAGGGGATCGGCATGATGGAACTGAAAATTGAACGAATCTATACTAAACCGGTTGATTTAGATGGTTATCGTATCCTCGTTGACCGCATTTGGCCACGCGGGATTTCAAAAGAAAATGCACATCTTAATAAGTGGCTCAAAGAAGTCGGACCCAGTACCGAACTTCGGAAATGGTTTGGTCATGATGTCGCTCGCTATCCAGAATTCAAAGAGCGTTATCTAGCAGAATTAACCAATAATCCTGTTTACTATAATTCATTAAAGGCAATTGTCCAAAGTCAGTTGCCGAGTCAGAACGTCATTCTCCTTTATGGGGCAAAAGATGAAGAACATAATCAAGCAGTTATTCTTGCTGATAAACTCCGAAAAGATTTACAACTCGCTATAAAATAATATAAATCAATAATTTTGTATTTTTTAGGAATAATTTGTTTTATAATAATACATGAGGATTTTATTCATAATTCTCTAGTACCCATTGTTTCACTGACTTAGTTATATAAATTTCCTTTGTAAGGTATCAATACCCAAGGATCTTTACAAACTTTTTAGTGACTTTTTCTAATCGTGCAATTAGAATTACGGGTATCAATAATCCCCTAGTTTCATTTTGAAACAATTATCTGATAAGGTGGGAGTCTATCGTTGAAGTGGTGGGTAGACCCCTGCTTTACATTTTTAAATCAATTATTTATCAGCCCAACTACGACCATCAAGTTCACCAGCGGCATTGATTAGGCGTTGTGCTTGTTTAAGCATTAACTGATCTAATGCCCGGTAAAAAGCTTGATCTTCATATGTTGGGCTATTTTTCATTAATTTTGTTAGTTCTTCGTGTGCCCATTGTTGATTCTCATCCATTTTTAGTCATCCTCTTTTTCTCGTAGCCAGCCGATAGAAGTGTGTAAATCATCCAGTTCTTCTTGTTGATCTTGTAAAAGTGATAACAATTGTTCTAATTTAGCTTGTTGAAAGGGATCTAACTCGCGAGCAATTTTGGCGTTAAGGCGAGCGATAAACCATTGTGTCTGGTCACTAAAATGCAAGAATTTATCTAAGGTCAAATATTGCTGATAGTGGATAAATAATGACTGGCGCTCTTCTTCACCCTGTTGGGCAAATTGATAAATCGGCAATGGTGGTAAATACTTCATCTCCATCGCGTGTGCTAAAGCCTGATATGGTCGTAAAATTTCAGCAATTGTATATCTTTGACTGGCGCCCGGTTGAAAGGCAGAGGCGGAATGAGCAACCGTCGTGACAATCCCCAATTCACGGCTCTTTAGCAAATGACTACTTGTAAGTTGTGAATTCCATACCTCATCAAGCCATTGCTTTAAGATCGCTGGCGCACTATACCAATACAGCGGAAATTGAAAAATTATTCGAGTTGCCGATTTTAACAATTCCTGCTCTCGAGAAATATCAAAAGGTGTTTTTAGTTCATGCCACAGAACGTTATTTTCATCATCAGCGGCTGCCTTTAAAAACGATTCAGTTGCTGAATTCGCAAGTTGAGGATGAGCCACTATCACTAGTGTTTTCATCAATTTCACTCCTTTAATTCTGCAAGGCCTTGTTTCAGTACATCTTCTGTAACATCGACAGTTAAAAATCGTTGCAGAGGAGTTTCACTATGACGATCCTTAAAAGCCATTGGTTCGGCTTTTAGAATTAAAACAGTCAAGTTATTTTCTGTCAGCATTAACTGACCTGGATGATTAAATTTCCCCTTAGTATGTTTTCCAGTCCGCCAAGTATGTAATTTTGCCTCACCATTTTGGTCAAACTTTAACTGGTACTTTCCACTAGCATCTGTTTCGACGGGAATCCCAGTAAACTTTTGAACATCATACTTATCTTTTTTACTCATAATATATCCTTCTTAGTAATTATTCATCAAATTCGTAACAGTAGTATGCGTAGTAGTCATTAGTGCCTCTGTCACACTTTGATTTTCAGTTGATGCAATCATTTTAATGGTGACATCATTGTCTTTACATCTAAAAGTCGAATCACTCTTAGTCGTTACATATTGGTAATCAGCAACTTCACCATAACCATAGTATGTTCCGTAATACATTTCACCATTTTGAATCCCATTATTAAACCAATCAGAGTTCTTTAACAATGCAACTAATGTTCCGAGTTGCTGGATAGTTAATCCAACCTTATCTGTCGGAAGTTAATTTAATAGTATATAAAATTTTGGCGCCCTTAGGATAAGTCTTAGCAGAAGGTCCCTCTCCCCAAGGCACTACTTCTTTATCATAAATCTTAACCGTTGCTCCCTGATCATTGTTTTCCATATCAGCAGAATAATCGTAATCATTTGCTCCTGGCATATGCGCATCACGATAATACAACACGAGAGCAGCAGTTTGCTCAGACGTTAATCGTTCAGCGTTTAGTGCTGCATCATCCCTTGTTTGTTGTGTACTTGATAAAGAACTAGTCATACTACTAGTTGATGATCTATTAGTACTTGAGGATGTTCTTCCACAAGCTACCATGACTAGCATCGTCAATGAAAGCATCAAAATTAGTGCTATTTTTCTTATAAAGATACTCCCTGCAGAGCTTATATTTAAATCTTCATTATACCTTAATCTGTAGGAGTTACCTAAAAAGCCTCCATAATTGATTTGGAGACTTCCTTCTCATTTTATTCAGCAAAATAATCCTTAATTTCGTTGGCTGACAGGTCAAACTTTTCTTTTATTTCTTTCTTGATTGTTGTTTCATCAATATTCAGCTCTCTCATTGCCAAAATAGATGTTTTAATTATTGTCTGCTGATTTTCGTGTAGTTTTTGTTCTCTTTCTTGAATTAGCTGTTCTTTTTCTTTGAGTCGATCCTGGCTTTCTTTAATTTCACGTTTGCTTTCTAGGAGCTCACGTTTTCCTTCTAGGAGTTCAAGTTTGCCATCCCGTATTTTACGTTCACCCTCACGAATCTTTTTCTCGCGCATTTCTTGATCCATTTCATATACTGAACGTCGCATATATTCCGACCTCCATTTCCGATTCCGCTTTACAACTGCTATTCTCTCCTTTAATTTTACGACAAGCGGATCGGTCGCTTCAACTTTTCGTTGGGCAATCATATCTAAAAACGCCTGCATCTTAGGATCAACATCGTGGCGTAAGGAAGGAACGTTAAATAAGATATCGGTTTGTCCATCTTCTATAATTTGTTCGGGAATTTCATCAATATGCTTATGTAATACATAACGTTGCTGGCCAAGCTGGAATGGGTCAAAATTACAGAAGAAAATCACATAGGAATCATCAGCTTGTTCATATGGCTGTCCTTTATCATAAGCCTCCATTGAGCTGGCAGTTTGATAATAACGAATTCGTTTAGCGATATTGTGGTGGTCAGCTACTTGCATCTCAATATCATAATGGTTACCTTGTTCGTCGGTCGTATAGATGTCAAAACGCACTGCCTTAGCATCAGGAGCGACAGCAAACTCTTGCTGGTTATTAGGCAACTTAATCTTTTTAATATGCAAGTCGGGCAAGATCCGACGTAAAACTTCTAAACAAATATCATAATCAAGCATCACTTTGTTGAAGATATAGTCATCGGCTAAGCCCGCCATCTCCCACTTTTTGCGCAAGAATTCATTCATCCTTATATCCCCCTGTTAAATAGTTCTATAAAGATATATACGTAAAAAGCGGTAATCTGCACTTTTTTACTCAATATTTTTCCAATGTATCATTAATGCATATTAATAATGCTTTATCTTTTGGCTATGGATAAGATTCGACTATAATAGATAGTGAAAAGTAAATCTTCTTTATTAGGTATTATCTATGGTATGTGTAGATAGGATGTTGAAAGGAAGTAATACTATGTTCGACGTTATCTTTTGGATTCTTGCAATCTGGTTTGTAGTAAACGTTGTATGGATGTGGTTTGCCCTTAACAATCAAATTCTACAAAAGACATTCGCATGGATTAATGTATGTGCTATCGTAATTGGTTTTTGGGTATACTACGGCATGACACACGACGGCAACGTACTTAATGGCTGGTTCCTTACGATGAATTGGGTCAACATTGCAATTGCTGCTATCCAATTCTACTTTGGTTATCGTGAAAATAACGTTACCCACAACGGTCACACAACCGCATGATTGGTTTACTTTTCAATTACAGAGCTATGGCTTAGGGTCATGGTTCTTTTTTAGTTAAAAAATCCGGTGACGACATCAATGCCCTCACCGGATTTAGTTTTATTCTTTATTATTACCCACTGCGTTCAAGGCAGCTTCAGTTAACTTGACCGCATTATCATCGTGTTCTTGCTTACCTTTAGCAATCACAGAATCTAAATGGACTTCGGGCTTGTCCAAAAACTTATCATCAGAATAAACATATACTAACTTTTCTTGTGCGTTATATATTCTAATTTTCCAGCCATCTCCAAAATCGTTAACAAACTTTTTATCAGAAGCAATCGTATCGCAAACTGGTTCTACCTCATCGCCTGTAACGATTAGGTTTCCCTCACCATCTTCATGACGGGTTGGATCACCAAACATTCGCGTAATTACAGAAATATTATCCTCAATATACGCGTTAATATTTGATTTAAGTTGGTTGCTCAGTTCCTCATTCATTTGCAGATCTAATACTTTTTTATGAGCATTGACACCAGCAATCTGAAACTTACTAAAAAGCCCCTTCATTGATGGCGTCTTCTTACATGCTTTAGAAATTTCATCCGCAGCTTGCTCATCACGATGCTGTTCATAAATATGATGACTTACCATAATTCCTATTACAAGACAAACTATTGCTAATACTACAACCAATAACTTCCTATTATTTTTAACAAAACTTCCCATCTAATCTCATCTTTCTAATAACGGCGCTTACGCATCAGACCAAAACCAAACATTGAAGTTAGTGTTCCAAGGGCGACTAATACTAATGATTGGGAGTTACCAGTTTGTGGTAATTTCTTAGTTTGTTGCTTGTCTTCTTTACGAGTCATTGTAACTGATTCAGAGGTAGCATTTACCGCAAGAACAGTAACCGCCGTGTCATCGTTATTAGTATCAACATTAGCCGTTGCAACACTAGTTTGTGTTTGATTATCAGAATTATTATTCTTTTCCGCCAATGAGGCAGTCGATTTTGAATTATCACTGTTTGCTGATGGATGTTCTTGAGCAACGTCTTTAGCAGATTGGTTCTTATTTTCCACTGAGTCTGTATCTGTTGCATTACTTGATTGACTAGCATTATTATGAGTAGCAGATTCATTCTTCGTATCATCGGGCAATACGATAGTGTGATCCCCAGTATTAATAACATTGCCTGAATTATCAGTATTAGTTTCATGCTTAGGCATTAAAGTGGCTAATTCAGCATCAAGCTTAGCCTTTAAATCATTGTAGGCTTTGGCATCTTCTGCCTTAAGTTGTGCTAGCTTATCAGCATTTTCTTTTACAAAAGTGTCATGTGCATCTTGTAATTGCTTGATTTGAGCTTGAACAGCTTGATCATCAACACCGAGTTCCTTTAGTTTAGCGTCATATTCAGATTGAGCAGTAGCTTGAATTTGCTTAATAGCAGTTTGACGATCGGTTTCAATCTTATCGAGCTTAGCTTTATCACTAGCTACTAATTGTTGATACTTGTCATCAAGACTCTTCTTTAATGCGTCAACATTAACTTGACTACCCTTAGCTTCAGCAATCTTGTTATCACAAGTTTGCTTAGCTTGTCTGACAGCATTTTGCAAGGCTGTATCTGCTTGCTTAATCGCATTATCGCGGATGCTTTCAAGATTCTTTAAGTGATCTTGATGAGTTTGTGCTAATTGTTGTAACTTGCTATTAGCATCATTTGTTACTTGGGTTAAATGAGATTTAGCATTGTTTAAGGCGTCAGTGTATTGTTGTGGTGTCACTTGCTTAGTTTCAGTGCGTGAACCATCACCGTTCTTTTCATATGAAACAGCACTCATAAATGTTGGATCTTGAATTTCTTGACCCATAGCATTGTCGATAGTAGATTGCATTCTGTTATATGCATCGACTACTTTTTGATCATTTGGCAATGAGGATAATACATTTAGTTGATCATCAAGTGACATCACATAAGGAACATAATCATAAGCATCATATGTAAATGCGTAGAGTGGCATATTATGACTAAAAGCGTAATTTTCACGATAACTTTTTTCATTATTTGTTAACTCATTACTAAAAGTAGAAGGTGTCATTTTTTCAAACCCACCGGTAATATAACCAAGATCGTTGCTTAAAATTCCTCGTGCATGACCGCCTAAACCATTGGAATAGATTTCACCATACCACATAGCTTGAGTCATATTATATGCACTGATTAAATAATTCAACATTGTTGGCTTTGCACTGTCAATTGTTGACGGTTCAACAGTCATTAAATTTTCCATATTGCTTTGAACAGCATTGACCATATAGTTACCAACTTGTTGTCCAGTAATATTGATTGAAGGGATCGCTTTAGCATAATCAACATTGGTTGTACCTGAAGGAATAGTGTGCTGATCGTTAGTTAAACCAGCATCAGTACGCATTTGACCGATCTTGTCTCCTGCAGCATTCATAGTAGTAGTAAATTTAAGTTCATGAGGTGCTTGATCTTTAAAATAGTGGAACTTATTGGCTTCATTCCAAACATCGCGATCATTATTGTAAATCCAATTGCGGAATGAATTAGCCCAGCTAGCCATAAATGCACGAATTGTTTGTTTTTGTGCTTCAGTAAACCCATCAGATGATACAACTTCAGATGTATCAAGATCTGGATTATAAATTAACAAACCAGGTTGAAAATCCGTTGGCATCTCTGAGACATTAGTTGGAACGTGAGTATAGTCATAAACCGCTGTATGATTAGCAGCATCTTCACGACTATAAGGTGTTTGGCCGGGATACATTCCCATAATTGTATTGTAATAAATTGATTTACGGAAATAAGATTCTTCAATAGGTGAAGTGACAAATGTTCCACTACCTACCGATGTCCAGTTAGTTGAATTCCCACGCTTTTCAGCAGCATTGGTAATGTGATCAATTGTCCGCTTTTGGCCCGGCACTGTTACTGTTTGAGTAGTAGTGTGATCCTTAACATCTTGTTGCGCTTGATTTACAGCGTTTTGAGCAGCAGTTACATCATTTTTTACTTGTTGTTGATTAGCACGATATGTATTATTTTCGTTGTTAACATTAGCAGTGTAATCCGCATTTGCGGCTGATGTTGCTAATTGATGAGTTGCGTTAGCTGAATCAACAGCTACTTGATAGTTACTATTAGCTGCACTAATAGCTGCTGCCGAATGAGCTGCAGCATCTTGTGCTTGTTGTTGGGCTTGAGCAATTGCTGCCGCATTTGCAGATTGCATCTGGGCTTCACTAGTAGCGTTAGCTTGTTGAGTGGCACTGGTTGCAGAAGCTGCTGAATTATTAACGACTTGCGTTTGGCTGGCTACAGAAGAAGCCATCGCGTCAGAAGCCGCTTGAATTTGTTGTTTTGCTTGTGGCTTCTTTTGTGTATATTGATTTTGAATGTCAGCAATTTGCTGGCTTGTGGCATTTGCACTTTGTAGATTTGCTTGTGCATATGAGTTAGCTGCATTAGCTTCTTTAGTGGCATTAGCAGATGCTAAATCTGATAATTGTTGCTCATTTTGAGAAGCTTTTTGTTGATAAGCACTTTGACTAGTTTGTTCACTTTGTTCATTGCTATTTTGAACTGGTGTGGCATCAGCATGTACTGTTCCAGTAGCTCCTAATGTTGTTAATACTGCAACTGTAGATAATGCCATTGTGCACAAAAACTTACCATTCTTAAATAATTTATAATGTACTTGATTTTCCATCTTAAAAATCCCCCAATTTAATCATCAATAGCCTTGTCAAATTCATATCTTCTTGATTGACCATCTGGAGTAGTCACGATGTCAGTCCCAAGTTGATGACCATCGACTACCTGTCCAGACATTGTAATGTGGTGTGTATTTCCTTCATCATCTACTGACGTACTCTCCGCATTAACCGATTGACTATCTGAATTCGGACTGTTACTTTGTGCATCATTTGCTGGAGCACTTTGTTCAGTGTTAGTGGATGATGTATTAGTTTCACTACTACTTGACGACACAGTAGAACTAACACTACTTGAACTACTGCTATTTGAATTCTTCTTTCCATGATGTTTAACTATCCTTTTTGAAGAACTCACACTATTCTTTTCATTACTTGCGGACCTTGAAGTATTTCCACAAGCCGCTAGTGACAACGCAACAGCTACGGAAGCGGTCACTGCCAAGATTCTTTTCATGACAAAATCCTCCCTAACTATTTCCTCCTATTTTTATATAAAATCATTAACATAATCCGTTTTTAAAATACCACTATATTAATAGTTTTCAACTAGATAACTTTTATATTTATCGCTTAATATTTACAGTTATTCCTTAACAAATGTTTAATATTAACGATAAGCAAAAAATTTAAAAAGAATGTATCATGCAATCTCATTTTAATAGTGATAACTATTTATTTGTACACATATGCATTGATAAACAGTTATTATGGTCGAAAACTATTTCCAAAAGTCGTTATATCAAGCGGATTTTTCAGTTATCTTTAATAAAAAAGAAGGTGACTGTTATCGCAGATATTGGGGACAACATGAGAGCAATTCGAAAGCATCTTGGTGTAACACAAGAACGTTTAGCCGAACTTAGTGGTCTCTCCGTGAACTTCATTTCACGACTTGAACGAACCAATGACCAAAATGTAAGTTTAAAATCTCTGAGGCGGATTGCGAATGCTTTGCAAATTCCAATAACACAACTACTTGAAAATACAAATTTTAATAATAATGAGCCTTCTGAAACTCAAAATAATTATTATAAGGTTGATCAACTATGCTTTGAGTTAAAATCAAAAGATCCGAAAACAGCAATTGAATTAACGGATTCATTTTTAAATATCCTTAAATACACAAAATAATTATTTAAACGTAACAGCCCCAATCTAAAAACAGATTGGGGCTGTTACTATTCGAGGCTAATCGCCTCGCTAAAACCTTTGAATAAATTCAAAGGAGTTATTTTATATGATTTTAACGCAAGAACAAATTGTTCCGCTTCTCAACAAACTATTACAAACCGCCTGGCAAGATCATCAGAAATACTTTTCATTAGAGCAAAAGCAGGTAGCTCAAGAGCAGCTCATCCAATTGGAACATAGCTGCCGGAAACTAACGACAATTACTCATGATTTACAGTTGCTTATGAGCTTACCAACCGATACTACTTACTACATTAAGTGGCAAATCAACATTCAAGAAGCAGAATTACCAGATATAAGTCTAAATGTCCGACCTGTTACGCCAGCTTCACATCATCCTCTCAGAATCTCACCACAGCTGACCGACCTCTTTATCGACTACTTTGTTAAAGTTGGCCGTATCCCTAATCCGTGGTTAATCAGTTAACTAAAAAAGCTCCTCGATTTGAGGGGCTTTTTTTACTTCCGTGCTGTAGAGATTAACGCTCCACCCTACTTCTTCCCAAACAAAGCTGCCATCTTTGCCGCTACTTCGGGATCAAGATTATCGGCAAGCGTACTTTCATTTGATTTTTGTTCATTTTGCTGATTAGCAATTGTTTGTTTAAGGTCGTCAATAACTGCTTGTTCACCAACTTCAATCGGATTAACCGTTAATCGGCCACCTGCTGCGTCAGCATGACCGCCACCGTTGAAATACTTCTCCGCAAATTTAGCAACGTCTAACTTACCATTGCTACGGAGGGAGACACTAACCGGACTAACCACTAAGGCGGCATCGACCTCTGGATGCTCTTCTAATAGCTCATGGGCAATTTCAGACTTATAGTCACTTGCATATACGACACCAAATTTATGATCATCGATATCTGTAATTAAAACATCTTTCAAATGACTTTTAAGGTATTTTGCCCGCCGTTCGTTTAGGGTCCGAATTAACAGCCGATTTTCTTTCTGATATTGTTGCCAGCTGGTATTAAAAACATTTTGAACAAACTCTTCCGAATCTTGGAGAGGATAAAACCAAAAGAGTTGATCAAGATTATCGGCATCAGTTCGTTCCTGCTCATTCATTTCTGGATCATTTTGCCAATCCCAAGTATCATATGCCCGAATTAATTCCACAAGATAAGCAAGGTCTGTTTGCCGTTGTTCATCAACCTTTGCAAAAGACGATTGTTGTTTTAACCAATCCCATACCAAGCTTGTGGCACTTGGGTTAACTGCTGGATTAGCAGGTACGATACTATTGGCCGCATACTTTTGTCGTAGTTCCGCTTCACTTTCATGATGGTCAAAGACAAGCCAATGATTAGCGAACCGTTCATTCAATAGTTTGAATGTATAGTCGCTATCCGGTGTCATGTCCATAATATAAACATCTGTAAAGCGCCCTACTTCCGCTGTTTGCATCCATCGACTTAATTCTTCATCGATTCGTCCAGCGCCACAGTTTGTCATCTCAAATTCTGCATCTTCAAACATTACTGGTTGTAGTGTTTTTAATAATAATGGAGCCCCGAATCCATCTAAATCATTGTGGGAAAATAATTTTATTAACCGTTGTGCCATTTTCGATCCTCGCAATTCTGATTTTGTTTCTTATTATACCGTAGAAAATCGGCTAAACCACACTTAATTACTGACATCACGCTAACGAACTGCTATCATTGAAATTAGTAACTTATTTTAAGAAAGGAAAATAATATGGAAGTTTATGATTATCGTCAAGAATTAATTGACCTCTTAAATAATACCGCTGATGATCCACAAAGCTTACTGCAGACACAGCGGAGTCTTACCACCATTCTTAATATTTTAAATCATTATCAGGAAAGCAAACCCGTTAAACAAAATGCACCTCGGTTTGTTCAACGCAAAGTTCAATCATCAAACGAGTTGCCTCCGCAAGCACGCAAAACATTGAAGTCACTGCTTACCGGTCCAGCTAATGATGAAGAAAAGTCAACATCAATAACAAGCTCCGCTACATCTTCTTCAGTTGAAGCACCAAAAGAAATTACTGAAGAAGAACGCCTAGCAGCCGACAATCGTTACTTAGTACACCGAAAATTAAGCGGTGCCGAGATTAATCATCGTTATTATCCAGAAGCAATTCTGCATGCATTACCGTTTCCTGTTGAGGATGGGGATATTGCTCAACTAGACTATGAACAAAAAGTCCGTGGTCTTCCAGTTATTCGGCGGATCACCGGTGATCACCTTAGCGATTACACCCCTGAAAAAGTCAATGTGATTGAATATGGTGAATTAAAACGCGTCCCCGGTTCTGATGTCCTTCAACTGAGTAAAACAATTAAAGGTAATTCAATCGTTGACGAAGCGCCAGAGAATACCATCGTAATTGATCCCTTTAAGTACCCTGGTCGTGATATTAAGCCTGGAATGGTTATTGATTTTGCCTACTATGATCGAGGAAATGGCTTAACTGATGCCAAAGATGGCGCAATTCGCTGGATCCATGAAAAGCAAGATTATGATACAACCAAGCAACCAGCTAAACCAAAAGTTGTTAAAAAGCCTGCTAATCCTCGTCATGATTATGAAAAGAAACTTGATTATGACCTCCATCAACGAAAGGTACTTGTTATTACCGGAATCCGCAGCAAGGTTAAAGGCCTTAAACCAGTCGTCTATAAACACCACGGTCTGTTCCGTGGATTAGACGCGTCTGCAGAAGAAAAAGTTTCCAGCAGCAAATTAAAACGCGAAATTCGGGATGCGGACTTTGTGATTGTCTGCATCGATGCAATTCACCATCGAATTAGTCAACTCGCCAACCATCACGCTAAACGATATGAGAAGCCACTCGCCATTGCAAATGTTACTTCTAATACTGCTGTTGAGCGAGCCATTGCCCGGGCATTAAATGGTGATCCTGCATACGCCGAAAGTAGCGAAGATTTGAAAAATTATAAATAATTTTTAATTTACTATTGACTTTTATGAGAAATCAGTTAATATTAATGACGATAATTTAATTATTCGATCGCAATGAGAAAGAAGAGTATGTTAGACGATAGCTTCAGCGAGTCTCGTTTGGTGTGAGGAGACAGTTTTAACTCTAACTGAAAATCACTTTCGAGTCTACAGCTTAAATACCAGTAAGCTGTAGTGGTTACACCCATTATCGTGTCAGCGTATCGCCATTACGGCCGTACGTGTGAGGTATTGTTAGCAATAGCAGTACAATGATAGGGTGGTACCACGCTCAGCGTCCCTTAGCCATTTTGGCTAAGGGACTTTTTTGTTGGGATCAGATTAGGAGGAGAAAACATGCAAGATTTAACATCGCGCAAGTTAACATTCAAAAACTATTTAGTTGTTGCATCATTGCTTTTCGGTTTATTCTTTGGGGCCGGAAACTTGATTTTCCCGTTACACCTTGGTCAATTAGCTGGTAGTCATTGGGGACCAGCTGCAGTTGGCTTTCTGATTACTGGAGTTCTTTTACCACTTCTATCAGTTCTCGCCGTTGCTGTTACGCGTGCAGAGGGGGTCTTTGATATCGGTCGTCCGCTTGGCGTCGGTTTTGCCTTAGTATTCATGGTTCTTATCCACGCTACGATCGGTCCATTATTCGGTACCCCACGGACTGCCACTGTCTCATTCACAGTTGGTCTTGCCCCATTCGTTGATAAACAATATCAATCCCTTGCCTTGCTATTATTCTCAGCATTATTCTTCGGGGCGGCCTTCCTCTTCTCATACCGGGAAAATGATATCCTAGCTAACATCGGAAAAGTATTAAATCCCGTCTTCTTAGCCCTTTTATTCCTTGTCTTTGTTGTTGGTTTCGCTCGCCCGCTTGGTAACCCTGCTACTGCACCTACAACTAGTGCTTATGTTCACGGTGCACTCACTAACGGGTTCCTTGAAGGGTACAACACTATGGATGCTCTTGCCGGTCTTGCTTTTGGGGTAACAGTGGTAACCGCCGTTCGTTCTATGGGACAACGTTCAGCAAAAGATGTATCCAAAGTTGTTGCAAAAGCTGGTGTCCTCTCAATGGGTGCCGTTGCTTTTATCTACTTATTACTAATCCTTCTTGGCGCAATGTCTCTTGGTCGTTTCAAAGTTTCCCCAGATGGTGGAGTTGCCTTTAACCAATTAGTTAATGCTTATGCCGGTGCATTCGGACAAGTTGTACTAGCATTCTTGTTAACGGTTACCTGTTTAACGACTGCTGTTGGTTTAGTTGCTGCTTTTGCTCAAGACTTCCATAAGCACTTTCCAAAGGTTAGCTACCATGCATGGCTTGCACTTAGTTGCCTCGCCTCGTTCCTTACTGCTAATTTTGGCTTAGACCAAATCATCGCTTGGTCAACACCAATGTTAATGTTCCTTTACCCATTATCAATGGTACTTATCCTTTTATCTGTGACATCACCACTTTTTAAGCGTGATGGCGTTGTCTACTTCTTCGTGGTCCTTTTCACCGTTGTACCAGCTCTCGGTGATATGGTTGTTGCCTTTCCAGCGGTTGTTAGCCAAAGTTCATTTGGGTTATCTGTTGCCGCTTTACGAAATAACTTACCACTTGCAAGTATGGGATTATCCTGGCTTGTTCCAGCACTTGTCGGCTTAGTCCTTGGTCTCTTAGTTCACTGGTTCCGTCATCAACGGGTTGCTTCCACCAGCATGCAAAGCGAAGTACATTAATAAGTGTCTTATAGGTTAAAAAGCGTGAGAAATAGCTCATTACAAGAGTCGTTTCTCACGCTTTTAAATTATTATTTAACATTATCGTATTGGGCAAGATTAAACTTCTTAATCGCGTAGATCAGCTTGCTGGCATAATCTGGATCGGTTGCGTAACCATTCCGCTGTAATTCATGAGCTGCCTGTTGATAAGTTTTCGCTGTTTGTACTCCATGGAAACGTGCATGATTATCAGCAGTTCCATTTACAATGAGCAATGTGTGCGCATTAATTGAATCTGCCCAGCTATTGTAAACCGTAAAATATTGTTTTACTTGAACATTTTTACCCCGAATATTTTCGGTAGTATACATTTGAACCTTCTCGTCATCCCTGTTAGCTTTAATTCCAAATAAGTTATTGTATTTATTTGCTAACCGACTCCGACCCCAGTTAGATTCAAGTCCTGCTTGCGCAATCGTAATGCTAGCTGGGATATGATATTTCTTCTGTTCACGTTGAGCAGCTGGTGCAATCTGCCGAACAAATTCATTGACGGTTATATCTGTTGGGTGGGTCTCACGTTGAATTTGGGGAGATTCGTGAATAATAATCGCCACAATCCCAAATAAAATAATCAAAAACGCAAGTACACTTCCACAAATGATTTTTGTTTCTTTTTTCATGATGTGTCTTTCCCTTTTTATGAATTTGACGCTATTATAACCACTTCACTACAAGAAAGCGAGAATTTTACGCTGATCTTACTTACTTTTAAGGTCCTTTTTATAGTTATTAAAGTATTTACTATCAGTAATCTTCATCTTAGGAAAGCTCTTAATTAGCCGACGATGGTTCCAGCTTAATCGCTTGTCAGCTCCCTCTTTGTTTAGGTGTTGCACAAATTGATGTTGCCAATCTTGAAGGTGAGCTTTAATTGCTAACTTATCCTTAGGAGCTGCTTTTTCAATTCGATCCAGCAGTTTCTTTCGATAGTCAGCTGCTCGTTCATCCCATTGTTGAGTTGTAATATGGAATTTTTCCACACTGATAACGCTGAGGATAGTGTCAGTTCCCATCACGAGGACGATAATTAAGGCAAGCATCCCGTGGGTCCATAATTCTTCCCAATTAATAATCCGCTGAATGAATGGCTGAACGAACTTAACCAGCAAGACAACGCCAATCCCCCAGAAAAATGAAATTTGGGGAGCAACTCTTCCTTGAATATTCCCTTTTAGGTGCGAATAGTCCCATAACTTCATATGAAAAAGCTTTTCGAGCAGCCAACTTGCTACATATTCAAAGATTGAAGCCACAATAAAACCTACTACAAATAGCAGTAAAATATTATCTTGGAACGGATAGGTAGTAATCAAGATCGTCGTAACGGCAAATCCATACACCGGACAATAAGGGCCGAATAAGAATCCACGGTAGGCAAAATGATGGTCCTTAATTGAACAGTAACAAGTCTCCCATAGCCAGCCAATAAATGAATAGGTAAAAAATAAGACAATGATTTCAGAAATTGAATAGGGCACTCGTTTCCCCTCCTTTTTGAATTCATTGTCTCATATCTTCCTATTTCAAGCTAAGTTTTTCAACGTTAAGGATCTTATCAAGCCATCCTTCAAAGAATCCTTGTTCGTGACTAACTAAAATTAAATTTCCCGGGAAATCTTGCAGGGCTTTCTTCAAACCTTCCTTAGTTTCGTCGTCCAGGTGGTTTGTCGGTTCGTCCATGATAAGAAAATTACATGGCGTTAACTCGAGAATGGCAAGTTTAACTTTCGTCTGCTCGCCCCCTGATAAAAGGTTCATTTCCTTCATTGTATTAGCAGCGTTGATTCCAGCACGCGCAAGTTTTGTCCGAATCGTCCGCGGCTGCATCGTTGGGAACATATTTTGAATTGTTTGCAGTGGCGTAAGCGTTGGGTCATCCCATTCCAAATCTTGGTCAAAGTAATTTATCCGGGCTGATGGGGAGAAGGTTGCTGTTCCGCCTAATGCTGGAATTTTCTTTAAAATTGATTTAATCAAAGTCGACTTACCAACCCCGTTAAATCCAGTGAACAATAATTTTTCACCCATTGTCATCGAGAAAGTTACTGGCGCTAATAATGGCCGGTTATAACCAACTGATAATTTTTCTACCCGCAGCGCATTCGCTGATCCGGTATTTTCATACGGAAAATGGAAAGTTGCTTTTAGATTATCTTCGGGTGGATCAACCTTTTTCATCCGCGCAAGCATCTTTTCCCGTGACTTAGCCATAGTCGATTTTGAACCAGCTTTGTTTTTCCGAATAAACCGTTGTGCCTTTTCAATGACCACTTGTTGTTTTTCGTATTCCCGTTCTTGAGCTTCCTTGCGCTCTTCCTTTTGACGCATCGCTTGTTGGAAGCTTCCGCGGTACTTAGTGATTTTTCCAAATGATACATCACAAATAGTATTCGTAACTTGTTCAAGAAAGTCATAGTCATGCGAGATAATCATTGCGGCACCATCAAAATCATTAAGATAGTCGATTAGCCATTCAATGTGAGCCGTATCAAGGTAGTTTGTCGGTTCGTCTAGTAAAATGACATCTGGATTTTCTAATAACATCTTGGCAAGGATAATCTTTGACCGTTGTCCCCCACTCATCTCAGAGACAACATGATCCTTACCGATATCTGTCAATCCTAAACCGTTCATCACTCGTTCGACTTCCGTTTCAATTTCATAGAAGTTATTAGCATCGAGTTTTTCTTGAATTCGGCCTGCCTTGGTGAGGAGCTCATCATCCATCTTTTCTGCATAATCCGCATAAAGCTTATTCATCTGGTCATTAAGTTGATAAAGTTCCGTGAAAGCAGTATGAAGGAAGTCAATCAAGGTCATCCCCGCTGGAATATCAACGTACTGGTCTAAGTATCCAATCTTGACTCCTTTTTGCCATTTGATAGCGCCATCGACCGGGAGGGTTTTCCCGATCAAGATTTTAATCAAGGTACTCTTCCCGGCACCATTTTGCCCGACAATCCCCATGTGTTCGTGCTTTTCTAGTTGAAAGCTGGCATTCTCATAGAGCTTTTTATCGGCATAGCTCATTGTCAGTCCTTCAACATCTAATACTGCCATTATATTCTCTCCTCTTTTTCTTACTTATTACGAGCTAAAACTGCTATCCATACTATCATATTTTAGGCACGGGCTTCAATTTATTGGTAATAGTCCTACTTTAATGAAGCAAGGATCCACCATATCATTCCTAAAACAACTACAATAATCCACCACTTTTTTGCAAGAAAGTCCCCTACTGATGAATAATGGTTATTCTCTTTCTTTTTCATCCTTTTCACCTTCCAACTAATTTTCTAAAGGCAACAAATTATTTTAGGTATTAAAGATAAAAAATATAACGTGACAGCTAAATGAAAACTTTATTTTAAATAGTTCTTATATATTAAGTATAAGTTATCTAATAAAATTCTTCAGTAATTTGAATCGTTGATATAACAAGCATGCAACAAATCTTTGCTAGTTTTAGCTTAATAAATTTCATATACTTATCCAAAAATACAGGAGCGCCATAATGGAATTCGGAAACTATATCAAAAAACAACGCAATAATTTAGGCTTTACTCAAGCTGAAATTGCCGAAAAATTACATGTCACTCGGCAAACAATTTCCAACTGGGAGCAAGGAAAAAGTTATCCCGATTTAGACACACTCGTTAAGATTAGCGACATATATAAAATCACAATTGACGCTTTGCTTAAAGGAGACAAAGATTTGAAAAAATATTTGGATCAAGGAAAAGCTTATAATGCTTTTAGTGTTTTTAAGGGATTATTCTTCATAATGGATGGATTATTTTTCTTACTGACAAATTATCTAGTGGATTATAATTCTCTCATCGTTAATTTTTGTACATTTTCCTTTTTAATTACATTTGGAATAGCTATTCTTTATGGTGAGCATGTAAAACCGTTCTTTTTAGGAATAAGTAAACAAACGTACAGACAAAAAGGATACAAAAACAGTCAAAAATTTTCTTTAATTGGTAAAATATTTTTCGGGATTTTGATTATCATTATTGCAATCATGGTAATCATTCGAAATGATCTTAATAATTATTTAGGAACTTTAGTATTCATAATGGTCGGACTAATGAATATTTTTCAGAAATACATGTTTAAATAGAACTCTATTCAAAATACTAAACAAAGGTAAAGGTACTTTTAAAATGTTACTATTCCAACTCCATGATATGATTAAGCATAATTATGAACACGGCTTATACTCTCAAGGTTATACTTCTAAATCGAACGATTCCAACCTCTCTAAAATTAAGGATTTAAAGAACTTATCTGACTTTCAAATGGGAAAACATCAGGCATACGAAGATTATCAAATTAGCAAAAAATTTAGATTTTATCCGAAATTACCATTTGTACTTTTAAACTTAATTTCTGGAAATAGAATGCAAGAAGTCATAAGTTTTATAGATGGATATAACTATGAAAAACATAGACTTAAAAATAAATAATCTAAAATTCAAGGATTATTTATTTTTAGCTGGATTTACAGATTAAGAAAATCTTCTATGAATATAGATTCCTTCAGTTAACTTGCTAATGGATTAATTATATTTATTGGACATGGAAGCAACAATGTACTTCTATGTCTATTTATTTTTTGTCATATATAATTGACACCAGATTTAAGCAATGATAAAATCTCTAACATAGATGTCATATATATGTGTCATAAGGAGGGAGAGTCAATATTTGAACCGTGTTAAACAATTTCGAAAAGATCAAGGATTATCCCAGTTAAAGCTAGCTCAAAAAATTGGAGTAGCTCGTCAAACTATCAACTTAATCGAAAATAATAAGTATAATCCCTCGTTAGAACTTTGTATTAATTTAGCTAAAGCATTAAATACTGATCTTAATTCACTATTTTGGGAGGAACGTACAGATGAAAGAAACAATCAGCACCAAAATCATTAAATGGTTTTACGGTATTCATGGACCATTAGATGAATATCGCCGCAACGAACTCAATCGAATCGGTAATAATATTGCCATATTTTTATTATCAATAAATATATTATTAAGTTTTATTGCTAGCCTTTTAATGCTTAGTACTAATAATTCTGAACTTACTCTTGATATCGTAGTAAGCGTCTTACTATTAACTGTTTTCGCTTCTTTAGGCTACATTCTATATGAAACTAAACGACATCATTTAACAGAAATTGATGTTGAAGCTAAACAGGTGGGTAAGACTAAACAAAACTTTATTAAAAGATCAATTGGCTTAGGAATTTACTTTGCAATTGCAATGTATGGATTAACAATCCTTATCGATTGGCTGCCTAATAGAGAAGCACTAATTCCATTACTTACAGAACCTTCTACAATTAGTAGTGCTATTGTCAGTGGCATTATCTACGGACTATTAATGGGTACTTGGGAAACACATCAAATTAAAAGCGATCCTAATGATAAAAAGGTAACTCAAAATCACTTACATCAAAAGTATTGGTTAATTTTATTTATTATTATCATTATTACCAGTCTTCTGTTAATACATAAGTAATCATATTTACAAAAAAGGAGACAGCATTATGTCTTAAATTACTTTTTGTACCAAGATTTATGGTCGTTTCCCTCCTCGTTTGATACTATTAGATAAATTAATACGCAAAGGGAGTAACTTATGAAATTAGATAACAATAACGGGGTAATCGTTCCTTTTTGTTCAGCGTTAAATACTTTATTTATTATTGGTATAATTGTTCTCAATAAATATTGGGACACATTACCAGATCTACTATTTTTTCTATATATGTTTCTTATGATAACTAATGGCGTGATCTTAATTATTTATGCTGCCAAAAATAATCAAAAGTAAACTAAGAGTACCTATAATACTTAAATATCTTAGATTAGATCAAATAAGTCGAGAGAAAATACCAGAACAAATTGATTTCGGCTAATAAAAAAGGCTCCTCAACGTGAAAATTGATGACCTTCTTCTATCTGCCCCATTCCCCGCAGTTACAACGTTTTAGCGCGTAAGAAGAATTCATATTCCAATAAAATTCTCTTCAAATTATTACAGTAATTTAACAATTATGTAACAACTGCCACCCTTAAGATATTTTTCATATCTTCTTCACAATATCATCATATAGTAAAAGAGTGCACAATTAATTGCATGCATAAAAGAAAAAACAAACAATAATTCAGGAGTGAATAATTATCGCTAAGAAAAAAACAATGTCAAAAGTTCTTGTTGCTGCTTTAGGTGCTGCTGGTGCATTAGCTGTTGCTAACACTGCAAGTGCTGACACACAAGTTCAAGTACAATCAGGAGATACAGTATGGGGATTTGCTCAACAATACGCTACTACTGTTGATTCAATTTCTACTGCTAACCAATTGGCTGATCCTAACGTAATTTACGTTGGTCAACAATTAGTTATCCCATCTTCTGCTATTAGTACTGCTTCTGCTGCCGCAACTGTTACTGCACCTACTGCAACTGACAACGCTACTGCTAGTCAAGCAGCCGTTGAAACTACTGAAACAACAGCGGCATCAACTACTCCAGCTGTTTCTACCACAAACGCAAGCAACGTAGCCGACCAAGCACAACCAACAACAGTCGTATCTGCTGCTTCTGATAACAACACTACTGCTACTCAAGTTAGTGTTACGTCCCAAGCTCCAGCCCAAGTAAGTGCTGCTTCTGCTACTATTAATGTTGCTCAAACTAGTGCTGCAAATACTAACAACAACGTTACTACTTTAGCGGCTACTACTAACACTGCAACTCCAACACAAACTACATCCGCTACCACTGAAGCAGTTGCTACTCCACAAAGCAACACTACTGTTCAAAGTACTGCTGCTGTAACTGCTACTCCAGCAACTTCAACTCCTGCTGGTCAAGGTAATGGTTCTACTGCTAATGCGGTTGCCGTTGCGCAAGCACAAATTGGTACTCCATACGTTTGGGGTGGTAACCAACCAGGCGGATTTGACTGCTCAGGATTAGTTCAATATGCATATGGTCTTGGTTCAAACTACCGGACTACTTACCAACAAACTAACCTTGGTGCCCACCACAGTGATATCCAAAACGCTCAAAGTGGTGACCTTTACTTCTGGGGCCCAGATAGTGCTCCTTACCACGTTGCAATCGCTACTGGTAATGGCGGTTACATCCAAGCTCCTACACCAGGTCAAAACGTTCAAACTGGTAACATCAATTACTACACTCCTAGTTTCTACATCAGCATGAACTAGGATACGAATAGCATAATCATTGAGTAAGATAGAGGATTTTCTTCTACTTACTCTTTTTTCTTAGCAAATTTTAATAATTATATTGACAGCTTTATTATCATTGGTTATACTTAACAACAATCAATTATGTAGGGAGTAAGTATAATGAACGCATATCAAGCTATCAACGTTAATACTCGTTGGCAAAGCCGGTAATTCAGGTTGTTTCGTCATGGATGCGACCTGAAGAACAGATTGCATCTGTGCCGGCTGAGTTTGATGTTCATTTCAGTCCGCATGGATCCACATGCGGACTTTTATTTTGCCTTTCAAAAAACGAGGGTCCGTCATGTGGGCTCTCGTTTTTTATTATTTTGTGAGGTGAGATTTTAAATGAAAAGAATGTATAGTTTAATTGCAATTATTATCGCTTTCCTTTGTTTCGCATTCTTTAGAGAAAACAATGGGTTCGTAACTAAGCAACGAATTCCAAAAGTCGGTGTGTTAACCTTGATGCACCACCCAGCGTTAGATGAAATTTACAAGGGATATGTTGATGAATTAGCAAAGGAAGGTTACCACAACGGTAAGAATATCAAGATTGAGTATCAAAATGCGAATGGTGACCAAAGTAATCTTAAAACAATGGCTTCAAAACTTGTTAATGATAACTCAACTGTTCTTTTTGGAATTACAACTCCTGCGGCACAAGCATTAGCTAATTCTACTACCAAAACACCAATTGTACTTGGTGCAGTTACCGATCCAAAAGCAGCTGGATTAGTTAAAAATAATCAACATCCTGGGGGCAACATCACCGGAGTATCCGACCAAGCACCAATTCGCGAACAACTCAACTTGATCAAGCAATTTATGCCGCGAATGAAAACACTCGGAGTCATCTACACTTCAAGTGATGCTTCAGCAGTAGCCGGTTACCACCAAATCAAACGTGAATGTCGCAAGATGAATATTAACTTGAAGGCCTATTCAATTGCCAACAGTAACGACTTAAATCAGGTTTCCGAACAAATGCTTAGCCAGGTTGATGCAGTAATTGTACCAACAGATAATACGATCGCTGGGGCAATGCAAACCTTAGTTAAGAATGCCGATGCCGCTAACAAACCAGTCTTCCCAGCAACTGACACAATGGTTAAGCAAGGTGGCGTTGCAACTTACAGTGTTAACCAGCGTGCTCTAGGTGTCCAAGGCGCAAAAATGACCGTTGCAATTCTCAAAGGCAAATCAAAGCCCGCGGATACTCCAATTGAATATATGAAGCATGGGACGCCTGTTCTCAACATTAAGCAAGCTCGAAAACTTAATTTACAAATTCCCGCTCAATTTGAAAAGGATGCAGAAGCGAAAGGAGAGATTTACAAATGAATCTAATTGTATCGTCAATCGGTCAAGGGCTATTATGGGCTTTACTTGGTCTTGGCCTTTACCTGACTTTTAGAATTCTTGATTTTGCGGATATGACTGTTGAAGGAACTTTCCCTCTTGGTGCTGCCAGTGCTGTTGCTGCAATCACACATGGCATTAATCCCTTTTTGGCAACTTTAATTGCGATTGGTGCGGGAATGCTCGCCGGTTTGATCACCGGGTTGCTCTACACTAAAGGAAAAATCCCAAGTTTATTAGCCGGAATTTTAACGATGACTGCCGCTTACTCTGTTAACCTCCGCATTATGGGTAAATCAAACGTTTCATTGCTTGGCCAAAAGACACTTTTTAGTGGGGAATTCATGCGAAGTCTGCCCCAATACTTTGATAGTGTCTTCTTGGGAATAGTTACGATTGCGATTATTACCGTAATCCTAGTCTTCTTCCTTTCAACTGACTATGGACAGGCCTTCATCGCGACTGGTGATAATCCTGTAATGGCCAAATCATTTGGGATTCATACCGACACAATGGTCATCATCGGCCTAATGGTGTCAAACGGAATCGTTGGCCTTTGTGGGGCATTGATTGCTCAAAACAATGGGTATGCTGATATTAATATGGGAATTGGGACGATTGTTATCGCCCTTGCCTCAATCATTATTGGTGAAGTAGCCTTTGGTGAATTAACGCTTAACCAGCGACTTGTAGCCGTTACTCTTGGTAGTATCATTTACCGAATCATCTTACTTGCCGTGCTACAACTTGGTTTCTCTGCCAACGACCTCAACCTTATCTCCTCCGTTGTTCTTGCAATCTGCATGATGTTGCCACAACTTGAAGAACGCATTCACCTAAAAAAGCCAATTTTGAAAGGAGTCCGGCCTCATGAATAAACCTATTTTAGAATTGCAAGGCGTCAAAACCATTGTTAATAAGGGCACATCTAGTGAAACGACTATTCTTAAGGGCTTAAACCTTAAAATTAATGAGGGAGACTTCATTACAATCGTTGGAACGAATGGTGCCGGTAAATCGACTCTTTTTAATGTCATTGGTGGAAACCTGCACGCTGACGAAGGAAAAATTTTGCATAATGGACAAGATATTACCAATACGACAGAAGAACAGCGAACAGCTTTCCTATCCCGTGTTTTTCAAGATCCAAAATTGGGAACGGCTGCGCGAATGACAGTTGCTGAAAATATGTTGTTAGCAACTAAGCGGGGTGAGCGTCGCCATCTTATTCCTCGGAAGCTCAAAAGTAACATGGAACGTTTCACCAAGCTAGCTGCAACAATGAATAACGGCCTCGAAAATCGTATGAATACAGCTACCGGCGCCCTTTCAGGAGGACAACGGCAAGCATTAAGTTTTTTAATGGCAACAATCAAACGACCTGATATTATTTTGCTGGATGAACACACTGCTGCTCTTGACCCGCACACAAGTCTAAATTTATTACACGCTACTAATGAACGGATCACTAAAGATCATTTAACCGCTCTAATGATTACCCATAACCTTGAAGATGCCTTAGAGTATGGGAATCGTCTAATCGTGCTTAAAGATGGTGAAATCAAAGCAGATTTTAATGCAGAGCAACGAAAATCTCTTACTCCTGAGAAACTTTATACTTATTTTGAAGGATAGTTTGACTATATATCAAATTCGATATATATTAAGTATATCGAATTTGATATATAGGAGACTTAATTATGAATTGGTGGATTATTTTTATCACATTTCTTGCCGTAAACCTCGATTTCTTTTTTATCTTAATCTTTCTACTCGAACGGTATAACCTTCGCGACGTAATCATTGGCTATCTCGTCGCCCTCTTTTTCCTAGTTACTATCAGCTTTTTACTAGGAAAAACACTTGCTATTTTTCTCCCTGAGTGGATTCTAGGACTACTTGGTGTTTTACCTATTTACATGGCTCTCCATGACAACGATGAAGATCCAACTCATACCGAAAAGTATGGCCCAATTATTACCACATTAATAACCTATCTGGCAGTCTGCGCTGGTTGCAACCTCTCAATTTTCTTACCAATTTTAACGAATCTTACCTTCCAACAATTTACTCAGGCACTTCTTTTTATTGCAGTCCTTTCAATTGCGATTGTGATTCTCATAAAAGGAATTGGTAATATTCCACTAATTAAGCAAGCAATGCAGCGTTATAGCGAAACCTTAATGAAGGTCATTTATATCGGTGTTGGTTGTTATGTTTTTTGGGATAGTGGATTAATTACACACCTTATCCACCTTCTTTAGTTTGGTATAATAATTACTAAACCGATTAAAAGGAGGAGCAGCAACCATTGTCTTCCACACAAGCCTTTATTGATGAAGCTGCTAAAATCTATAAAGTCCTAAGCAATAGTACGCGTTTAAACATCTTATATTATCTTCGGCACTATGACGGTGAAGCTGATGTTAAAACAATCGTTAATGATCTTCATCTTGCTCAACCGATCGTTTCAAAGCAACTCGGTATTTTATATCGCTACCAGTTAGTCAGTCGCCACAAAGAAGGAACACGCGTTTACTATGCTTTAGATGATCCTCATGTTATTGAAATGATTGATGACATGCTAAAACACGTTAAACACGAAATAAAGGGCGAACCACATCCTCGAAATTTATATAAATAAAGAGTGAACAGGAAACAATCAACAAAGATTATTCTCTATTCACTCTTTTTGTTATTAATTATTTTTCACTCTTCCGTTTTCCAAAACCAAAGAGACTAGCAAAGGTAGTTACAAGACCTAAACCAATAACTACTGTTGAATTTTGATTACCAGTTTGAGGACGCTTATTATTTGGTTCTTCATCTTTAATATATTTGACAACATACTAAAGGTTTTCGCCGCCAGAATTAATTGCTTTTGTTAGCTACAGTTAACCATTTTTAAACTTTTGTATAAAAAATTAATGAAATAATCAATCTTTCACTTTATAGCTTGACTAGCGTAAAATGATTAGCAGATTGTTAAAAGGAGATTTAAAATGGACGAGCTATTTGAACATTCTTCAATCAAGCGAGCATACTTTACGCTGGCCTTACCTGTTGTATTAAGCATGGCTGTAACCTTAATTTATAACATGGTTGATACTTTTTTCGTGGCCAAAACTGGGAATCCTAATTTAGTTGCCGGCGTTTCCCAAGGAGCACCAATTTTTACGTTAATGATTGCTCTTGGAGACATCTTTGGTCTTGGCGGAAGCTCAGTTATTTCCCGCTTATTTGGTGAACACCGTGATAAATTAGCACGCTTTGTCAGTGGTTATTGTTTCTATGCACCAATTATTTGCGGAATCATCGTAACTGCAATAATGATTATCTTTCAAACCCCAATTTTACATTTATTGGGTGCTTCCCCTGCCACTTGGAAATATGCACGAGAATATTACTTAGTGATCGCTTGGGGCGCAGTTTTCATTATCTTTGGCCTTTCACCAACTAATATTTTACGAACAGAAGGTCTAGCCATTCAGTCGATGATCGCTAGTATGGTAGGGACAGGAATTAATATTGTTTTAAATCCAATCTTTATTTTCACATGTGGGCTCGGTGCAGCTGGTTCAGCGTTGGCCACTGTAACAAGTACTGTTATTGGCGATATTTTAATGATTTATTATTTACGAACAAAGAGTAAAAAATTAACGACTTCAATTCGTGAAACGAAAATCGGCTGGAAGCTTCAATTTGAAATCTACGCTATCGGAATCCCGGCCTCGGTCACTAATATCATGGCAACGTTTGCGGTTGCGTTAACTAATCGTTACTTGATTGTTTATGGTGCGGATAGTGTAGCAGCCATGGGAATTGCGATGAAAGCAAACATGATCATCAATATGGTAATGGTTGGTTTTGCATTCGGCGCGCAACCCTTGATCGGATACGTATATGGTGCCAAAGATGAACAACGATTCAATAAAGTTGTCAAATTTGATATTCAAGTTGTTGCTAGTCTTGCCTTTATACTCACTATTATTCTTTTCATTTTTGCTCCCCAGGTTATTCGTATTTTCATGAATGATTCCCAAATAGTAAAAGAAGGTGCCTTGATGCTACGTTGGCTATCAATTTCGACAACTCTTGCTGGTATCATTCTTGTTTTTACAACCATGTTCCAATCAATGGGAAAAGCAACTCCTGCATTTTGGCTTTCATTCTGTCGTCAGGGATTGATTTTCGGAGTAGTGATTAGTGTTTCCGCAAAATTATTTGGTTATACTGGAATTATTGCTGCTCAAGCTATTTCTGATTGTTTAACCTTTATCCTGGCACTTATTTTCTTCTATTGCTATCGTCCACGTTTTAAATAGTTAAGAGATGTTTATGACTGTTGGGCGTTGAGCTGCCCATCATCTTTGTTTCTCAAAAATGCCTCTCTTAACGCACCTATCTCAACTAACTTGTCATTTGCTCCCGTTACGTAAAAATGATAGTCTGGATTATTGAAGTAAGTACCGAACGGAGGCTTTTTATGCGAGAATCAACAAAATCATGGCTGACCTGGCCAACTTTTTATACTCTCTCAGAAATTTATCAAGTTCCCTTGAACATCATATGGTTTATCTTAAGCGGCGCAATTGCCTATCGTGAATTTCACACGATTAACCTGATCAATATTTTTCTCTGTTGTCTTGATGTGATGATTTTTGACCTAGCAGTAAATGTCGCTGACAATTATTTTGATTATCGTCATGGTAAGGACCCTCATTTCCTAACCGTTAGTAATCCGGTGGGACGATTAAAATTACCCATCAAAAAAGTTCGTAATTTAATGATTATCCTCTATCTTATTTCAATTATTCCAGGAATCATTCTAGTAGCCCGTACCCACTGGTCTGTTCTCATCTTAGGAGTCATCGGATATTTTGTTGGGATCTTCTATACCGCTGGAAAATTCCCAATTAATGCGACCCCCTTTTGTGAAGCTATCGTCGCTTTCTTTATCAGTTTCTTTATTGTCTTTGTTGGTGTGTACGTAGCTGTTTATCCTCACTTAGTTATGGGTTTTGACACAATTGGTCAAATTTTCGCTATCTGTCTCCCCTTAATGATTATCTTTTATGCCCTTCAGTTAGCGAATAATGTTTGCGATCTAGAAGAAGATCTAATTAATGGACGAAAAACAATGGCTAGTTTTGTTGGTAAAAAACGAGGCTTCCAAGTCGTTAAAGTGCTCATTATTATTGGAATGATAATGCCACTAATCTTAGCTGTCATGCATCTTATTCCTCCCGTTACCGGTCTTGTCTCTTTATGGGTTCTTCCAACTTTACGAAATACACATAATTTTTTTACCAATCCTGATAAAGAGACAACCTATTTGCACCTACTTAAAGAATTATCTGTCTTCCTTATCCTCTATATTATGATCTATACTCTTTGTGCTATCCTTACATTTTAAAAAACTATTGACGCATGAACACCTAACGTTCTTTTACCTTCTCCCATTAGAGCAAACACGAAAAGATTGAAAATTCGCTGTTTATTCTAATGGGAGTTTTTAGCTCAAAAAAAGCTACGCAAGGGAAGCTCATAAACTTTATTAAAAAAATAGACAGCCTAACACTGGACTAATCCTGGGAATAAGCTGTCTAAAAAGTTGATATATTTTATTCTTTCATCTTTCGTTCAAGGTAGTGAGCTAATTTGGGCTCAGGATAATATCCCGTTACCTTTTCTTTTGCTTGACCATCCCTAAAGAGGACAAGGCTCGGAACGCTCATTACTTTGTACCGTTGTGCGATTTCTTGATTGCCATCCACATTCATTCGCACAAATTTGATTTTATCGCCATATTGCTTTTCAAGCTTCTGCATCGCTGGTTCCATCATTTTACATGGACCACACCATGGCGCCCAAAAGTCAACAATCGTCATTGAGCCTTGAATATCCTTATCAAAGGTCTCAGCTGTAGCATCAATTGCCATTTTATTCTACCTTCTTTTTCTGTGATCTACGTATAAAGTGAATAATAATCGTTACCGCAAAAACAAGCAAGATAAAACTACCGAAAATCCCAGATGGAATCTCGATGTCAATCGCAGGAATCGTTAAAAAGAGCTTAATAGCAATCACAAAAATTAAGATATATGCCATCGGTTCTAGCTCTGGTACTTTACGCATCAGTTTCATGATAACTTCAGCTATTCCACGCATACATGCAATCCCAATCAGGCCACCAATTAAGACAATAACGGGATTATCGGAGACGGCCAATGATGCCAAAACAGAATCAATGGAGAAAATAATATCCATAAATTCAATCTGTAAAACAACTGTCCAAAAAAGCTTTCGTCCAGTTAAACGCGTTTTACCTTCACGGGCCTTTCGCATTGCACGCTTACCAAAGAACTTATTATGAAAGTAACGATAGACAAGGTAAATTAAGTAAGCAGCTCCAATAACTTTGATTTCCCAAAAGTTAATAAGATAAACACCAATCCCGATAATTAAGAAGCGAAAAATGTAAGAACCCCAAATACCGTAGAAAAGTGATTCTTCTTGTTCTTTTAACGTTGGCAATACTCGAGTTTGAGCCGCTAATACAACAGCATTATCAACTGACAATAAACATTCAATCATAACCAAGGAAAAAATGATTAACCAGTCCTGTCCTGATGTAACAACTGTTGCCCAGTTATGTGGATCAAAAAATGGTCCATACAACTTCTCTAAAAGTGACAATTAATGTCCTCCCTTAATTTAAATTTGCTACTTAGCTAAGTTATATTTTACCAAATAATTTTCAAAATACGATGGTAATGGCGCACTAATATTTAAAGATTTCATTACGAAAGGCAATATAAGTTTTTGCGACACACCATGAAGGAGCATTCCCTCTGTCGACGAAGGGTTATAAAGCGGATCACCGACGATCGGATGACCACTATGCGCCAAATGAACCCTAAGTTGGTGTGTCCGGCCAGTTACTAAGCGAAGTTTCACTAAGGAACGTTCACGATTACTTGCCAGTGTTTCATAATAGGTCAAGGCTGGTTGCGCGTTTTGCCCGTTTACTTGATGGAGATGGGAATTCACCGGATTACGTCCAATTGCCCAATCAAACTTTCCACTTTGGGCCATTTCTCCCTCTACTACCGCCAAATATTGTCGATGGATTTGTCCATCGCTAATTAGTTGATTAAGGATTGGGACAACGATTGGATTTTTAGCAACAACTACTGCGCCACTCGTTTGTAAATCTATCCGGTGAACCATGTAAGCATTATTTTGACTATGCGCTAAATAGCCTGCTACATCGTTCATTAATGTTCCTGTTTCGCCATGGTAATTAGGGTGTGTTTTTTGCCCCCGTGGTTTATTTACTACTAATAAGTCACGATTCTCATATAGGACTTCCAAGTGTGGCCGGGATGACGGAAGATAATCATTTGCGGTGGGGGTACGAATTTCATCACCACAAAATAATAATTGAATATTGTCGTTTCTTTCCACCAGTTCATTCATTGACCGATATTTGCCATTAACAAGCACTGTTCGTCTAATTCGTAAATAATGGATTAGCCGATTAGGAAGCAGCCATTGATCGTGAAGCAATTTGCGCAGTGGTTTTGCCACCTGCTCATCAGCTAACTTTTCATTAATCTGCCACCGATATTTCATTTTCCTCACCTCTCTTTAGTCTAAATTCTGATAAGATTATTTTACTGTATTTCCCAGGAAATATTTATAATATTTTTAAGCCGGTTTACTTTTATCCAATAATAGCGTTGAATAGAGTATGAGTAAATTTAAGGGGATGGGTACCGATGTTAACAACAGAACAAATTAATGATCATAGTAAATGGATAAGTATATTCGAACCTCTTCCCCATGAACGATTAGATTTAATTGAAAAATACGAGGTTACTCAAGAATTACTTGATTACGCAATTGACCCCTATGAAAAAGCCCGGGTTGAAATTGATCCAGATGCAGGAGTTACATTATTAATTTTCGATGTCTATGTGCCAACTCATGCCGTGACGGCTCCACAAACTGCACCAATCGGCATCATGCTAACCGCTAATAATATCATTACTTTTACAAACGCAAAAACTAACTTTGTAAATGGAATCATTGCCAATCAGTTACAATTATTAAAGAAACACGGCGAAAATGACGACAAATTAAACTTAGTCTTCCCTGTCCTTTATCGACTTTCGACTGATTATTTTGGTCCCCTTCGTCGTGCAGACCAACAGCGACAAGAAATCCAACAAAATCTTCAACGGCGAACGGGACGCCAAGCGATCACTCAATTTATGGAAATCGAAACTGGATTAGTCTATATTCTTACCTCACTCAAAGGGAATGTTTCCCTACTTGAAGAATTTAAACGTCGCTTTGGTAACCACATTACTACTAAGCAATATAATGATCTTGATGATGTAATTGTCGAAGCACAGCAAGGTTTAGAAATGGCACAAATGACTTCAGATGTTTCTGCCCGTGTCTCTAACGCTTATAGCAAGGTTCTTGATAGTGACCTAAACCAAACGATGAAATATCTAACCATCTATTCAATTGTTCTCTCAATTCCAACAATTGTATCTGGTTTTTACGGTGAAAACGTCAAACTTCCCCTCGCAAACGGAGACTATTCATGGGTTTTTACAATCTTCATTACTATTGTCCTAATGTTGGCATGTGTCATCTTTCTTATTAATCGTCATTGGTGGAAATAAAATAGTGAGTGAAAATTAACCGCCTCGACAAGGCGGTGGGCTAAGGATAGAACGGTGATTAGCACGGTACGGGCTGATCATCGTTCGGACTTAGCCTCGAGCCTTGTGGTTAATTTCCACGATATCTTGACTAATCGTAGAAAAGAGGCTGAGAAAAAACTCCGTTTTTTTCTCAGCCTCTATTTTATAAGTTATCGCCACGTTCAAATTGGAACTTAGAATTTAACAACGCTTCATGTAAAAGTTGGTTAATCAATTCATGCGTTTCATTCAGAATATGATTAGCGGTTTTCATATTTTGTTCAGTTAGATAGTTAATTAAATTAGCCGAATTTTGGATCTGAGCTGTTTTTGTAATTGTATCTACTCGTCCTACGCCATAGCTTTGACACCGATCTCGGAAATCATTTACTTCATTGATAAATTCATGATAGCGTGGTTCTACAATTACTTCTAACAATTTATTTAACCAATAAGCACTTTTATCCGGCTGAGCATCGTCAGTAGCATACTTATATTTTGCCGGAGTATCACTAATATTTGTAAAGAACGGAACATAAGGGCTATAGCAATAAAAGCCAAAATTAATCCATTGAATAGCAGCATATTGCGCTGGTACATCATTCCGAATTTGTAAAATACATGAACTTTGATTACGATCAAGAGCAATTGAACGGAATTTCCGCTGTTCCTCTAGTGTTCCAGAAGCATAAGTTCCCATTGGATCATACGGGGTACCATTATAATGTGATGAGAGGAAATACTCTACATCCTCAACGGCAATTTTCTTTTCTGCATGTTGAATAAATGGAATATTTTGACTGGTAGGTTCCTGTTTTAAGGAGGGGGTAAAGAGTTTTTGACCATACCAAGAACGAGGAGTGTTGTAGTAAGCATCTGCCTCATCTTGCGTACCAAAAATATTCCGGAAATTAAAGGTTTGAGGATTAGGATTTAAATGATATTTTTCTACAAAATCTTTAATTTGCGGCGCATACATAAAGCTATTGTGATCGTTAAAGTCGACCTCTTCAATGCACATAATGTTTGGGGCAATTGCATAAGCATCATCAGGAATCCGCTGGGCAACCCATTGATGGCCACCACCAGTTTCAAAGTACCAGACTTCATCATTATCGCTAAAGGCAATTCCATTACTCTCACCAGTACCGTATTTTTCAATTAAAGAGCCAAGACGCTGAACTCCTTCGCGGGCCGACTTAATAAATGGTAGGACGAGATAAACCATTGAATCTTCATTAATCCCGTTTTCTACTAATGGATCATGACCAAGTACCCTGGCATTTGTCATCTCGGTTTCTGTCGCACTCATTGCAACATTATATTCATTAATACCCTGTTCATCCCAGCGCCCTTCATCAGGCACGCCATTGGGAGTTGCAGTATAACGACATCCCTTTCCCTCCATTTCAACGGTTAATCCATTATATTTTGAAACATAATGTTCACCAGTATAATCCTTGGCTGGAAATACTTTGAAGGTCTTAGGATTAACTCCATCTTCTGCATCCTCATCGCGTGCAATAATTGTTGAGCCATCAATCGTCGCATTCTTTCCAACAAGCATTGCCGTACAACTACTCCTTAGCTTTTTCATGATATACGCTTCCTTCCACAGTAGTTAATGTACTTTTTAATAATACCACTATCTGGAATCAACTGGATTACAAGAAAAAACTGAACTTTAATTCCATAACTCGGTCTAAAACATTATTAATGCCGAACAAGTCATTGCAACTGTTCGGTATTAGTGCTAGGATAACTACATTAAATAAATAGCCTATATAATACCGAAATATGGTCGGTTAGTCTCTACCTAAAGCCGTAAACTTTAGACTATAAGCACTTCTTAAAAACTGACACTGTCTGTTTTTAATTTAAAGCTTTAAAAATCGGTAGAGAGGCTGAACTTTCAGTCTCTTATTTTTATTTAGGCGTGTTAATTTTTAAGGAGGTACATTTTGAAAGAACCCGTTTCATCTATTCAAGCACCTAGTCGTCACACTAAAATCGATTTCACTCGTCAATGGCAAAATTTTGTCCTCGGTTTCCAGCACTTACTCGCAATGTATTCTGGGGATGTTCTTGTTCCATTATTAATTGGACATTACTTACATTTCTCTCCTCTGCAAATGACTTACCTGGTCTCAATCGATATTTTCATGTGTGGTGTTGCAACGCTCTTACAATTAAAGCGAACCCCATTAACTGGGATTGGTTTACCGGTTGTGCTCGGTTGTGCAGTTCAAGCTGTTACTCCTCTCGAAACAATTGGTGGAAAGCTAGGAATCACTTATATGTATGGGGCCATTATTGCAGCCGGAATCTTTGTTTTCTTAATTGCTGGCTTTTTTGCCCGCTTGAAAAAGTTTTTTCCGCCAGTTGTTACCGGATCTTTAATAACTATTATTGGATTTACCCTTGTGCCAGTAGGTTTCCAGGATTTGGGAGGAGGTACGCCAACAGCTACTTCCTTTGGAGATCCCGCTAACCTTCTTATCGGTTTTCTAACAATTGCTATTATTCTATTATTTAATGCCTTTGCTCGTGGTTTTATGAAATCAATTGCCATTTTATTAGGAATTTTAATTTCTTCTTTCATTGCGGGCGCATTAGGCTTTGTTTCTCTTAAACCGGTTAGTGAAGCTGCCTGGTTTCATGCTCCTCAGTTATTTTTCTTTGGCGTTCCCCGTTTTAACGTGAGTGCCATGATTACAATGATTCTTGTTTCACTCACGACAATGATTGAATCAACTGGGGTGTTCTTTGCCCTTAGCGATATTACAGGTCGACAATTAACAACCAAAGACTTAGAACGTGGATACCGGGCTGAAGGGATTGCTGCAATTTTAGGCGGACTTTTTAATACCTTTCCTTATTCTACTTTTTCTGAAAATGTGGGTGTCCTTAAAATGTCAGGAGTAAAAAGTCGCCAACCCGTTTACTATGCTGCCTTTTTACTCTTATTGCTTGGCCTTCTACCGAAAGTCGGTGCCCTCGCAACGGTTATTCCCGAACCTGTCCTTGGCGGTGCAATGATTGTTATGTTTGGGATGGTCGGCGTTCAAGGAGTCCAAATTCTCCATAAAGTTGATTTTTCTAATAATGCTAACCTTCTTACAGCATCTGTTTCCATCGGCTTGGGCTTAGGGATTACTATGTATCCTCAACTATTCCAACATATGCCAACTGAATTTCAAATTATCCTTGGTAACGGAATTGTTGTTACCAGTCTTTCGGCCGTTTTTCTTAACATGTTATTTAATCATCGGTCGGCTAGCCATAGTTAATTCTCATTATTTTTTAATTTAGTTATTGACATTCAAATCTAAGCACGATATTATAATTTCAACAATTATCGTTTCAGTAGATCCTTCGTTGGGCGTAAGAGAGCCGGTGGTGAGGTGCGAACCGGTCAGGCGGAGTGTTTCGAATTATCACGAGATCTGAATTGTCCGGCCATATTCAGTGCCGTTACCACCTGATATGAGTGCGCATAAGATTAATATGCGTAGGTGGGTGGTACCGCGATTAAAATAATCGTCCCGTTGATATCTTTATCAACGGGACTTTTTTATTTCTTTTCTAAGGAGGAACAACGATGAAAAGTATTCGTTTCAAAGAGGCAGTAACTCTTTTACTTATCATGTTAATAATTTTAGGAACTGCCGTGATTAAGTTTGGTTTATCACCACAGATTCCTGTCCTATTTGTCATTGCTTTGCTTATTTTTTGGGTTAAATTTCGTGGTGCTAGTTGGGATGAGATTCATAAAGGTATCCAAGAAGGAATCGGTACCGCAATCATCCCCATTTTTATCTTCATTCTTATTGGGGCATTAATTGCTGTTTGGATTCAAGCTGGAGTTATCCCTACAATTATGATTGTGGGATTTAATTTAATCAGTAGCCAATTTTTTGTCCCATCAACATTTATTGTCTGTTCTTTAGTTGGTTTATCCATTGGGAGTGGTTTTACAACTATTTCAACAATCGGCATTGCTTTATTCGGAATGGGGGTTGCACTCAATGCCAATCCTGCTTTAGTAGCGGGTGCAATCATTTCGGGAGCGGTTTTTGGTGATAAAATGTCGCCACTCTCTGATTCAACTAATCTTGCCTCGGCAATCGCCGGTAGTGACCTTTTCGCCCATATCAAGAATATGATGTGGTCAACAATTCCTTCTTTTCTTGTTTCGCTAATTCTATTCTGGTTCTTTGGTAATTCTAGTTCACATGTGAATGCCGGTAAGATTGCTCATATAATGGCTATCCTTAATCAACAATTTACGATTTCATGGTGGGCCTTATTACCAATTGCCTTAATGTTTATCTGTGCATGGCGTCATATTCCGGCTATTCCAACCTTATTTATCAATATCATCATTACAGTAATCATGATCTTCTTCCAAAAGCCAGGAACTTCTCTTCAATCTCTCGCCAAATTAATTAGTGATGGTTTTGTTGCTCACACTAGCGACGCAACTGTTAATACGCTGCTTACCCGTGGCGGGATTAGCAGTATGATGGGAACAGTTTCCCTGATCATTGTTACCCTTTCACTGGGAGGAATTTTGATGAAGTTTAACATTGTTCAGTCAGCAATGAAGCCACTCGTTGATCATCTTCATAAGCCTGGCAGTCTTATTACTGTTACCATTCTTTCTGGTATTGGAATCAATCTTTTTGTAGGAGAGCAATACCTTTCCGTTATTCTTCCGGGTAAGGCATTTAAGGGTGCATTTAATAAAATGGGCCTTTCCCCATTAGCTCTTAGTCGTGTCCTTGAAGATGGCGGAAGTGTTATTAACTACTTAATTCCGTGGGGAGTTGCTGGCTCATTTGCCGCCTCAACCCTTGGTGTACCAGTTCTTCACTTCTTACCATTCGCTTTCTTTAGTCTTTTTTCACCAGTCTTCTCAATTTTAAGTGGGGTTACAGGAATTGGGTTGAAGTGGCAAAAAGGAAAGCAACGCAATACTGCGAATGAAAATCAAATAAAAGAAGCTTAAAAAATCTGGGTTTGAGAATTTCTCTTACCCAGACTTTTTATTATCCTGCAATTAATACTTCCGTTACCAATAATCCACCACCAAAGATTAATACAAAGACAACTACCGGCCACACAAAACGCAGCCAATGAGAATACCGCATATCGAGCATTTGCAAGGTTGCCATTACTAATCCAGTCGGTGCTAAGAATAACATTGCATATTGACCAAATTGATATGCAGTAACAACCGTATATCGTGGAATATGAACTGTATCCGCCAATGGTGCTAAAATTGGCATTGCTAGCACTGCTAAACCAGATGATGATGGGACGATAAAACCTAAGACAAAGAATACTAGCATCATCACAATAATAAAAAATGATCCGTTCATATGCGCAACCATTTTTGAAGAAGCATAGAGAATCGTGTCAGAAATATAGCCATCGTTAAGCACTTTATTAATTCCTCGTGCCAAACCAATAATTAATGATACACCGACTAAACTAGCTGCTCCATCAGAAAAAGCTGTTGTCGTCTTATATTCACCCAAACCATCTTGATGTCCAAAACAAGTTAAAAACATAATAATAATAGCAATTGTCAAGAAGGCTGATGCCATATTAGGAAAAGCCCATCCTTTGGCCATTACTCCCCAAATCATAATTGGGAAAGCACAAGCAAATAAAATTAAAATGATTTTCTTTTTTAAAGTAAACCGCTGATCTTTTTCTTCGCTAGTAGTCATTCCCCACATTTGATCAAATTTAGCCCGATCATCATATGAATAAGAAAACTGGGGGTTCTGTTGTACTTTGCGTGCATACCAATGCAGATAAAATAATAAACAAGCAACTGCAATAACCAAACCAAAGATTCGTCCTGCCATTCCTTGCGTAAAAGTTGTCCCAGCAGCATTTGATGCAATTACAACTGAAAACGGATTGATTACTGAAAATGTTGTTCCAAGTGAACTTGCTAAGAAAATAGCCCCAACACAAACAATTGAATCATAACCCATTGCAATAAAAACCGGGGCTAAGATTGGATAAAAGGCAACTGCTTCTTCTTCAATCCCACATAGCGTGCCACCAAGGGCTAGTAAAACTGTCACGAGAAACACTAAAATAAATTCTTTTCCTTTAGTCTTGGTAGATAGTGCGGCTAGCCCAGATTCAAAGGCTCCACTTGCTTTAACAACACCAATCAAACCACCTAAAACTAAGATAAAAATCATAATATCAACTGATTCAATCGTACCGTCGACCATACTAGAGAAAATATCGCTGACCGAAGCCGGATGTTGTTCAAGCCGCTTATAAGTTCCTGGCACTGAAATCGGTTTATTGATTGCGCCGGATTTAAACTGGTCGACATCAATCTGAATATGCAATTTATCTAATGTTGCCTGTGTTGCCGGATAACTAATTTTTTCTCCAGTTGGTTGTGTTACTTGGAGATGGTTATTGACATATGCTAGCTTAGAATAACTTCCCGCTGGAACAATCCAAGTAAGCATTACTGCAATCACCGTTAGAAAGAATAAAATCGTAAACGCGCCTGGCATCTTTAGTTTAAACCGATGTTTTTTCTCTGCTGTTGCTTCTCCCATCTTCCTCACTCCTTAAGTCTTCTTTCTCCCTCCTGTTAATTTTAGCAAGCGTTTTCAATAAACTTCATAATAAGTCAGATTAATTCAACAAATGCATATTTATTGTTTAAAAGGAACTGTGATATAAGTTAGGTAACTTCCATAAAATACGAACAGCGCAGTACAACAATGGCCTTCAGTGTCCGGCAAAGTCGAACGCTGAAGGCCTATTGTTGCTTGCGGGGGCTCCCAGAGGCTAGCTTCGCGTCGAAAAACGAAGTCACGAGTGACTTCTGTCTCGCTCCTTTTAACATTTTCGCCTTTATTACTTAGGCTACTTATTATATTCAACAATTTCCATATCATTATCAGTCAACGTTGCGCGCGTCAGACTTCCATTTGCTGGACGCTCAGTCACATCATACTTTCCATGACCAAACCGTTCTACTAAGCTTAGAACAGTATTTCCATGACTTACCCATAAAATATTTGCGTCGTCAGGTAAATCAGCATTACGAATTAATTCAATGCCTTTATCCATTCGTTGCCAATATTCTTCATTGTTTTCGGCATCATGAAATGGGTCAGCATCCTTTAACCAGTCTTTAGCTTGTCCAATGGAATATGCTGTTACAATTTCACGGAAGTTCTTAAAGCCATGAGGAGCGCCCGCGTTGTACCAAGCAAGATCCATATTCGTTCCTTCATATGATCCATAAAACTCTTCCCGAAAATAAGGAGCAGTGACTGGATGAGCTACAGAATTAGCGTTATTAAGATTTAAAATTACTTGTGCTGTTTCCATTGCTCGGGAAAGGTCACTACAAAAAGCACCATCGAAGTGAATGTTTTGTAACTTCTCACCAGCTACCTTTGCATCTTCTTTACCCTTCATCGTTAGTGGGGAGTTGCTCCACCCCTGCAGTTTATTGTAAATATTAAAGAAAGTCTGTCCATGGCGAACAAGGTAAATATTTAATTTAGTCATAACGATCCCTCCATATTCTTATTGTACCGCTTACAAACGCTTAAAACTATTTAAGAATTAATTTTGAGCTTTAAACACATATTCTTCATATTCTCCACGTAGACTAAAAAATATAGAAGGAAGGAATTATTATGAAACTTAGAGACACTAGTCAACCAAATATTGTTGCCGCTAAGATTATTAAAGTTACTTCGAAAAACGTTACCGTAATTACTGAAGAAGGCCACCTGCTCAAGATTCCATTAACTAAACAATATCGGGAAGATAAAACTTTACGCGCATCATTAGTTGATATTTTGAAAGCAGGGATATGGATTCCAGTAAATAAAAAGCTTAAAAAATTATTTAGTTACGACTGGCTTTCTGTTCCTGCCTTGGTCCCAGCAAAGAATTAAGTTTCTTCAATGATTTCCATAAAAAGGATGTTTTATAGTAATCTATGATAAAATAATTCTTGATTTGTCGAAATTGGACTTCGATAATCTAGAACAAACCATATTGATTGCGAGGAACATTCCTAATGAAAAAATTAAGCAAATTTGTGGATACTAGGATTGGTTTTTTCACCCTCCTAGTTATCCTTTTTTGGTTAAAGACCCTGTTTGCTTACTTTACTGACTTTAAGCTTGGTGTTACGGGAATTTTTCAATACCTTATTTTAATTTTTAACCCGTTAGCAACCACCTTTTTTATTTACAGTTTAGCATTCTACTTTAAGCGTTCACGGTTCTTCTACCCAGTTATTATGGGGCTAGACATTGCGAACACATTATTACTTTATTTAAACGTCATCTATTATCGTGAATTTACCGATTTTATGACAATTGCTACGATGACAGGTTATTCAAAAGTTAATCAAGGTTTAAGTGGTAGTTCACTTGCCCTCACTAACTTTCATGATGTCTTTTACTGGTTAGATATCGTCGTAATTCTTATTTTAATGCTCTGTAAAGTTATCAAATTTGATCCCCGAGCAATTGGAACACGGTTAGCATTCGCATTTAGCTCCGTTGGTCTTGTCTTATTTGGGGTTAATTTGTCTTTTGCGGAAATGAGTCGTCCTCAATTACTTGGCCGGACATTTGATCGTTCTTACATTGTAAAATATCTTGGAATTGATACTTTTACTGGCTATGATTTAGTAAAATCGCAACATATCAATAACATGCGACAGAGTGCTACTAAACCTGAACTACTGAAAGTTAAGAAATTTACTGACAAGCACTACGCTCCGGCTAATCCACAAATGTATGGAATTGCTAAAGGACGTAACGTGATTATCATTCACCTTGAAAGTTTCCAACAATTTTTGATTAACAAGAAGATCAACGGGCAAGAAGTTACCCCATTCCTTAACTCGCTTTATAATGGCAAGGATACCTACTCGTTTGATAATTTCTTCCATCAAGTCGGTCAAGGTAAAACTAGTGATGCGGAAAACCTTTTAGAGACTAGTACATTTGGCTTGCCACAAGGATCTTTATTTGCCACACTCGGAAGCGATAATACCTTCCAAGGCGCTCCAGCTATTCTTAATCAACGTGCCGGTTACACGAGTGCAGTCCTCCATGGAAATGTTGCTAGTTTCTGGAACCGCAATAATGTATACAAAAATTTAGGCTATCAGTACTTCTTTGATGCTAGTTATTATGATACTTCTGGAGACAAAGCTACCGGATATGGACTTAAAGATAAGTTATTATTTAAAAACTCCATCAAGTATCTTCAAAGTTTACAGCAACCATTCTACGCGAAATATATCACTGTTACTAACCACTTCCCTTACACGCTTGATGATGAGGATAAAGATCCAAACTTCCAAACTACTAATACTGGGGACAGTAACGTCGATAATTACTTTGTAACTGCTCATTATCTGGATCAATCAATTCAAGAATTCTTTAATTATCTTCAAAAGACTGGTCTTGACAAGAAATCAATCATAATGATCTATGGTGACCATTATGGGATTTCAAATAGTGAGAATACTTCCTTAGCAAGTGTTCTGGGAAAGAGTGCCGATGATTGGACAGACTTCGATAACGCTCAACTTCAACGTGTGCCGCTAATGTTTGTCATCCCTGGTACGGGTCACGGAAAAGTTTATCATACCTATGGTGGGGAAGTTGATGTTCTTCCAACCCTCCTTCACTTATTAGGAATTAGCAGTAAACGCTACATTCAATTCGGAACCGATCTCTTTTCTAGCAAGCATAATCAAGTGGTTGCCTTCCGTAATCGGGATTTTGTTACGCCAACTTATACTAGTGTGGGCGGAACAATTTACAATAATAAAACTGGTAAAGAAGCTAAACTTACCAAAAAGCAGCAAGAGAAGTTAAAGAAAGATCAAGATTTTGTAAATGAGGAATTAACCCTTTCTGATTCGTTAAACGAAAAAAATCTCTTGCGGTTCTACCATCCAAAAGGGTTTAAAAATGTTAACCCAGCTGATTACAATTATTCAAATGGTCTAAAACGAGCACAGCAAATTGAGAAGAAGAAAGGAATTAAATCAACAAGTATTTACTCAGAAAATGGGGATCGTTCAACTGTAGATGACTACAGCACTGACGCCCCTGAGCAAAACCATTCTTCCACTGATTCCAACCGTATTAAGATCACTAACCCAGACGCTAATAATAAGTAGTAAAGGTACAAAATAGAATAGTAGAGTCTAGCAGAGCACTGTGTTCTACCTAGGCTCTATTTTTTTAAGTTTAAGCTAATTTCAGTCAGCTAAACTTTCTCTCCATTAATAAAAGTGATATTGTTAATCTGTACACAAAGAATAATGGAGGGATTTTTATGGTTGAAGAATTTGGCTCACCATCATCTTACATTCAAGGCAAAGGTGTTCTTTTTGAAAGTGATAAGTATCTTAAAAACTTTGGCACAAAGCCATTATTATTGGCTGGCGAAACAGTCTATAAAATTGTAGGTAAGCGTTTTGAACAATATCTTCAAGAAAGTGGTTATGATGTCACCCGTGTTCAATTTAATGGTGAATCATCCACTAACGAAGTAAACCGGGTCACAGAAATCGGTAAAGAAAATAATGTAACCGTCGTTTATGGTCTTGGTGGTGGTAAAACAGTTGATACCGCCAAAGCGATTGCCGACAATCTCCATTTACCAGTTGTAATTATGCCAACATTGGCTTCAAATGATGCTCCTTGTTCACGTCTCTCAGTAATCTATACTGATGACGGTGGATTTGACCATTATCGTTTCTACAACCAAAATCCTGACTTGGTCTTAGTTGATACTCAAGTTATCGCTAATGGCCCTGTTCGAATGTTAATTTCAGGTATTGCTGATGCTTTAGCTACCAATGTTGAAGCACAAGCAGTTGCTAAAGCTAATAGCGATACAATGCTTGGTGAAAAACAAACCCTTGTCGGAAATGCAATCGCTCAGAAGTGTGAAGAAACATTATTTAATTACTCGCACCTAGCAGTAGCTGATGCAGAAGCACATGTTGTTACACCAGCATTTGCTAATATTGTTGAGGCTAATACCTTGATGAGTGGTCTCGGTTTTGAAAGTGGTGGTTTATCTGGTGCCCATGCTATTCATGATGGCTTAACAATTTTAGAAGAGACTCATGATTTTACACACGGTGAAAAAGTCGCATACGGAACTCTTACCCAATTAATGCTTGAAGGCGCTGATCAAGAACGTTATAACAAATACTTCCAATTTATTCTTTCTTTAGGGCTGCCAACTACTCTTGCTGATTTACATTTAGAAAATGTCACTGATGAAGAATTGCTCAATGCTGGAAAAGCCGCCTGTTCAGAACAAGATACTATGGATCGTTTGCCATTTAAGGTAACTCCAGATGATGTTGCTCAAGCATTACGAGCAGTTGATGCATATACTAAACAATATTTAAATAGTCACCATTGTCATCATAGCCAAATGTAACAAAAAATCAGACGCGGAATTTTTCTGCGTCTGATTTTTTATTATTTACCCCATAAGAAATTAATCAATGCCTTATCAACTTGAGCATTATTATGAAGTTTCGAATGTTGAGCATCTTTTCCTGTTATTTTTAGAACACGGTATGATTTTGCACGAGCAGCCACTAAATATTTAAGTGACAACGAAGATGCATTATCAACAGTTCCATCTGAACGATTGCCAATATCACCAATAATATTAAGAACTGCTACTTGGCCTTTCGGATAAATTTGCCGTACTTTTGTCATTTGACGATATGTGGCATTCATTTCGTTTGGCTTCCCATCTTTATTTAATTTCATTCCAACTGGTTGCCGAATAGCAGCAGGTACCTGTTTAAAATTCAAGCCAGCAAAATGGCCTGCGATATCAACCTGTTTTTGTAATTGCGGCATATTCTGCTTTTTACCGTTTTGCAACATATAGTAAATAATCGAAATATTTCCCAGGGAATGGCCAACCATATTAATCTTAGTTATGCGATAGCGTTTCTGTAATATCTTTACAACATTTGTCGCATATTCACCGTGTTTATTAAAATCCAACTGCCTATTATTATCATAGTTTACCTCAACAATCGGATTGATGGCTCCTTTATGCATTGAACCATGAAGGGTGACTTTTCCGTTATTAGCAACATCAGCTCGCAGGACTGTGCTCGTTACCCCGGCTTTTTTAGCAGCGTTTACCATGTGCTCTTCTGCATGATAACTACTGCCTCCACCATGAAAGAATAGCGTTGGCGTTGTTGATTGGATATATTTACTGTGTTTTTGCTGCCACCAAACTGCACTACTAATTATTGCCAGGATAACAACTACTATCACTACACCAATTCCAATATGACTTTTTTTCATAATTTTCACCCGCTTTTTTACTTAGATTGTAAGCCTAAGAACAATAATGCAGTCAAAAATTATTTTAATGCAGAAGGCGTTGCCAAAAGTTTCCGCGGCGAACATCATTAGCACTGTATAAAGAGTAAGTTAACGGTTCACCATTAAGCGTTTCTAACTGATCACTCGTTATCCTTAAACTGCCAACACGTTCACCTTTCCAGATGGGTGCTTCTAGTTTTTTCTTTTTATATTGTGTTCCAATCGTATAGTTCGTTTTTGTATCGTACGGACTCCAGATAGTTACATGTTGTGGCGTGAGTTTCATTGTTTTTTCAACCCCATTAGCTACTTTACGTGTTGTCACTGATGATGGAACTTTTATTTTTTGTAAATGATCCTCTGTTTTAAGGATCTTATATAAATTCTGAGTAGCCTTAAATCGATTATCTTTATTGCTCCCTTTTGAATGTAAGATAACAGTAATAATGCGATGGCCCTGGTACTTACCTGTACTTGCAAAACAAGCTCCCGCACTGTCAGAGGTTCCCGTCTTCAGTCCGTCAATCGTTACCCCTTTTACAGCATACTGCTCTCCCGGTAACATCTTATTAAGATTTTTTTCAGTCTTAACTTGATCTTTTGCTATTTGAAATTTTACTTCTTTTTGTGCTGTAATTTGCAAAAGTTCAGGATAATGTTTTACAAAGTATTGCGATAAAATGGCAACATCCCGTGCACTCATCGTATTAGCAGCATTATTAGGAAGGTCAGCTAACTTAAAACTTTTCATATCTCCATTATCTAATCCGACCGAATTAACAATGTTTGTCTTAGTCATTCCAATTTTTTTGGCTTTTTGCATCATTTTAAGATTAAATTCATCGGTTCCATCCCCGGTAGCTGTTGCAAGTGCGACAGTAGCCCCATCAGCTGACTTTACAAGGGCTGCATTGATTAATGTCCGAACTGAATAAGAGTGACCAGATTTTAATCCGATTGAAGAATAAGCAGCATCATTAGAAATAGCCGCAATTTCAGGAGTTATTTTTACTTGAGTATCCCACGAAAGTTGCTTCTGTTGGATTTCATCTTCTATTACTAAAATGGTTAATAATTTTGTAATTGAGGCTACCGGAAGAGCCTTATCTACATTTTGCTTATAGATAATTTGCCCTGTTGAAGCATCAGCCATGATCGCTGCAGAAGCATCAATTCGATTATTTGCTAATACGGATTGACTTCCCACCATTAGCATCATGAATAGAGATAAAATAAAAACTGTCAATTTTTTCATAAAATCTATTCTCCTATTTTCTTCAAGTACGGTAAGATAAACTTAATAATAAATAATAAAGGAATTCATTATGAATAAAGAACTTAAATCTCTGCTTTTCATCTCAACTGGTCTATTCCTTATTTTTGTTCTAATTTTTAATCTTTGTATATATAATGCTGCTAGTTTTATTCCCCAGGCTAGCAAAACAAGTCAAATTCTTAACCAAAATCGGCTTCGTACCCCTAATATTCACCGTTCCTCTGAAAATTGGACATACCCCAAGATCGATAACACTCCTATTGAATTGGTCGCTATCAAGCAAGCAAAAAGAATTCTAGTTATCAACTCAAATAAGCGACAAGTTATTTACATTATCCACGCACAGATTAATCTACCAGCACAAAAAAATCCTTTCCGCTTACTTCATGCTCAAGGGCAGCAAATTTATCATATTAATGGTTCTCAGCAAGCTATCGCTAAGAATTGGTTAGGAGTGACTAACGGGAACTACATTGAAACACCCGTTACAGATATGAATAATCATCAGGCCTCACGCAACCTACGAAAAGCATCTAAAATTGAAAATACTATCCAGGTGTCAACCCCCGATGCTAAATGGCTTCAAACTTTGCCTGAAAACACACTCTTAATAGTTAAGGAGGACTATTAATATGATTTCACGCCTAAAACATGGACATTTTTTTAATCACTTACTTGGAAGTAATTTTATTTTGCTAATTATAATTAGCTTTTATAATCTTCTTACATACTTCATCCCATTAATCAAAATTTCAATCACTCAAATAATTTTCTTCTTTCTAATAATTGATCTACTCTTGATTACCTTTAAGATTTTAGCGCTACACAATTAGCCAACAATCTCAACCTTAGTACCGACTGGCAAATTCTTTTCCATCCATTGAGCGTCTGGCACCGAAAGCCGAATACATCCGTGTGAACCCTGCGTTTTTCCAAGTTTAGCAGCTTCTTGTTCATTATATTTTCCGTCCGCTTTAGTCGGAACACTATGGAACAAGTATTCTCCATGATTCTTCCAAGAAACGTAGTAATTAGCTCCCTCTTTCAACGATTGATTAAAAAAGCTATCTCCTCGCTCTTGTTGAGCATAAAATGTTCCTGTCGGGGTCGCACTTTTCAGCTTACCAGTTTTAGGATCTTTTTTATAAATTCCACCTGTGCTATACATTGTATAAATAACTTTTGAACCATCATACAAATATGTCCGATTATTTTTTAAGTCAACTTTAATCCAGAAGTCCTTCACTTTATTTAAATCTGGATACGGAACTGTTTCCGATGACTTATGCCAATCAATTGGGGTTCGCATATGACTTTCACTATTATCGAGTTCCTTTTCTTGTGTTGGTTTTTCTTTTACTTGCGATTCAACTACTGCTTTTTGGGGATGGGCATTCGAAGTAGCACGTAATTCTGGACCAATTGCAATTATTGCTACTAATAAGCAAAATATTCCATAAATCCAATGCTTTACTCGTAAGTTCAAATTAATTTCTCCTTTACAGATAATTCAAAACATCACTATTATAATTATAGGGAATTTTTTATTCAATATACTTTAAAAAAGGTGTACAAAATGCGAGATAATCTTAAAGTTTCATACTTAACTGCTATCTTTTTCTTTATTGTTGCTATCATTTATGCAAATCTTGCGTAATAATCGTGAGGATTCTATTATGACATCAATTTTTTCATTCATATCAAATATTTGGTCGTATACCATCAACCATAAATGGTCAAAGGATATTTTACGAGCCAACATCCTTTTTATTCTTTTAGTTATTATTTATGATCTTTTTCACTTTTCATTAAAAATAATTAATTGGCGGGTCTTCTTCAAAGTATTTCTGCTATTAAATATTTGTTTATTTTTTAAGTTTCTTTTAGATGGTATTGATCGTTATTTAAGAACACTGTAACTTTATAAATTCTTTATTGAGTTATCACTTTTCCATGCTAAGATAGGAACGTAATTATTTATTTTCGATTTGAGGAAGGTACAATGCATTCATATATTAAATACTGGATAGCAGGAATAGGAGCATTATTAATTATAATGATTGCGGGGATGACTGTTCACCAGAAAAATCATTTCAATAAAAACGTAACCATCAATAACGTTGCCGTTGGGGGACTAACAGCCAAGCAAGCTTTTGATAAGGTAAAGGGGACCTCAGGAGCAACCAAGGTATATGTTGACAATAAGCTAGTTTACCAAACTAAATCCATGAAGGCTAATTTTAGCAATAATGATGAACAAAAATTTAATCAAGCACTAAAAAAGCAGTTTACATTTTTTCCATCACATCAAGCAAGAAACTTATCAATAAAGCCAGATAACTTTGATCAAGATTCGCTTAATATTGCTAAAAACAAATTAACTAACAAGATACATCAGCTCAACACAGGTCGTAAAGCTCCCGTTGATGCTTACGCAATCTACCAAAATGAGAAAATTTCTATAGTTCCTGCAGTTAAGGGTAATAAATATGATTTACAAAATGCTGTTAATCAACTAAATAATCAAGCAGGAAGTACTAAAATTAACATTACTTTACATAAGGAACAGCCGATTACCGCAAATAGTAAAATTGTTAAAAACGAGGAAAAACAGTTAAGTAAGCTAAAAGGGAAGAAAGTTACTTACCTTGTTCAAAATGAAAAGTATAGCCTCACTACCAATCAAATTATTACCCGGGCAACTTATCAAAACGGCAAGTATCATTTCGACACCACAGCCTTAAATAAACAAGTAAAGAAAATCAATGAAAAACATGCAACTCTTGATAAACCATTTAAATTTAAAACCCATTCTGGAGCAGAAATTACCACTACAGCTAATGGTTCCTATGGTTGGAAAATTAGCGAGAAAAAAGCTGGTAATTCATTAACTAAAGCAATTATCGATGGTCGTCAAGAAGTTGATGGCAAACACGATATTGAAGGGAAAGGCTATAACACTGCTGGACTCGGCTACAATGTTACATCCAATAATGGTATTGGCGACACTTATGCTGAGGTTTCATTAGCTGACCAACGAGCTTATTTCTACAAAGATGGTAAATGTGTCCTTGAAACAGATATCGTTAGCGGAACTAATAATGAAGGCAACAAAACGCCAAAGGGAGTCTGGTATATCATGTACCAACAAAGTCCTTCCGTTCTCCGTGGTCAAAACGATGATGGATCAAGTTATGCAAGTAAAGTTAATTATTGGTCGCCGTTTACTTTAACAGGATGTGGCTTCCACGATGCAAGTTGGCGTCACAATTGGTCTAAGACTGCTTACCTAAGCGATGGTTCGCACGGTTGTATTAATATGCAACCAAGTGTGGCTGGTCAAGCCTTCCATGAGTTAAAGCAAAATGAACCCGTTATTATTTATTAATACTCTAAAGGGAGCGAGACAGAAGTCACTTGTGACTTCGTTTTTCGACGCGAAGCTAGCCTCTGGGAGCCCCCGCAAGCAACAATAGGCCTCTAACGTTCGGTTTTTGCCGGACATTAGAGGCCATTGTTGTACTGCGTATTTGCTTTTTATAAAAGTAACTTAACTTATGTCACAGTCCCTATTATTTTAAGTAAAATATTTAACCGGAGTGTGGCGAAAAACTCACAAGCTAGCTTACTTTTTATTCTCTTAATTAATATATACGTAAAAAAATTCTCCTTTGCATCTCATGATTCTAAAATAGTGGTACATTAAAAATGTATCTTAATCTTAGGAGGCTTAGATTATGACTGACAAAATTGTTACTGCAGAAGAAATGCGATATTACGATTCTTACACCATTAATACAATCGGTATCCCTTCCCTTGTGTTAATGGAACGAGCTTCATTAGCCGTTCGCGATGAAATTTTACATGCTTTTCCAATTGCACTAAAAGATGTGGTAGTAGTTGCTGGTAGTGGAAATAATGGCGGGGATGGAATAGCCATTGCACGTTTGCTGCATATTGCTGGTGTCCATGTAACAATCCTCAACATCGGTAATCCTAAACATGCATCTGCTGAACACCAAACACAAGAAAAAATCGCTCAATATTATCAAATTCCCGAAACCGCTGATCTCGCTGTCCTTAATAAGGCAACATTAATTGTCGATGCCATGTTTGGAATCGGAATCGATCGTGCAGTAAAAGGAACTTATGCTGATGCGATTAATGCGATTAATAAAACTAATGCGGTTGTCATTGCGGTAGATATGCCATCAGGAGTTAATACTGATACTGGAGAAGTAATGGGAACTGCTGTCAGAGCTACTACAACCGTAACTTTTGCCTATAATAAAGTTGGCTTAACCAAGAATGACGGAAAAGATTACGCAGGAAATGTTGTCGTCGCAAATGATATGGGAACCTATGCAGTAGACTGATTGGAATATTATTTACCGAGCCGTTTTACTATTAATCACTTAATATTAATATTATTATAATAAGTGACGAACGTTTCAGTGAACTAATTTGGAGGTAAATAATATGTCAGAGTTAACAACCAAATTATTTATAGATGTTAAAAATTTTGAAAAATACCAATCAATGTTGAAGTGCCAAGTACACATTGAAGAAGAACGTCATGGTGATTATTGCTTACCAGGTTTTCCTGATCGTCACAATTTTCACCGTCTTCTCCGGATTTTACGTAAACATGATGACGGTTTAACTAGCAAACAACTAATTTACGACTTCGATTACCGGCCAAGTGACCTTGAAGATGCTACTAAAGCATTAGTAACAAACAACTTGGCAACTACCACCCCAATTAACGAGGAGGACTACAAAATTCAACTTAACACAGAAGGTATCGAAGTTGCTGATAATCTGCTAAAGCGTCGAGACAAAATTGCTGAAGCTGCTTACCACACATTGAGTGAAAATGAACAACGAGAATTAGATCGCCTTGTAAACAAGCTAATAGAGGATTATGCAACCCGCGATGTAAATTATAACGCCCTTGGAAATATTTGCCGTTAAAATAATATCCTATTCAAAAAAGGCAGAGGCTAAGAGAACTTTTCTATGATCTCTTAGTTTCTGCCTTTTTTAGTGGCGGCTAGCCTTATTAAGAAAGTACTTTCCCGCTCGCTTTTATTTTAGTTATTTCAAATATTCTGCTGGATTTGCTACAAAATCGCTAACTTTAATAGTTGTTGCATCCTTAGTAGCAGCATTCTTTAATTGGAAAGTTCCTTCTTCAACTTCACGAGCGCCAAACACTGCAAAATATTTTGCATTACGACGGAAAGCTTCTTTGATCTGCTTACCAACTTTTACTCCACTGTAATCTTTATCAGCCACAATTCCTTGCTGACGAATTTTACTGAGGACTTCAAATGCCATTTCATCCCCCTGCTGATCAGCACTAGCGAAGAAGACATCTAGTTGATCTTGAGGAGCAAATGCAGGATTTTCTTCTTGGAGTAAGAGCATTAACCGTTCGACACCCATTCCGAAGCCAATTCCACCTTCTTCAGGACCACCAAGCTGGCTAATCAAACCATTATAACGGCCCCCTGCACAAACAGTTGTGTAACCCCCACCAAATACTGGTGAGTCTGACATAATTTCAAAAATAGTATGGTTATAGTAATCTAATCCCCGCACCATATTAGTGTCAATTTCAAAGTCAATTCCTAATTTATTTAATAGTGCCTGCACTTCGTCAAAGTAAGCTTGGGACTCTTCATCAAGATAATCAAGGATTGATGGTGCTTCCGCAACAATCTTCTTATCACCTTCATCCTTACTATCAAGCACACGCAATGGATTCTTATATAAACGTTCTTGAGAGTCTTTACTCAATTCATCATAGTGAGGCTTCAAATAGTTAATTAATGCTTCACGGTAATCTTCACGAACTTTCTTATCCCCAAGGGTATTAATAACTAATTTAACATTTGGTACCCCAAACTTCTTAAAGAGAGCCATTGCCATTGAAATAACTTCCACATCAATCTGTGGTGACTCATTGTTTAATGCCTCAACTCCAATTTGGTGGAATTCACGTTGTCGCCCTGATTGTGGTCGTTCATACCGAAACATTGGTCCCATGTAATAAACTTTATAAGGTTTAGGATATTCTGGACCATAGAGCTTATTTTCTACATAAGCCCGTACTACTCCAGCTGTCCCCTCTGGACGCAATGCAATATGACGATCACCCTTATCATGGAAATCGTACATTTCTTTTTCAACAATATCTGAAGTATCACCCACATTCCGTGAAAAAACATGATAGTCTTCAAACATCGGTGTTCGAATTCCACGGTATCCAAACTGGTTAAAAACTTCGTGCGCATTTTGTTCTACTTTTTCCCAAATGCTTGTAGTTCCTGGTAAGATATCTGCAGTTCCCTTTGGCTTTTGATAATCCATTAACTGTGTTTCCCCTTTCGTTACGTATAAAAACAAAAGCCCTCTAAGACCTTAACAGCCTTAGAGGGCGATATTCATCACTGTTCCACCTCTATTTCACAGTAACCTCACAGCCACTGCCTCATGGAGTTGCGTTAACTCCTGACGATAACGGAATCACCGGAACAGACTACTAAAATTCATCCTTTCAGCTAGTAGAGGTGGATCATGTCTGCTCCCAGCTCTCAGTTCAACTGGATCTCTGTCAATTACACAGGCACTTTGTTTCTACATCAATGCTTTTATAATACATTAGTGATTTTACCATAGCTTACAGATTTTGGGTATCATTTATCTAAATTAAGCCGTCGCTGAACTCGGTGTAAATACCATAAATAAAGACAGATAATAATCAAAGTACCGGTCATTAGACAAAAGACTGAAATAAATAAAAATTGATAACTTCCCTTTTCAATGACAAATCCACCATACAATGGACCAATTGCCCGTCCAACCGACATCATAATATTAAGCAATCCTTGGTAATGCCCAGCTTCATCGACATTAGTCAGTTGGGCAATCCAAGCAGGTAGGCCAGCAAAACTGGTCATTTCACCAATTGTTAAGATTACAAAATCAATAACAAATGCTGTCAAAGTCCGAGCAAAAATTAACAAGAGGAAAGATAGGGCAAAAATAAAGATTCCCACAATAATTTGCGTTGATAAACGAACATAGGGACTTAATTTATTAACGAGTGGTTGTCCGATAATAATTAATACCCCATTTAATGTCCATAACATACTATAAGCGTAAAATGGAATTCCCATATTTGTCATATGGACTGCCATTACACTTTCCCATAAGGAATAACTTAAATGAACCGTAATATAGTTTATGAGAATAAACCAAACCAAGATGATCCATCGCGAATGTAATTGGCGGGAAACATGATAGTGTTCCTGTATCTCTGAATTATTTTTAATTGCATCTACGGCCACGTTAAACGTTAAAACTACTACTAGCATTAACAAAGCATAAAAGATTGTTGCTACAGCAAAAACTACTACTACACTAATCGGTAAAAGAACGCCCACTAGCAACGTTCCAATTACAACTCCGATATTAAAGGCCATATAAATATAATTAAAAACATAACGGGAAGAATGATCACTAATCAACGTCCCATAAGAATTAATAATCGTAGCATTGATTCCATCTCCAAAGCTATTAATCGTAATTAGGACAGCATACCATGGCCAACCATGAATAAAGATCAATAAGAATATTGCTAATGTTGAGAGGCTAACTCCTAAAATAGCTGTTTGATATTGTTTCCAATGATCAAACAACCATCCTCCTAAATAATTTCCCATCATCATGGCAATTGACATTATCAACATTACAAACCCAGCAGTTGTCAAAGTTTGCCCAAGGTAATTATGAAGGTACATAGTTGTAAGCGGCCATAAAAAAGCTGCCCCAGTGTTGTTCAACAAACTTGTAAGGGCAACCCATTTTAATTTTACTGTTTGCTGGTCCATTTTAACGTTCAGCTACCATATCAGAGGAAGGTACACGTAAGAGTGTATAGGTTACAGCACTATGATTTGCTTTGAACCCTAAACCATTAATAACAGTATTTTTATACTTTACATCCATTACCGCTGCAAAAGCATGTCCTGTCTTGGCATCCTCTTTTTCTAATTCCTTTTTATCCCATGGCAAAGCACTCGCATCTAAGGTAACTATCCGTGACCCATCAGCAACCGATCCATACCGTGAATTTGTTGTGTATTTATCATTTCCAGCCCAGTACGTATATGACACAATTGGGTGCTTCCCGCTTTTACTACGAGTCGCTAAAACATAATAGAAATCATCGGACTCATTTCCCATTTGAAGTGGGCGATAGGTAATTGAAGTCTGTGTTTGTTGATGATTATTAATGTCAACTGGACGGAAAAATGTGAGATATGACATCCCCCCGAGCCAACATAGCGAGACAACTAATAAGATCACATAACGGATCACTAAATTTAATTTAAATACTTTTTTTGTCTTCGCAATCAACATTAATTGTTTAACACGAATATAGTGGATTACATAACAAAAAAAGACAATTGCACATATCCACGATAGCCATCCTAGCCAATTCCAACTCATAATTTTCAATACTCCATTCTCTAAATTATTTATTATGATTATCACACAAATTGATTCACTTGTCGTTAAATCTTAATAACAAACGAATAAATTTAATAAAATAACTACAAGGATAAGTTCAAACTGTGCTAAACTAATTTTTGGTAACAAACTGTGTCTTGATTTAGAATAAGAGATAAGGTTAGTATTATTTAATAATATACCTACTAAGGAGGAATGTTTTCATGGACAATTTGAGTGAGCTTGCTCAAGAATTGATTAACTTTGAGCGCGAAAATGACTTAAATGATAATGAAGTTGCTTTCGGCAGTCATTTATCTGTTGAACGAATTCACGAAATTAAATCATCCAATACTCCAGTAACTTCAGAAGAAGTCGAATTGCTTCAACGGTTCATGCAAAGTAAGTAACATTACCATTCATACCATTTGAAGCAAAATCAAAGCTAAATATTTTCTAAAGCAGAACTAATAATCTTTCTCTGCTCTAATCTAAAAAGGACCTAGAAGAAAACATTACTTTCTTCTAGGTCCTTTTTCTGCTTATTTTGGTTGATAAAATTCAACCGGAACAAGTTTAGTTTCTATCTTTTCATGAGGTGTTTCTATTCGCTTCATTAAAGTTTCAATTAATTCTTGGGCTAACAATGGAATTGGTTGGATTATCGTTGGAAGGTAAGGCGCTATTTTCCGAATTAATCGCGAACCATCATAACCTGTAATAAAAAAGTCTTTATTTATTTGCTTTCCTGCCTGAGAGTAAAGATTGCTAATCGTTAATGCTTGAACATCATTAGAAGCCAACACTCCATCATAATTACCAGGGAACGTAGCCTCAAGATCCAAATGTTGGATAGCTAAAGGTTCAAAATCTCGTTTCTGTTTATTCAAAAAATCGAGTGCTCCCTGAATTCGATTGATGGTAGGTGAAACAGACGTATCTTCATCCACAATTACCGCCAAGTGTTTTACATCATGTTCTACTAAATACTTCGCTGCTAATTCACCCCCGTGGTAACTATCAGCTGCAACAATCGGAATATTATCGGCAAGATATCGATCAAAAGAAACAATTGGAGCAGTAAGTTGGTGATATTCCTCTATTCCCAGATTATGAGAACCCGAAATAATCCCATCTACTTGATTTGCCATCAACATATTTAAGTATTCATGCTCTATTTCCGGATTTTGTGCCGATGATGCAATAATTGTTTTATAACCCTTTTTAAATAATTCGTGTTCAAGCTCATTTGCTAATTCTGCAAAAAATGGATTAATTAAATTAGGAAAAATCAAGCCAACAAACTTAGATGGTTTCCCCTGCATCGCCCGTGCCAAGGCATTGGGTTGGTAATTCAACTCTCGCATCGCCGCATGGACCTTGTCAATCGTCTTTTGACTTAAAGAACCATAATTATTTATTACTCTTGAAACAGTAGTTACTGAGACCCCGGCTAATTGAGCAACATCTTTTAACTTAGCAACCATTCTAAAACTCCTTGATTAATTTCGTTTAAGTTATTCCATTATTATAGCTCACCACATTTAAACAATCGACGGTTACTTTAAATATAGTTTTAATCGCTATTTTTACAAAATGGGTTCTATTACATATGTTTAATTTATCATTTATCTAAAAATATTTTTCATTTGATAAAATACGCTTTGTGAAGATGATAATTATTGATTTTATAATATTTTCTCCCCAGTTTTAAAGGATTTCCTTTACTTTTTACCTTCAAAGTTAAATTGACGCTAAAGAGAATTAATGCTAGTTTATAGGTAGTTGAATCTTTAGAACTTCTTAAACTTTTGGACCTTTTTGATATTATTTTAATTTATGAAATGCTTAATAAGCCACTTTTAGGAGTAATGTTTAGGAATTTCAAATATAACTTAAGGAGTCACTGCCAATGAATCGTCAATCTAATAATGATCCATCAACCCATTTTAAAATGTACAAAAGCGGAAAAAAATGGGTCTTCGCTGGATTAACTGCTGTTACCTTATTAACTGCTAGCGGCGCTGTTGCTCATGCGGATGATGCTTCAGTTTCTTCTGCAGAACCTGCCGCTACTACTAATGCCAACACACAAAATAATACAAATAGCACAGCTGATTCTTCTGCTGTCGCTCAAAGCACAGCAAATAGCGCCTCAACAGAAAATAATGCTGCTTCTAATGCCAGCCAAACTGTTGCTAGCCAAACCGCAGCTGATTCAGCTTCAGCACAGTCTGCTGAAGCTAAACAAGCTACTCCTGCTGCTCCAAAGGCTGCTAGTGCCGTTGCTGCACCGCAAGAGAACTCCACAACGAATTTAAGTACTCTCCATTTCAGTAATAACGCTTCACAACAAGCATTCATCCAAAGTGTTGCTCCTGGTGCAATCCAAGGATGGAATGAATACAAAGTTCTTCCTTCAATTACGGTTGCCCAGGCTATCGTTGAAAGCGGTTGGGGCCGTTCAGCCTTATCAACCCAAGCCCATAACTTATTTGGAATTAAGGGTTCCTATAATGGAAATTCAGTTGTAATGCGTACACGGGAAGTTTATGGTGGCCGGAGCGTTTACGTTAACGCCAATTTCCGGGCCTACGCTAACAACTCCGAATCAGTTACTGATCATGGTCGTTTTCTCAACGTAAATAGTCGTTATCGGAACTTACTTGGCGACACTAACTATGCATCTGTTGCAAATAAGCTTCGTCAAGACGGCTATGCTACTGATCCAAGCTATGCTAGTACCTTAATTCGTTTTGTTCAGACATATAACTTAAACCAGTTAGATGCCGTTGCACTTTCTGGGAAAGTTGTTACGAATAAGCAAACTGAAAGTGCTCAAACTCCAGAAACTAATGTAACTGTTTCTAATACCAGTTACTATACTGTTAAGGGCGGGGACACATTATCACGCATTGCCGGACAATTTAATACGACTGTGAATAACCTCGCTGCCTTAAACGATATCCACAATGTTAACCGCATTTATGTTGGTCAACGGCTCTTGGTTCGTCAACCTGCTAAACAACAGCAACAAACAAACTCTAAGCAAAATGAAACTAATACTACAACCAATAGTAATACATACACAGTTAAAAGTGGTGACACCCTTTCAGGAATCGCTGGTAAGTTTAACACCACTTATACTCAATTAGCTCAGCTCAATCATATTAGTAATCCTAACATGATTCATGTAGGTCAAGTATTAACGCTTCATCAAAAAACTATAGCTCAAAATACTACTACTCACCACCAAGAAAGCCAGCAAAATAAACAAGTTACTATTAATGCTAATGGCACATACACAGTTAAAAGTGGTGATACCCTTTCACAAATTGCCGCTCGTTTTAACACTACCACATCTGCATTAGCTTCAACCAACCACATTAGTAACCCTAATTTAATTGAGGTTGGTCAACAATTACGGATTAACAATAGTGCTAGTGTTCAAAGAAGCACCTCACACTATTCCACTACCAATCACGGAAACTACGTGGTTCAAAGCGGTGACTCACTATCAAAGATTGCTGCCTACCACGGATTAAACTGGCGGTCAATTGCAGCTAAGAATAATATTCAAAGTCCATACACAATCTTTGTGGGACAACGTTTATCACTGTAATTAATTTTAAATAATTATACGTTACATAGTAAGAAGTATAATGAAAGCTATACTTCTTGCTTTTTTGTTTTAAAAAAATTCTTTTCTGTTCTAGAATAAAGGTAGGCAGTTTATTATTAATATTCACTAAATTACTATTAGGGAGTTTATAGAAAGTAAGTGATATTTATTGTGGTAGACCGTTGGACAACAGATATTCCAAATGTTAATAAAATCAGTCAATTATTTAAATTACTAGGGAATCCTAAAAGGTTACAATTATTATATTTGCTGATTCAACATTCGATGAGCGTTTCAGAAATTAGTATGAAGTTGAACTGGGAACAATCGGGGGTTTCTCACCAGCTGCAACTATTGAGAAAATATAATTTAGTTCAACAACGGCGAGAAGGAAAAACCGTTATCTATCATTTAGAGGATCCACAGGTAATGACCTTGATCGCTGATGTATTAAGTCATGCAGAAAAAATCATCTAATAGTTTAGTGAATATTCTTTGGGATCCCCCCTTGAAATAAAAGAAAGGCGTTTAGAACTCATCCTAAGTCAAACTTAGACGATGACTTCTAAACGTCTTTTCGCTAGTTAACAAATTTAATTTCTAATCGTTCATTTTCCAAAACTCCTTTTACAATTAATGACTTACCATCATAGAATTGCCGCTTATCTAACCAGAATCCAAGATGTGCGTGGCTATAAAATTTAAAATTATACCGCACTGCATTATTCGTTTTACTAACTCGCAATACACCTTGTGAGCCATCTGAACAAGTAATATTTTGTGATTGATTAGTATTATGAACATAAATTACCGTCACTCTCCTCACCTCCATTTTCATTATATCATTTTTTCGGAGCGCCTAAAATATTTTTTAAAAATCATAACCACCCGTCAAACGGGTGGTTTGCACATCGGCTATAAGCCGATAATAAAAGCCGGCGTCTCAAGGCGCTGGCTTTCGCTTTGCTCAAGCCAAAATGCTCTGACTACTTTGCCACCGCTTTAAGCGGTGTTTGTACTACTTCACTTACCCTTAAAAGGGTCCGAATATTCCACACTTGTTAGCTTATCCATTGCTATATCATGTTTCTCTTGATCTCGGATATACTTCTTTATCGTGGATTCATTCAATCCAACTGTACTTACGTAGTAGCCTTCAGCCCAAAAATGTCGGTTCCCATATTTGTATTTTAAGTTTGCATGTCGATCAAACATCATTAATGCACTTTTCCCTTTTAAGTATCCCATAAACTGCGATACACTTAGCTTCGGCGGAATACTTACTAACAAGTGCACATGATCTGGCATCATATGACCTTCAATTATTTCTACTCCCTTATATTTGCACAATAAACGAATATAATCTCTTAGGTCTCTTCGGTATTGATTGAAGATCGCTTTACGTCTATACTTTGGTATGAATACGATGTGGTACTTACATAACCACTTCGTATGGGCTAAGCTATTTAATTTATTAGTCATATTTATATAACCTCTTTTCCCTTATTGACTTTGGCTTGAACACCTACATCTTAAGGCAAAAGAGGCCTTTTTATATAATTTTTATCGCCCACCCGCATAGCAGGTGGTTTTTTGTTTCGTGCACTCGCTCTGCTCGCGCACTCAACTAGGCCTAAAGACATTAATAAAAAATAGCAAGGTTGGAAGAAATTTCATCCTTGCTATTTTATTAGATAATGTTTTTACTAAAGGTTATTTTGTACTTGCTTTTGCTTCCTGCATCCACTTTGAAATTCCGATTGAAATTGCGACTCCAATCCCCAGGGGAAGAAAAGCTGTAAAGTTAAGGTGACAAACTTCAAATAACATAAATAATGCCATTAACGGTGCCTGCTGTGACGCTGCTAAAAATAATGAAGCTCCAATAACTGCACACTGCGTTAAAGTCACAACTGGGAAGAAGTGCATGTAAGGAATACCGAGAAATACTCCAATAACTGCTCCAGCAGCAATCGATGGCGTCAGTGTTCCTCCATAGCCCCCACATTTGATTGTAAATAAGGTAACCACTACTTTAGCAACGAGACCAAACAAGAGCGCTCCTAGGACCTGAGAATTGACGGTGGTCGTATTCATGGCTAATTGAGCAAGTCCCCGCCCGTTACCCATAATTTGCGGATAAAAAGCTGCAATTGCTCCCGCTGAGAACGACAAAAGTGGCAATTGCCAGAAAATATTCTTACCCGTTGCCCGTTTACTAGAAGCTGCTTTAACTCCTTGTTTAAACCAGGTTCCGGTTACTCCAAGGATTAAGCCTAGAACAATTGCTAATGGAACTGATAATAAAGAGAAGTCACGACTTCCGACGATATAATATGGCTTGAATCCTTTTAAAATCGAACCGATCATCGTTGCAATTACTGACATAATTAGACTAACGGAAACTGAACGGGCATTAATGCGTCGATATAAAATTTCTAGACAGAAAACAGTTCCTGTAATAGGTGCGATATAGACTCCCGCAAATCCAGCTCCGGCAGCGGCAGCGATCAATAAGTGTTTATCTTCATCCTTAAGGTGTAACCACCGATAAGAATCAAGTGCTCGGGACCATTTCTGGGCAATAGCGGCTCCTGCTTCTCGTGGGGCTAATTCACGACCAATCGAATTACCAGTTCCTACAAAAAAGATCTGAGTAACCACGTGAATGAATGTTTTTCTTAATGGCATCTCTTTACCATTTAAGGCATTCTTAATACTAACTGGGTGATAATGACGCTGAAGGAAGTACCAAATAATGGCAGCAATTATCCCTCCTATTAGCACCGAGGCAAATCGATGAATAGGAAAAATATTAATATTAACCGGAATCTTATTTGTCTCGTTAAAGTTCAAAAAATAGTGCTCTGTTAAATCTAGAATAGCGCTAAGAATCAATGAGCTAAACCCAACGACTATTCCAAGAACAACCGTTGCAATAGCTAATGGAATGTTCTCTTGCGTTTCTTTCATCTTCTTGTCTCCTATAAAAATAAATCAACTTCCAGTTTATCATGGATGAGTGTAAAAAGATAACAGCAACGTTTCGCTATGTTAAATATTATGTAAACTAAAGTAAGATCGAAGAATAAGCACTAAACTTCTTCTTCGGTCTTACTTCTATCTCAGATTATTGTTGGACATAGGTCTGTGTTTGTGGATCAAATTCAAACGTCAATTTTTGATCATTTAATTCTACAAAAATCTTCTGGTAATTCTTATTATAACCGTTATGAGGCATATCTATTGTTACTCCATTTTGAGAAGCCTTGATTTGATAAAGGTTGTATTCACCACTTTGATAAGCAAAGTCAAGGCCATTATCTTGGTAATGAGTATATGAGGCATGTTGTCCATATAAACGGAAAGTCATTGTTTCAGTAGGTCCATCACTAATATGACTTACTTCAGGGCCCCATGGAATAATCGTATTCTTTTTAATGAATAATGGTAATTTATCAATTGGAGCTTCAACCAAAATTGTCCGCTTACCTGCATATTCAACACCGTTCCAAAAGTCAATCCACTCCCCTGCTGGTAAATAAACTGCTCGTGTATTTTGGCCTTCTTGAACTACCGGAGCAACTAGTAATTCATCACCAACCATATATTCATCGTTCATTGTCCGAACAGCAGGATCTTGATCGTAGTTTAATACTAACGGACGCATTATTCCGAGCCCATTCTTTGTCTCCTTGTAACAAAGATCATATAAGAATGGAATAAAACGATATCTTAACTTTAAATATGTCCGGTAGATTGAGAGCGTCGGCTCACCGAATACCCAAGCTTCTTGTGCACGCGTTCCCATTGAAGCATGATTACGATAAAGAGGACTAAATAAAGCTGCCTCAATCCAACGTGTTAGCATTTCGGCCGTAGCATCCGCACCAAATCCACCAATATCAGTTCCCGCAAAGGTAAAACCACTCATTCCTAAATTACATAATTGAGGAATCATCATTTGTAGATGGGGCCACAAACTTTGGTTATCACCTGTCCAGACGGTTGAATACTTTTGCGTTCCCGCATAAGCTGCCCGAGTAATGACGTAAGGTCGTTTATGGCTGTATTTCTTTAATCCATTGTAAGTAGCCTTTGCCATATTATGTCCATAAACGTTATGCAATTTCTTATGAGTAGAAGGGTATTTTCCATCACTAAAGACAATATTATCAGGGATTTCACCCTCGAATGATGCTGGTTCGTTCATATCGTCCCAAATTCCAGCTGTTCCGGTATCAACAAGGTATTTACAATTATCGGCCCACCATTGTTGTACCTCTTCTCGGCCAAAGTCAGGGAAAACAGCATCGCCAGGCCAAACCTTATTAACATAAACGGTTCCATCAGGATTCTTAACAAAGTATCCTTTCTTAATTCCTTCTTTATAAATTTTATACTTTTTATCTTGCTTAACACCGGGGTCAATAATTGGCATTACTCTAAATCCTTGGTCTCTCAACTTGGAAACAAATGCTTGGGGATCAGTAAACTTTTCTTTGTTCCAAGTAAATACTCGGTAACCATCCATATAGTCAATGTCAAAGTGGATCACGTCACAAGGAAGATCATTTTCTCGCAGTTTAGTCGCAATCTCTTGAACTTTTTCAGGACTTACACTGTACCCCCAACGCGATTGCTGATAACCAAGTACCCATTTTTGTGGCAATGGAACGCGCCCAGTAAGGTAAGTATAATTTGTAACAATATCTTTCAAGTGCGGGCCCCCGATAATGTAATAATCAAGGTTACCGGCAACTGCAGAATAAAAGTAGTAATTAACATTTTCTTTTCCTAAATCAAGATGGCTCCGATAAGGATTATCAAAGAAGAAACCATATGGATGACCGTTCTTTAAGCCTAACATAAAAGGAATAGACTTATAAAGCCGGGTAAAACTTTCTACTTGGGGTGCTGGATTATCAGTGTTCCAGTTATCGTATTCGTAGCCTCGTTTATTCAAATACCCAGTTTTATCACCAAGGCCATATATCTGTTCATCAGTAGCTAAAGATTTAATTATCTCAAAATATGTCTTATCTTGGTCACTTCCACCAGCAATATCGTGACCTTCGGCGGCAACTAATTTGGCATGAGCCTCATCTAATCCTCGGTCAATTGGTGTCCGCTTGCCCTGATAATCAATGATTAATGGATGACCATCTTTGTCATAAACATCTATTTTTTCATTGTCGTATATTTTTACAATTAGAGCTGCCGTAGTTAATTCAAGATGGTCACCATGATCTAAAACTGTAAAGTTAGTTTTTATTGTCTTATTGCCTTCAATAGCATATGATGATCCTTTTTCACCGTGATCTTGAAATACTCGAATGATTTCAGGCGTAATAACTGATAAAATAATTGAACTGTTTTGATAATTAATCGTAATCTTTTGATCAACAATTGCATATCCACGTAATTGGTTATTCATTAAAGTCGTCCTTCCTCTTTTTTACTTTTATTGTATCGCATTTATTTTAAATGTAAACGTTTTCGTGGAGGCTGAATAACTTTTTAAGAATAAATAGGATATAATTAGAGATGATAATGAAAATGAATGAGGCTTAGAAATAATGCATAAAAAAGCACAAATCGGGTTCGGACTTTTTTGCTGGATTTTATTCGGAGTATTACTCTTTAACGTTTTGACTAATTCGTCATTTATTCATACACTTGATGGAGAGGGTTTTACCCTGACTGCGCCAGTATCTAAGATTAAAACCACTATCCTAACCGAATTAACTTTTATGGGTGACCCTGTTACAGTTGGTATTATAACAATTGGCCTAATGCTCTTCTTATGGCGTCGCGGAAGAGCAACTGATAGTGTTTGGTATGGAATGTTACAATTTATCGGTTACTGTTTAGTAATATTAATCAAGTATAGCGTTGCGCGTCTCCGTCCTCCTTTTCGGTTAATTAGTGTTAGTGGATATAGTTTCCCGAGTGGGCATACCTTTTCAACAGTTATTTTTATTTTTACGCTCTTGGCTCTTCTTTTACCCTATTGTAAAGTTAAATGGCAAAAGGTATTATTAGAAATCGTCGGCGCACTATGGATTATTATTATTATGTATTCGCGAGTTTATTTGCGGGCTCATTTTACTTCCGATGTAATTGGGGCCTTCTTCTTAGCTTGCGGATGGTGGTTACTAGCTAATAGTCAGCGCACTATTTTCTTTCATTGGTTACAAAAACCAGTCAATAAAATCTAATTAGTAAAGCACTGAGCTATAATCGATGTAAAAGTTATAGTTTGGTGTTTTAATTAAATTAAAAATAAATTATTTTTCAAAAGACTAAATAGATATAGTCTGGAGCATGACAATTAACCAGAACTAGACGTATTACTTATATAAAAAAGGACATGCACTGTACTCAACAATGCATGTCCTTTTTACTATTGCGTGGCAACGTCCTATCCTCGCAGGGAGCGATCCCCCAACTACTTTCGGCGTGTTGAAGCTTAACTTCTGTGTTCGGCATGGGTACAGGTGTATCCT
>NZ_JAJGTZ010000044.1 GCF_020784725.1 Limosilactobacillus reuteri
TAAGGCAAAAGAGGCCTTTTTATATAATTTTTATCGCCCACCCGCATAGCAGGTGGTTTTTTGTTTCGTGCACTCGCTCTGCTCGCGCACTCAACCAGGCCTAAAGACATTAATAAAAAAGAGCCCTTTTTGGACTCTTTTTATTAGGCTTAGAAAATATGATCACGAAATAGTCCCACCACTTTACCAAGGATTTTCACATTGTCTAAGAAGATTGGCTCCATCGTATCATTTTCTGGCTGTAAACGAAAACGTGTTTTTTCTTTATAGAATCGTTTACAAGTAGCCTCATTATCATCGTTCATTGCAATAACGATATCACCATTTTTAGCTGTGGATTGTTTACGTACAATTACTTGATCGCCATTAAAAATCCCTGCTTTAATCATACTGGTTCCACGAATGGTAAGCATAAACAAATCATTATTATCTTGAATAGAAGGAGGTATCGGGAAAAACTCAGTAGCATTTTCGACTGCTAAAATTGGTTGTCCAGCTGTAACAACACCAAGCATTGGGATTTCTTTTTGAATCGGTTTTACACCTAAAATATCAAGCCCTTTGGATGTAATCTCAAGTGCTCGAGGCTTAGAAGGATCTTTTTGTAAGAATCCTTGTTCAATTAAGCGAGAGATGTGTCCATGGACTGTTGAAGTTGAAGACAATCCAACAGCACTACAAATTTCGCGAACAGTCGGTGGATAGCCATGATCTTCAACTTGTTTATGAATATAATTTAGGACGGCCATTTGTTTATTTTTTGCTACCTTTGCCATATTGACACCTCATTATCATTAATTGTGTTAAGCTTATCATAGATAGATGCATATTTCAAACGTACGTTCGTGATTTGCATTAATTTTATAAAATAAGTAAAATCGACTTTACTAAGGAGATGACTATAATGGCTGAATCAAAAGAACAAGATGCTTTATTAAAGCGGATTAATGAGCTTGCTCATAAGAATAAAGAAGAAGGCTTAACTGAAGAAGAAACTAAGGAACGAGATCGATTACGTAAGGAATATCTAAAGAACTTTAGAGAAGCGATGCGTAGTAATATTGAAATGATGCGGATCTTTGATAAAGAAGGGAAAGAGGTTACTCCTGAAAAGGTTCGTGAAATTCAACGTAAAAAAGGACTTCGTGACGATTAACAGTGATTTGCTCTTTTCAAAAATTGCTCTTTCGTGTAAGATGGATAGGTAACGAGCAAAGGAGGGAGTAATTGTGGGTATGACGATCATGCTAATGATTCTTGCATTATTAGTCGGTTTGGTTATCGGCTTCTTTGGTGCACGTAAATACATGGAAAACTACCTCCGCAATAATCCACCGATTTCGGAAGAGATGCTGCGGACGATGATGCTTCAAATGGGACAAAAACCATCAAGTCGTAAATTACATCAAATGATGCAAGCGATGAAAGCACAAGCTAAAAAGTCGAATCGTAAATAATATAAAAGGATGTGATAATTATCACATCCTTTTATATTGGAAATTAAAATTCGTCATTCTTCGGCTTTGGAGGAACAATATATTTATAATTGGGATCAATTTGTCTATCTAATTGGTCAAAAGCGTCTTGCATTTGCTTTTCTAAATCAGCCTGTACTTCGGGGGTGAGCCGTTGCTTTCGGTCAATATAAATAGGCTTCCCAAATGCAATTTGGCGCGGCTTACGAGTAAATAGCTGGCCAAATTTTAGAGGTCCCTGGTAAACAGCAGGAACTAAGGGGACGTTTGCCATTTTAGCGATCACGGTGGCCCCGCCTTTTAATTTAGATGAGTAGCGTGAGCCGCTAGGGAAAATAATGGTCGATAAGTCAGTTTTCTTTAAAATTGTAACCGGCTTTTTAATAGCAGACGGACCAGGATTTTTCCGATCAACTGGATAGGCATTTAACGCTTTTAAGAATTTGCTAGCAATTGGATTCTTAAAAAGTTCTTTTTTAGCCATGAAGCTAAATTTTTTTGGCCATACGGCAAGCGCTAGTAAGACAGGATCCATCCAAGTACGATGAGGTGCAATAATAATATAATTGCCTTCAGGGATATTTTCCCGATTGTATATTTTAGGTCGCCCGTTAATCAAATTTAAAAATGGATTAACGATTTTAACGAGAAAAGTGTACAACATGTCAATCTTCCAATCTATAACAAAATTAAGTTTTCGTTCCTCAGTATGACGAAAAAAAGTGGATCTTGCAAGTACAAAAAATAATGGAGGGCATAATGGAAAATAGAAATATTCTTAAAAAAAATGAAAGAATTGATCAGTTATATAGTCAGGATGTAAGGATAATCCAAAATCCCCATTATTTTGCTTTTTCATTAGATGCGGTCTTATTAGCAAATTTCGTGCGTCCCAATCATCGACAGAAATTGAAAATTGTTGATTTATGCGCTGGAAATGGGGCAATCGGCATTTTTCTCCACAATAAGCTTGGTGGAACATTTACTGAAGTTGAATTACAACCACAAATTGCTGATATGGCTAAACGGACAATTTTGCTAAATGATTTACAAGATCGATATACCGTCATTAATGCTGATATTGCTAACGTTAATGATTATATTTCTAAGGATTCGATTGATATTGTCCTTTGTAATCCTCCTTATTTCCCAGTTACAGCCCAAAGCCAGAAAAATCCAAATAAAGCTTTAGCGATTGCTCGTCATGAAATAGCAACCGATTTAGTGACGGTTATTCAAAAGATGAGTGGTTTATTAAAAATGAATGGTCATGGGTATCTTGTACATCGTCCAGATCGTTTAGGTGAGATTTTACAAGTGTGTCAGGAAAATAGATTAGCACCTAAAAGAATTCAATTTATTCATCCTAAACCTGATCGTGATGCGAATATTTTGTTGCTTGAAGTGATTAAGGATGGCCGGCCTGGAGGAGTAAAAGTAGTACCACCATTGATTGTTCATGGAGCGGATAACGAGTATACTCCAGCGGTTCAGGAGTTATTATATGGCAAGTGAGAAATACTATATTTATGTATTGTATTGCGCGGATAATAGCTTTTATTGTGGTTTTACCAACAATGTTAAACGGCGCTTTCATACCCATCAGACTTATCAAGGGGCAAAATATACTCGTGTGAAAAAGCGTCATCCGCTAAAGCTTATTTATTCAGAAGAATTTGAATCAAAGCATGATGCCTTGAGTGCGGAATATTATTTTAAACATCAAACTCGCCGCCAAAAAGAAAAATTTTTACTAGACCACGGTGTCAATTTGTTAAAACTATGGAGGAATTAAGATGAAAATTTATGTGTATGGTGTTTATCAGGATGAAGTTCCTTACATTAAGGAATGGCAAGAGGAACATCCTGAAGTAACTGTCGACTCAACAACGAAACTTTTAGATGAAAGCACAGTCAATTTGTCTAAAGGAAGCGATGGAGTAGTAGTATTCCAGCAAAAGCCTTATTCAGATGAGGCCTTACGTCAATTAGCGCTTAATGGCATTACAAAGATGTCATTGCGAAATGTTGGGGTCGATAATCTTAACCATGAATTAGCGCGAGAACTTGGTTTCCAAATTACCAATGTACCGGTTTATTCCCCAGCTGCGATTGCTGAATTTTCAGTTACTCAAGCGCTTAACCTTTTACGTCGAACAAAAGAATTTTATTTAAAATTAGCGAAAGGAGATTATAACTGGGCACCACATATTGCTAAGGAAATGAATAAGCAGGTTGTCGGGATAGTTGGAACAGGAAACATTGGATCCACAGCCGCTAAAATCTTTGCTGGTTTTGGTGCAAAAGTGATTGCATATAGCCGTCATCAAAATAAGGAACTAGAAGGAATTGTTGAATACGTTAGCCTTGATGAATTATATAAACGGGCAACAGTTATTTCGCTTTATTTGCCTCATGTTCCAGCAACAGATAAAATGCTTAATGAAAAAACATTTGCAATGATGCAGGACGGGGTCTTACTGGTTAACACTGCACGTGGACCATTAGTCGATGAAAAAGCATTGATCGAAGCGTTGAATAGCGGTAAAGTCGGAGGAGCTGCTCTAGACGTAATGACTGGCGAAACCAAGATTTTTAACCAGCAAATTGATTTCCAAGAAGTCGATTATGATGAATTTAAGGATTTAGTTGATCGGCCAAATGTTTTAATCACACCCCACATTGCTTTCTATACTGATCAAGCAATTAAAAATATGGTTAAGATGAGTTTGTCTGCCAATCTAGATTTGATTAAAACTGGCACCTCAGATAAACTAGTTAAATTTTAAAATAAGTTAAGTGAAAAACCTTGTCAGTTTGCAAGGTTTTTTGTATACTATATTTCGGTGTTACGCGCCAATTTCACACCCAGAATGATGGTGGTGAGGGTGCTTAAATAGTCCCATTGCCAGAAGAAGACTGGGGAGGAAAAACAATTTGGAGGTATATTTATGTCTGTTGTATCTATGAAGCAATTGCTTGAAGCCGGTGTCCACTTTGGTCACCAAACTCGTCGTTGGAACCCAAAGATGGAAGAATACATCTTTACTGAACGTAACGGTATTTACATCATTGACTTACAAAAGACTGTTAAGTTAATTGATACTGCTTACAACTACATGAAGGATGTTGCTGCTAACGATGGTGTTGCTTTATTTGTTGGTACAAAAAAGCAAGCTCAAGATGCTATTGAAGAAGAAGCTACTCGTGCAGGTCAATACTACGTTAACCACCGTTGGTTAGGTGGTACTTTGACCAACTGGAAGACTATCCAATCACGGATTGCTCGTTTGAAGGAACTTAAGAAGATGAGCGAAGACGGTACATTTGATGTTCTTCCTAAGAAGGAAGTTGCTGTTTTAACTAAGCAACGTGAAAAGCTTGAACGTTTCCTTGGTGGTATTGAAGATATGCCACGGATTCCAGATGTTATGTTCATTGTTGATCCTCACAAGGAACAAATCGCTGTTAAGGAAGCTCAAAAGTTACACATTCCAATCGTAGCTATGGTTGATACTAATACTGACCCAGACGACATTGATTACGTTATCCCATCAAACGATGATGCTATCCGTGCCGTTCGCTTAATCACTTCAAAGATGGCTGATGCTTTTGTTGAAGGTAAGCAAGGTCAAGACGATGCTCAACAAGAAACTGCTGATGATAACGCTACTAACGAAACTGTTAGCGAAGATTCATTAAAGAACTTGAAGAACAGCGTTGAAGGTAAAGAAGACTAAAATCATTAAATTCTTGGGCTGTTTTGTACGGACCATTCTGGCCTAAGTACTAAACAGCCCTTTTTCAAAAAAGATTATAAAAGGAGAGATTTCGTCATGGCTGAAATTAAAGCTGCTCAAGTTATGCAATTACGTAAAAAGTCCGGTGCCGGTATCATGGATGCTAAGAAGGCATTAGTTGCTAGTGATGGTGACATGGACAAAGCAATGGACTACCTTCGTGAAAAGGGTATTGCTAAGGCAGCCAAGAAGAGTGACCGTGTTGCAGCTGAAGGATTAGCTGATATTGCTGTTAATGGTAATACAGCTGCAATCGTTGAATTGAATTCAGAAACTGATTTCGTTGCTGCTAGTGAACCATTTAAGGACTTATTGAAGAAGGTTACTAAGTTAATTAGTGAAAACAAGCCTGCTAATGTTGAAGAAGCATTAGAAATCAAGACTGAAAATGGCACATTAAATGATGATATTATCAGTACTACACAAAAAACTGGTGAAAAGGTTAGCCTTCGTCGGTTTACTGTTGTAGAAAAGGATGACGGCGATAGCTTTGGAGCATACTTACACCAAGGTGGTCAAATTGCTGCATTGGTTGTCTTAGAAGGTGCTGATGATGCCACTGCTAAAGACGTTGCAATGCACGTTGCAGCTATCAACCCTGAATTCATGACTCGTGATGATGTTTCTCAAGAACGTCTTGACCATGAACGTGCTATCTTCAAGGAAGAAACTTTAAACGAAGGAAAGCCTGAAAAGATCGTTGACAAGATTGTTGAAGGTCGTTTGAACAAGTTCCTTTCACAAATTTGTTTAGCAGATCAAGACTTTGTTAAGGACTCTGACCAAACTGTTGAACAATATGTTTCAAGTAAGAATGGTAAGTTGAAGTCCTTCATTCGTTACGAAGTCGGTGAAGGAATCGAAAAAAAGCAAGATGACTTTGCTCAAGAAGTTAAGGACCAAATGAACTAAGCGTTCGGTCAAAAGGAGGACGTACTCAATGTAGTGCGTCCTTTTTTAAAAATTAACTTGCAAATTCAAGGAGGATATCGTATGGCAGATATTAAATATAAGCGAGTAATTTTAAAGCTCAGTGGAGAAGCATTAGCTGGTGACAAGGGTTTTGGAATCAACCCTCCCGTTTTAAAAGATGTAGCTAAGGAATTAAAAGAAGTTCATGATTTGGGCGTTCAAATTGCCATCGTTGTTGGTGGTGGTAACATGTGGCGTGGTGTTACTGGTGCTGAATTAGGGATGGAACGTGCGCAAGCTGACTACATTGGAATGTTGGCAACCATTATGAATGCCTTGTCACTTCAAGATGCGCTTGAATCAATTGGTGTTCCTACCCGGGTACAAACTTCAATTGAAATGCGGCAAATTGCTGAACCATATATTCGGCGGAAAGCTATTCGTCATTTAGAGAAAGATCGAATCGTTATTTTTGCTGGTGGAACAGGAAGTCCTTACTTCTCAACTGATACTACTGCCGCATTACGAGCAGCAGAAATCAACGCTGATGCCATTTTAATGGGTAAAAATGGGGTTGACGGTGTTTACTCAGCTGATCCAAATAAAGTTAAGGATGCTACTAAGTTTGATCATTTAACCCATATGGATATCATTGAAAAGAATTTACATGTAATGGATACTACTGCTAGTTCACTATCGATGGACAATCATATTCCATTGGTAGTCTTCAACTTGAACACATCAGGCAATATTATGAAAGTAGTAACTGGTCAAGAAGTTGGTACAACAATTGAAGGAGACTGATAATATGGCTACAGGAAAAGAAATTTTAAATGATGCCAAACAAAAAATGGCAAAATCAGGTGATGCACTTCAACGGACACTTGCTGATATTCGTGCTGGTCAAGCCAATGCAAGTTTATTAAATTCTATTAAAGTTGAATATTACGGAGCTCCAACTCCATTAAATCAAGTTGCATCAATCACAATTCCAGAAGCACGACAATTATTAATCACTCCTTATGATGAGAGCGTGCTTGAAGAAATTGAAAAAGCAATCTATGCATCTAATTTAGGATTAACTCCTCAAAACGACGGAAGCTCAATTCGCTTAATCATTCCACAATTAACTGAAGATCGGCGGAAAGAATTAGTAAAGGACGTTAAAGCTGAATTAGAAAAGGCAAAAGTTGCAGTTCGAAACGTTCGTCGTGAAGCGATGGATGACTTAAAGAAGGGTAACAAGAACGGCGACTTTAATGATGATGAATTCCATGATCTTGAAAAGAAAGTTCAAAACGAAACAGATGCTGGAATTAAGAACCTTGAAGATATTGCAAATGCAAAAGAAAAGGAATTAATGGAAGGCTAGTTTTCAGAAATAAAAAGGTTGTGAACTTTGCGTAAGTCCACAACCTTTTTATTTTGGCTAAAATTGAATTGTTATGATAAAACTATGTAACAATTTACTGTGGATTGACAAATCGAAATTTGCCTCTGGTATAATAAAAGCTATAATTAATTGGCAGACGTGAATTTTTAATAAATGTCTGTAATTAATCTTAAGTACATGATAAAAATGGAGGAACAATTAGTGTTTTCCAAAAGTAAACATGATGAAATAAATCAGCAACTTGATATGGAACGTATTCCTAACCATATTGCAATTATTATGGACGGTAATGGCAGGTGGGCGCAGAAACGACACCTTCCACGAGTTGCTGGTCATAAGCAAGGAATGCAAACAGTAAAAAAGATTACAATTGCTGCTAGTGAATTAGGGGTAAAAGTCTTATCATTATATGCTTTTTCAACCGAAAACTGGAAACGTCCTTCTTCAGAGGTAAGTTATTTAATGCAGTTGCCTGTCCGCTTCTTCTCAACATTTGTTCCAGATCTTATCAAACATAATGTTAAGGTGACGGTAATGGGAGATATTACGCAATTACCTGAAGCCACACAAAAAGCTGTTAAAGATGCAATGGCTGATACAGCTCACTGTACAGGAATGATTCTCAACTTTGCTTTGAACTATGGGAGTCGAGATGAGATCACTCAAGCTGCTAAAAAGATTGCAGAAGACATTCAAAATGGGAACTTGGCAATTGCGGATATTGATGAAGCTTCCTTTGGCAAGTACTTAATGTCGGCAAAATTGGGGCCATTTGCGGACCCTGATCTGCTAATCAGAACAAGTGGCGAAGAGCGGATTAGTAACTTTATGCTGTGGCAAATTGCTTATAGTGAATTGGAGTTTGTTCCAGAACACTGGCCAGACTTTGATGAAGACTCATTGCGATCAGCGATAATTGCCTATCAAGGACGGCATCGGCGGTTCGGTGGGCTAAAAAATCAATAAATAATAAGGGGATTTTGTTTTGAAAACAAGAATAACGACCGCGGTAATTGCACTTGCAATCTTTATACCGCTTATTATATATGGTCATTGGCCATTAACAATTGCAGCAGTTGCCTTAGGAATGGTTGCAATGTCAGAAATATTGGTAATGAAAAAAATGTTTGTAATTTCATTTGAAGCTTTGATCAGTTATCTGGGGGTTGCTTTATTAATATTGCCAGATAGCTGGCTTGACTTCTTACCCAGTGTTGCAACTCGATGGTTCGGATTCTATATTTTAGTTGTTTTACTTCTATTACATACAGTTATTCGAAAACAACGCTTTACTTTCGATGATGCTGGGGTTTTAACATTAGCAATGCTCTATATTGGAATGGGATTTCGCTACTTTATTGCTGCTCGGGCAATCAATTTTCAAACGCTATTATATGGAATGCTAATCGTTTGGATTACAGATAGTGGAGCATATTTAATTGGCCGAAAAATCGGTAAAAATAAACTTGCTCCTAAGATTAGTCCTAATAAAACTTGGGAAGGTTCAATTGGTGGTACATTAGCTGCTGTTATTATTTTGACTATTTATTGCTACTTTATTCCTGTTGGTGCAGGTTGGGTAACAATGATATTCGTTACTTTGATTCTTTCAATCTTCGGTCAATTTGGTGACTTAATCGAATCATCATTAAAACGCTACTATGGTGTAAAGGATTCAGGAAAAATTCTTCCAGGCCATGGTGGAATCTTAGATCGGTTTGATAGTATGCTAATTGTTATGCCAATGCTTCATTTATTAGGGATCATTTAATCAAACGTAAGGAAGAGATTTTTTGATAATAACAATTATTACATTTATTATTGTTTTTGGAATCCTTGTCCTTGTTCATGAATATGGTCATTATTATTTTGCTAAACGAGCAGGAATTTTGGTTCGTGAATTTTCAATAGGAATGGGTCCAAAAATTTGGTGGAAACGGAAAAATGGTACTACCTATACTATTCGAATCTTGCCCCTCGGTGGTTATGTTCGGTTGGCTGGTGCTGATGATGAGGACCAAGATGAGTTAAAGCCAGGTACCCCTCTAACAATTCAGCTAAATGATCAAGATAAAGTTATTAGTATTAATGCTAGTGATAAAACAACCTTATTTCAGGGGATTCCTCTTCAACTAGTTGCTTGTGATTTAGAAGATGGCTTATGGATAAAAGGATATGTCAATGGGGACGAAGATCAGCTGAAGGTATATAGTGTTGACCATGATGCAAGGATTATTGAGCGAGACGGAACCGAGGTGCAAATTGCTCCACGTGATGTGCAATTTCGTTCAGCAAGTCTTCCTGCCCGGATGATGACCAATTTTGCTGGTCCAATGAATAATTTCATTTTGTCCTTAGTAGTATTTATCATTCTTGGTTTCACTTTAACGGGTGTACCAACTAATAGTAATCAATTAGGGCAAGTTAACGCAGGTTCCGTAGCTGCCAAAGCGGGCTTAAAAGCAAATGATCGGATTGTTAAGATTAACAACCAAAAAATAAATAATTGGACTGACCTTTCAACTAACATTTCAAATAAGCCTAATAAGACAGTGTCAGTAACGTATGAACGTGGTAATAAAACTTATCATACTAAGCTAACACCAAAAGCAGTTGAGCGAGGCCATCAAAAAGTTGGTCAAATTGGAATTGTCGAAAAGCAAGAAAAGAGTTTAGCTACGCGTCTGAAGTTTGGATGGCAACAATTTATCCAAGCGGGAACATTAATCTTTAGTGTTCTTGGCCACATGGTTACCCATGGGTTTAGCTTAAATGACCTTGGTGGACCGGTAGCAATTTATGCAGGGACATCGCAAGCCACTTCATTGGGAATCAATGGAGTTTTAAATTTCTTAGCCCTCTTATCAATCAACTTAGGAATTGTTAACTTATTACCAATTCCAGCATTGGATGGCGGAAAATTGTTATTGAATATTGTTGAAGCGATCATTCGGCGACCAATTCCTGAAAAAGCTGAGGGAATTATCACAATGATTGGTTTCCTAATCTTACTAACACTTATGGTTTTAGTAACATGGAACGATATTCAAAGATATTTTATTCGGTAATTAAAAAACAAAGGAGTATATTTTTTAATGAAACAGTCAAAGGTATTAATTCCAACAAAAAAAGAGGCCCCAAGTGATGCGGAAGCCTTAAGTCATAAGATGATGATTCGTGCCGGCTACATTTACCAAGTATCCGCGGGGGTATGGTCATATTTACCGTTAGCTTACCGGGTTATTCGAAAAGTAGAAAATATTATTCGTGATGAAATGGATAAGGCGGGAGCGGTTGAAATGCTTATGCCGGGACTCCTTCCAGCTGATTTGTGGAAGGAATCTGGTCGTTACGAAAGCTATGGTGATAATCTTTTCAAACTTAAAGATCGTCGTGACCGTGACTTTATTTTGGGCCCAACTCATGAAGAAACCTTTACTGAAGTATTGCGTGATAGTATTAAATCGTACAAGAAACTTCCATTAGTAGTTTATCAATTACAAGATAAGTTTCGTGATGAAGATCGTCCTCGTTACGGCATTCTACGTGGAAAAGAATTTGAAATGCTTGACGGTTACTCTTTCTCAGCAGATCAAGAAGGATTAGACGAAGCCTACAATAATCAAGCAAAGGCTTACCGAAATATTTTTGATCGGATTGGCTTAAACTATAAAGTTATTCTCGCTGATTCGGGAACCATGGGTGGTAAGAACTCACAAGAATTCTCTGCACCTGCTGAAGTAGGGGAAGATATAATCGCTTATACTGATGGGGATTACGCTGCTAATATTGAGAAAGCTGAAAGTAAATTTACTGGTGTACAACAAACAGCAGCTCCTGCACCAATCGAGAAGCAGGCTACTCCGGGTGCTCATACAGTGGATGAAGCTGCGGAAAGTTTAGATCTTGATCCTAATCAAGTTATTAAATCAATGCTTTACATTGCTAAAATGAGCGAAGATGAATACCAACCAGTCTTAGTCTTAATGCGCGGCGATGATGAAGTTAATGAAGCAAAGGTAACAAATGCTCTTGATTGTGAAGAACTTGAATTAGCTACAGAAGAAGATGCCGAAAAGTACCTCAATGCTCATCCTGGATCATTAGGACCTGTCGGAGTAGGCGAAGAAGTAAAAATTCTTGCTGATAATTATGTTAAGGTCTTAGTTAACATGGCATGTGGTGCCAATGAAGATGGTTACCACTATGTTAACGCTAATATTGATCGCGACTTCCGCGTTGATCAGTTTGGTGATTTCCGGAATGTTAAAGAAGGCGAAATTGCTCCTGATGGTCAACCACTTAAATTTACTCCCGGAATTGAAATTGGTCATATCTTTAAGCTAGGTACTCATTACTCAAGCAAACTTGGTGCCCAAGTCCTTGATAGCAATGGTCGCTTGACAGACGTAATCATGGGAAGCTATGGGATTGGTGTAACCCGTTTATTGTCAGCTGTTGCAGAACAAAATGCTGATGAAAATGGTCTTGTATGGCCTGATAGTATTGCTCCATTTGATGTTCACGTCATTCCAGTTAATGCGAAGAAAGAAGACCAAATGGCAATGGCTGATAAGATTGATCAACAATTAACTGAAGCTGGTTATGAGGTATTAGTAGATGACCGGAAAGAACGAGCAGGGGTTAAATTTGCTGATTCAGACTTGATTGGTATTCCAATTCGGGTTACTGTTGGTAAGAAAGCGCAAGATGGTATTGTTGAAATTAAAATCCGTAAAACTGGTGAAACTGTTGAAGTTAAACAAGAGGAACTAGTAAATACGGTGGGAATTTTATTAAAGCAATTGAACGAAGAAAAAAACAAATAATTTAAACTAATGTGGCTGCGATGTTAAGATAAGTAACGTTATTCGCACCACATTTTTAAGTAGGAGGATTAGAACGTGGGATTAAGTCGCCAAGAATTATTTGGAAAACTATTAGAACAAATTCACTTTCCGGAAAAAGACAATTCTGCATTCAGAAATGCCGCAGTTCAATCAGTTGTTGTTCATAAAAAGTCTCGACAATGGGAATTTCACTTAATCTTTAATAAGGCTTTACCATATGAATTATTTACGCAGTTCAACCAGAGCTTACAGCTAGGTTTTAAGGATATTGCTAAAGTTAGTTTAAAGATTAGTACTCCCATGACAGAACTTGATGAGTCACAAATAGCTAATTATTGGCAGTTCATCATTAATAGCGCAATTAGTGATACACCAATGCTTCAACAAGCTTGCTTACAAACAGCACCCGAGGTTAAGGATGGTCGTGTAACACTGGTTGTCGAAAATGAGGTAATTAAAGATTTACTAGCGCAGAAAGCATTAGACAAGATTGAAAAATCGTATCAAGAGCTAGGGTTTCCTAAATTTAGGATTCATCCGTTTGTTGACCAGTCAGCTTCGCAAGCAAAAATTGAAGAACTAAAAGCTAAACACGAGAAGGCAGATGCTGCACTTGCTGCCAAGGCCGCTGCCCGTATTAAGAAAAATGAGGCGGCAAAGAAAACAGCAAAGAAAGATGCTCCAGTTGCCCCTGCCGATGGTCCAGTCCAACTTGGCCGGATGATTGATAGTAAGCAGAATGTTATTCAAATGAAAGATATTGAGGGCGAAGAGAGGTCCGTGGTTGTTGAAGGATATGTATTTAATGCAGAAATTCGCGAACTACGCTCAGGTCGTCAATTATTAACATTTGAAATTACGGACTACACTTCTTCTTTTGCAGTGAAGAAGTTCTCACGTAACAGTGATGAAGAAGCCCAATTTGCCAATATTAAAGCAGGAATGTGGTTGAAAGTTCGCGGACCTGTGCAAGAAGATACCTGGATGCGGGACTTGGTAATCACGGCTTATGATGTTAATGAAGTAACGCATGCAGCGCGTCAAGATAAAGCTCCCCAAGATGATAAACGAGTTGAGCTCCATACACATACCACAATGAGTCAGATGGACGCCACTAATTCGATTACTGAGCTTGCAACTCGTGCTCATAAGTGGGGACATCCAGCGATTGCGGTAACCGATCATGGGAATGTTCAGGCTTTTCCAGAAGCATTTAGTGTAGCCCAAAAAACTGGTATTAAAATGCTATATGGGATGGAAGCTAATGTTGTTGATGATGGAATTCCGTTGGTATATAACGAAAATCATGACGAACTCGCTCATCAGACCTATGTCATTTTTGACGTGGAAACGACAGGGTTATCAGCGATTTACGATAAGGTAATTGAATTATCTGCCGTTAAAATGCAAGATGGAAATGTCTTAGAACGTTTTGATGAATTCATCGATCCTGGTTTCCCATTATCAGAACAAACAACTAATTTAACTAGTATCACCACTGAAATGGTTCAGGGTTCCAAAACTGAAGAAGAAGTTTTTCAGATGTTTAAGGACTTTTGTAAGGGCTGTATTATTGCTGGTCATAACGTTTCATTTGATATGGGGTTTATGAATACTGGTTATGAACGTCACAAAATGGGAAAAATCGCGGAACCAGTAATCGATACATTACCATTGGCGCGATTCTTATATCCTGATATGCGAGGATACCGATTAAACACGCTTAGTAAAAAATTTAAGGTAGCGTTGGAACATCACCACCGTGCTAACTATGATTCGGAAGCTACAGGACACTTGCTTTATAAGTTCTTGAAAGATGCTGAAGCCCGTTATGATGTGAAGTATGTGGATGATTTAAACAAGCATATGGAAGAAAATAATGCTTACCGTCATGCTCGGCCTTTTCATGTAACGATTTTTGCGCAGACCCAGGCTGGCTTGAAAAACTTATTTAAGTTAGTATCGCTATCAAACGTTGAATATTTCTACCGGGTACCGCGAATTCCGCGAACAGTGCTGACGAAATATCGTGAAGGACTTCTTTTGGGAACTGCTTGTTCATCGGGAGAAGTATTTACCGCAATGATGGAGAAGGGGTACGATCAAGCACTAGAAAAGGCTCGCTACTATGATTTTATTGAAGTTCAGCCCAAGCCAAACTATGCACCGTTGCTTGAACAACACGTGATTGCAGATGAAGGTCACCTTGAAGATATCCTCAAAAATATGGTCAAACTGGGGGATGAGTTGGAAAAAACAGTGGTTGCCACTGGAGATGTCCATTACCTTGATCCACATGATGGAATTTACCGTAAGATCTTGATTAACTCGCAAGGTGGCGCAAACCCGTTAAATCGAACTGAGCGTCCAGAAGTTCACTTTAGAACGACTGATGAAATGCTAAATGAATTTGCTTTTCTCGGTGAAGAAAAAGCCCACGAATTAGTTGTGGAAAATAGTAATAAGATTGCAGCTGAGATTGATGACAATATTCGGCCAGTAAAAGATAAACTTTATCCACCGCATATGAAGGGGGCCGAACAGGAAATCCAAGACCGGACATGGAATACTGCGAGAAAATGGTATGGTGATCCTTTGCCACAACTAGTTCAGGACCGGATTGAATTAGAGTTGAACAGTATTGTTAAGAATGGTTTCTCTGTTCACTATTTAATTGCTCAACGACTAGTAGCTAAGTCCAATAAAGATGGATACTTAGTAGGTTCGCGGGGATCTGTTGGCTCAAGTGTGGTTGCAACTCTTTCGGGAATTACAGAAGTTAACCCCTTGCCCCCGCATTACCGTTGTCCAAATTGTCAATTTACTCACTTCTACACGCAAGGGGAATATAGTTCAGGTTTCGATTTGCCAGATAAAAAATGTCCAAAGTGTGGCACTTTAATGGTAAAAGACGGTCATGATATCCCATTCCAAACTTTCCTTGGGTTTAAGGGGAATAAGGTCCCAGATATTGATTTAAACTTCTCTGGTGACTACCAGCCAATTGCCCATAACTATATGAAAGTCTTATTCGGTGAAAAAAATGTATTCCGTGCCGGGACGATTGGTACGGTTGCCGACAAGACGGCATATGGATATGTGAAAGCTTACGAACGAGATACAGAAAAAGAATTTAGAAAGGCAGAGGAGGATCGCTTAGCAAAAGGAGCTACTGGTGTTAAGCGAACTACTGGTCAGCACCCAGCAGGGATTATTATTGTTCCCGATGATATGGACATTTATGACTTTACACCTGTTCAGTATCCTGCTGATGATCAAACAGCTGCCTGGGAAACAACCCACTTTGATTTCCACTCGATTCACGATAATATTCTTAAAATGGATATTTTGGGACATGATGATCCAACGATGATTCGTGCCTTGCAAGATTTATCAGGAATTGATCCTCAATCGATTCCAATGGATGATCCAGGAGTGATGGCCTTATTCTCTAGTCCTAAGGTATTGGGTGTAACTGAAGAACAAATTCAAAGTAAGACTGGTACGCTAGGATTGCCGGAATTTGGAACGCGATTTGTCCGGGGGATGTTGGAGGATACTCATCCGAAAAACTACTCGCAATTACTACAAATTTCTGGCCTTTCACATGGGACTGGTGTGTGGCTGGATAATGCCCAGGAACTAATCAAACAGGGAATCGCCACTATCGCTAATGTGATTGGTTGTCGTGATAACATCATGACCGACTTAATCCACTATGGAATGGACTCAGAAATTTCTTTCCAAATTATGGAACACGTACGGAAAGGTCGCGGAATTCCAGACGAATGGCAAGAAAAGATGCATGAAGCTAATGTTCCACAATGGTATATGGACTCATGCTTGAAGATTAAGTACATGTTCCCGCGGGCGCATGCGGCTGCTTATGTCTTGATGGCCCTGCGAATTGCTTACTTTAAGGTTTACTTCCCGTTAGTTTATTATTGTGCATTCTTCTCCGTACGAGCAGATGACTTTGATGTAGTAGCGATGTCTCACGGTAAAGATGCGGTTAAGCAACGGATGAAAGAAATCAATGATAAGGGAAACGATGCTAGTGCAAAAGAGAAGAATCTCTTAACAATTCTTGAACTAGCTAATGAGATGCTGGAACGGGGCTTTAAATTTAAGATGGTTGATATAGAAAAATCGGATGCTTCTGATTGGTTAATTGATGGTGATTCATTAATTGCACCATTCCGGGCAGTTCCTGGATTAGGACTAAACGTTGCTAAGCAAATTGTTGCTGCACGTGAAGAACGGCCATTCCTTTCTAAGGAAGATTTGGCAGAACGTGGAAAAGTTTCCCAGACACTGATTGACTTCCTCACGGATAATCATGTATTAGATAAACTGCCTGATGAAAATCAACTTAGCTTGTTTTAAGGAATAACAATGAAAACATGCTTCATTGCTTGCCAGTAGCTATGTTACATGCTACAATAGATTATGGTAAATAACTCGTGGGAGTGAGCAGAGATGCTCGCTCTTTTTATTGCAAATAATGGAGGTGACACGTTTGAGCAGTGTTGTAGAAACTGTAACAGATCTTGTAACACCGATTTTACAGGACCATGATTTTTACTTATATGACTTAGAGTTTGTAAAAGAAGGTAAAAGCTGGTATCTCCGCGTTTATATTGATAAAGACGGTGGGATTACGCTAGAAGATTGCGCACTTGTCAGTGATGAATTAAGCGAAGCATTAGATAATGTTGAACCTGATCCAATTCCACAGGCTTACTTTTTAGAAGTTTCCTCACCAGGTGCTGAACGCCCACTGAAGAAAGAGGAAGATTATCAACGAGCAATTGACCATTACATTCACATCTCTCTTTACCAACAGATTAATGGTCAAAAGGTTTATGAGGGTACATTAACGCAATTATCTGATAAAGAAATTACGTTGGATTATTTAGATAAGACTCGTCATCGGCAAATTACGATTGATCGTCAGAAAATTGCTCAGGCCCGATTAGCGATTAAATTCTAGTATTAAAGGAGTGTCGAAAGGTGAGTAAGCCAAAAATTAACACTGAAATGATTGGCGCCCTTGATTATCTTGAAAAAGAAAAGGGTATCAAGAAAGAGATTGTTATTGAAGCGTTAGAACAAGCCCTTGAATCAGCATACAAGCAAAATTACGGTGATAAGAATGTTGAAGTAGAATTCAATTCATTGACCGGTAATATTAAAGTCTACGCTGTAAAAACAATTACTGATGATGAAGAAGCAGTAGAAGCAGACAGCAACGAATTCATGAGTTTAGCTGATGCGCGGAAACTTCCTCATGGTCAAGGTTATGATATTGGCGATGAAATTCGCGAAGAAGTTACTCCTCGTGACTTTGGGCGGATTGCTGCCCAAACTGCCAAACAAGTGGTAATGCAACGTCTCCGTGAAGAAGAACGAAAAATCATTTACGACAAGTACAAGACTTATGAAAATGAGATTATCACTGGTGAAGTTTCACGAGAAGATAAGCGTTTCACATACGTTGATTTAGGAGATGGTGTAGAAGGTGCCATGGGCTTTAGAGATAAGATGCCTAATGAGCACTACCATGTCCATGATCGGATTCAAGTATACGTAACGAAAGTAAATGACGATCGTCGGGGACCGCAAATCTTTGTTAGCCGGACTGCTCCAGAACTTTTGAAGCGATTATTTGAACGAGAAGTGCCTGAAATCAAAGATGGGACTGTCTTAATCGAAAATATTGCTCGTGAAGCAGGTGATCGTGCTAAGGTTGCGGTATATTCAAATGATCCTAATGTTGATCCAGTGGGAACTTGCGTTGGTCCACGAGGTTCTCGTGTCCAAGCAATTGTTAATGAACTTGATGGCGAGAATATGGATATTGTGGAGTATGTTAAAGATCCGGCTAAGTTTATCGCTAATGCCTTGAATCCAGCAGAAGTACTTGATGTAATCTTTAACGAAGAAAAGGCCGCAAGCGAAACTGAGGATAGCGAAGGAGAAGAAACAACAGAAGGACAAACAGAACGTTCATGCACTGTCGTTGTCCCAGATAACCAATTATCCTTAGCAATCGGTAAGCGGGGACAAAATGCTCGTCTCGCTGCTCGTTTGACTAAGTACAAGATTGATATCAAGTCTGAATCTGAAATGGCTAAAAATGATCAAGAATCTGAGGAAGTAGCTGATTCAGAAGAAAATATTGACAATAACGAAGAATAACTAGAAATTAAGCAGCGGGGTGAAAATAATGAAAAAGAGAAAAATACCGATGCGTAAAGACATTGTTACCGGTGAAATGATGCCCAAACGGCAATTAATTCGGGTAGTTAAGAATAAGGAAAATGAAGTCTCCTTAGACCCAACTGGTAAGAAGCCTGGACGTGGAGCATATGTTGCAGTAGATGTGGATATTGCAAAGCGCGCCAAGAAAGAAAAAACTTTTGAAAAGGCTTTTCATGTTCAACTTGATGAATCATTTTATGATGAATTAATCAAGTATGCAGACCACCTACAGGCACGACAAGAGTTATTTGGTAATGATCAAAAATAAAGAACAGGTCTTAAACCTCCTTGGAATCGCTCGGCGTGCCCGGCAACTTCAAAGTGGGGAAGAGATTGTCTTAAAAAATATTCAAACTAAAAAGGCAAAGTTTGTATTCCTAGCTTCAGATGCTGGAAAGGCTAGTGCAAAAAAGATTACTGATAAATGTAAATTTTATGGCATTCCTTTTTCAACAGCTTTTACTAGAGAACAGCTTAGCCAGGCAACAGGGCAAGCACGAACAGTTTTTTGTGTAATGCAATCAGGTTTTGCAAGAAAGTTTGAGGAACTACTAACTATGAGATAAGGAGTGTGAGCATATGGCCAAAGAACGAATTTATGAATTAGCTAAGGAATTAAAAATGCCTAGTAAAGACTTAGTTAATATGGCCAATCGGCAAGGAATGGGAGTTAAAAGTCACATGTCTTCTGTCACCCCCGATCAAGCGCAACAATTACGTCAACTTGCAAAGGATGGACAAAAAACAACTAATAATCAACACCAACCAGTAAAGAAAAATGATGGTCATAATAAACAAAATAACCATCAGGCGCAAAATCATAATCAACACCACGATCATGATAAAGCACAAAATGAGCGTCCACAAAAGAAAAACAATAACCGACCAAACAATGGAACAAAAGATAATAATCAACACCAAAATAACGGGGGTCGGTTTGGCGGCAGCTTGAATAACGATCAGGGCCGTAATGGCAAACGCTTTAATAAGAAACATAATAAGAATAAGCGGTTACGTGAGGTAGCTCATAAGCAACCAACACAACGAAAAGATAAGCCGCTTCCAGAAGTATTGGAATATACTGATGGGATGAATGCCCAAGACTTAGGAAAGATCTTACACCGTTCACCAGCAGAAATCGTTAAAAAGTTATTTATGCTTGGTGTAATGATCAACCAGAATCAGTCACTTGATAAGGATACAATTGAATTATTAGCAACTGATTACGGTATTGAGGCTAAGGAAAAGGTTCAAGTTGATGTTTCAGACATTGATAAGATGTTTGAAGATGAACAAAATAATACTGAACATCAAGTAACGCGGCCAGCTGTTGTTACTGTTATGGGACACGTTGACCATGGTAAGACAACCTTACTTGATAAATTACGTCACTCTCATGTTACTGAACATGAAGCGGGAGGAATTACCCAGGAAATTGGTGCTTACCAAGTTCATTATAATGACCAATTAATTACTTTCCTTGATACGCCTGGACACGCTGCCTTCACTGAAATGCGTGCACGGGGAGCTAATATTACTGATATTACGGTCCTTGTTGTTGCAGCTGATGATGGAGTTATGCCACAGACAGTTGAAGCTATTCACCACGCACAAGCTGCCCAAACACCAATTATTGTTGCGGTTAACAAGATTGATAAGCCAGGTGCAAATCCAGATCGTGTAACTGAAGAATTAGCAAAGTATAACTTAATTCCGGAAGACTGGGGTGGAGATACAATTTTTGTTAAGATTTCTGCCAAATTTGGTAAGAATCTTGATGAATTACTTGATATGATTCTGCTTCAAGCTGAAATGCTGGAATTAAAGGCTAATCCAGATCAAAATGCGGCTGGGTCAGTTGTTGAAGCCCGTCTTGATCAAGGTCGGGGATCAGTTGCTACTGTTTTAGTTCAACAGGGTACTCTTCATGTTGGGGACCCAATTGTTGTTGGTAACACATTTGGTCGTGTGCGGACAATGACAAATGAAAATGGTCGTCGTATTAAAGAAGCTACCCCATCTACTCCTGTTGAGATTACTGGCCTAAATGAAGTACCAGAAGCTGGGGATCGGTTTGTTGTCTTTGATGATGAAAAGACTGCCCGTGCAGCAGGTGAAGAACGTGCTAAACGTGCAATGGATAAAGAACGTCAAAAGACTTCTCATGTTACATTAGATAACCTTTTTGCAACTATGAAGAAGGGTCAAATGAAGACCTTACCAATTATTATTAAAGCCGATGTTCAGGGATCAGTTGAAGCTTTAAGTCAAAGCCTTCAAAAGATTAAAGTTGACGGTGTTCGTGTTGATATTATTCACCAAGCTGTTGGTGCCATTAATCAAAGTGACGTTACTTTGGCTGAAGCATCGAATGCGGTTATCATTGGATTTAATGTTCGTCCAACTGCCGTAGCTAAGACATTAGCTGATTCTAATAGTATTGATATCCGTCTTCACCGTGTTATTTACGATGCAATTGAAGAAGTTGAAGATGCGATGAAGGGGATGCTTGAACCGGTATACAAAGAAGAAACAATTGGTCAAGTAGAAGTTCGTCAAATCTATAAGGCATCAAAGGTTGGTACAATTGCCGGGGGAATGGTTACGTCTGGTAAGATTACCCGTGATGCAAAAGTCCGTTTAGTTCGTGATGGTGTTGTTATTTACGAAGGTGAATTAGGTAGTCTTAAACGCTTCAAAGATGATGTCAAAGAAGTTAAGCAAGGTTACGAATGTGGTTTGACAATTGAAAACTACAATGATATTAAGGAAATGGATGTTATTGAAGCCTACAAGATGAAGGAAGTTCCAGTTAAATAAAAACTGAGGAGAGATAAAGATGCCAAGTAAACAATATCGAGTAGATCGTTTAGCTCAAGAAATTCAAAAAGATGTTGATGAAATCTTGTTAAAACGTGTTCGTGATCCACGTGTACAAAACGTTACAATTACAGGTGTGGATGTTACTGGTGATCTCCAGCAAGCAACCATCTATTACAGTATCTTGTCAGATCTTGCTTCTGATGCAGAAAAGGCACAGGCTGGATTAGATAAGGCGACTGGGTTAATTCGCAGTGAATTAGGCGCACGTCTTAATATTTTTAAGACTCCAGAAATCAAATTTGTAAGAGACCCATCAGTTGCTTACGGTAGTCGAATTGATCAACTCATTAACGACTTACACAAAAAAGAAAAATAATTAGCAAAAAAGGGAGCGAGACAGAAGTTACTTGTGAGTTCGTTTTTCGCCATGAAGTTAGCCTCTGGGAGCTCCCGCAAGCAACAAGAGGCCTCCAACGTTCGGTTTTACCGAGCGATGGAGGCCATTGTTGTACTACGCTTATGCTATTTGTCTTTTGTGAAAGTGACTTGACTTATACCACAGCCCCTTGGAGGAATAACGATGGATGGAATAATACCCTTATATAAAGAACGCGGGATGACTAGTTTTGCCTGTGTTAGTCGACTACGACAAATTTTAAAAACTAAAAAGATTGGTCATTCAGGAACGCTTGACCCAGGTGTAGCGGGCGTTTTACCAATTTGTGTTGGAAATGCTACCAAAGTTGTTGACTATTTGATGCAGTCAGGAAAACAATATCAAGGTGAGCTTTTAATTGGGTTTGCGACTACTACCCAAGACCTTGATGGAGACAAAATTGAAGAAAAAGTAGTTGCAGATGAAATTCCCACTAGTGAAATATTAGCAGCCATGAATTTATTAACGGGGACAATAATACAAATCCCACCGATGTATTCGGCTGTAAAAGTAAATGGAAAAAAACTTTATGAATATGCAAGAGCTGGGGAAACTGTTGAACGGCCCAAACGGCAAGTGGCTATTAGTAAATTTGAATTACTAAGCTCAAAGTATGATGAGAAAAATAAACAACAACGAATCCGTTTTAATGTTGAATGTAGTAAGGGCACTTATATTCGGACACTTGTTGTGGATCTTGCACGTAAACTAGGGTATCCAGGAGTAATGAGTTTGCTAACGCGGTTGAAGAGTGGAGGCTTTACTCTTGATCAGACTTTAAGTTTAGACGACGTTCGAGATGCTGTTGCGACCCAAACTCTCCAGCAATACTTGTATCCTTTAGATTATGCTTTAAAGGAATATCCGCAATTAACGATTCAAGTGGATCAATGGAAAAAGGTTCAAAATGGAGGATGGCTTTCTCCAAGTGAACTTAATATTAGCGAGAAGGAAATTGTGTTATCATTTGATGGACAAGTAAAAGCACTGTATCATTTTGATTCGAAAAATAAAATGTATAAGCCAACTAAAATGTTTGCAGTTAATTGAGGAGTGTAGGAGTTGCAAGTTATAAAAATTCACCATCCTTTGGAAAAAAGCCTAATTCCTGCGGGGCCAATTGTACTTGCAATGGGTTTCTTTGATGGTGTTCATCGGGGGCATCAAGCAGTAATCAAACGTGCCCGTGAAATTGCCCGTGAAAAAGGATTGCCATTAGTAGTTTTGACGTATGATCATGCTCCTGGAATTGTTTATCGTCAATATAAGGGCGGCTTTAAATATTTATCAACGGTCGATAGGAAGCTTGAATTATTAAACGATCTTGATGTTGATCGGATTTATTTAATAAGTTTTACATCATCATTCGCAAGCCTTTCTCCTCAGCAGTTTGTTGATGAGTATTTGGTAGGCTTTCATGCTCAAACGGTCGTGGCAGGGTTTGATCATACTTATGGTAAAGAAGATATTGCATCAATGAAGCTACTTCCTAAATATGCAGCAGGGCGGTTTGAAGTTGTTACTGTGCCCAAATTTACTGAGGATGGAAGTCAAGAAAAGGTTGGTTCTCGAGAAATTCGAAAATTAATTGATGCTGGTAATGTGAAAGCAGCTAATCAAGCATTAGGATATCCTTATCAAACAACTGGCTTAGTAGTTCATGGCTTAGCTCGTGGACGAACACTTGGCTTTCCTACGATCAATGTTGAGCATCCGGAAGAGGAGCGACTTCCTGGGATTGGGGTCTATGCCGTCAAAGTTAAGCTCGGTAAGAAGTGGTATAATGGAATGGCAAGCGTTGGTCACAACATAACATTTGGCGATGCTAATCAATTAACGGTTGAAATTAACTTATTTGATTTTCAACAAATGGTGTATGGCGAGGAAGTAGTTGTGCGTTGGTATCAGTATCTTCGTGGCGAAGAAAAGTTCACGGGAGCGGATGCATTAGTTGCACAGATGAAACAAGATGAACAAAACGCCCGGCGTATTTTAGAAAAATATAAATAAAAGAGGTTTAGATTGATCTTTCGTGGCAATTGTGCCAACAAGATTTATCAAACCTCTTTTTTTAATGCCGACTTCCACGATGACTGGTAGTCTGGTTAATCTTATGAATATTTCGTTCAAATTTGAATCCGCCATCAGTCACTAATTTGAAATGCCGCATTTTCCCGTTAAAAGGCTGGCCGTTTAAGCGCACTGTTGTCCAGTTCCGCATAATTTCAGTCATGGAAGCAAGTGCTTTCAGTTGATTAAGATTGTTCTCCTTAGTTGCTTCGTCTTTAATATCTGACTGCAAGCGATAGATTAGGTTGTTATGGTATTCTAATAGTTCATTCGTTAGGGGCGCATTACGGTATTTATTAAATAACTTCTGAATTAATAACATTGCTTCTTGAGTATTTTGGGGTTGAATATAGCGATGTTCTTTATGTTTCATGGATAAAGCTCCTTTAAAAATTGTTTGACGTTTCTTGACTTTTAGGGTAGTAATTGGTATATTATACAGTGTGTTTAGCACTTGACCCTAATGAGTGCTAAAAGGGGAAGTGATATACGATGCTAACACAACGACAGAAAAAGATTCTGCAAGCGATTGTACGTCAATACACATCAACTGGTCAACCGGTTGGATCAAAACATTTAGCAGAAAAGTTGCCTTTTAAGGTCAGTTCAGCAACTGTCCGTAATGAGATGGCGGTTTTAGAGGACAATGATTTGATCTTAAAAGAGCACTCTTCATCAGGCCGGGTTCCATCGAAACGAGGTTATCGTTATTATGTCGATAACTTGCTTGATCCACAAGCAGTTACTGATAATGATCTGGTAGTGATTCAAAACTCACTTGGAACTGGTTTTCAAAAGATTGACGAAATTATTTCGCATTCAGCAGATATCTTATCAAACTTAACTTCATATACTGCTTTTACATTAAAGCCTGAGCAAGAAAGTGTTCGTTTGAGTGGCTTTCGAGTTGTACCGCTGGGGAATCATAAGGTTATTGCGATCTTAGTTACCGACAGCGGTGAGGTTGAAAATCAGTCATTCACTTTGCCGCCGGACATTGACACAGATGCAATGCAGGCAGTAATTAGAATGATTAATGATCAATTAGTTGGTTTGCCGCTATCAGAAGTGGTAAAACGACTAAAAGATGATATCCCACTTCAGGTTCTGCATTATATGCATAGTCCCGATGGCTTCCTTGATATTTTTGATAATGTCTTATCTCAAGCAGCACGTGAGCGTTTTTTCGTTGGTGGTCGACTGAACTTACTGGATTTTGCAAGTACTCATGATCCCCACGCAATCCAATCACTGTATGGCTTGTTAGATAAGAATGACAATTTATCGAATATCTTGGATTCGACGCTTACCTCAGATAATGGAGTTAATGTTAAAATCGGTCAGGAAATCTCTAAGAATAAGCTTCTTGATGATTATAGCTTGATTACTGCAAGTTATAATGTTGAACAATATGGACGAGGAATTATTGCAGTTCTTGGTCCAACAAGGATGCCTTATTCACGGACAATTGGAATTGTAAATGCCTTTCGCCAAGAATTAGCAAAACGGCTATTAGATTTCTACCGTCACTATTATGATTCATAGGAGGCGAGTTAATTGGCCAAGGAAAAACAAGAAGATCAACAAAAACAAACTGCGCCTGAAAATGAAAAGGCACCTAAAAAAGATATAAAAAAAGAGGCTTCAGATAAGAAGGATGATCAAACTTCCAAATTAAAGGAAGAGATCGCTGACTTAAAGAAGCAGCTCGCTGATAAAGATGACAAATATTTACGAGCAGAAGCAGAAATTCAAAATATGACTAATCGTTTTAATAAAGAACGGGCTCAAATCCTTAAATATGATGGTCAGGATTTAGCAAAGTCAATTTTACCAGTGCTTGATAACCTTAAACGAGCATTAGCAATTGAAGTTGTAGACGATAATGGTAAACAACTTAAAAAGGGTATTCAAATGGTTCATGATCACCTTGTCAAGGCATTAAATGACCATGGCATCACTGAAATCAAAGCTGATGGTGAAACATTTGATCCTACTCTTCACCAAGCAGTTCAAACTGTTCCGGTCGAAGAAGGTCAGAAGCCTGAAACTGTTGTTAATGTTCTTCAAGCAGGATATCAACTCAAAGACCGGGTATTACGCCCAGCAATGGTTGTTGTAGCTCAATAAATTTGTGAGAGAAGGAAATAAATTATGGCAAGTAATAAGATTATTGGTATTGATTTAGGTACTACTAACTCTGCGGTTGCTGTTATGGAAGGTAATGAACCTAAGATTATCACCAACCCAGAAGGAAGTCGGACAACACCATCTGTTGTTTCATTTAAGAATGGTGAAACTCAAGTTGGGGAAGTAGCAAAGCGTCAGGCAATTACTAATCCTAACACTATTTCATCAATCAAGAGTCACATGGGTGAAGCAGGATACACTGTTGAAGTTGATGGTAAGAAATATACTCCACAAGAAATTTCAGCAATGATTTTGCAATACCTTAAGAAATATGCTGAAGATTACATTGGTGATACTGTTACTCAAGCAGTTATTACTGTTCCTGCATACTTCAATGATGCTCAACGTCAAGCTACTAAGGATGCCGGTAAAATTGCGGGCCTTGATGTTAAGCGGATTATTAACGAACCTACTGCTTCATCATTAGCATACGGTCTTGATAAGAAGGACAAAGATGAAAAGATCCTTGTTTATGATCTTGGTGGTGGTACATTCGATGTTTCCATCCTTGAATTAGGTGACGGTGTCTTCCAAGTTCTCTCTACTAATGGTGATACTCATTTAGGTGGGGATGACTTTGACCAAAAGATTATGGATTGGTTAATCGATGGCTTTAAGGAAGAACACGGTGTTGATCTTTCTCAAGACAAGATGGCTCTTCAACGTTTGAAGGATGCTGCTGAAAAGGCTAAGAAAGACTTGTCAGGTGTTCAAGAAGCGCAAATCAGCTTACCATTTATTTCAGCTGGTGAAAACGGCCCATTGCACTTGGAAAAGACATTAAGTCGGGCACAATTTAACCAATTAACTAATGACTTAGTTGAACGGACAAAGCAACCAGTATTGAATGCTTTGAAAGATGCGGATCTTACCTTTGACGACATTGATGAAGTTATCTTAAATGGTGGATCTACTCGTATTCCTGCCGTTCAAGAAATGGTTAAGGAATTAACTGGTAAAGAACCTAACCACTCAATTAATCCTGACGAAGCCGTTGCTCTTGGTGCAGCTATTCAAGGTGGGGTTCTTACTGGTGATGTTAAGGATGTTGTATTACTTGATGTTACTCCACTTTCACTTGGTATTGAAACCATGGGTGGTGTCTTCACTAAGTTGATTGATCGTAACACAACTATTCCTACTTCAAAGAGTCAAATCTTCTCAACTGCTGCTGATAACCAACCAGCTGTTGACATTCACGTTCTTCAAGGTGAACGTCCAATGGCAGCAGACAATAAGACTTTGGGTAACTTCCAACTAACTGATATTCCTGCTGCTCCTCGTGGTGTTCCTCAAATCAAAGTTACATTTGATATCGATAAGAACGGTATTGTTAATGTTTCTGCTGAAGATCAAGGAACTCACAAGAAGCAAAACATCACTATCAAGTCTAACTCAGGCTTAAGTGATGAAGAAATTGAACGGATGAAGAAGGATGCTGAAGAGCATGCTGAAGCCGACAAGAAGAAGAAGGAAGAAGTTGACTTAAAGAATGAAGTTGACCAAGAACTCTTCCAAGTTGATAAGACTTTGAAGGAAGTTAAGGGTAAAGTTCCTGAAGATGATATCAAGAAGGCTGAAAGTGCTCGTGACGAATTAAAGAAGGCTAAAGAAAGCGGCAACCTTGATGAAATGAAAGCTAAGAAGGATGCTTTGAACAAAGTTATTCAAGACCTTAGCGTAAAGCTTTACCAACAAGCACAAGGTGCACAAGGTGGCGCTGCTAATGGTCAACCTGGTGATAACCAACAAAATGGTAATGACAACGGTAATGATGACAATACTGTTGATGGTGATTTTAAGGACGTTACACCAGACGACAAGAAATAGCCTGCGGTAAACAGTCTTAAAATGTTAGTGTAAAAGCCAAAGGCCAGAAAAAAGGACTTTGGCTTTTACTTTCGTTTGCTGGCTGTGGTATAACTAAACAAGCAATAAAGTAATGAGGTATTTATTATATGGCAGAACAAGATTATTATGACATTTTAGGTGTCTCTAAGGATGCATCCGAAAAAGACATCAAGCGTGCATATCGTCGGCTTGCGGCAAAATACCACCCAGATGTTAACCACGAGCCTGGTGCAGAAGAAAAGTTTAAGAAGATTAATGAAGCATATGAGACATTAAGTGATAGTCAAAAACGTGCTCAATATGATCAATTTGGTTCAGCTGGCCCACAAGGTGCTGGCGGTCAAGGCTTTGGCGGCTTTGGTGGTGGTCAAGCTTATTCTAACTTTGGTGGCGGCTTTGACGACATCTTTAGTCAATTCTTTGGCGGCGGTGGTCGTACTCATCGGGACCCAACAGCCCCGCGTCAAGGGCGTGATTTACAATATGCAATGACTCTTGATTTTATGGATGCGGTTTTTGGGAAAACAACTACTATCAAGTATGACCGTGATGCAGAATGTAAGACTTGTCATGGAACCGGAGCTAAGTCTGGTAAATCGCCAATAACTTGTCCACGGTGTCATGGTGCCGGAGTGATTACGAGCGTTCGTCAAACACCACTAGGCAATATGCAAACTCAAACCACTTGTCCAGAATGTAATGGAACTGGAAGGATTATTAAGCCAGAAGATCGTTGTGATACTTGCCATGGTGCAGGACATGTCCACGAACGTCATGAGCTAGAAGTGAAGGTGCCTGCCGGTGTTGATGATGGTCAACAAATGCGGCTCCAACATCAAGGGGATGCTGGTGAGAACGGTGGCCCAGCCGGAGATTTGTATATTGTCTTCCGAGTAACACCAAGTCGAGAATTCCGGCGTGATGGTTCAACAATTTACGTTGATCGTGATATTTCGTTTGCTCAAGCAGCCTTGGGAGACGAAGTAAAAGTTAAAACGGTTCATGGTGATGTCAACCTTAAAATTCCTGCTGGAACACAATCAGAAACTAATTTCCGCTTGCGTGGCAAGGGTGTTCCACACCTTAACGGTAATGGTAACGGGGATGAACATGTTACTGTCCACGTTAAAACACCTAAGAGCCTTAACAAACGTCAACGTGAAGCAATGTTAGCATTCGCGGCTGCTAGCGGTGAAGATGTTAAGGGTGTGAAAAAGACAGTTCTTGATAAGTTACGTGATGCTTTTGAGGATAAATAAATAGTTTTTATGAAGCAGGAAAAACTTAATATTTTTCCTGCTTTTTGTATATCTAGCAGAAGTTTTCCCATTCTAAACGATGATTTGGTATACTAGATAAAGAATATTCGTTGAAAGTGAGTCTTTTTAAATGAACCTAGAAGAAATGAAAGAGCGGCAAAAACACATTCGGAATTTCTCGATTGTTGCCCACATTGACCATGGAAAATCAACGCTTGCTGATCGTATTTTAGAGATGACTGATTCAATCAGCAAACGTGAAATGAAAAACCAGATTCTTGATGATATGCCTCTAGAACGAGAACGGGGCATTACAATCAAATTAAATGCCGTCGCTCTGACATATCATGCTAAAGACGGTGAAGACTACATTTTCCATTTAATCGATACACCAGGCCACGTCGATTTTTCTTATGAAGTCTCACGGTCTCTTGCTGCCTGTGAAGGTGCCGTCTTAGTAGTCGATGCAACGCAAGGAGTAGAAGCACAGACCCTTGCTAACGTCTTTTTAGCGCTTGACAATGACCTTGAAATTTTACCTGTTATCAATAAGATCGATTTACCCTCTGCTGATCCTGAGGGTACTAAGAAACAGATTGAAGACGAGATTGGTTTAGATACTGATGAGGCAGTTGATATTAGTGCTAAAACTGGAATGGGCGTTGATGAAGTCCTGGAAAAAATCGTTAAAGACGTCCCAGCACCAACAGGAGATTTAACCGCGCCGTTAAAAGCCCTTATCTTTGATTCAAAGTATGATGATTATCGGGGCGTTGTCCTTAGTGTCCGGGTTGTTGAAGGGACTGTTAAAAAAGGTGACCGAATTAAATTAATGAACGGTGGTACCGAATATGAGGTAGCAGAAGTAGGGATTAACTCTCCTAAACCATTGGCACGTGATGTGTTGATGGCTGGGGATGTAGGTTACATCACCGCGGCAATTAAAGACATTAAAGATACTCGGGTCGGTGATACGGTTACAAGTGCAGATAATCCTACAGATAAGCCGTTAGAAGGATATCGGCAAATGACGCCAATGGTATATGCTGGACTCTATCCAACTGATAATGCTAAATTTAATGATTTACGTGATGCGTTGGAAAAGCTTCAACTTAATGATGCGGCATTAACTTTTGAACCGGAATCATCGCAAGCATTGGGATTTGGATTCCGTTGTGGTTTCTTAGGATTACTTCACATGGACGTTATTCAAGAACGACTTGAACGTGAATTTAATCTTGATTTAATCACGACTGCGCCATCTGTTACTTACCATGTTGAATTAGCGGATGGGACAACAAAGGAAGTGGAAAATCCGGCTGAAATGCCAGACGCTTCTTCCATTAAAGCGATTAAGGAACCATATGTCCGCGCTTCAATCATGGTTCCCAATGATTATGTTGGCCCAGTAATGGAACTTTGCCAACGGAAACGGGGAGACTTTGATACAATGGAATATCTAAGCGATACCCGGGTAAACGTTATTTATCATATTCCGTTGTCAGAAATTATTTTTGACTTCTTTGACAAGTTAAAGAGTTCTACACGGGGATACGCTTCCTTAGATTATGAAATTGATGGCTACCGGCCAAGTAATTTGGTTAAGATTGACATCTTGCTTAATGGCGATAAGGTGGATGCATTAAGCTTTATTGCTCACCGTGACTTTGCGGCAGAACGTGGTCGGGAAATTACTGCTAAATTAAAGAAGATCATTCCACGGCAAAACTTTGAAATTCCAATTCAAGCTGCAATCGGCTCAAAGATTATTGCACGAACTAATATTAAAGCCTACCGGAAAGATGTTACTGCCCGTATTCATACTGGGGATCCAGACCGGCGTGCTAAATTATTAGATAAGCAGAAACGTGGGAAGAAACGGATGAAGGCTGTCGGAAAAGTTGATATTCCTCAGGCCGCCTTTATGGCCGTTTTGAAGACCGATGAGCAATTGGACGAGAAGTAAACGTTGATGTAAAGGCGGTTGTTGTCTTTGCATCTGCCTCTAATAACATAGTTGCGTGGGTATGACGCAAACTATGAAAATTAAATGGGCTCTATAATATCTGATGTTGATATAGAAATATCACTTTCTATACCAATATCAGATTTTTGTTTTTAAACTAAAAAGAGGCTCGCCTTCTGATACAATGAAATCGCCAAAACATATAGAAAGGAAGGTAATCTCCATAAATAGTAATACAAGGACTCTCCTCAATTTAACAGACCCTCATTCAAATCTTTTCATCATTGATTAAACATGGTGGGCTTTTATACTCGCTTAATACTGCAGCCCTCATAAAATTAGCGTATCATAGATAATGTAATCGCTATTATTTGAGGAGGAAATAAATATGCAAAATAAAGATGCTTGTACATCAATCATGGTCGGTAAGAAGGCTTCTCTCGATGGTGCTAATTATATTGCCCGTAATGAAGATCGCGTAAAGGCAATTGAACCCAAGCGATTTTTAGTAAAACCGGCAGTAAAGGGACGCCACGAAACCTACGTATCACCTTACAATAAAGTAACTGTAGCCTTGCCGGAAGAGGGAATGCGTTATACTTCTACGCCTACCCTTGATCAAACAGCAGGACCTAATGAAGAAGATGGAATTAATGAAGCAAATGTGGCAGCTTCCTTTACTGAGAGTGTTTATGCAAATGATCGGGTGTTAGCATATGATCCATACGTAAAAAATGGCCTGGCAGAAGACTCACTTTGTACTTTAGTATTACCGTATATTCATTCTGCCCGTGAAGGAGTTGAATATACGGGAAAATTAATTGCTGAATTGGGGGCTGCTGAGGGAAACGGGATGCAATTTGCAGATGCCGATGAGATTTGGTATATGGAAGTAGTAACTGGTCACCAATGGGTTGCAGTTCGTATTCCTGATGATTGCTATGCTGTTACTCCTAACCAAGTAGCAATTGAAGATATTGATTTTGATGATCCTGATAATTATATGTGGGCTGATGGAATTCAAGAATTTGTTGAAGACCACCAATTAAACCCTGACCATGACCGGTGGGATTTCCGCCATATTTTTGGTACCAGTACACAAAAAGACCGTCACTACAATACACCGCGGACTTGGTTTGCTCAACGTTACCTTAGTCCTAACGCTTCATTAGGCCAACGTCCCGAAGATTCTGAAATGCCATTTATCCGTAAGGCTGAATTTAAGATTGCTAATGAAGACATCCAGTATGTTTTAAAATCGCATTTTAATGAGACACCTTACGATCCAATGGGGGATGCTCCTGAACGTAAGACTTACCGGGCTATCTCTTTATCACGAACAGCTCAATCACATATTTTACAAGTGCGTAATCTGAATAAATATAAAACAAGTATTCATTGGATTGAACTAGGAGTCCCAGCATTTAACCCTTATGTTCCATTTTTTGCTAATGCTGACGATACTGATGAATCATATCGAAACGTACCTGAAAAAATGAACTTAGAATCTGCATTCTGGTTAAATGAAGCCTTAGCAGAGGTCGTTGAAAGTCATTATCAAGAATTTATGGAAAAAGATGAAGACTACCAAAAGGAGCTAAATGAATGGGCACGCCGTAAAATTGCGCAGGTTGATAAAGAAGCAGCTAGTCTTGAAGGCCAGGCACTAATTGATTATCTAACTGGACAAAATCATGAAATAGCTACCCATTATAATGAACGGACAAAGGCCCTCTTCTTTGAATTATTAACTGAAGGCTGTGAGCTTTCAAAGATGTCATTTAAGATGGATCCCAACCTTTAAGCGACTTTGAATATTGACGTTTTTCTCTTTGTTATTAAAATATAATTAGTATAAAATGAGAGAAGGATGAAAATGAGACTTCAAGCAACCTATGAACGACATTATCTAGTAGAAGTTTTTACAAAATTGGGATTTAACCAAGATGACAGTCAATTATTAGCAGACACTCTAGTTGATGCGGATTTGCGCGGGATCTCATCTCATGGGATTCAACGATTAGCATGGTATCGTCGGATGATTAAAGAAGGAACGATTATTCCCCAAAATAAGGCCGAAATTATTCGTGAGTTACCAGGCTCCGTCCTTGTTGACGCTAACCAAAATATGGGACAGCTCGCAACGGTTTTAGCAACTCAAAAAATAATTGAAAAGGCTAAGAAAACAGGGGTAGCAATTGCTGTTATTCGCAATTCGAATCACTTCGGCACTGCTGGTTACTATACAAGATTAGCATTAGAAGCTGGATTGGTAGGAGTTGCCCTTACTAACACTCGTCCCCTGGTAGTCCCAACTAATGCTACTCAGGCTTTTCTTGGGTCTAATGCTTTTGCGTTTGGCTTTCCTGCTTCTCCACATCCATTTATGTTTGATGGTGCCACTTGTGTTGTTTCAGGGGGAAAAATTCAAGTTTATGCTAAAAAAGGCGAACCGTTGCCAGGTGAATGGGCAGTTGATAAAGATCGGCAGGTAGTAACTGATGCGCAAGAGGCAGAAGATATTCTTGCCACCGCGGCCTTTACTGAAGGAGAACAAAAAGGTGGAGGAGTTCTCACTCTTGGCGGAAATGATGAGGAAAATTCTAATTATAAGGGGATGGGAAACTCGATTGTAATTGAATTGTTGACGGGTATTTTAGCTCAAGGTTCTATCTCTGCCGATACTGTTAGTGGTAAACATGACTTTAGCCAATTTGTAATGGTTCTTAATCCAGCATTCTTCGGTGATCCAGAAGTATTGAAGAAAGATGCCACATCAATGTTAGATCGAATTCGCCAACTTGAACATATTCCTAGTAAAGAAATTTGGGTACCCGGTGATCGTGAGTACCGTTTATTAGCAGAAAATAAAGAAAAAGGTGTCACGATTGATGAAAAGACCTATCAAGAAATGAAAGAAATCGGAACTGAACTTGGTATTGATGTTCCTTAATAATTGATAAACTCCTTCAAATTCTGATAAGCGAAAGTGGTACACTGAACATATGAGAAAAAAGGAGCATCTTAAATGGAAGATCGAGAATTAGTAACGTTTTGGCTCGCAGGTGATCATAAGTTAGCAATTCGAAAGGGACTTACTTCGGCAATTTTAGCGCGTGAACTTAGAAAAAAGGGTTATAAGGATAAATTAATAGAAGACTTTCTTGATGATTTTGCACGTGGCTTGAAAAATCATCAAAAATAGGCATAAAAAAACTCCCAACGTTTTACTAAACGCTGAGAGTTTTTTAGTAGCACGATAATCTATCGTTTTATTTATGAATATGGCTTAGTTGTTACCTTGTAACTTTGCCATACCGTTCTTAGCAACTTCTTCCAATTGCTTAGCAGAGTCAGCCATAGCCTTCTTTTCACGGTCGTTAAGTGGAACTTCAATAACCTTTGCCACACCAGAAGCGTTAACAACAGCTGGAGTACCGATGTAAAGGTCGTTAAGTCCGTATTCACCGTTCATTGGGGCACCGATAGGGAGAACAGAATTTTCATCACGAAGAATAGCCTTTGAAATCCGCATTAAAGCAGTGGCAACACCATAGAAGGTAGCACCTTTGCGGTTAATGATTTCGTATGCCTTGTTACGAACATCATCTTCAATCTTAAGTAATTCATCTTCTGAAATACCTTCATCCTTAGCAATATCAAGTAATGGCTTGCCACCAACAGTAGCACTTGAGTAAGCAGCAAATTCGGAATCACCGTGTTCACCCATAATGTTAGCAATAACATCACGAGGGTCAACATGAAGCTTCTTACCAAGAGCAACCCGAAGACGTGCGGAATCAAGTGAAGTACCTGAACCAACAACCTTGTTCTTAGGGAAGCCAGAAAGCTTTTGAACAGCATAGGTAAGGATATCAACTGGGTTAGCTGCAACTAAGAAGATTCCGTCAAAACCAGACTTAACGATTGGTTCTACAACGGACTTAATGATCTTCAAGTTCTTGTCAACTAATTGAAGACGAGTTTCACCAGGCTTTTGTGGAGCACCAGCAGTAATAACAACTAAATCAGCGTCTTTGCAAGTGTCGTAATCTGCTGAGTAGATATTCTTAGGAGCGGTGAAGGCAGTAGCGTCTTCAAGGTCCATTGCGTCCCCTTCAGTCCGTTCCTTAATAATATCAACAATAGCAAATTCTTCAGCAATTCCTTGTTGTGCCATTGCGAAGGCGTAACTTGAACCGACAGCACCGTCACCAACAAGAACAACTTTTTGATGATTCTTAGACATAATAAACAGTCTCCCTTTCATCTTATGTATACATTATTTGAGATTTCTCTCACAGTAATGATTATAACATTCCGCAGAAAAATTACTATAAGATTTTATAGATAAATTAGTTAGTAAATAAGCCTGCTCCTAAGATAATGACTGCTAAAAGGATCGCTGGCCAAAGCAAAACATGAATTAATGTCCCGATTAATAAAATAAGAAGGATCAGGCCAATGAACTTAACCGTTAAAATCCCAATCTTCCATAGTAACCAGCAGATAAGAATAGCAATTAAGAGACTCACTATTGTAATCACCTTTCTTTAAAGTATTTTGAACATAGTATAGCATTTTTTTGAAAATTAAAGTTTAAACATAGATTAAACTTTGGAACGTTGGTGACCTGTGCTAAAATATACCTATCTAGGGAGATTAATTTAAAATTGATCAGGAATAATAATAGAGGAGGTGGTTACCATTCTGAATCGAACTAAGCAGTTTATGCGCGACAATGATTTAATGTATAAAAAAGAGTACATTCGGCCAATGATGACACCCCAACACGTATATGTGTTCCGCTTTGGTAAACACAGACTAAATAATCGGGTAATTGTTCGTTATTCCCATACTTGGACCGGACGATTAAAAATTAACGAGATTGATGTTCGGTTGCATCACCAACACCATCCCCGTATTTTCTTGACTGAGTCCGACTTAATCGATTACTTAAGCCATCATTTAGAAAAAGAAAAGAAACGCGAACAAGAACGACCACATATTAGTAAAGTTGATAATGAAAATGATTAAACTTTATTAAGTTGGTATTTATCGTGACCATTTACTTTTATTGTGGTCACGATTTTATTATTTAAGGAGGTCATTAAATGGATTGGACAGCAATAAAGGTAATAACTTCTAGCGAGGCTATTGAAGCAGTTAGCTATATTTTGACAGATATGGGAGCACAAGGCGTTCAAATTGAGGATGCCGCTGATTTTGAAAACTTGCATGAAGGAAAGTATGGAGACCACGGTGAATTTATCGATCCATCATTAATTCCGCACCGAAAAAGTGGCGCAGCAGTATCGGGATATTTTCCACAAAATGTATTTGTTCCTGAACTATTGCCAACTATCCATCAACGAGTAGCAAAATTAAGGGATTACGGCTTGAATCCAGGAGAAAATGATGTCTCAGCTGCAACCGTCAATAATCAGCAATGGGCAACGGTTTGGCAAAAATATTATCACCCATTAAGAGTAACGGACCAGCTAACGATTGTTCCGCAATGGGAAGAATATCAGCCAGTAGATCCTAAAGAAAAATTGATTTTTCTTGATCCAGGAATGGCTTTTGGTACCGGAACTCATCCAACGACCCGTTTAATGTTGGAGGCCCTTGAGAAAACGATTGTTGGTAATGAATATGTAATCGATGTCGGGACTGGCTCTGGTGTTTTAAGTATTGCTGCTAAACACTTAGGCGCAGGAAAAGTTGATGCTTATGATATTGATGAAGTAGCAGTTAACTCAGCAAAAAAGAATCTTGCACTAAACCCGATCGCTAAAGATGTTAAGGTTGGCGTAAATAGCCTGTTAGACGGAATCCATACCCAAGCAGACTTGATTGTTGCTAATATTCTTGCGGAAATCATCGTACCCCTTATTCCTCAGGCATATGAAAATCTTAAGCCAGGTGGCAAATTCCTTGTTTCGGGAATTATCGATGATAAAGCTCCGTTGATTCGTCAAAAGTTGCAAGAGCAAGGATTTATAATTGACGATGAACAGCAGATGAAGGACTGGCATGGAATGATTGCTCATAAGCCAACCGAGGTGAAATAAATGCAACGCTATTTTGTTAATGCAACTCCAGCTGATGAAGTAACATTGCCATCTGAAGCATCTCACCATTTATTAAAGGTAATGCGCGCAGAGGTTGGAACAACTGTTGAACTTGTGTTAGCTGACCACTGTGTATATCTTGCGACTGTAACTGCTACAGAACCAACGGCGACATTAAAAATCAATCAAAAGTTAGATGCTGATAGTGAATTACCAGTTTCGGTAACGCTTGCCTGCGGACTTCCAAAGACTAAAGAGAAGCCAGAGTTAATTGTTCAAAAAGCAACTGAACTGGGGGCAGATAAAATTGTCTTCTTCGATGCTGCTCGCTCCATTAGTCATTGGCAGGGAAATAAGCAGAAACGAAAGATCGACCGTCTGCAAAAAATAGCTGAATCAGCAGCGGAACAATCCCATCGGAATAAAATTCCGCAGGTTGAATACAGTGCTAATCTTGATCAGTTATTAGCAGATTATCCCGCTACTGAACGAATAGTTGCTTGGGAAGAATCAGCTAAACAGGGTGAAGTAAGTGCTTTAGCGCAACAATTTAATGGCCTTAAACCAGGAGATTCGCTCCTTGCTATTTTTGGTCCAGAAGGTGGATTAACGGAAAATGAAATTGCTAAAATGAATGAAGCTGAAGTGGTAACAGCAGGTTTAGGACCACGAATTCTGCGGACCGAAACAGCACCTTTATATTTCATGGCGGCTATTTCGTATGCAATGGAATTGTCATAATGTAGCTGGCGTACTTATGGTAAAATAGAGAACAGCTTTAATCGGTAATTTAAAACTGAATATAGGTGTTGAGAGAGAATGAATTTTATGAAAAAAGCATGGGAACATTTAGATAAACCATTATGGCTAGCCAGTATTTTAATTGGGATGGTATTGACCCTCGTTGTCGATAAACTTCCATTTGTTACGCGGGTAGTAATGGTAGAGATTGTCTTAATCCTTGTTAATGGTATTTTTAGTATTTGGTCCGGTTATTGGATTTATAAGCACCAGCGAAAATGGGGCGAGTTGTTCATTTTCCCAATCCTTTACTTGATAACTGCGTATTTCTTTATGCCACAATATACTTATTATTTTGCCCTTGCTTACTTAGCGCTTGCATACTTATCATGGGCAATGCGTCAACAAAAGTAATTGAAAGGAGGTCGCCCGATGTCAAAAGAAAGGGAATTGACACATGAAGATGTTCAAAAGATAGTTAGTTCTTATATGAATGAAGAACACGTTGCTTTAGTTGAAAAGGCATATCATTTTGCCGAGGTAGCTCACCATGATCAACGACGTAAATCTGGAGAACCGTATATTGTTCATCCTATCCAAGTTGCGGGGATCCTTGCTAATCTTCATATGGATCCCGAAACAGTTTGTGCAGGATATTTACATGATATTGTAGAAGATACGGGAGCAACCTTAGATGATATTAAAGAACTCTTTGGACCAACCATTGCAATGATCGTTGATGGTGATACAAAGCTCGGTAAGATTAGTTACAAATCAAATAAAGAACAAATGGCTGCCACTCATCGTAAATTATTACTTGCAATGTCAAAGGATATTCGGGTAATGATTGTCAAGCTTGCGGATCGTCTTCATAATATGCGCACCCTTAAGCATTTGCGTCCTGATAAGCAGCGCCGCATCTCAAATGAAACCCTTGAAATTTATGCCCCAATTGCAGATCGCTTGGGGATCAGTACTATTAAGTGGGAACTAGAAGACCTATCATTACGATACTTAAATCCGCAACAATATTACCGGATTGTTCATTTGATGAATTCACGGCGCGATCAGCGGGTTGACTATATTGATGAGTCAATTAAGTTGATAAAAAAGGCGATTGCAGATTTGGACTTAGGACCGAATGTTGAAATTTATGGTCGTCCTAAACATATTTATTCTGTCTACCGTAAAATGGTTACTCAGCATAAGCAATTTAGCCAAATTTATGACCTTCTTGCGGTTCGAATTGTCGTTGACTCAATTCGTGACTGTTATGCTGCTCTTGGAGCTATCCATACTAATTGGAAACCAATGCCTGGACGGTTTAAAGATTATATTGCAATGCCTAAGACTAACGGGTACCAATCCTTGCATACAACAATTATTGGACCAGAAGGACGGCCATTAGAAGTGCAGATTCGGACTCACAAGATGCATGAAATTGCCGAATATGGGGTCGCTGCTCACTGGGCCTATAAAGAAGGTAAGACTAATGGAATCCAACAAACTCAGGATAGTCAAAAGCTAAATGTCGTCAAAGAAATCCTTGAATTACGAAGTGAAAGTCAAGGCACAGATGAATTTATGCAGGGGATTCAGAGTGATATATTTACTGATAAGGTCTATGCATTTACCCCTAAAGGTGACGTAATTGAAATGCCTAAGGGATCTGGACCACTTGATATGGCTTACCAAATTCATACTGAAGTTGGTAATCATACAACTGGAGCTAAAGTAAATGGACGGATTGTACCCCTTGACTATGAGATCAAAAATGGTGACATTGTCGATATTTTGACCTCCTCATCATCAGCTGGTCCAAGTCGTGATTGGTTTGATTTGGTTTCAACACGGCGAGCTCGTAATAAGATTCGCCAATTCTTCCGCGCTCACGATCGGGAAAAGAACATTGAGGAAGGAAAACAACTTCTTGAAAATGAACTCCGTGAAGCAGGATATTCACCAGCAGAGTTAATGACTGATGAAAAATGTGAGGAAGTTGCTCAAGAGACTCATTATAATAGTAGTGACGACATGTTTGCGGCATTAGGATTTGGTGACTTGGCTCCTATTGGTATTAGAAATCGGTTTACTGCTGATATCCGCCAGCAGGTTGAAAGCGACCGCCAACAAGCAGCAGAAAAAGCTGTACTAGAAGATCACCAGACTCTTGAAAAACCAAATGCACGTGAAAAACAAAAGCAGGCTAAAGCGTCTAGTGAGGGCGTAGTTGTTGAAGGAGTCGACAATCTCCTTGTCCGTTTAAGCCATTGTTGTAGTCCAATCCCAGGAGATGATATTACTGGTTACATTACAAAAGGGCGCGGAGTATCAGTTCACCGGGATGATTGTCCGAATATTAAAGCTGCCCGTAAGAACGGCGAACGAATTGTTAGTGTATATTGGGCAAATCCTAATGGCGACAAAACAAACTACAATGCAGACTTAGAAGTTCAAGGATACAATCGAAACGGCTTATTAAATGATGTTTTACGTTCAGTAAATAACAGTACTCGCTTCTTAAATTCAGTTAACGGCAAAGTTGACCATAACAAGATGGTAACAATTAGTTTGATTATCGGAGTGCGTAATTTACGGCAGTTGCAATTGATTATGGATGGTTTAAAGAACATTCCAGATGTTTACGTTGTCAAACGAATTATTCGATAGGAGGATGCTTGTGCGAGTTGTTTTACAAAAAGTAAATCATGCAGCAGTTTCAATTGATGATGAAGTTGTTGGTAAAATTGGCCTTGGCTATTTTCTCTTAGTCGGTTTTGCTCCAGATGATACCAACGAAAAATTAGACTACTTAGTGCATAAGATTACTAATCTTCGTGTTTTTGAGGATGAAAACGGTAAGATGAATAAGGGGCTACGAGATGTTAATGGTGCGATATTATCAGTCTCCCAATTTACCCTTTATGCTGATACTAAGCATGGAAATCGTCCTGGTTTTTCACAGGCTGCTCGGCCTGAGATTGCCGAACCGTTATATGATCTTTTTAATCAAAAATTAGCTGCTACTGGTATTCCTGTTGAAACCGGACATTTTGGAGCCATGATGAAAATTGATCTTGAAAATGATGGTCCCACGACAATTATTTATGAACGCTAAAAAGCAAAGAGACAATGGAGAAAATCCCCATGTCTCTTTGCTTTTTAATATTGACTTAAAATTTGATCGACTGCCCCGCCATAGCTTTCGCCGAATAAGATTAAATGCATGCATAGGTAATAGAAACGATACCATGAAAGGCGTTCATCTAGATGATCATCAAATGGAAAGACGCTGCTATATGCCTGGTAAAAACTATTATCAAAACCGCCAAAAATAGTTGTCATGGCTAAATCAAATTCATGATCCCCAAATAATGAATCTGGATCGATTAAGTATGGTTTATGATCGCCAGCAAATAAGAAGTTGCCGGCCCAGAAGTCACCATGAAGAAGACTAGGGATAACTTCATGGTATTGGTAGTATTTAGTAAATTTATTAACCATTTGTTGATAATGTTCTTGCCGCCATTTATTCCATCGGCCGCGTTGGCTTGCTACTTGTACTTCTGGCTCTAGTCGCTGATTAATATAAAAATCAAGCCAGCTTGAATTCCAAGAATTGTCTTTTACGAGGACCTTGGTTTGATGATTGTCCATAAAGCCGAATTCTTCATTATGCTGTTGGTGCATTTTGGCAACTGCTAATCCCAGGGCGGCTTGATTACCCCAAGTTTCATCAAGCCAGTTTAAAATTAAATAGGCATTCCCGTCGATTTCACCATGGTAAAGTGGGGTCGGGGTATTAATGACCTTACCGATAGCTTTGAGACCATTAATTTCATGATTGAAATAATCTTGTGAATGGTTAGGTTGAACCTTTATAAAGTATCTATTTCCATCAGTAGTTGTGGCTTGATATGCTAAATTAATATCACCACCACTGACTGGTTTAACAGAAGTGAGATTATTTAATGGAAGGCGCTTAAACCATGCTGTATTTGGACTTTCCAATTGACGTTCCTCCTTTACTAAATTACTTTATTTATACCATTTTTAGGCAAGCATTGTTAAATAGAAGTTGATTTATAAGACACTACTTAACCTTAGTATTGACATTTATGAGGGGATCGAGTAAGGTAAAAATGTAAATTAAAGATATTAATAGCTGTTGATAAAGAATGCTCGGGTACTTGAAATTATCAGCGATTGGAGAAAGGTGAGAGCTCCAAATATTTCAGCCTCGATTGACACTTTTGAAGCTGAGCAATATGCTCCGTCGTTTAGACGTTATTTTTGAGTGATACCAAGGTGGTACCGTGCATTTGCACCCTTGTAATTTCAAGGGTGCTTTTTATTTAAACTGTTATTAAAAATTGAAAGAGGTAAGCGGAGAATGAAGAGAACAAATTATGCTGGGGATACAAATGAACAGCAAGTTGGACAAAAAGTTGTCTTAAAGGGTTGGGTAGCTAAGCGTCGTAACTTAGGTGGACTTATCTTTATTGATTTATGGGATCGGGAAGGGATTGTTCAACTAGTATTCAACGAAAAAGAAAATCCAGAAGCATTTGAAATCGCAAATGCGGTTCGTAATCAATATGTTCTTGAGGTTCAAGGAAAAGTTCAATTACGGGCAGAAAAAGAAATTAATCCAGATATGAAGACTGGAAAAGTTGAAGTAGCTGTTGACAAGGCTAAGGTATTAGCAAAGTCAGAAACAACGCCATTTGATATTACTGATGGTGTTGATGCTTCTGAAGACTTACGGATGAAGTACCGTTACCTTGATTTACGGCGGCCAGAAATGATGCGTAATTTGAAGTTGCGGAGTAAGGTTGCTTCGATTGTACACAATTACTATGATAATGAAGGTTTTATGGATGTTGAAACCCCTGATTTAACACGGTCAACACCAGAAGGAGCACGTGATTATATTGTTCCATCACGTGTTTACCCCGGTCATTTCTACGCTTTACCACAATCACCACAATTATTTAAGCAATTGTTAATGGCAGCCGGAGTTGATAAGTATTATCAATTGGCACGTTGTTTCCGGGATGAAGATCTCCGTGGTGACCGTCAACCAGAATTTACGCAAATTGATACTGAAATGAGTTTTGCAACTCCTGAAGATATCCAAACAGTTACAGAAGGTTTAATTAAGCGAGTAATGAAGGAAATCGTGGGGGTAGATGTTAAGACCCCATTCCCACGGATGGAATGGCAAGAGGCTATGGACAAGTATGGTTCAGATAAGCCTGATACCCGTTTTGGCATGTTGATTCATGATCTTTCTGATATTGTAAAGGACAGTTCGTTTAAGGTTTTTGCTAATACTGTTGCTGATGGTAACTATGTTCGTGCAATTCGTGTTCCTGGTGGAGCAGATAAGTATTCCCGGAAAGATATTTCTAAGTACGAAGAATACATTAAGCGTTTTGGAGCAAAAGGACTTGCATGGGTTAAGGCAACTGTTGATGGTTACAATGGTCCAGTTGCTAAGTTCTTAAATGATCAAGCTGCACAAATCAATAAAGAAATGGATGCCAAAGAAGGGGACTTAATTTTCTTTGTTGCTGGTAGTTTCCGCGTTGTATCAGATTCACTTGGCTACCTTCGTCGGGCAATCGCTGAAGAGTTAGATATGATTAAGCCTAACCAATGGAACTACTTATGGGTTGTTAATTGGCCAATGTTTGAATATGATGAAGGGTTTGGGAAGTGGATTGCCGCTCACCACCCATTTACAATGCTAAACGAAGAAGACTTGCATTATCTTGAAGATGGTGAAGATCCTCATAAAGCTCATGCGCAAAGTTACGACATTATCTTGAATGGTAACGAGATCGGTGGGGGATCAATTCGTATCCACGATCCAAAGGTACAAGAAAAAGTTCTCAAAGCTCTTGGATATACAAAGGAACGTGCAGAAGCCCGCTTCGGATTCTTGCTTAAGGCCTTAACAATGGGAATGCCACCTGAGGGAGGACTTGCCTTTGGTTTGGACCGATGGGTTATGCTACTAGCTCAGGCTGATAGTATTCGGGATGTTATTCCATTCCCTAAGAACTCGAAGGCAGTGGAGCCACTAACAGCTGCTCCTGGTAAAGTTAGTGAACAGCAGCTTGATGATCTTAAGATTGAATTTGATGAAAAAATTGATTACAAGCTCGACCAAGATCCAGATGAACAATAAATAAAACAAAAATAATCCTCGTGAAAAGGTACTTGAAGTGTACTGTTCGCGAGGATTATTTTATTTTAAAATCTTTTTCAGAAAGTCTTGTGCCCGTGGGCTAGTAGGGTGGGCAAAGAAAGATTTTGGATTACCAGCTTCTTGAATATACCCATCTGCCATGAACCAGATTTGGTCTGCTACTTCACGAGCAAATCCCATTTCATGTGTAACAACTACCATTGTCATCCCAGATTTTGCTAAGTCCCGCATTACTTTTAGTACTTCATCAACCATTTCGGGATCAAGAGCACTAGTTGGTTCGTCAAAGAGCATTACTTCTGGACTCATCGCAAGGGCACGGGCAATTGCAACCCGCTGTTTTTGTCTTCCTGAGAGTTGATCAGGATATTGGTGGGCCTTATCGCTTAAACCAACTTTTTCTAGTAGTTCCATCGCAGTTTTAGCTGCTTCTTTTTCATTGATATTTTTTACTTTAACTGGTGCAATGGTGATATTTTTAAGGACTGTCATATTAGGAAAAAGATTGAAACTTTGAAAAACCATTCCCATCTTTTCCCGCAGCTGATCGAGTTTTTTATCATTTAAGCCAATCAGATTCTGTCCCTCAAAAAGAACTTGTCCGCTTGTTGGTTGTTCGAGTGCATTTAAGCAACGGAGAAAAGTACTTTTACCTGCTCCTGAAGGGCCGATCACACAAATTACTTGGCCCTTATCAACATGTTCTGAAATATCTTTTAAGACAATATTATTTTTAAATTTTTTCTGCAAATTTTTAATTTCAATCATTTTAGTGGGCATGTTTCATTCTCCCTTCAAAGTAAAGTAAAATCCTGGATAGCGTAAACGTGAGAATAAAGTAGATGATCATTGTGATAAATAAAGGTAAAACTCCTTTATAAGTTGCTGATTGCACTAATTGTGTTTGATACATTAATTCGGAAACCCCAATCACAGAAACTAATGAACTATCTTTTAATAAGGTAATAAGCTCATTTCCAAGTGCTGGCCAAATATTTTTAAGTGCTTGTGGCATAATCACATATCTGAATGTTTCACTTTTACTCATCCCCAAGCTTCGAGCAGCTTCTGTTTGTCCAAGTGGAATGGATTGGATCCCAGAACGAATAATTTCAGCAACGTAGGCACCGGAATTTAGTGAAACGGCAATAATCCCAGCGAGGAGGGCCGGAAGTGATTGAATAATTGCGCCAATTCCAAAGTAAACAAACATGATTTGAACCATCATTGGCGTACCCCGAAGAAATTCAATGTAGCAAACAGCAATTGAATGTAAGAATTTGTTCTTTGAAAGCCGCATTAGTGCAAAGAGAGTTCCTAATAGGAAACCAAAAATAACAGAGACAACTGTAATGATTAATGTATATTTAATCCCTTTAGCAAAGTAACGCCAATAGCTAAGAACTGTATTTTGCTTTTTATAACTCTTCATATATTGTGAAGCTTCAGGAATCCATTTTTTATTAATTAGTTGCTCTTTATTAACTTTTTTAATTGTCTGGTTGGCAGCATTAACTAGTGAAGAATCACCTTTAGGAAAAGCCATGGCAATTCCGCCTGCAGTATTTGGCAATTTCGAATTAAAAGCATAAAGATTTGAGTTGTTGGCAGCATAAGCTTTAGCCGTAGCAGCATCCATTAAAATTCCATCATATTTATGAGATTGAAGGCCAATGACTAGAGAAGAAAGTTTAGCAAGCCCTTTGCCGTTTGCTTTAGGCATTTCCTTTGAAATCAGGGTTGATTGGAGTGTCCCGTTTTGTGCTCCCACATTTTTCCCATTAAAACTTTTGACATTAACTAGCTTATCTTTATCCCCTTTATTAATTAAGAAGTAACTATCGCCGGAATAATATGTATTTGAGAAGTCAACGCTCTTTTTTCGTTCAGCCGTAACGTTCATTCCCGAAATAATAGCATCGATTTTACCTGTTTCCAGTGCAACCAGAAGTGAGTCAAAATCCATGTTTTTAATAACTAATTTTACTCCCAAGTCTTGAGCAAATTGTTTAGCAAGAGAAACTTCAAAGCCGACATATTTAGTTTTTCCATTTTCTTTAGTTGTGAATTCGTAGGGAGGATAATCAGCACTCATTCCTACAACCAATGTTCCTTTTTGTTTAATCTTTTGCACTGAATCATTACTAGCGATTTGCGATGAATTATTGGCTGACGAAGAGCTAGTTGAACTGCTCTCGTTAGCAGCTAATGCAGTAATAGGTGTACATAATATCGGAAACGCCATTACCATTAGCAGTAATAAATGTTTAAGACCTTTCATAATTAATAACTCCTTTAAGAATAGTAAAATTAAATTGTTACTAAATATACACTATTGCGTTTATTTATGCAATATTGAATCTACAAATAGAATAAATATTCACAAATCCGTATAATGGTTAAGAGCGCTTTCGTAGTTTACAGAATAGTCGTAAAAGAAAGAGATAAGAAATTTAAATTTTTATTTAAAAGTAATGTTGACAGGGTAGGTCATGTTGGGTAAAATAATTTTTGTAGTGAAAAGGAAGCAGTATGCCTGCTACCTCGATACGTAACTTTAAGCTCGGAGGGAGGGATCAACATGTCAAAAACAGTCGTTCGTAAGAATGAATCTTTAGACGACGCTCTTCGACGCTTTAAACGTTCAGTTTCACGTAACGGAACATTGCAAGAATACCGTAAACGTGAATTTTACGAAAAGCCAAGTGTAAAACGCAAGTTGAAATCTGAAGCGGCACGGAAGCGTAAGAACAAGCGCGGTCGTCGTTACTAAAAATGTGTGCTCTCACCTGTTGCCTGGTGAGAGCTTTTTTATATGAAAGAAGGATAAATAATGAGCTTACTACAACAATTAACGTCAGATATGGTATCAGCAATGAAAAATCGTGATAAGGAAACATTAAACGTTGTCCGGATGCTTAAAGCAGCAGTTCAAAACGAACAAATTGAACTTGGCCACGATTTGAGCGCTAATGAAGAAATTGCGGTAATGGCACGTGAATATAAACAGCGTAAAGAATCGCTTGAAGAATTTGAAAAAGCTGGACGAGAAGATCTAATCAACCAAGCTAAAAATGAATTAGCAATTGTTGAAAAGTATATGCCAAAACAGTTATCAAAAGATGAAGTTACTAAGATTGTTAAGGAAGTAATTGACGAACTTAATGCTTCTAGTATGAAGAACTTTGGACAAGTAATGGGGGTAGTTATGCCCAAAGTTCAAGGTCAAGCAGATGGGAAATTAGTTAATCAGGTTGTAAAAGAACAATTGAGTAAGTAATATCAGCTGTAATTAATGAGGGTATGAAGATAAAGCCTCTTCATACTCTTTTTTACTGTACATTTTTTCTTTTTTAATTAGAATTAAGGTATATTCAAAAGAAAAGGGGCATTTATATGTGCACGTCAATTATTTATACAGCAGGCGATCATTATTTTGGACGAAATCTTGATTTGGAAGTAAGTTTAGGACAAGAAGTGGTTATTACCCCACGTAACAAAACTTTAGAATTTCGTGAAATGCCAAATCTTGAGCATCATTATGCAATTATTGGAATGTCAATTGTTCGTGATGATTATCCATTATATTTTGATGGCGTAAACGAAAAAGGAGTAGGAATGGCTGCTCTTAATTTCGATGGCCCTGCTCATTTCTTCCCCGTTCAAGAGGGAAAAGATAACATTGCATCATTTGAAATGGTTCCATATATTCTTGCTGCCGCATCATCTGTTGCTGAAGCAAAGAAGATCTTAGCGAATGCAAATATTGCAAACCTTAATTTCTCAGCTAAATTACAAGCTGCTCCACTTCACTGGATTATTGCTGATAAGACTGGAGCATCGGTAACAATTGAATCAACTAACAAGGGTCTAAATGTATATGATAATCCTGTTGGTGTCTTAACTAATAATCCTGAATTTCCACGTCAATTGTTAAATCTTAGCAATTATCGTAACGTCTCTCCATCTGCACCAGAAAATACACTTGCTCCTGAAATTGATCTGCCAGTTTATAGCCGTGGATTAGGCAGTCATTTCTTACCAGGTGGAATGGATTCAGAGAGTCGTTTTGTGAAAGCAACTTTTACAAAGATGCATGCCCCAATCGGTAATTCTGAAATAGAAAATATTACTAACTATTTCCATATCCTTCAGTCTGTAGAGCAACAAAAGGGCTTGGATGAAGTCGCTCCAAATCAATATGAATATTCGATTTATTCTGATGGTGTAAATATGACCAAGGGAATCTACTATTATAAGACTTACGAAAACAGCCAAATTAATGCAATTGATATGTACAAAGAAGACCTTGAAGCTTCAGATTTGATCACTTACCCAGTTCAAAATGAACAACAAATTAACTATCAGAACTAAAATTTATACTACTATTTAACTCTATTTATGCAACTTTATGTGTATATTTTGCATAAATAGAGCTTTTTTTGAAAAAATATGCTAAAACCATTGATTTTTATTCATTAAACTCGTATATTTATAAACAATAAATTTTAAGGAACATGGAGGACGAGATTATGTCAAAGGAAAAAATTGTTTTAGCTTATTCTGGTGGATTAGATACTTCAGTTGCAATTGCATGGCTTAAAAATAAAGGATACGATGTAATCGCATGTTGTATTGATGTTGGTGAAGGTAAAGATTTAGAAGCAATTAAGAAAAAAGGTCTCCAAGTTGGTGCGTGGAAATCAGTAGTAATTGATGCAAAACGCGACTTTGCTGAACAATTTGTATTACCTGCACTTCAAGCGCACGCAATGTATGAACAAAAGTACCCATTAGTTTCGGCACTTTCTCGTCCATTAATTGTTCAAAAACTTGTAGCAGTGGCTAACCAATATGGTGCTACCGCAATTGCCCACGGGTGTACTGGTAAAGGAAATGACCAAGTACGATTTGAAGCAGGAATTCATGCTTTGGCTCCTGATATGAAAATTGAAGATCCAATTCGGGATTGGCACTGGTCACGGGAAGAAGAAATTCAATACGCTAAGGATAATGGAATTCCTGTTCCAATCACAAAGGCTAGTCCTTATTCAATTGATGAGAACTTATGGGGCCGGGCAAATGAATGTGGAATTCTTGAAGATCCATGGGCTGCGGCACCGGCTGATGCTTATGATCGGACAGTTTCAGTTGAAGAAGCACCTGATACTCCAACCACAATTGAAATTACCTTTGATGAAGGGGTCCCTACAGCAATTGATGGGGAAGAAATGCCCCTTGACCAGTTGATTATGAAACTTGATAAATTAGCTGGTAGTCATGGGATTGGTCGGATTGATCACGTTGAAAATCGACTCGTTGGTATTAAGTCACGGGAAATTTATGAGTGCCCAGCTGCCACCGTTTTATTAGCAGCTCACAAAGACTTGGAAGACCTGACCCAAGAACGGGAAGTAGCGCACTTTAAACCACTAATCGAACAAAAGATGAGTGAAATTATTTATAACGGGCTTTGGTATTCACCATTAATGAAATCCTTAGTTGCTTTTATTGATGAATCGCAAGCAGTTGTTAATGGCGTGGTAAGAGTTAAATTATTTAAAGGAAATGTAATCTGTGAAGGTCGGAAATCACCAAATTCGCTTTATGATAAGAACTTGGCAACTTACACTTCCGCTGATGAATTTGACCAAGAAGCTGCTACTGGCTTTATTAAACTTTGGGAATTACCAGATAAAGTCTATGCTCAAGTACAAAACAAAAATAAAAAGAAAGTAAAGGAGAATACAAGCGATGCCTATTAAGAGAATGTGGGGTGGCCGGTTTGAAGAAGCTGGCGACCAACTAGTTAACCAATTTAATGCGTCGATCAGTTTTGATCAAGAAATGGCTCAAGAAGACATTGAAGGCTCATTAGCCCATGTAAAAATGTTGAAAGAAACACAAATCTTATCAGCAGATGATGCTGACAAGATTATTGCTGGACTCCAGAAGTTACGTGAGCGATTAACTAGTGAAGGACTCTCATTTTCGATTGACAATGAAGATATTCATATGAATATTGAGGCATTGCTGACAGAAGAAATTGGCCCCGTTGCCGGTAAGCTTCATACTGGGCGGAGCAGAAATGATCAAGTTGCAACTGACCTTCATTTATATGTAAAGAAGCGGTTGCCCATTATCATTAATGAATTGAAAAAATTACAGGCAGAGTTAGTAGATAAAGCAGCAAAAAATGTTGAAACGATTATGCCAGGGTACACTCATATGCAACATGCTCAGCCAATTTCGTATGGGCACTATCTCATGGCTTATTTCCAAATGTTTCAGCGAGATGTTGAACGCTTTGAATTTAACCAGCAACACACGGATTTATCACCACTAGGAGCGGCTGCTTTAGCTGGGACTACTTTTCCAATTGATCGACAATTAAGTGCAAAGTATTTGGGCTTTGCTGAACCATACCATAATTCACTGGACGCTGTTTCTGATCGGGATTTTGCCCTTGAATTTTTAAGTAACGCAAGTATTTTGATGATGCACCTGTCACGGCTATGTGAAGAACTGATTTATTGGTGTAGTTATGAATTTGGCTATTTAGAATTGGCAGATTCATATTCTACCGGTAGTTCGATTATGCCCCAAAAGAAGAACCCTGATATGGCAGAATTGATTCGTGGTAAAGTTGGGCGAGTTTATGGTGATTTTTTCGGCTTATTAACGACAATGAAGGGACTTCCGCTTGCTTACAACAAGGATATGCAAGAAGATAAGGAAGGATTATTCGACGCGGTAAAGACGATTCTTCCAAGTATCAAGATCATGACCGGGATGATTGCCACCCTTCAAGTAAAGAAAGAGGCCATGGAGCATGCAACTCATCATGATTTTTCTAATGCCACTGAATTAGCAGATTATCTTGCTGCTAAAGGAATTCCGTTTAGGAAAGCGCATGAGATTGTCGGTGAGCTAGTATTGAAGGGACTTAAGACAGGGACAAATCTTGTTGATATTCCATTAGACGAATATAAAAAGATTTCGCCCAAAATTGAAGAAGATGTTTATACCTGCTTACAACCTAAAGTGGCGGTTGAACGGCGAAATTCTTATGGTGGAACTGGTTTTGATCAAGTTCGTCAACAAATTAGAGATGCTAAGAAGATTTTAGAAGGTAATTAATTTCCACGATATCGTAACAATATTCGTAAAAAGAGGCTATCGAAAATGATTAGCCTCAATTTTTTACGTCAATAGTAACCCGTATCTTGAATCAAGGTTTACTATTGAATATAATTAATGCAAAAATAAAGGAATTGCGATGATGGTTAAGGAAAAGATAAGTTTGTCAATTCGTGAAATGACTGGCGTTGCTATGATGGTGGCAATTATTGCTATTTTAGGAGCAGTCCCAGGAATTCCGTTGGGGTTTATTCCGGTGCCAATTGTTTTGCAAAACATGGGAATAATAATTGCTGGAGAATTACTTGGACCAAGATTAGGGACAATTGCTGTGTGGCTCTTTTTGTTTTTAGTTGTACTTGGATTGCCACTACTTTCTGGTGGACGCGGCGGAATGGTAACGATGTTAGGCCCAACTGGCGGATATATTTTCGCCTGGTTATTTGTCCCATTATTGATTGGCCTTAGTCTAAAATTGAGTTGGCATTACGGAATGACGCAGAAGATAACTGAATTCCTGATCGTTTGGCTGTGGGGTGTAATCTTTGCAGAAGGAGTCGGTGCGATATGGTTAGCTAACCAATTGCATACCACGTTTATTGCTGCTTTGGCTTCAAACATTTTATTTGTTTTTGGCGATACAATCAAAGCACTTATTGCCGTCTCAATTACTCGTCGTTTACGGCACATTAAGGTTTTTTATTAAGGAGATGATTAGAATGGTTCATTCAACAGCACAGAGAATTTTATGGCAATTACTTTCGACACCAGGTTCATGGATTTCTGGAAATGATTTAGCAAGGCGATTTAATATTAGTCGTGAATCTGTTTGGAAGGCTATCAATGGTTTACGAAAAAGTGGGAATAATATTGAGAGTCGTCGAAATCTTGGATACCGTTTTACCGGAAACTCACAATTGAATGCAGATATTATTGATTTTTATACCCATAATCATTTTAATAATCGTCTTTACGTTGAAAATCAGGTTAGCTCAACTCAAAGCGTCGCGAAAGCTTTTTTGAGTCACCACCTAGTTACTGCGCCAACGGTATTTATCGCTGATCATCAAACTGCGGGTTATGGAAGACAGGGACGGTCTTTTTACTCTCCGGCAGCAACTGGATTGTACTTTAGTATGATTTTGCCTAGTCCAACAGAGAGATCGTTGCAAGCGGGGTTAATGACAACAACTTTTGCAGTTTTAATTGTGGAAGTTCTTAAACAATTTTTTCCTGCTCAAGACTTTCGCTACAAATGGGTCAACGATATTTATTTAGATCGTAAAAAAGTCGGTGGAATTTTGACAGAAGCAGTAGTAGACCTTGAATCAGGGACAACAGCATCCTTAGTGGTAGGAATTGGTTTAAATATAACTACAAAGAAATTTCCAAAGAGTCTTAAAGATAAAGCGGCGGGAATAGCACCAGCAGATCGTAATCTTTTAGTTAGTCGGCTTGTTGAGGCAATTGCTAATAATTATTCAGATTACGATAATCCACAGTATCTTGAACAATATCGCCAAGGCTCAATGATTTTAGGACAGAAAGTTGATTTGCTAGTAAATGGGGAGGTCATTAATGGGATTGCTAAAAAAATAGAAGATAATGGTGCATTAACAATTCGTCTGTCAGACGGCAAAACGAAAACTTTTAATAGTGGAGAAGTAGTTAAAGCTAATTTTGAAAAATAACTTTGATCCCTTAGAAAAGCTTGCAGTGATGAGGTTAAAAGTGATTTATGATATAATTATCATTAAATAAAATCTGCTAAATCAAAGGAGATTGTATAGGTGGGAGAACAAAAAACGATTGAACAAACTTTTCAAATTGAAAGTCCAGAAATAGAAGTTGGTTTACTAGGAACGCAGGATAAGTTTGTCAGCCTGATTGAACAAGGAATGGATGTTGAGATTCGACCATTTGGGGAAAATCTTAAAGTAAGTGGACAAGAAGAAGATGTTAAGCTTACAATCGATGTATTTCGTGCCCTTATTTCGTTGTTAAATCAAGGGATTCGTGTTCATAGTACAGATATTGTCAGCGCGATGAAGATGGCGCATCGAGGGACCTTAGAATACTTTGCTGACCTCTATAGTGAAACGATTATTAAGGATCGTCGTGGTAGAGCCATCCGCGTAAAAAATTTTGGTCAACGGCAGTATGTTAACGCAATGAAGCATAATGATATTACATTTGGGATTGGGCCTGCCGGAACAGGAAAAACTTACTTAGCAGTAGCAATGGCCGTGGCATCCTTAAAGCGTGGCGAAGTGGAACGGATTATCTTGACGCGACCAGCAGTTGAAGCTGGTGAAAGTCTAGGCTTCTTACCGGGTGATCTTCGTGAAAAAGTAGATCCTTATTTACGACCAATTTATGATGCCTTAAATGATATTTTTGGGGCTGATCATACGCAACGGTTAATTGATCGGGGAATTATCGAAATTGCTCCCCTTGCTTATATGCGTGGACGAACCCTTGACGGGGCATTTGTAATTTTAGATGAAGCCCAAAATACGACTAATGCCCAGATGAAGATGTTCCTCACCCGTTTAGGTTTTGGATCAAAAATGGTTGTTAATGGGGATGTTTCACAAATTGACCTTCCTCATGGGACGCGCAGTGGTCTTGTAAACGCGCAACGAATTTTGAATAACATTAAGTCAATTAAGTTTGTTAAATTTAGTGCGGAAGATGTTGTTCGTCACCCAGTTGTGGCGCGGATTATTACTGCTTATGAGGATCAAACGTCAAAGCAATTAGCAGAAAAAGACAAAGAGAAAAAAGAGGAAAAATGATGGATCTGGAAATTTTCGATCAAACAACAGCACAACTTCCAAATGAACAATTGGAGATGGTAAGGGATTTATTACAATATGCTGCTAAAAAACTTTCCTTATCAGAAAATACTGAAATGTCCTTAACATTTGTAAATAATCCAGAGATAAAAAAATTAAATGCTCAGTATCGTAATGTTGACCGGGCAACTGATGTTTTAAGTTTTGCCGCAGAAGAAGCAGGAGATGAAACACCAATCATTATGGATCCCGAAGTAGCTGCTGAAATTCCAGTTAATCTTGGTGACTTATTTATTTCCATCGATAAAGTAGCGGAACAGGCAAAGTTCTTGGGCCATTCAGTTGATCGTGAGTTAGGTTTTTTAGCTGTCCATGGCTTTCTTCACTTAAATGGATACGATCATGAAGAACCGGTAGATGAAGAAAAAATGTTTAAATTACAACGGGAGATACTAGACGGCTATGGGCTCACGCGATAAACATCAAACTGAGAAAAATCATCACTTACTTCAAGCAATCTGTCATGCAATTGATGGAATTATTCAAGTATTACGTGAAGAGCGTAATATGCGCTACCATCTTTTGGCTGCCTGTTCAGCCATTATTGTGTCGGCTTTATTGCATATTTCAGCAATGGAATGGTTATGGATTTTATTGGCAATCTTTGTTGTTTTTACATCCGAATTTCTTAATACGGTTACCGAAGCTGTTACAGATTTGATTGTTGATCACCATTATGAATTAAATGTAAAAAAAGCTAAAGATGTAGCCGCTGGTGGCGTACTGATTTCGGCGATATTTTCAGTCTTGGTGGGATTAATTATTTTTATCCCCCGTATATTAGCAATTATTAGATAGGAAGTTTTAACATGGATAATCCAAATTATAAGTCTGGCTTTGTGGCAATTATTGGGCGCCCAAATGTTGGAAAATCAACTTTATTGAATTATGTTGTTGGTCAAAAGGTAGCAATTATGAGTAATGTTGCACAGACGACGCGTAATAAGATTCAAGGAATTTATACAAGCCCAGAAGCACAGATTATTTTTATTGATACGCCAGGGATTCACAAACCATCTACAAAATTAGGCGATTTTATGGAAAAATCAGCAATGTCAGCACTAGATGAAGTAGATGCTGTCTTATTTGTTGTGAGTGCAACTGAAAAGCGCGGCCCCGGTGACGACTTTATTATTGAACGCTTAAAGAAAGTTAATCAGCCAATCTTTTTAGTTGTTAATAAGATCGATCAAATCAATCCCAATGATCTGCCGGAAATTGTTGACCAGTATAAAGACACCCTTCCGTTTAAGGGGATTGTGCCAATTTCGGCTTTACAGGGAAATAATGTAAATAACTTAATTAATGATATTATTAAAATTCTTCCTAATGGTCCGCAATACTACCCGGCCGATCAAGTAAGCGATCACCCTGAACGCTTTGTGATTGCAGAAATGATCCGTGAAAAGGTCTTTTTGCTGACAAGACAAGAAGTACCACATTCAGTAGCTGTTGATGTAACATCGATAAAGCGGGAGGATGAAAACCATCTTCATATTTCAGCCAATATAATTGTTGAACGTCCTGGCCAAAAGGGAATTATTATTGGTAAGGGTGGAAAAATGCTGAAAAAGATTGGGACGATGGCCCGTCAAGATATTGAAAGATTACTTGGTGACAAAGTATTTCTTCAATTATGGGTAAAAGTTGTTCCTGACTGGCGTGATAAGTCTGCAATGCTAAAAGACTATGGTTATCGGAATAAAGACTATTAAAAGGAAGATGGTTACATGGCACGCGTAACCACACAATTTACTGGGATTATTATGTATCGACAGGATTATCGTGAGCGAGATCTATTAATAAAAATGCTCACTGATAAGATTGGGCCAGCGATGTTTTTTGTAAAAAATGCTAAGAAACGTGGCTTTCGCATGACTGCTGATATCCTGCCATTCACCCATGGTACATATATTGGCTCGCTTGATGAAAATGGCTTGAGTTTTATTAATACAGCCAGCGATACTAGCCAATACAAGAAGATTGCAGGTGACATTAGCAAAAATGCATATGTTACGTACATTTTGGCACTAGTTGACAGTGCTTTTAATGACGGTCGAAGCATTGGTGGCTGGTTTAACCAAGTTGCTGCAGCACTAGACTTAATCGAAAAAGGATTAGATGAGCAAGTAATTACAAATATTATTGAAACACAGCTGCTAGTTGCTTTTGGTGTAGCGCCAATTTGGGATCGGTGTGTTGTTTGTAGCCGCAATGATCTGGCGTTAGACTTCTCAGAACAATATGGGGGGATGCTTTGCCAAAATCACTGGTCACTTGACGAGCACCGTCTCCATCTTGACCGTAAAACTGTTTATTATTTCCAACAGTTTGCTACAATTAACTTGCAAAAATTGAATTCTATTCGGATTAATCCAGCTACCAAACGACGCCTTCAACAAGTTTTGGATACTCTTTATGATAATGAGGTCGGTCTAAATTTGAAGGCAAAACGTTTTATTAGACAAATGAATAAGTGGGAACAAAATATCGGAAAGTTATCAATGAACGATTGACATTTGTAAAATATTTTTCTATTATAAGAGCGTGTTTAATTGAATATTGGCAATGACAGAGATTGTGGATAAACCAATCAGCGATCAGGGAATGGTGCGAGCCTTGTAATTTGTTTATCTTTGGCACTCTAACAGCCGCTTAAACTAAGCTGTTTTACAGAGATGTAAAAAAGTAGGGTGGAACCGCGATTAACTTCGTCCCTACAGTATCTATTATTTGGTACTGTAGGGACTTTTTCATTGAAAGGAGAAGTAAAGTATGACGAAAAAACTAACCGTGCAAGATATTATCTTTACATTGGAACAATATTGGGCAGATCAAGGCTGTATGCTGATGCAGGCTTATGATAATGAAAAAGGTGCAGGGACAATGAGTCCTTACACTTTCTTACGTGCAATTGGTCCTGAACCATGGAATGTGGCTTATGTTGAACCTTCACGGCGGCCGGCTGATGGTCGTTATGGTGAAAATCCAAACCGGCTTTACCAACACCATCAATTCCAAGTATTAATGAAGCCTTCTCCTGATAATATTCAAGAATTATACTTAGGTAGTTTGAAAAAGTTGGGAATAGATCCTTTAGAGCATGATATCCGGTTTGTTGAAGATAACTGGGAAAACCCTTCAATGGGCTGTGCCGGTGTTGGTTGGGAAGTTTGGCTTGACGGAATGGAAGTTACTCAATTTACTTACTTCCAAGTCGTGGGGGAGTTACCTATGAGTCCAGTAGCTGCCGAAGTTACTTATGGACTTGAACGGTTGGCTGAATACATTCAAAACGTTGACTCAGTTTATGACTTAGAGTGGGCAGACGGGGTTCTATATGGTGATATCTTCCAAGAACCTGAATACGAACATTCCAAGTATGCGTTTGAAGAAAGTAATCAAGACATGCTTCTGCAAGACTTTAATGATTACGAAAAGGAAGCTAAACGTTTGATTAAGCTTGGACTAGTTCACCCAGCTTATGATTATGTTTTAAAGTGTAGTCATACCTTTAACTTGCTAGATGCGCGTGGTGCAGTTTCGGTTACTGAGCGTGCTGGGTACCTTCACCGTATTCGAATTATGGCAAAATCAATTGCAAAGGCCTTTGTTGAAGAGCGGCGTAAACGTGGCTTCCCATTAATTCATGATGAAGCAGTCCGTCAAAAGACAGTCGAAGAATATACAAAAAAAGCGGAAAAAGCAAAGGAACGGGCCGCAAAAAAAGCAGCTAAGAAAGCACAAAAGGGGGAAAAGTAAGATGGCAAATACATATTTATTAGAAGTCGGTGTTGAAGAAATGCCTGCTCACGTTGTAACACCAAGTATTAAACAGTTACACGAGCGCGTTGAGAAGTACCTTAAAGAACAACGGATTACTTTTGATAGTATTCAAGAATTTGCAACTCCACGACGGATGGCGTTATTAATCCGTGGCTTAAGTGATAAGCAACCTGATATTGATGAATCAGTTAAGGGTCCTGCAAAAAAGATTGCTCAAGATGCTGATGGTAATTGGACAAAAGCCGCAATCGGTTTTACCCGCGGTCAAGGTGCTTCTGTTGAAGATATTGAATTCAAGGAAGTAAAAGGTGTTGAATATGTTTTTGTTGAAAAGCATATTGCTGGAAAGACTGTTGCTGAAGTCCTTCAAGGATTGCCAGCAGTTATTACTTCGATGAATTTCCCAACCTTGATGAAGTGGGGCTACAATAACTTACAGTTTATTCGTCCAATTCGGTGGCTAGTTTCATTATTAAATGAAGAAGTTGTTCCATTTAACATTTTAGATGTTGAAGCCGGCCGAGAAACACAAGGTCACCGGTTCTTAGGACATCCAGTTGAAATTGCTAAGGCTGATGATTATGAGGAAACCTTAAATAATGATTTCGTTATTGCTGATCAAACAAAGCGAAAAGAGTTAATTAAGGATCAAATTACTGAAATTATTAATGAAAACAACTGGCAAGTTGATTGGGATGAAGATTTACTCGAGGAAGTTAATAACCTAGTTGAATGGCCAACTGCCTTTGCTGGATCTTTTGATGAGAAGTACTTAGCATTACCTGATCCGGTCTTAATTACTTCCATGAAGGATAACCAACGTTTCTTCTGTGTACGAGATGAAGACGGTAACCTCTTATCGCACTTTATTTCGGTTCGTAACGGTAATACAGACTACCTTGATAATGTTATTAAGGGAAATGAACGGGTTCTTGTTCCTCGTCTTGAAGATGCCCAATTCTTCTACCAAGAAGACCAAAAGTTGACAATTGATCAATATGTTGAACGGTTAAAGAAAGTTAGTTTTCACGATAAGATCAGTTCAATGTATGATAAGATGCAACGGGTTGCAGTGATTGCAAATGTTCTTGGTAAGCAATTGAATCTTTCGGATGAAGAACTAGCAGACCTTGATCGAGCAGCACATATTTATAAATTTGACCTTACTACGCAAATGGTGGGTGAATTTGCTGAATTACAAGGAATTATGGGCGAAATTTATGCTAAGTTGTTCGGTGAAAAAGATGATGTTGCCACAGCCATTCGCGAACATTACATGCCAATCTCTGCAGAAGGAGAATTACCACAAACTAAGATTGGAGCGGTCTTAGCAATTGCCGATAAACTTGACAGTATTATGAGCTTCTTTGCGGTTGACATGATTCCAAGTGGTTCGAATGACCCTTACGCTTTACGTCGGCAGGCATTTGGAATTGTCCGGATTATCGCCGATCGTGGTTGGCACCTTCCATTATTAAATATTCAATCAGAAATTATTCCAGCCTTTGAAAATGCTGAAATCAATGTTTCTTTTGATTTGAATAAAAACAGTGATGAAGTCCGTTCATTCTTCTTAGACCGGATTAAACAATTATTCCATGGTCAAAAGGTTCGTCACGATATCATTGATGCAGCGACTGATACCCGCCAAAATGATATTGCCAATGTTCTTGAAGCTATTCAAACTATTGAGGATCATAAGAATGATGATAACTTTAAAGAAGATATCGAAGCTCTTACCCGAGTATTACGGATTGCAAAGAAGGATAATCGTCCAGTTAATGAGCTTGCAGTAGATCCTAATTTATTTGAAAATCCATCTGAAAACAAGATGCATACTGTTGTTTCAGAATTGCTTAAAGAAGATAAGCAAACGGTAAGTGAAAACTTTGCAGCCTTACGGACTTTAACACCAATAATTAGTGAATACTTTGATGAAAATATGATTATGGATAAGAATGAAGATATTCGTAAGAATCGTTTAGCCCAATTAAGTATTTTGGCTCATCAAGCATCATTAATTGGTAACTTGGATAACTTGATTGTAAAATAAGACGTTTTAATTGTATTGCAGCTAACTTGTGGTATTATAGATACTAGTTAAATGTAAAAATAGGTGGAGGTCGCATTCCGTTAGGTTGCGACCTTTCATTTCGTTGCTATTCGCTTACTAAATGAGGTGGATCAATGGCAAAGATACCGCGTGATGTGATTGATGAAATACGAAATTCAGTTGATATTGGGGATGTAATTGGGCGTTATGTCCAATTGCATCAGGCTGGAAAAAATTTAATTGGGTTATGTCCCTTTCATGATGAAAAGACGCCATCTTTTTCAGTGAATGAAGAAAAGCAGTTTTTCTATTGTTTTGGCTGTCACCGGAGTGGAAATGTATTTCAATTTTTAATGGAGCTAAAGCAGATTGATTTTGTAGATGCGGTTAAAGAGATCGCTAACGATAGTAATATTAAGATTCCGGAACAATATGTTAGCATTCCGACTAAACCATTAAATAACGAGAATCGACAACTGTTTGACCTTCATGATAAAGCAGCTAAACTTTATCACCATATATTGGTAAATACACCGGCTGGGCAAGGTGCACTTAATTATTTAAAAAAACGGGGAATGAGTGAAGAGCTGATTGAACAATTCGGCTTAGGATATGCTCCTGATCAGCGAATTTTGAAGCCATTCTTTCAGCAGCAAAAGGTTGATTATCAATTACTAAGAAAAAGTGGACTTTTTAGTGAAGACCAACAAGGAGAGTTGCGAGATCGGTTTATTCAACGGATAATGTATCCGATAAAAAATGGTCAAGGTCAGGTGATTGCTTTTTCTGGACGGTTAATTGATACTAGTAAAACAAATTTACCCAAGTATTTAAATAGTCCTGAGACACCGATTTTCAATAAACGACGAACCTTATTTAATTTTGACGTTGCACGAAAAGCGGCTCGTAAAGATGGCCGGTTATACTTATTTGAGGGATTTATGGATGTGATCTCTGCCTTTGATGCTGGGGTCGAAAATGGAATTGCTTCAATGGGAACCAGTTTTACCGAAGAGCAAGTAGCAATTATTGGTCGAGCTACTAAGCAATTAGACATTTGTTACGATGGAGATCAACCAGGACAAAATGCAATTGATCGTGCAATTAGCCTTGTTAATGATCATCGCCCTAATCAGTTGCAGGTGAAGGTTGTTCAATTACCGGCTGGGATTGATCCAGATGAATATGTTCAAAAGTATGGTCCACAGCAATTCAATGCCTATCTTACGAATAAGGAAGAAACAACGACAGAATTTTACCTGCGCTTTTTAAGAAATGGGAAAGATTTAGATAATCAGAATGAACTAATGCAATATCTTAACCAAGCATTGAAGGTAATTGCGCGGGTTCAAGCTCCCTTAGAAGAAGATATGTACTTGCAACGGTTGGCAGGTGAGTTCAAGTTAGATCGGCAAACCTTAAAGACACAGTTAGATCAATTGCGACAACAACTAGGAATTCATAATCAGTCATGGATTAAGCAACAGCCTTCACCAGCTCGTCATCAGCACTTTCAACAAACTAGTGAGGAAGAACATCAAAAAATTAAACTTAGTAGGACTGAATTAGCGGAACAGATCTTACTAAGGTATATGCTATATGATCGTGAAGTATGGATGCATGTGACAGCAGATCACAATTTTCATTTTGCACATGAGAAATATCAAACCTTGTATTTATTAGCCGCAAGTTATTTTTCTGAAAACGGATCGTATTCAACTGCTGACTTTCTCGATTATTTAGATGAAAGTAGTCTACAAGGTACTCTAGGGCAAATTGAAAATTTAAACGTTGATCGAGAAGTTGATATGCGAGCAATTGATGATTGCATCTATATGATCATGGAACAAACGCCGTTAGCTGCGCAAATTGCAGATAAACAAGCCCAGTTAAAAGAAGCTAATTCGTTGCATAATACAGAATTGGCTACGCAATTAACAATTGAACTGGTAAAATTATTAAAACAGCAGCAACGCTTAAAAACGGAGGAGACTAATTAATATGGCAAAAAGTAAGAAAAAAGACATTGTTATTTCTAACAGCGCCGATTTTGACCAACAAGAATATGACACCGCAGTTGGTAAGTTAATTCGTAATTACAAGAAGCAAAAGCAGATTGAATACGATGAATTAACTACTAAAATTGCTAAACCATTTGAATTGAACGCTGACGGGATTGATAATTTACTTCAAAATATTGAAGATGCCGGAATTAGTGTTGTCGATGAAAATGGAGATCCAGATCCTCGTGCTTTAAAAGCTACTGAAAAATTATCACAATCTGCCATGAAGGATACATCAGCACCAACCGGGGTTAAAATTAATGATCCTGTGCGGATGTACTTGAAGGAAATTGGTCGTGTAAATCTTTTGACAGCTGATGAAGAAGTTCAGCTTGCTTTACGGATTGAAAAAGGTGATGAAGTAGCTAAACAAGAACTAGCTGAAGCAAACTTGCGATTAGTTGTTTCAATTGCAAAGCGTTATGTTGGCCGTGGAATGCAGTTCCTTGATTTAATTCAAGAAGGTAACATGGGACTTATGAAAGCTGTTGAAAAATTCGATTACCGGCGAGGATTTAAGTTCTCTACTTATGCTACCTGGTGGATTCGGCAAGCTATTACGCGGGCAATTGCTGATCAAGCACGGACAATTCGGATTCCGGTTCATATGGTTGAAACCATTAACAAATTGATCCGAATTCAACGACAATTACTTCAAGATTTAGGCCGTGAACCGTTACCAGAAGAAATTGGTGCAGAAATGGATATGCCAACTGAGAAAGTGAGGAATATTCTTAAAATTGCCCAAGAACCAGTTTCTCTTGAAACGCCTATTGGTGAAGAGGATGATTCTCATTTAGGGGACTTTATTGAAGACCAGGATGCAACAAGCCCAGCCGACCATGCTGCTTATGAAATGATGAAAAAACAGCTTGAAAATGTTCTTGATACATTAACTGATCGTGAAGAGAACGTTCTCCGGCTTCGTTTTGGCTTAGATGATGGTCGAACACGAACGCTTGAAGAAGTCGGAAAAGTCTTCGGGGTAACGCGGGAACGGATTCGTCAAATTGAAGCCAAGGCACTCCGGAAATTACGCCATCCATCACGTTCTAAGCAATTAAAAGATTTCTTAGAATAAAAAGATTCTTCATTTAAATATATACGTAAAAAAGACGGATTTACACTAAAAAAGTAGCCTAAGTTAATTAATTATCTTAAGCTGCTTTTTAATTTTATTTAAAATAAATGAGAGAAATCTTATTTTTATATTGAAAACATTCTATTGTTCGGGTAAAATTTTTATAAAGCGTTTTTAAAAACTATTATAAATAAAAATCGAGGAGAGATCGAACAATGCCAGAGTTATCTGCTGATTTATATGGAACTGTTAGTCATAAGTTGGATGCATTACAACCATCAGGTATTCGTGCATTCAATAAAGAAGTTTCAAAGATTCCAGGAATTATTAAATTAACATTAGGAGAACCAGACATGGCAACTCCTGAACACGTTAAGCAAGCAGCCATTAGAAGTATTGAGGAAGATGATTCTCACTATGCTCCCCAAATGGGAAAGCCGGAATTACTTGAAGCAATCAGTGATTATATTCAGAATACTCGTGATGTGCACTATGACCCGCAAACTGAAATAATTGCGACCGTGGGAGCAACTGAGGCCCTTGATGCAACCTTATTTGCAATTCTTAATACTGGAGATAAAGTTGTGGTTCCTACCCCGATTTTCTCCCTATATTTCCCATTGATTGAAATGACAGGAGCAACGGTTGTTCAGGTTGATACTTCAGCAGATAATTTTGTTTTGACTCCAGAAAAACTTGAAGAAGTCCTTGAAGAAGAGGGGAAAGGCGTCAAAGCCGTTATTCTTAACTACCCAAGCAACCCAACTGGTCGTGAATATCCTCAGGAAGTTCTAGCAGGATTAGCTGAAGTAATTAAGAAGCATCATTTATATGCGATTGCTGATGAAATCTATAGCGAATTAGTCTATGGGGTAGAGCACTATTCAATTGCTACCATGATTCCGGAGCGGACGATTTTCATCTCTGGACTTTCAAAATCTCACGCAATGACTGGTTACCGTTTAGGATATGTTGCTGCTCCAGCTAAAATTATGGCTAATATTTCAAAGATGCATGCTTTCTTAGTCACAACAGTAACTAATAACGTTCAAGTTGCAGCGGCTGAAGCACTGACAAATGGCTTGGATGATCCATTAGAATTTCGCAAAATTTACCAGCATCGCCGTGATTTACTCGTTGCCGGTCTTAAGAAATTAGGCTTTGAAATGTTAACTCCTGAAGGGGCCTTTTACCTTTTTGCTAAGATTCCAGCCCAATTCGGAACTGACGATGTTGCCTTTGCAAAACAGCTTGCTAAAGAAGCAAAAGTTGGGGTAACGCCAGGCAGTGCCTTTGGTAAAGGTGGCGATGGTTATGTTCGCCTGTCATATGCCTCCTCTGATGAAAACCTAACAGAAGCAATTAAACGGATTGGTGAATTTTTAGACCATCTTGTGTAAATTAATAGGGAAGTAGGAATGGGACTCCTAAGTGGGTGCTACCTTACTTCCTCTTTTTGTTATAATTAGTTTATTAAATAGATAAAGGAATGATTTTTGTGGATGAAAAGCACTTATCAACACGGCTAGCATGTGTTGCTTCTCTAGTTCCATCAGGTGCACGGGTTGCCGATATTGGTTCTGACCATGCATATTTACCAGCCGCATTAGTGTTAGATGGTAAAATTGATTTTGCAATTGCTGGCGAAGTAGTAAGGGGGCCTTATGAAAATGCTGTTCATGAAATAAAAGATCACCAATTAGAAGGTCAAGTTATCCCAAGATTGGCAGACGGCTTAGCAGCGATTGAACCAGCAGATAAAGTTGATACAATTACGATTGCTGGAATGGGTGGAAGTTTAATTGCTTCCATTTTAGAGAAGGGCAAGAGTAAGCTAACAGGAATTAAGCGACTTGTCCTTCAACCGAATGTGGGTGAAAGTCAGTTGCGTGAATGGTTAATGAATAATCGTTATCAAATAATGACAGAGAAAATAATTGAAGAAGACAATCATATTTATGAAATTATCGTTGCGGAGCCATCAGTTGTCCCATTTAAATACAGCAAGTATGAGCTTGATTTTGGGCCATTTTTGTTGGAAAATAAAGGGCCTATTTTTAAGAAGAAATGGCAAGAATACCTTCAACGTGAAGCCCATGTTATTGATCAGATGCAAAAGGCTCAACAGCCACCAGTAAAAAAGATTAATGAAATAAATCAGTTTTTATCACAAGTAAAGGAAGCGATCGCCGATGACAACCGGTAACCAATTAATTGCGCGTTTTGAAAAATTTGCTAATCCGCAACTAGCAGAAAAATGGGATCATGTCGGCTTGCAAATTGGCAATCCAGATCTCCCAATTACTCGACTAATGACAACCCTTGATGTTCGCCCAGAAGTGGTTGATGAAGCAGTTGAGCAAAATGTTGATTTTATTTTTACTCATCATCCCATTATGTTTCACCCAGCAAAAGATCTAGATACGCGGGATCCGCAAAATGCAATGTACGCTAAACTTTTGGCGAATAATATTACTGTTTATGCAGCTCATACTAATTTGGATACTGCTAATGGCGGAATGAATGACTGGTTAGCAGATCAACTCCATCTAACTAATACTGTACCGTTAGTATCGGCAGGAAATGATCCGATAAGTGGTAAACCAGTTGGAATGGGACGGGTTGGTGAACTGGCTGAACCATTAACGCCGCAAAAATTTGCAGAATATTGTATGGATGTTTTTGATGTACAGGGATTACGGTTAATTGTCAACCCGCTTGACCAAAAGAGAGAGATTAAACGTGTTGCAGTACTTGGTGGTGCTGGTCAAGATTTTTATCAACAAGCTCTTGAAGCTGGCGCAGATGCTTATGTCACAGGCGATGTAAGTTACCACTTTGCGCATGATATGATTGCTAATCACCTTGTTGTTATTGATCCTGGACATCATATTGAAGTGGTAGCCGCTCATCAGCTTGCTAATTTAATTACTCAGTGGAAAGATGAAAATAATTGGCAGTTTGAAGTGCTAGAGAGCAGAGTTAATACAGAGCCATTTACTTTTATTAGTAAATAGTTTTTTAGATAAGGAGGATGCTAATTATGAGTGAGGAAAAGTATGAGGGATTATTACCACGTTTTTTGAAGTATGTTAAAACTGAGACCAGGTCAAATCCAGATTCAAAAACAATTCCTTCTGATCCTAAGGAAACTGCATTTTTAAATGAATTAAAAGATGAATTGATATCTCTAGGGTTGAGTGATGTTCATATTAATCCACAAAGTTCATATTTGGTCGCCACAATTCCAAGTAATCTTGACCGAGATGTGCCAACAGTTGGTTTCATTGCCCATATCGACACTGCAGATTTTAATGCTCATAATGTTAATCCACAGATTGTCGAAGATTACGATGGCAAGTCAGATATTAAGCTTGATAAAGATGGGCAATATATCTTAACTACTACCGAATTTCCATCATTGAAAAAATATCAGGGCAATACTTTGATTACTACTGATGGCTCTACTTTGCTTGGGGCTGATGACAAGTCAGGAGTAGCGGAGATTGTTACAATGGCTGCTTACCTGATGGCTCACCCTGAAATCAAGCACGGAACCATTAAGATTGGCTTAGGACCTGATGAGGAAATCGGTACCGGGGCTGATCATTTTGATGTTAAAGATTTTGGGGCCGATTTTGCCTATACGGTTGATGGTGGCCCACTTGGCGAATTGGAATATGAAACATTTAATGCAGCTCAGGCGGAAATTGAGATTCAAGGAAAAGATGTTCACACTGGGGTTGCCAAAGGAACGATGATCAATGCTATTCAGGTTGCAATTGACTTGCAAAATAGTTTGCCAGCCCATGATCGAGCAGAACGGACAGATGAACGGCAAGGATTCTATCACTTATATAAGTTTGATGGAACTGTTGATCATGCTTCAATGACTTATTTAATTCGCGATCATGATAAGCAAATATTTATTGAGCGGAAGCATTTACTTGAACGGATTGTTGCTGGCTTAAATGATGAACTTGGTGCAGATCTAGTAACGATGAATCTTTATGACCAATATTACAACTTAAAAGATGCGCTTAAGGATCACATGGAAGTTGTTGAAATTGCAAAGAAAGCTATGGAAAATCTGGACATTAAACCTGATATCTATCCAGTTCGTGGCGGGACAGATGGTTCAACAATTTCTTACAAGGGCTTACCAACTCCTAATCTTTTTGCTGGTGGAGAAAATATGCACTCGCGTTTTGAATATGTATCACTGCAAACGATGGAGCGGGCATTGGACACCCTGCTTGAGATTGTGCGGTTGACTGCGGAAGAAGCCTAAATAAATTAAAAAGGATCGAGCCGTTTTGGACTCAATCCTTTTTAATTAATCTTCATTTTTGCTAGGATTTGCATCTGCGGTAATTTTGTCCACACAATTGATAACGACTAATCCCATAATTACAGAACACCAGCCGACAAGGGTATAGTCTGGTGTCATCGATTCTAGTTGACCTGTGATGTAAGCTAGGACCTCACCCAGAATAAGTGCCCAAATACCAGCCACAATATTCTTTGATAAAAAGTTCATGTTGGTCATCCCCTTTGAAGTCATACCATATTCTAGCATATTTATTAATACTTTTGAAAGGGTTGGGCTAATTTCTCTATTTAGTTTGATTTGATATAATTTTATTGAGAGGTGAAATGAAGTGGATTTTACGCCCTTAGATGTTAAGAGTAGTTATAGCTTGTTAAAAAGTCCAACCCGGATTTCTGACCTAGTTACAACAGCTAAGGAACGCGGGTATAAGGCATTAGCATTAACAGATGAAAATGTTTTATATGGGACTGTCGAATTTTATAATGCAGCAAAAAAAGCAGGAATTAAACCCATTCTCGGCTTGCGGCTGGTAGTTGCATTAAATGAGATAGATGGTACCAAGTTAAATTTAGTGTTTCTAGCTAAGAATCAACGAGGGTACCAGCATCTGATGGATCTATCGACGCTTCAGCAAACGCGAAAAGATAAAAAAGTACCTTTAACGATTGCGCAAATTAGTCCTTTACTGGGTGAATTATTTATAATTATTCCTCCACAAAGTACAGTTTTTAGTATCCTTGCTCAGCCAACATCAATTTTAACTGAACTTGCTAATTTGGGGGATAATGATAGCGTTTTGTTAGGAGTCAATTCGCGGTTAGATGCCGTTCAAATAGATACCTTGCAACAATTATCAGAACAATTATCTTTACCATTAGTAGGAACGTCTCCAGTTGATTATTTAAACGCCAACGATCTTTTTGCTAGTCGTGTTTTACAAGCAATTGATGCCGGAGTTGAGTTGAAAGATCCGACGATAGAAGCGGAGCGAAGAGGACAACATTATCTCCATTCAAAAGAACAGGTTGTCCAAGATTATAAGGCGAAAGGGCTTCGTGCAGCCGCGCAAAAGACAGTTGAAGTGGCAACCCGGTGCAACGTTGAACTTCAATTTAGGGCCCCGGTCCTTCCTCATTTTAAAAATCAAGCAGGGATATCATCGCAACAATATTTGCGTTCTCTATGTATTCAAGGATTGAAAAAAAGACAAGTAGCACCGGGAAAAACCATTCAACAGTATCAGGAACGTTTAGCGATGGAATTAAAAGTAATCCACGAAATGGGCTTTGATGATTATTTCTTAATTGTATGGGATGTAATGAATTTTGCTCACCAGCAAAAGATTACGACTGACCCTGGAAGGGGATCAGCTGCGGGATCATTAGTTGCCTATGCTTTAGCAATTACAGAAGTTGATCCTTTGCAATACAACTTATTATTTGAACGTTTTCTGAATCCAGAACGAGCTCAAATGCCCGATATTGACTTAGATATTCCTGATAATCGGCGTGATGAAGTCTTGCAATATGTACATCAAAAATATGGACACCAACGCGTAGCCCAAATTATTACTTTTGGAACGTTAGCTGCTAAGCAAGTCGTTCGTGATGTGAGTCGGGTCTTTAGCTTGCCCCGTTACGATATGCAAAGGTTAATCGATGCATTACCGCATGGCCTTCACGTGACACTCAAGGATGCATTAAATGAGTCGCAACAACTAAAAAATCTTCTTAACGATAATCCTAAATTTCGTTTGCTGATTCAAGTTGCCCAGCAATTAGAGGGGTTGCCGCGTCATTATTCAATTCACGCGGCAGGAATTGTTCTTTCTGAGCAGCCATTGCATGAAGTTGTGCCGTTACAAGATGGTAGTGATGGCTTATTAATGACGCAGTTTGCCAAAGACACAGTAGAAGCGTTGGGGCTATTAAAAATGGATTTCTTGGGATTGAAGAACCTCTCAATCATGGACAATACCCTTCAAATGATTCGGCAAGAAGACCCTAATTTTGATTTGCAAAAAATTAACTTTAATGATTCATTGACTCTTCAACTGTTCCAGCGAGGAAAAACTGAAGGGATTTTTCAATTTGAATCAAGTGGGATCAGACATGTCTTGATTAATCTTCATCCAACGAATTTTGAAGATATTGTGGCAGTGAATGCACTTTATCGTCCAGGCCCAATGGAAAATATTCCTCATTTTACCGCCCGCAAAGTTGGAAAAGAGAAAATTACTTATCCTGCTCCTTCACTTGAAAAAATTCTGGGATCAACTTACGGTATTTTGGTCTATCAAGAGCAGGTAATGCAGTTGGCTTCTGTAATGGCTGGTTTTACCTTAGGAGAGGCGGATCTTTTACGCCGGGCAATGAGTAAGAAGAAAAAGGCCGCAATGGAGGATATGCGAACAAAATTTATTGCTGGTGCAACAGAACACGGCTATTCAGCACAAGTCGCTCACCAAGTATTTGAATATATTGATCGCTTTGCTAATTATGGGTTCAATCGCTCACATGCAGTTGCTTATTCTATGATGGCGTTTGAGATGGCATATTTGAAAGTCCATTACCCTGCAGCTTTTTTTACTGCCCTAATGAATGCAGAAACTAATATTGAGAAATTGAAACGTCACGTGGGGGATGCAAAGCAATTTGGCGTCAAAATTAGTGGTCCGCGAATCAATATAAGTGAGGGTAGTTTTCTACTACATGATGAAATAGTTTACTTTGGTTTTTCTGCTATCAAAGGAGTACGTCGTGATTTTATCGCCACAATTCTTAAAGAACGACAGGAAAATGGCAAGTTTACAGATCTTCGTAATTTTATTACGCGTATTCCAGAGCGCTGGCAAAAACAAGAATTAATTGAACCATTAATCTATAGTGGTGCCTTTGATAATATGGGCTACAACCGAGCAGAGATGATTGATGCCCTTCCTAAATTAATTTCAGGAATTGAGTTGTTTGGTTTTGCTAATTTTGCCGATCCGGCACTCCAAACGGCAATCGATCAACGAAACGAATTTCCTCTATTGACCCGTCTAACTAAGGAAAATGAATACTTAGGAGTATATCTTTCTGGCCACCCAGTTACTCAATATTATCAATTAGGCCAGCAACTTCATGCCACTAAAATTGATGATTTATATCCGAATTCAGAAGCGACAATAATTGTTCTTACAAATCACATTAAGACTATTTATACTAAACGTGAACATCGAGAAATGGCCTTTGTTAATGGAACGGATGAGACCGGAGCAGTTGATATTACCGTCTTTCCAAAACAATATCAGCAGTTCAAAGAGCAACTAGAAACAAATAAGGTCTTAATTGTCCGGGGCCGAGTAGAATACCGTGAGGGACGAGGCCTACAATTAGTTGCTAACCAATTGCAGGATGTTAAAAAAGTTCAACAGAAACGCCGCAAGCAACGATGGGTTTTACGAATCTTACCGTCATTAGACACTGAGATGGTGCATCGAGAGTTAAATAATGTTTTTAATGAATACCATGGTTCAATTCCTGTCTTGTTGTTTTATCCAGCAAACGATAAGAAGATCCTGCTTGACCAAAAACGATGGTTAAAAAATTCTCAGAAAGCAAAAAAGGCGCTTGTCGCCGTTCTTGGCCAAGAAAACGTTGTCTTACAACAGCTTAATAGTAATCACTGAAAGCTATAAAATTAAATAACAGTTAGAAAAAATAACTAATTTTAGAATGATAGCGCTTTTTTAAAACCTTTTGTATAAAAAATAAAGACACGTTATTTGAAAAGTGCTATCATAACAGTGTGCAAATGAGGCATACAATTACAGATTGTAATTGATGCTATAGATGCAAAAGGAGAGATTCATTTATGAAGAAAACCAAGATTGTAAGTACACTTGGTCCTGCAAGTACTGATGTTGATACGATCGTTAAGTTGATCAATGCGGGAGCTAACATTTTCCGTTTCAACTTCTCACACGGTGACCACCCAGAACACTTGGGTCGGATCGAAAACGTACACAAGGCTGAAGAAATTACTGGCAAGCACGTTGGTCTTATGCTTGATACTAAGGGTGCCGAAATTCGGACTACTGTTCAAAAAGAAGGTAAGATCAACTTTGAAATTGGCGACAAGGTTCGCATTTCAATGGATCCTTCAATTGAAGGTACTCATGACAAGATTGCTGTTACCTACCCAGGCTTATACGATGATACTCATGTTGGTGGCCATGTTCTTTTTGATGATGGTTTAATTGACATGGTTATTGATGAAAAAGACGATGCAAACAAGGAACTTGTATGTCACGTCTTAAACCATGGTGTTCTTGGTTCTCGGAAGGGTGTTAACGCCCCTGGTGTATCAATCAACTTACCAGGTATTACTGAAAAGGACAGCAGCGATATTCGTTTTGGTTTGGAAAACAAGATTAACTACATTGCTGCATCCTTCGTTCGTAAGGCTCAAGATGTTCTTGACATTCGCGAATTACTTAAGGAAAAGAACATGGAAGATGTTCAAATTTTCCCTAAGATTGAATCTCAAGAAGGTATCGACAACTTTGAAGAAATCATTGCTGTTTCTGATGGTTTAATGGTACCTCGTGGTGACATGGGTGTTGAAATTCCTGCCCAAAATGTGCCAATTGTTCAAAAGCACATGATCAAGCGTTGTAACGAATTAGGTAAGCCAGTTATTACTGCTACCCAAATGCTTGACTCAATGCAAGAAAACCCACGTCCAACCCGTGCCGAAGTATCAGACGTTGCTAACGCCGTATTTGACGGTACTGATGCTACTATGCTTTCTGGTGAAAGTGCTAACGGTGACTACCCAGTTGAATCTGTTGCAATGATGAACGACATTGATATCAAGGCTGAAAACCACCTTTGGGAATTCGGTACTGAAAAGTTCGATTGGGACAAGTCTGACGTAACTGAAACTATCGGTTCTGCTGTTGCTAACGCAGCTAAAGACTTAGACATTCACACAATTGTTGCTTACACTGCTTCAGGCTACACTGCTAAGATGATTTCTAAGTACCGTCCAAATGCTGATATCGTTGCGTTAACTCCAAATGAACGTGTAGAACGTGGACTTATGATCAACTGGGGTGTTCAACCATACGTTGTTGATGAAATGAAGAACACTGATACAATGTTCGACTTAGCTGCTAAGAAGGCTGTTGAACTTGGCTTTGCTAAGAAGGGCGACAAGATCATCATCGTTGCTGGTGTTCCTTTAGGTGTACCAGGTGCAACTAACATGATGCGTGTTAAGACTATCGACTAATATATTTATAATATTGTCTGCGAAAAGATCGGTATTAGTAACCGATCTTTTTTTGTACAATGATAATCATTGATCTTACTAGCAAAATAAGCCTTTACCGTGTAAAATCGATATAGAATAAAAAAGGATAAGTGATAAAAATGAATTCAGCATTAGGAAAAGTTGTTACAGCGGTAATGATTGATGAAAATGATACCGATTATTTTGTTCAACCAGATCGTAATGGGCAAACGTATCGATTACCGAAAAGCGAAAGTCCTCAAGAATTACATATTGGTGGACAGGTACGCGGCTTTGTTTATGAAAATGAGAACCACCAACTACAGATGACCTGTAAGCACATTCCAACGATCCAGGTTGACCATTACGATTATGGTACAGTAGTTAATGTTCGTCGTGATTTAGGAGTTTTTGTTGATATCGGTCTTCCAAATAAGGATATTGTCGTCTCTTTAGATGATTTACCAAGCTTGAAACACTTATGGCCACAACCAGGTGACCGTTTATTAATGTCCCTTCAAGTTGATGATAAGGACCGTCTATGGGGTAAATTAGCAGATGACCAAATCTATCAAACTATTTCAGCAGCTCCAGATAAACGCTTGCTCAACCATGATACTTATGCCACAGTTTACCGCCTTAAGATGAGTGGAACCTTTGTGATTACTGATGATTATCGTTTAGGATTCATCCATCCAAGTGAACGAGACCAGGAACCACGATTAGGTCAACGGGTTAAAGCGCGGGTTATTGGAATCTCATCACATGGTAGTCTTAATCTCTCCCTTAAGCCTCGTGCCTATCAAGCCATTGGTGAAGATGCACAAATGATTTTGACAATGTTGGAACATGATATAAATCATCGCTTGCCATATACTGATAAGACAGATCCATCGATTATTCGCGATGTCTTTGGAATAAGCAAGGGACAGTTTAAACGTGCTATTGGGCATTTGCTTAAAGAAAAATTAGTAAAACAAGAAAATGGTCAATTAGTCCTAGTAAAAGAGAATCAAGATTAATGAATAGTGAAGTGGCTGCGTTTCTAGCTTTTTTAAAAGATGAACGACAATTAAGCGATAATACCTTGATGAGTTATCAACGGGACTTAGAACAAACTGTAACTTATTTAGAAGATCGAGGGATAGCTGATTGGCAACAGGTGGACCACTATTTGCTAATTGACCTCCTTAATAGTCTTCGTCAGCAGGGGAAAGCTAATTCGACAATTAACCGTGTGATTTCAAGTTTGCGGCAATTTTATAAATACATGATCCGTCACCATAACCTAACCATTAATCCAATGGAAATGATTGATCATCAGTATACCTTTAACCAACCACCTGCACCGGTAATTTTAACTGAAAAAGAAATTGAACAACTGCTGGCAGTCCCTGATATTTCAACCCCAATTGGCCTTCGTGATCGAGCATTATTAGAGATTATGGATGCAACGGGAATGAGAGTTAGTGAAGTAATTGCTTTGGATCTGACAGCACTTCATCTCGACGTTAAGCTTCTACAACTAACGGGAAAGAATGAACGCGAGCGGATGATTCCCTTAAGTCAACCAGCAGTCAAGTGGCTTACCGGTTACCTAGACCGTGGTCGGCCACGTTTGCTCAGAGATAATCACGAAACGCGGGTGTTCTTAAATGCTCATGGTTATCCTTTAACGCGCCAAGGAATTTGGAAAAAAATGAAGGAATGGGTCAGCGAGGCTAAAATTAAAAAAGAAGTTACTCCGCAAACCATGCGTTATTCTTTTGCGGTTCATTTAATAGAAAATGGTGCCGATGTTCAACTAATTCAAGAAATTCTTGGTTATAACGCGATGAAAGCTCTCCAACCATATTTACAGGTATCGCCGCAACAGTTATCTGCTAACTATATGAAATATCATCCTCGCGCATAGAAAGGAAAATACGATGTTAGTTCGTTATCGAAAAGATTACCAAAAAATTGCCCTTGGTTTATTGTCTTTAGTAAAAGATCTTCGAAAAGATAATCGCTTTATGGAGGAAATGAACTGGGCGCTTGCTAATGACTGGCCAATCTTTTTGTGGAAAGATATGGATGATAGCCACTTTATTGGAATTGTGATTATAGAAATAGGGGATTGTTACGTGCTGGTTCGCCGCTTATCATTTACGCCAAGCGAACGAACGGGGCATAATATTTTTTCTTTGTTAGACGGCGTCCACGATCAATATCCTCGTAAACGCCTCATGGGAACCTTAGCAACCCAACCAATAATTAGCATGTGGGAGAGAAATAATGAATAAGCAAGTGCAACCACAAAATCCATTTCAACCCGTCATAAAGGTTCATGACTTTGAAGGACCACTAGATTTATTGCTTCATTTAATAAAACAATCTGAAATGGATATTTATGATATTCAGATTTCACAAATTACAAGTCAATATCTTGATTACCTTCATCAGATGCAAAGTCACCAATTAGAAGTTGCAGGTGAATATTTTGTAATGGCTGCAACTCTGATGGACATTAAAAGTCAGATGCTGTTACCTTCGCCGCCAGTATTGGATGATGAGCTAGAAGTAGAGGAGCTTGATCCTCGCCAAGAATTAGTGGAACAGCTTTTGGAATATCAGCGTTATAAAAAAGCGGCAGATCGGTTAAAAGATAAAGAAAATCTGCGTCAACAGGAGTATACTCGGCCAGCAATGCAGGTTCCTCGTGAAATGGTAAAATCTCATGTGGAGCCGGGCATCAAGTTAACGGATTTGCAACAAGCTTTTGCAGCAGTTCTTCGCCGTCAACAATTAGCTACTCCATTAGTTGAAACCGTTGCAGCTGAAAAAGTAAGCATTGGTCAACAAATGAACCACGTGATTGAAATTATTCATGATGGTCCGGTTAGGTTTGAGGACTTGTTTGAAGATTTACATACTCGTGATGGCTTAGTTACAACTTTTTTAGCAATTCTTGAACTGGCAAAGCATCAAGCAATTATTATTAACCAAGGTGGCTTGTTTGAACCAATAATTTTAGCGGAGGGACCTAAGAGTGACGAATACCAAACTAACCAACCAAGCGCAGATTGAGGGATTACTTTTTATTAGTGGGGATGAAGGGATTACCCTAGGCGATTTAGCAAAAATTTCTGGTTTTATGAAACCGGCTGTTCTAGCAATATTACAAGAGCTAAAAAAGAAGTATGAAGATGATCCCACGTCTGCTTTTATCTTGCTTGAAAGTGATCAGACCTATCGTTTAGCAACCAAGCCCCAATTAGCAGAGGTCATTAAACATTACTTTGAAGTTCCATTAACGGTGCCATTAACTAAAGCATTACTAGAAGTATTGGCCATTGTTGCTTATCGGCAACCAATTACGCGGCTAGAAATTGACGATATTCGGGGAGTGCAAAGTTCAGGATCATTACAAAAATTAATGGTTCGTGGTTTAGTTGACACTCATGGACGCTTGGATGCACCTGGCCGGCCATTTTTATATTCAACAACTCCGGCTTTCTTAAACTATTTCGGGTTAAGCGATTTGGATGAACTTCCACCGCTACCTGATCAAGATGAATTAGAAATGAATAATATTAATGGTGATATTTTCCTCGAAGCGTTACAAGCGCGAGAAGAACGAAAGGACGATAATTAATGGAACGATTACAAAAGGCAATGGCGGAAGCAGGAGTGGCTTCTCGTCGGGCATCAGAAAAACTTATCCTTCAAGGGAAAGTTGCAGTTAATGGCAAGATTGTGACTGAACTTGGGACTAAAGTTGGCGTTCACGATGAGATTGTAGTAAATGGGGTTCCAATCCATCATGAACAACACGTTTACTACTTGCTAAATAAACCGCGGGGAGTTATCTCAAGTGCTCATGATGATAAAGGTCGTCGAACAGTGGTTGATATTATCCATGATGCTGAGATTGATGAACGTATTTATCCAGTTGGCCGCTTAGACTATGACACAACCGGAATTCTTCTCCTAACAAATGATGGTGCTTTAGCAAATAAACTGATGCACCCTAAATATGAAGTAGAAAAAACCTATATTGCTAAGGTTGAAGGAATCGTCAAAAATGATGAACTAAAACAATTGCGTTTAGGGGTAGTTATCGATGGTCGAAAGACAAAACCGGCTAAATCAAAACTCTTGAATGTTGACCGTGCCAAGAAGACAAGTCTTGTTCAATTAACAATCCATGAAGGACGAAACCATCAAGTTAAGAATATGTTTAAAGCAGTGGGGCATCCAGTGACTAAACTTCATCGTGAAACATATGGACCATTAAATTTGTATGGTCTTCAGCCGGGTGAGTTTCGTGCATTAAAGCCTGAAGAAGTACAGTTGTTGAAAAAGTAAAATAATCTCATGGAGTAACTATGGGACGAACTTCTCAGAAATTTATGGAAAAAGAGCCAGACTATAAACGTTGACATGACAGTAAAAGCCTATTAGAATAGGACTTGTAAAATTATAAAACGTTTGTCTTCAAGGCGCGGTGAAATTCCCGACCGGCGGTGACAGCCCGCAACCCATTGCTAATGGTTGATCTGGTGTAATTCCAGAGCCGACAGTATAGTCTGGTATAAAGAAGATTTCTGTATTAAATAATCTTTAAATAGTTTATTTGCGTTGCTGACAAACAAATAGTAAGTCAGCAACGCTTTTTTAATACAGGATGCCAAGTGGAGGCAATCTCAAATGGAGGTTGTTATTAATGACAGTAACGCATCAACGTATTCAACGATTGGTAGGCATGGCATGTTTGGGTGCCTTAGCATTTATTTTAATGTTTTTCGAGTTTCCTGTTTTGCCGATGGCTCCATATCTTAAACTCGACTTTTCTGATGTCCCTGTTTTACTAGGGGGATATATCTATGGACCAGTTGGGGGAATAATTATTGCAGCAATTAAATGTTTAATTCACGGAATGATTCACGGCTTTTCGCCAGCCGAATTAATTGGGGTTACCAGTGACTTTATTTCATCCCTCGCTCTCCTGCTTCCATTTTGCTGGGTATGGCATCACCATAACTGGAGTAAGAAAAGACAAGCGATTACTGGAATTATTTTGGGAACGGTAACTTTGACTGTCTTAATGTCCTTATTGAATTTGTGGATCCTTACTCCTTTATATATGGCAGTTTGGAACTGGAAGTCGACATTACCAGTATCCCAGCTAGTGGCGATTGGTGTGTTGCCTTTTAACCTTATTAAGGGTTTGCTTGTTACAATTGTATATGTAATTATCGCCGGTCGGTTGCGTCCATGGCTAGACCAGCATAGAATGATTTAAAAAGATAAATTAAGAGGCTGAGATTTTTCTTGGCCTTTTATTTTTATGGTAGAATTTTTAAATAAATTACGTATATAAATATATAGGGAGGTGAGATAGATGAATAAATTATTGCGTTTTTTTAGCTATCATCAGCCACGGAGAATTCGTGTAATTGAAAACACTCTGCGAAGTCGGCGAACAGTCGCAACTCTCTTTTGGGCTCGACAGTATGGAATCTTAGAGTGGTTAGGAGCAGATCGAACACTGAATCGGCAAGAATATGACCAGCTTATTAATCAACTTGTGGCTGAGAAATTATTAGTGATTGATGATCAATCCCAAGCAATTCTTACCGAAGAGGGTGCGAAAGTTTTAAAAAACGAAGAAGAAGGTTTCTACATCCCATCTTTTTACGACTGGTATTGGTTATCTAATACTCAACGAATAATCCAACGACTTTTTTTGGCTATTCAAGTCGTATCAGAGTTCTCACATCATCAAAGAAAATATGTCCCATTGGCAATTTCATATGGTGAAATGATTGCTGTGAAGCAGTGGTTTCGACAAAATTATCATCACAATCTGGTTAAAAATCTCTATACTGATCTTCATCGGTTTGGCAGCGCTTTGGAAAGTGAAGATCCACGAATGACAACGGACCTTTTTAATGTCCTGATTGGTTATCAGCGATCAGGATGGACAATTAATCAAGCAGCTCAAGAATTAAAAATAAAAATCGATGATATCCAGTACTTACGTCATGACGAGATGTTGGCAGTTAGCGCTTACGCTCGTAATTTTCCTGGTCCTCTACAACAATTGCTTCTTCCACTGATTAATGAGAGTCCACTAAACCGGAGTGCCCAAGTAACGTTTGACTTGTATATCCAAGGGAAGTCAATTGAACTAATTGCTCAAGAACGACACTTGAAAGAAAATACAATTAGGGAGCATCTCTTAGAAGCAGCAATTCTTATTCCGGCCAAGCTAGATTGGGATATCCTTTTGCCAGAGAGTAAGCGTAACGAACTTAGTCGATTTTATAAAGGAGAACCAACAACATGGAAATTTGCTGAGCAAATTTCCAGTTTTTATGAATATCGCCTATATCAAATATTTCAAGGAATAACAAATGAAAAATAAGCAAGAAATTCTAGATGTTTTACAAAATCATTTTGGCTTTAATAATTTTCGCCCAGGCCAAGAAGAGACAATTAACGCCTTGCTGGAAGGAAAAGATACTTTATCGATTCTTCCCACTGGCGCCGGAAAATCCCTTTTATATCAATTACCAGCTTATTTATTGCCAGGAACGATCCTCATTGTTTCACCGTTGATTTCATTAATGCAGGATCAAGTTGACCGTCTTCATTGTCAGGGAGAAAAACGAGTCATTATGTTAAGCAGCCAGCTTGTCGGAAAAGAGCGAGCAAGTGTTCTCCGCAATTTGAAATCATTTAAGTTTATATTTACTTCCCCAGAAATGCTCGATAATCAGAATGTTTTGATAGCGCTTAAGAAAAATAAGATTGCGTTAATGGTTATTGACGAGGCTCACTGTATCTCACAGTGGGGCCCTGATTTTCGTCCTGAATATTTATTACTAAAGGAAGTGCGGCAACAATTAGGAGCGCCGCCAACATTACTGTTGACGGCAACTGCTACTCCCCGTATTCGACAGGACATTTTGAAAAAAATGGGGATGACGACTGCTTATCAGGTAATTAAATCCGTTGACCGTCCTAATATTTTTTTAGCTGTTCAACCCATAGCTACTCAGAAGGAAAAAGACGGTGAACTTCTGAAATTAGTTCAAAAATTTACAGGTCCTGGGATTATTTACTTTGCAAGTCGCAAGCTGGCTTCTCAGATGGCAGAATGGCTTAAAAACCAAACTGATTTAAATGTGGCAGCTTATCATGCTGGTGTTGCTCCGATTGAACGATTTCGAATCCAAAATCAATTTATGAATAATGAATTACAGGTGATTTGTGCAACAAGTGCCTTTGGGATGGGAATTGATAAAAATGATATTCGTTACGTTATTCATTATCATTTGCCAAGTAATTTAGAAAATTATTTGCAGGAAATTGGTCGAGCTGGGCGTGATGGCAAGCAGAGTTTGGCAGTTCTTCTCTATGCAAATGGCGACGAAATGATTCAACGACAATTAACAAGCGTTGATATCCCACCAGTTACAGTCTTAGAGCAGATTCAGAATGGCAAGTTATCAGCAAGTGTTTTAGGGGAGCAAGCGTCTTTATTTGAGTTTTATCTTGAACATTCTTTTACCCCTCAGCAAATAATTACGATGTTTGAGCGGCGCAAAATTCAAACAAAAAAAGAATTGCAAGAAATGGTGGCTTATATCAAAGAGGATGGTTGTAAACGAGAATACCTTTTAACATACTTTGGTGAGCAATTTGATGGTTCAAATGAGTTCTGTTGTGATTATGAGCTTTCAGATTGGTCCACTAAACTTATTTTGCCAGCCAGCCAGGCAGTTTCTGAAAACAACAAAATAGGATGGGAAGATCGTTTAAAGGACTTATTAAATATTACCGAAAATTAAAGTTTAGTGTTGTTGCTAGACAATCATCAAAAGTTTGCGATACAATCAGAATGTTAATTCTCAAAATAAGGAGGCATGATTACTTTGAGTGAGGAACGGAAAGAGAGCCGACGAGCTAATGATGAATTATGGGATAAAAAGTTTACCGATAACGAAGACCTTGATAGTGATGGCCATTTATCCCGAACAGAACACCGTAAGCAACGATCGCATAATTCAATGATTACTACGATCTTAATCGTGTTAATTATCGTTCTCGCCGCTACACCACTTATTTATTGGATTAATAATAAACAGTCCTTTAATCATCCGGTGAGAACTGAACAAGTAGCTACTAGTTCTGAAAATAGTAAAAAAAAAGAATCTCACAGTTCGAATACCTCTAGTGAGCATTCAAAGAAGGAATCTAGTGTAAGCAGTAGTGAATCTTCTTCTTCAAGTATTGAAGAATCGAGTTCGCCGCAAACCAGCCAAAGTTATAGTGCTCCGCAAAGCAGTAGCAGTTATTATCGATATAGTAGTAGTTATCGTTACGGTAATGGGTATCAAAACCGGACTACTCCTAATCGCTACAGTAGTTATCAGCAGCGTTATAACAATAACCAAACCTATAATCGCTACAATAATAATACAGAAAATACAAACCGTTATCGTTAACAATAGAGTATTGGCAGCAATTTTCTGATAAAGTAGTGGATTGGATTGAAAATAGAGGAGTGAATAGCTAATAATGTGTAAGAGATTGCAAGTAGCAATTGATGGTCCGGCCTCAGCAGGAAAGAGTACGGTCGCCAAATTAGTAGCAAAAAGGTTTAATTATGTCTATTGTGATACCGGCGCAATGTACCGAGCTGTTACATTAGCAGCATTAAACCAGGGCATTGATCCCAAAGATGATAAAAAGGTTGCTGAAATTGCTCGGCAAATAAAAATTGATTTCGAACCTGGTAAAACCGAACAAAGAGTTTTCTTGGATGGTAAAGAGGTGACTCGTGATATCCGGTTGCCTAAAGTAGCAGCAAATGTATCTGCTGTAGCGGCAGTTCCAGCTGTTCGCGAAGAGATGACTAAGCAACAGCGACAAATTGCTGAAAATGGTGGAATTGTAATGGATGGACGGGATATTGGTACAACTGTTTTACCACAAGCACCTGTAAAGATATTCATGGTAGCGAGTGCCTATGAACGGGCACGCCGGCGATATGCTGAAAACCAAGCAAAAGGGATTAATACAACGTCGCTTGAAGAATTACAAAAAGCAATTGAATTAAGGGATAAAAAAGACTCAACACGAGAAGTTTCGCCTCTTACACAAGCACCCGATGCAATCAAATTGGATACAACAAATATGACAATTGATGAAGTTGTGAGTGAAATCAGTAAAATAATTAAAAAAACACAAGATGAATTAGCCTAAATACTGGAAATGTGAAACAAATTTTAGTAAAATATCTTTTAGAGTTGATTGTTGCAAGGAGGATTTTTTTTAATGGCTGAAAACAACGAAAATAAAAACGATATGTTAGAAGCGCTTGATAGCATTGAACAAGTTAAGGTGGGCGATGTTGTCAAGGGTGAAGTTTTGGCAATCGATGACGATCGTCAAGCTATCGTTGGTATTAAAGATGCAGGGGTTGAAGGTGTCGTCCCTGCTAAGGAATTATCAACCAAGCCAGTTGAAGACATCAATGATGCTGTAAAAGTAGGTGACGAATTAGACTTAGTTGTCATTTCTAAGATCGGTAACGATAAGGAAAATGGTAGCTACCTTCTTTCTCACCGTCGTCTTGAAGCCCGTAAGGTATGGGATGACATTCAAAAGAAATTTGATGAAGGTGAACACATTACCGCCAAAGTCACTCAAGCTGTTAAGGGTGGATTAGTCGTTGATGCTGGAGTTCGTGGCTTCGTCCCTGCTTCAATGATTACTGATCACTATGTTGAAGACCTTAATCAATTTAAGGGTCAAGAACTTGAATTTAAGATTGTTGAAATTGAACCAAGCGAAAACCGTTTGATTCTTTCACACAAGGAAATTATTCAAGCTCAACACGAAAAGGCTGCTGAAAAGGTATTTGCTGAATTACAACCAGGTGATGTTGTTGAAGGTAAAGTTGCACGGATGACTAACTTCGGTGCATTTATTGACCTTGGCGGCGTTGATGGATTGGTTCACGTTTCTGAAATTTCATACGATCATGTTGACAAACCTTCTGATGTATTGACTGCTGGTCAAGATGTTAAGGTTAAGGTATTAAGCGTTGACCCTGAACGTGAACGGATTTCATTATCCATTAAGCAAACTTTACCAGGACCATGGGATGATATTGAAGAAAAGGCTCCAGTTGACAGCGTATTAACTGGTACTGTTAAGCGTTTGACTAGCTTTGGTGCTTTCGTTGAAGTATTCCCTGGTGTTGAAGGTTTAGTTCACATTTCACAAATCTCACACAAGCACATTGCTACACCTGCAGATGTTCTTAAGCCAGGTCAAGAAGTACAAGTTAAGGTAATCAATGTTGATCCTGAACACCAACGTCTTGGCTTATCAATGAAGGCTCTTGAAGAACGTCCAAAGGAAGACGAAAACAACAATAACAACGGCGAAAACTACCGTGGTCGTCGTCGTTCACGTCGTAACAATAACAACCGGAGCTTTATGAACAATGCTCCAGAAGAAGAAAGTGGCTTCTCAATGGGTGACTTAATTGGTGACAAGCTTAAGGACCTACGGAACTAGTTTCTTAAATTAATTATCTTTTAAGGGGGAAGTGACATGATTGTTACTTCCTCTTTAATCATTTAAAATAAAATGAAAGAAGGTGGAAAGATTGGCAAATCCAATCGTAGCAGTTGTTGGTCGTCCAAACGTTGGAAAATCAACATTATTCAATCGTATTGCAGGAGAACGGATTTCAATTGTTGAAGATACTCCTGGAGTTACTCGAGACCGTATTTATGCTCATGCTGAATGGTTAGGAAAACATTTTAGCATGATTGATACTGGTGGGATTGAAATATCAGATCAACCATTATTGACACAGATTCGTCAACAAGCAGAAGTTGCTATTGATGAAGCAGATGTAATAATCTTCGTTGCCGATGTAGAGAACGGAGTGACTGATGCTGATGAGCAAGTAGCACGAATTTTATATCGCTCCAATAAACCAGTGGTCTTAGCTGTTAATAAAGTCGATAACCCAGAACGGCGTAGTGATATTTATGATTACTATTCCCTTGGTCTAGGGGAGCCGTATGCAGTTTCAAGTGTTCACGGTATTGGAATGGGTGATCTTTTGGATGCCGTTATTAAAGAGTTTCCTGATAACGCCGCTAATGATGAAGATGATTCCATTCACTTTAGCTTTATCGGTCGTCCTAATGTGGGGAAATCATCACTAGTTAATGCAATTTTAGGTGAAAACCGGGTAATTGTTTCTAACGTTGCCGGAACTACACGTGATGCCATTAATACTCAATTTGAAACAGTCGATGGACAAAAATTCACGATGGTTGATACTGCTGGAATCCGCAAAAAAGGAAAAATATATGAGAATACTGAGCGTTATTCATTAATGCGTTCCATGCGGGCGATTGATGATAGTGATGTTGTACTTGTTGTCTTAAATGCAGAAGAAGGTATTCGCGAATTAGATAAGCATATTGCTGGATATGCCCACGAAGCAGGATGTGGGGTTATTATCGTCGTTAATAAGTGGGATACATTAAAAGAAAAAGATCACCGAACAATGACAGATTTTACTAATCTGATTCGGCAAGAATTCCAGTACCTCAGTTATGCACCAATTATTTTCGTTTCGGCGAAGACAAAGCAACGCTTAAATCAATTACCGGGATTGATCGAAGAAGTATATCAACATCACCGTCAACGGATCCAATCGGCAGTCTTAAATGATGTTTTAATGGATGCAATTGCTGCCAATCCGACTCCAACACAAAATGGTCGGCGTTTGCGAGTATACTACGGGACACAGGTTGCAACCGAACCACCAACATTTGTTATCTTTGTTAATGATCCAGAGTTAATGCATTTCTCCTATGAGCGTTATTTGGAAAATCAAATTCGGAAAGCTTTTGACTTTTCTGGTACACCAATCCATTTAATCAAGCGTCAACGGCAGTAAAAGTTAAAGAATCCATTGTAAAATGAAAAAACATTAAAAATGCGGATAGAAGTTGAGAAAACCGCTTGTCAGCAGGCTTTCACTATGCTAATCTTAACAATGAAATGATACGAACTTCTCGTAGTTATTTCGTTAATTTTGGACCACTCAAAATTAACATTCACAGACGTAAGTTTAATACTTTCGTTATTTGTGGGAGGTGAAACAACATGGCAAACAAAGCAGAATTAGTAAGCAATGTTGCTACTGCAACTGGCTTAACCAAGAAGGATGCTACTGCAGCTGTAGATGCTGTTTTCAGTTCAATCCAAGCATCTTTAGCTAAGGGTGAAAAGGTTCAATTGATCGGCTTCGGTAACTTCGAAGTACGTCAACGTGCTGCACGTAAGGGCCGCAACCCACAAACTGGAGAAGAAATTAACATTCCTGCAAGTAAGGTACCAGCATTCAAGCCTGGTAAAGCTTTAAAGGATGCTGTTAAGTAATTAACAGTTAAATGTTAAAAAGAGACTAGGAAAGCATGTGCTCTTCCCAGTCTCTTTTCTTTTTAAAGGCGTGTACAATGCTTAAAATCATTGATTGTGATATATTTAAAAGTGATAGTAAAAGGAGGGCATAATATGACCTACTCAGAACAAATGCTTGACCAATTAGAAGCAGGAAAATTAAAAGAAGCCCAAAAATCATTTAAACTCGCACTAATTAATGATGATGATGATATGTTATTTAGCCTTGCAGAGGAATTATATGCATTGGGCTTTCTTCAACAGGCACGAACGATTTACTTAAAATTATTAGATCGTTATCCCGATGAAGATGAATTAAAGACTAATTTAGCGACGATTGCAATTGATGAGGGACATAATGACGAAGCTTTATCATACTTAGCCCAGATTAAGCCGAACTCACCAGCTTATGTTCAATCATTACTGGTTGCAGCGGACTTATATCAAACTGAAGAAGAATTTGAAGTGACGGAGGACAAGTTAAAAGAAGCTTACGCATTAGCTCCCGATGAACCAGCTGTTGAATTTGCGCTCGGTGAATTTTACTTTATGGTTGGCCAATATTCTGAAGCAATCCAATATTACTTCCAATTAATTAAAAATGGATATACTGACTTTGCGAAAGTTGATATTGCTGGACGCCTAGGCATTTGTTACGCTCAGAGTGGTCAGTTTAAGAAGGCTTTAGGCTACTTCAATCAGGTTAAGCCGGAATACCAGACTAGTGATATTCGTTTCCAAAAGGGATTGACCCAACTTCAATTAGGAGATACTGAAAAGGCAATAAAAACTTTAGAGGATCTTATTAACGATGATAACCAATATGCATCTGCTTATCCTGAACTAGCAAAGGCGTATGAAAAGGAAAATAAGTATCAGCAAGCATTACGAGTTGTTCAAGAAGGGCTCAGTGTTGATCAATACAATGAATACCTTTATTCACTGGCGGCTGAAATTACCAGTCACCTTGGCGATCAAAAGTTAATGAAGAAATACTTGGTAAAAGCGCATGAACTTGCTCCAGAGAATATGACGATCACCTTGCAATATAGTAATTTCTTACTTCACCAACACGATGATGAGGCAAATATTAAGCTTTTGAGTCCATTGGTAAAAGAAGATGAAACTGATCCACAATTATATTGGAATCTTGCGCGGTCATATCAACGAACTGATCAGCTTGAATTAGCCGGAAAATATTATGAAGCTGCTTTGCCAGCATACAGTGAAAATCCAACATTCTTAAAAGAATTAATTAATTACTACCGCGAAACTGGTGAAACTGATAAGTTAATAGATGAATTGGAACACTATCTCCGGTTAGTTCCAACGGATACTGAAATGCAGGATCTCTATGACCAATATGAAGATTACAAATAATTTTTAATTTAAATGAGACAGGAAACGTTAACGATTTTAGCCGTTCTTTACGCTTCCTGTCTCTTTTTAGTAGTAACTTAATTTGTTATAATCAACTTTGATTATCAAAATGAGGACATGATTAAATGAAAATAAAACAATTACCAGCTATATTTGAACCAGCACGCCCTGTCTTACAAAAAATAGAGGAGGCTGGCTACGAAGCATATTTTGTTGGCGGTTGTGTCCGTGACACTATCTTGCATGATGAGATTCATGATATAGATATAGCAACGAGTGCTTACCCTAGTGAAATAAAGGCGATTTTTAACCATACTGTTGATACCGGAATTGAACATGGTACAGTTATGATTCTCGACCATGGAACGGGATATGAAACAACTACTTTTAGAACCGAGTCAGGTTACCAAGACTACCGCCGTCCTGATAAAGTGACTTTTGTTCGTTCATTAAGTGAAGATCTCCAGCGTCGGGACTTCACAATTAACGCCCTCGCCTTACGTGAAGATGGGGAAGTTATTGATCTGTTTGACGGACTAGAAGACTTGCAAAAACATCTTATTAAAGCGGTTGGCAACCCTAATGAACGTTTTCATGAAGATGCTTTACGGATGATGCGGGCTGTGCGTTTTGCAAGTAAGCTTGATTTTGTCATTGATACTGCAACATTAAAAGGGATTAAAGAAAATGCACCATTATTAGAAAAAATTGCCGTTGAACGAATCCGAGTTGAGCTAGAAAAACTATTGCTAGGCCAAAATCCAGTAGCGGGCTTAAAAGATTTTATTGCGACTGGATTGTATCGATATTGTCCAGGTTTGGAAAATGCGCAAGCTGCTTTATCGGCTTTATTAATTCTTCACCAATGGTATTTGGAAAATGAGGTTCAATTGTGGTCAGTTTTAAGCTTACAACTCCAGCTTGATCAAACAGAAATTGGTAAATTCTTAAAGAAGTGGAAGACAGCAAATGATTTAATTGCGCAGGTCAAAAAAGTAGTTCCAGCAGTCCAAGCAATTCGCCAACATGAGCTTACACCAACACTAATGTTTAATACCGGAAAAGCAGCCCTTCATGATGCTAACCAAGTAGCTAAGTTATATGGATGGGCAATTAATGATGAAGAATTGCAAAAAGCTTATCAAAAATTACCAATTAAAAACGCTAAAGAATTAGCAGTTGATGGTCGAGTCTTAATTACTAAAGCGGGGGTAAAACCAGGACCATTGATGGGCAAAATTCTTCAGCAATTAACGTTTGCAGTGGTAAATGGTGAGATAGCTAACGATGCAACAAACTTGTTAGAAAAAGTAGAAGAGATAACGAAAGAGGGATAATATGCAAACTATGCATGCAGAGGGTCTAACTAGTACATACGGTGAAAAGACCTTATTTGATGATATTTCATTTATTATCAATGAAAATGATCGAATTGGACTGATTGGCGTTAATGGAAGTGGAAAAACAAGTCTTCTTAACGTAATTAGTGGGGAAGTAAACCCAGAAGGTGGCGGTCAGATCACTAAACCTAATGATTATACGATCGGTTATTTAAAGCAGCAGCCTGAGCTTGATGAAAACAAAACAATCATGGAAGCTGTTTTTGAAGGTAAACAGCCAGTCTTTGAAACAATTCGTCAATATGAGCTGGCTCTTGAACGCTTTACAAAGCACCCAGAAGATCCACAAGCAATCGACCGTTACACAAAAATGCAGGCGCGGATGGACCAAGAAGATGCATGGGAAGCAGATAGTCGGGTAAAGACGATTCTGACCCAGTTAAAGATAAAAGATGTAAGTCAAAAGATTGTTCAACTTTCTGGAGGACAAAAGAAGCGAGTTGGGTTAGCGCAAGTCTTAATTCAACAGCCAGACCTTTTATTACTTGATGAACCGACTAACCACTTAGACCTTGATTCAGTAGTTTGGCTCCAAGATTTTCTTCGCAGTTATAAGGGTGCCGTCCTCGTTGTTACTCACGATCGCTACTTCTTGGATCAAATTACAAATCATATCTGGGAACTATCTTTTGGTAAACTTTATCACTACGAAGGAAATTATCAGGACTTTGTAGCGAAAAAGGCAGAACGAGTAGCGTTAGCTAAAGATACTGAGAAAAAGAATCAACAGCTATATAAAAAAGAATTAGCCTGGATGCGAACAGGTGCAAAAGCCCGTTCTACAAAACAAAAGGGACGGATCAATCGGTTCCACGAATTAGAAGGAAAAATCGGTAATCTTAAAACGGATGAAGATATTGCTATCAATCTTGGATCACAACGTTTAGGAAAAGATGTCATTCAATTTAAGGACGCCAACTTAAAATTTGATAATCACCAAATTCTTCATGACTTCAATTGGCTTGTTCAAGCAGGTGATCGAATTGGAATTACTGGTGAAAACGGGGCGGGTAAGACGAGTTTATTAAACGTGATTGCCCAACGTGTCCCCCTAGATAGTGGTGTCCTTAAGATTGGGGAAACCGTTAAGTTAGGGTATTATACCCAGCAAACAGAAGGAATTGACAATGATAAACGGATGATTAGTTTCTTGTCTGAAATTGCAGATAATGTTACTGACAAGGATGGCAATAAGCTCAGCGTTACTCAGTTATTGGAACGTTTCTTATTCCCGCGTTTTATGCACGGTACTTTGATCAGAAAGCTTTCTGGGGGTGAAAAGCGACGGTTATACCTCTTAAAGATCTTAATGCAGCAGCCCAATGTCTTACTACTCGATGAGCCAACTAATGATCTTGATATTGGAACATTAACAGTTCTTGAAGATTACCTAGATAATTTTGCGGGAACTGTAATTACGGTTTCTCATGATCGTTATTTCTTAGATAAAGTGGCAGACAATTTGCTAATCTTCAATGGAAATGGAGATATTGAGCGTTATACGGGACGGTTTACTGATTATTTGACTGCTAAAAAGGAAGAAGCAGATAAAGACAAAGAGTATAAAAATAATCAAAAAAACCTTGCTAAAAAACAGATAAATAAGCAAGAACCAGCCAAAAAAGAAAAAACAAAACTTACTTATGCTGAGCAGCTCGAGTGGGATCGTATTGATGAAGAATTAGATGACCTTGATCAACAGCATCAACAATTAGAAAATGAAATGGCTGAAGCGGCAAGTGATTATACGAAAATTGCTAAGTTACAGAAGCAACTAAATGAAATACAAGAAAAAATTGATGAAAAGACAGCTCGTTGGGAGTATTTAAGCACATACGTTGATGAGTAAAGGAAGGGACAAATAAGGATGGCAACAAATGTAAATGAAGAGCAATACTTAGACTTAATTCGTTATGTTTTGACGAATGGACATCAAAAAGGCGATCGGACAGGAACAGGTACTAAATCTGTTTTCGGATATCAGATGCGATTTGACCTAAGTAAAGGTTTTCCTATTTTAACTACTAAGAAGGTCCCATTTGGCTTGATTAAGAGTGAATTACTATGGTTTTTACGAGGTGACACCAACATTCGCTTTTTACTTCAACACAAGAATCATATTTGGGATGAATGGGCATTTAAGAAGTGGGTGGAAAGTGATGAATATCAAGGCCCAGATATGACGGACTTTGGTCACCGCTGGCTTAAAGATCCAGAGTTTAAGAAGGTCTATCTCCAAGAAAAGAAGGCTTTCTGTCAGCGAATTCTTGACGATGATGTATTTGCCCAAAAGTACGGCGATTTAGGGCTTGTTTATGGAAGTCAGTGGCGAAAGTGGAAGACAAGTCAAGGAGACACAATTGATCAAATTGCTAATGTTATCCAGCAGATTAAAACTACTCCGGATTCACGGCGGATGATTGTTTCGGCTTGGAATCCAGAAGATGTTCCTTCCATGGCTCTTCCTCCTTGTCACACAATGTTCCAATTTTATGTTAATGATGGAAAGCTTAGTTGTCAGCTCTATCAGCGAAGCGCCGACATCTTTTTAGGTGTTCCATTCAATATCGCTAGTTATGCCTTATTGACGCATATGATTGCTCATCAATGCGGTCTAGAACCTGGCGAGTTTGTTCATACATTAGGGGATGCTCACATTTATCTAAACCATCTTGATCAAGTTAAAGAACAGTTGACAAGAACACCTCATGAAGCTCCCAAATTGATTTTACCTGCCGAACCAAAACCAATCGATCAATATGAAATGACTGATATTAAGTTAGAAGGCTATACTCATGAGCCGGCAATCAAGGCTCCTGTAGCAGTTTAAAAGGAGTGGTTCAAAATGAGTGAGCTGAATTTAATCTGGGCGGAAGATTTAAATGGCTGGATTGGCAAAGACAATACAATTCCATGGCATGTTTCTGCCGATATGAAGCATTTTAAGACAAAGACTACTGGGCACCCAATTATAATGGGACGAAGAACTTTTGCCTCGCTTGGTAATAAACCGTTGCCTAAGCGGGAAAATATTGTGCTTACCAGTCAGAACATAGATGCTGAAGGAGTGAAGGTCGTTCATACTTTGGCTGCCCTTAAAGAATATCTTAGAGCAAATCCAAACGAATATTTTGTAATCGGCGGGGCAACCATCTATCAGCAATTACTCCCAATGGCGACAAAGCTAACACGAACGGTGATAAATAAGCAAATTGTTGGAGATACAAAAATGCCAACGATCGATTATGACCGTTGGCACTTAGTAAATCACAATAATTATGAAAAAGATGCTCAGCTAGTTTGTCGTTTTGAAGAATGGGAACTAAACGTATAAGAGAATTGAGAAATACATTAATATCGTTCCGATGAGGACAAAAATATGCCAAATCAAATGGGTATATGCAGTTGGTCGACTATAGAAGAGGGCGCCAAGTGTAAAGGAGAGTCCTCCTAGTAAAAGCAATCCGAAGCCAACTGGACCAAGAGCACGCCAGAGAGGCATGAAGGCAACTAGACATAGCCAGCCCATAAGAATGTAAATAATGGTTGAATATTTACTTCTATGTTTTAACCAAATACATTTATACACGATTCCAATGATAGATAGTCCCCAAATCACTCCGAAAATTGTCCAGCCTAACCAGCCACGGATACTAACTAAACAATAGGGGGTATATGTGGCAGCAATAAGCACAAAGATCATTGAATGGTCGAGAATTTGAAAAACTCGTTTGGCTCGTGTAAAGATCAATGCATGAAATAAGGTTGACGAAAGGTAAAAAAGAATTAAAGCACTTCCGTAAATAGTAAAGGTAACAATTCGCATAGGACTACCAGTATGAACAGCTCTGATAATTAACAAGATCAAGCCAGCAATCGATAGTCCTGCTCCAATTCCATGAGTAACCGCATTACCTATTTCTGTCAACAAAGTACGCCGATCTCTTGTTTCTTTTTGTGTATCCATCAAAAAACCCCTTTCCAAAGACCAATGAATTTTTAAAATATTTTTGTTATACTAAATAAATAGTAATTGATCCTACAAAATTAGATAAAATTGAGTATAATAGTACTTGAAATTAATTATCTAGTTCTCAATACTAGATAATTATAGCACAAATTGTTCAGGAAGAGTGGTAAGTTTCATGGCAAAGATAAAAATTGTTTGTGACTCATCAGCAGGATTAACTGATGAAGAAATTAAAAAATATGACATTACAATTATACCATTAAGTGTAATGATTGATGGGACGGTATACGTTGAGCGTGAAACAATTACAAACGAACAGTTCCCTGAAATGATGAAGAATGCTAAGTCACTACCAAAGACTTCCCAGCCACCAATTGGGAAGTTTGTAGATGCCTTTGATAAACTAGGCGAAGATGGCAGCGAAGTATTATGCGTTACAATGATGGAATCAATTAGTGGGACCGCCCATGCGGCTGAACAAGCAGCTGGAATGACAAAGACAAAAGTTACAGTCTACGATTCCCAGTCAACAGATCAAGTAATGGGCTTTGAAATAATTGAAGCCGCCCAAGTGATTGAAGCTGGTGGGAGCGTTGAAGATGCAATTGCTAAGATGAAAGAAGTACTTAGTAAATCTGAACTTTATTTGGCAATTGATAACCTTGATAATTTAGTTGCTGGTGGCCGGATTAGTAGATTTGCGGGTGCTATTTCTAATCTATTAAACATTAAGGTTATGCTCCATGTGTATGATGGTCAGATTCATATTGAGTCCAAAGGTCGCGGCATTAAATCAATACGTAAAGAATGGGATAAGATTTTAGATGAAATGGCACGAGGACCTAAAGTTAAGCGAATTGGGATTTCTCATGTCGATGCTGGCAAAGAAGTAGAACGCTTATTAGCAAAACTAAAAGAACTTTATCCAGAAATCGATGTTACTGTTCGTGAGACAGTACCAATTATTGCAACTCACACTGGAATGGGTGCTTGTTGTTTGCTATACTATACAGAATAATCTTTGATAAAAATAAGTGGAGGCTGAGAAAAATGGAAATTTTTCCCAGCCTCTATCTTCTTAAAATTTTAAAATAAAGGACTATAGATAGATGAAAAAGTGGACTAAATGGCTATTATTATCACTTTTGGCTATTGTGATTATTGGTGGAGGATGGTTTACTGTTAACTACTTTACAAGTTTAACTAGTAATAGTTCAAAAGTTGTCAAATCAAAGTATGTTGAAAAGAAAAATGTAAAGCTGGTTGCGCTCGGCGATTCCCTTACTCATGGTCAAGGGGATGAGACTAATAATGGTGGATACGTTGGAGTAATTAAGAAAAAAATTGAACATCGTTATCACCAAACTAAGGTTACAACAGTCAATTACGGGGTAACAGGGGATCGGTCTGACCAGATTCTTGACCGGGTAAATCAGCAATCTCAGTTGCGCAGTGATTTACGGAGCGCGGATGTAATTACAATGACTGTTGGTGGAAACGACTTGATGCAGATCCTAGAAAAAAACGTAATGGGTTCTGAACGACAAGTCACTAGTAGTGTGGAAAGCGGTGAAAAAACTTATCAACAAAAATTGAGTAAGCTATTTGATGCAGTTCGAAAGGAAAATCCCAAGGCCCCTATTTTTGTAATGAGTATTTATAATCCCTTCTATACCTATTTCCCAGATGTAACAATTATCAATCAGTCCATCAATCAATGGAACCAAACTACGCAAGATACAATGAATAATTATAAATCAATGTATTTTGTGAACATTAATAAGTTGATGTCATACGGCCAATATCAGACGAAAAGTCAGCAACAACAGCTGGTTAAGGAAGAAGAAAAGGCTAACCAAGGGCAAGTCAGTCAAAAACGAGTCATTGAAATTATGAATCATAAGGATAAGAACCTTAATAAATATATTTCAACAGAAGATAATTTTCACCCTAATCATACGGGATACGTTAAAATTGCTGACCAATTATTTAAGGTAATGCAAAAACATGATAGCTGGGAATTTACACGGAGGTAAAAATGAAAAATTCTGAAGGAAAAAAGATTAATTGGTGGAAGTGGGCCTTTTTTTGTTTAGTTGCGCTGATTGTAATTAGTTGCGGGGTTGTATTAAATAAAGCGACTGCTCCTATGCCAGCAACAACGATGAGCAAAGCGGTAAAACCGAGTGATTCCTCGGTGACAGTTGAATTAAATAAAAAACAGGTGAATGCTTTAGCTGCTAATTATTTGAATCAGTTTTTAAAAGGGCAAAAGATCCGTTATGATTTTATTGTTGGCGATCAGTATGCTACCCTGACAGGGAATACTAAGTTTCTAGGAGCTAAGGTACGATTTGCCATTAACTTTATTCCCGAACGGTTAAATAATGGAAATGTCTTGTTGCGCGCTAAGGGACTTTCAGTTGGACGGTTAAATATCCCGATCAAATTTGTGATGGGTTACATTGCAAAGAATTATAATATTCCTAAATGGGTAACAATTAATCCACAAAAGAAGACAGTTTTATTAGATCTTAACCGTTATAGCAAGCATCGTTCTCTTAAGTACTCAGCTCAGGAAATTAACATGCAAGAAGGACGGTTTAAGTTTTTAATCACAGTCCCAACAAGCAATGAATAAATATTGGAGGAAATTAAAATGAGAATGAGTTTTTATCAGTTTTTAATGACTCAACGAAATCCGAATAGCGCAGATGAAGTTCAACAGTTTGCAAACAATGCTTTTTTAGATACTACTTTCCCTAAGCATTCAGAGGATTTTGATGAAGTTTCGCACTATCTAGAAGAGAATGCCGACTATTTGCCATCGATGACAATTTTTGATGAAGCATGGCAACGGTATATTGATGCAATGAATTAAAAGAGAAAGGGAGAAAGTTAAATGGCAACAATTCAATGGTTTCCAGGACACATGGCAAAAGCATTACGACAAATTCGTGAGCAAATGTCATTAGTTGATATTTTATTTGAGCTAGTTGATGCTCGTGTCCCTTATTCGTCGCAAAATCCAGAAGTGGCACTAGCTGCAGGAGAAAAGCCAAAACTTTTGATTATGACAAAGACAGACCTGGCAGACCAGAAACGATTAAATGAATGGACTAAATACTTTGAGCAACATAATCAACCAGTTCTTGCCCTCGATTCACGACAAAATAATGTGGCAAAAGTTGTAACGGCTAAAAGTAAAGAAATATTAAAAGATAAATTAGCAGAAGAAAGAGCTAAGGGGATGAAAAAGAGGCCAATTCGGGCAATGTGTGTTGGTGTTCCTAATGTGGGGAAATCCACTCTTTTAAATCACTTAGTAAAAAAGAACGTTGCGGCTACTGGAAATCGTCCAGGAGTTACTACTGGGCAACAATGGTTACGGTCATCAGCAGAATTGGAATTACTCGATACTCCTGGTGTCCTTTGGCATAAATTTGCTACTCCTAAACAAGGGTTAATGTTGGCTTTAACAGGCGCAATTAAAGATAGCTTATACGCAAAGGACGATGTAGCATTGTTTGCCCTCGATTATTTGCGGCAACACCAGCCAGAATTATTAAAACAACGTTACCACTTAACTGATGCCGAGCTAGATGAATCGGTTGCCAATCCAGATTTACTATTAACGATTACTGCTAAAATGGGTTTTCGTGATGATTATGATCGAGCTAGTGAACGGTTGATTTTTGACTTGCGAAAAGGGAAATTAGGACCAATTACTTTGGAAGTACCAGTTGATCTAAACGAGGATGGACTAAATGAATAAGGAAACCATTAGTCAAATTAAGACCCGTTTACAAACTATTACAGATACAACTGATCCTTACTTGCAGACTATTCGTGATGATTCGCGAAAGGGTGTTCAAACGGCAATTCAGCAATTTGAGCGCCGAATTGCTCGGCAAAAGGAAGCTAAAGAGGCGTTCAAAAAGCGGTTCAAATATGAAAATTACTACTGGGAAAATGGATGCCAGTATGTTGCAGGAATGGATGAAGTAGGGAGAGGACCGTTGGCTGGACCGGTGGTTACTTGTGCAGTAATTTTAAATGCAGATTTTGACCTGATAGGGGTAACAGATTCCAAACAATTAACTAGGCATGAACGGGAAAATTTGTATTTACGGATTGTTGATGAGGCAGTTGAAGTCAGCATCGCGGTGAATGATGCGCCAGTGATTGATCAAATGAATATTTATGCTGCTACCCAGAATGCAATGATTCAAGCAGTTAACCGCCTTCACCATCGGCCAGACCATCTGATCGTTGATGCTGTTCCGTTAGCAATTGATATTCCTCAGACAACCTTAATTAAAGGGGATCAAAAGAGTATTAGTGTTGCTGCGGCTAGCATTGTCGCGAAAGAATACCGAGATCACTTAATGCGAGACTATGACTATGTTTATCCAGGGTATGGTTTTGCACAAAATATGGGTTATGGGACCAGAGAACATTTAGCCGGCTTAGAAAAAATGGGAGCAACTCCTATTCATCGACGTTCTTTTAATCCTGTTCCAAAATATTTAAATTAAAAATGCATTTTCAAAAAGCTTTCGTATATAAATATAGGGAGGCTTTTTTATGTTACAAGTAAACGATTTTCTATTACGTTTAAGTTTATGTCGCGGGATTGGCTTAGTTTCAAAGTATCGTCTATGGGAGTGTGCTCAACAGGCACGATGCTTTAATAATATTAACTATTTGATTGATCATGCAAATATTAGCTTGCGAAGTGCATCATCATTAAAAAATAACTGGACAAGTCCAGAACTTGATCAAGCAGTGGCCTTAAATAGGCAGGAAAAGTTTATTACGATTGTGGATCCATTATACCCGATGCCCTTGAAAGAGACGTACTGTCCGCCCTTAGTTTTGTTTTATCGTGGTAATTTGAGTTTGCTTCATCAACCTTCAATTGGTGTTGTTGGCACTAGACAAATAACTAATTATGGACAGAGCGCTTTACGGGGATTATTACCACCAATAATTAAGCGGCAAATAGTAGTAATCAGCGGATTAGCTCAAGGAGTAGATGGTTTTAGCCATGAACTTGCGCTAAAACATGGTGGCCTTACTATTGGAGTGATTGGGACAGGTTTAGATCAAGCTTACCCACGAAATCACCACGCTCTTCAAGATGAAGTTGCCAGACAAGGATTAGTAATTTCTGAGTATGGGCGGGGCGAACCACCTGTGGCTTATCACTTTCCAGAAAGGAACCGAATTATTGCAGGTTTAAGCGAAGTGGTTTTGGTTGTCGAGGCAAAGAAACGGAGTGGGAGTTTAATCACGGCTAATATCGGCTTAGATGAAAATCGGTCGGTATGTGCTATTCCTGGAAGGATTGATGCTCCTTTATCAGTAGGATGTAACAGTTTAATCGCAGCTGGCGCGAAACCAATTCTCAGCGCCCAAGATCTGCTAGATGAGTTTCAGCTGTATGATTCGAAGGCTTGATTTCTGGTGAGAAGTTGATTAAAATATTTTGTTCAGTTAGAGATTATATTTGACAGATGGTAGTCAAATGGATTAATAATATTATTGAATGAAATATTAAAAATGTTAGGAGCCTACCAGAATGGCAACCAAAACAACCAAATCAACGGCGAAAAAGACAACTCGTCGCCGTTCAAAAATTAAAAAAAATCTGGTGATCGTGGAGTCACCATCAAAGGCAAAAACAATCGGTAAATTTTTAGGCCGGTCCTATAAGGTTGTGGCTAGTTTAGGCCATATTCGGGACTTACCAAAAAGCCGGATGGGGGTAGATATTGAAAATGACTACACCCCTGATTACATTTCAATTCGGGGGAAGGGTGATGTAATTAAGGAACTACGGAAGGACGCTAAAAATGCGAAAGCCGTATATCTTGCATCTGACCCGGACCGTGAAGGGGAAGCAATTGCCTGGCATGTTTCAAATATTTTAAAGCTTGACGATGATCAAAAGAACCGGGTTACCTTTAATGAAATTACTAAGGATGCGGTTAAAGAAGCTTTTAAGGAACCCCGAGAAATTAATATGGATCTCGTGGATGCCCAACAGGCACGACGGGTATTAGATCGATTAGTTGGATATTCAATTAGCCCAATTTTATGGAAGAAAGTTAAAAAAGGCTTAAGTGCTGGTCGTGTGCAATCAGTTGCCCTTTATCTGATTATTCAACGTGAAAATGAAATTAAAAACTTCAAACCAGAGGAATACTGGACAATTGATGCTGATTTCAAGAAGGACAAAGAAGAATTTAAGGCTAGTTTTTACGGTGAAAATGGTAAAAAGGTTTCCTTGAAGAATAATGATGACGTGCAAGCAATCCTTTCTAAACTTGATAAAAAGAAAGACTTTGATGTTACTAAGGTGACGAAAAAAGAACGTCGTCGGCAACCACAGCCACCATATACGACCTCGACTATGCAACAAGACGCCAACCGTCGTTTGAACTTCCGAACACGAAAGACAATGATGGCAGCACAAATGTTATATGAAGGAATCGACATTAAAGAAGGGGCGCCAGTTGGGTTAATTACCTATATGCGGACGGACTCGACTCGGGTAGCCTCAATTGCTAAGCATGAAGCGTCTAACTATATTCATGAAAACTATGGAGCGGAATATGCGGCAATAAAGCCGGTTAAGGGAAAATTACCTGAAGGAGCACAAGATGCTCACGAAGCTATCCGGCCAACTTCAGTTTACCGGACACCAGCTAAAATGAAGCAATATTTAACTCCTGACCAATATAAACTTTATAATTTGATTTGGTCACGGTTTGTAGCTAGTCAAATGACTGCAGAAGTAATTGATACGATGAGTATTAACCTTCAGCAAAATGGGGTCGATTTCCGTGCAAATGGATCAAAAGTTAAGTTCCCTGGATTTACGAAAGTATATAAACGAGGAACTGAAAAAGATAACTTATTGCCAGAATTAACTGAAGGTGACAAAGCAAAAATGATAAAGGACGATCCGGCCCAGCACTTTACCCAGCCGCCTGCTCGTTATACAGAAGCGGCTCTTATTAAAACCTTGGAAGAAAATGGCGTCGGTCGTCCATCAACCTATGCTCCAACTCTTGATACGATTCAGCGCCGTTATTATGTACGCCTTGTATCACGCCACTTTGAGCCAACTGAATTGGGTGAAATTGTCAATCGAATTATCGAAAAGCAATTTCCTGATATTGTCAATGTCCAATTTACTGCCGATATTGAAGGAAAGCTTGATGAGATCGAAGAAGGGAAGCAAAACTGGATTAATGTTGTTGATAAATTCTATCAACCATTCTCAAAAGAAGTTGATACAGCTGAAGAAGAGGTTGATAAGATTGAGATGAAGGATGAGCTTGCTGGAACAGATTGTGAAATTTGCGGGGCCCCAATGGTTATTAAAATGGGACGTTATGGTAAATTTTATGCATGTTCTCGCTTCCCAAATTGTCGGAATACCAAAGCGATTGTAAAAGATACCGGAATTACATGTCCAAAGTGTGGACAAGGAACGGTTGTTGAACGAAAGTCAAAGAAAAACCGAACTTTCTATGGCTGTTCTCGTTATCCAGATTGTGACTTTGTTTCATGGGATAAACCGATTGGACGTAATTGCCCTAAGGATGGCCATTTCCTTGTTGAAAAGAAAGTTAAGGGCGGCAAACAGGTTGTCTGTCCAAATGGAGATTACCAAGAAGAAGTTCAGAAGTAAAAATGTTGCACTTGTTTTACTTAATTTTTTATTGAAAAGGGTTCCAAAATCTGCTATTGTGCGTTTGGAACCTTTTTTATATACTTAATGTTAAACGATTATCAATTGAAGGGATCGATAACAATGATTACTTTACAAAACCAACAATTAACTGTGCAAATTGATGAATTAGGTGCTCAATTACATAGTATTAAACGGCAGGATAACGAAATCGAATACTTATGGCAGGGGGATCCCGCTTCATGGAATCGCCAAGCGCCAATCCTTTTTCCGTTCGTGGGCCGCTTAAAAGATGATCAATATCAATATGGCAACCAAACTTATCATCAAACGCAACATGGTTTTGCACGTGATCGAAAATTCCAAGTTATTGAGCAAACACCATCGATGGTTGTGATGGAAGAGCATGATGATAGTGAAACTAAGAAGGTATTTCCTTTTTCATTTAGTCTTCAGGTAAAATTCGAATTAGTTGTTGATAAGGTTGAAATCAGCTATGCGGTAAAAAACCCGAGTGGAGATGAAACCTTAATCTATGCTATTGGAGCACATCCTGGTTTTAATATGCCATTAACTGGTGCCGGGAATTTTGAACAAACAGAATTAAGCGTTAAACCGGCAACAGAATATTCACGGATCGTTTTAGATGGCTCCTATAACGATTCAGCTCATCCGCAATTGATTGATATGAAGGAGTCGTTATCACTTAATCATGATCTTTTTAACAAGGATGCTATTATTTTCAAAACAGATGGCGGCCATTTTACAGCCAAATTAACAGATACTGTTGCTAATCATGGGGTCGTAGTTGATACCTTTAATACGGAATATGTAGGAGTTTGGTCGCAGTATCCAAGTACAGCTCCATTTGTATGTGTAGAACCATGGTGGGGAATAGCAGATAATGTCAATGCTGATGGGCTGCTCCTTCATAAGCAAGGGATGCATCGTCTTGCACCAAATGAAACAGATAATTATCACTTTAGTATTAAGCCATTTTAACGAAAAAATAGGAGACTGTGAAACTTTCCATTTCCAGTCTCCTATTTATTTAGCTTCTTTTCTCGTAAATAATAGCCAAGGCCAAAACTTACCATTGATTCTTTTCCAGTTAAAATTCGATGAATATTTGATCGATGACGGTAAAAGACCAATCCTGTTAATATTCCAGCCACGATTGCTAAAATCCAAGCATGAATGAAGATGGCAATAATAAAAATTGCACTAATACCTACCATGCTGGCGGCACTAACCATACTTGTTAAGCATAAGACGAAGATAAAAATCAAACATGCAATAACAAAGAGGAGGGGGTTATAAGCTAATAGAATCCCCGCGCTAGTTGCCACTGCCTTTCCACCATGAAAATTATCGAATATTGATACAGTATGACCAAGGCTGGCAAATAGTCCGATCAGCAGTGGATTGACGGTTCCAGATATCCCTAAAAAGTATGGCTGACTGGCAGCAAGTGTTCCCTTTAGAATATCGATAACCAAAACAACGACACCCGCCTTAAAACCTAGTGTCCGAAAGGTATTTGTTGTGCCGATATTACCGCTACCTAACTTGCGGATATCTTTATGATAAATATACTTACCAATCCAGAGGCCAGTTGGGATTGAACCTAAGAGGTAAGCGATAATAATCATCCCAATAATTTCAAAAATCATATAAATAGCTCCTTAATAATAGCTTATACAGCTTTTAAGCATAGCATGAATATTTAATTTTAACCACTAGGAAGACACAATTTGCCAATCTACCAAGTTTTCAGTATCATTTTAATTATGAATTGAAATTGTAGCCGGTTTAGCTTTACAATTAACAAATGTAAATGGTAAAATAATTTTCCGAACATACGTTTAGGTATAATATTGGCAATGGGAGGTCATTTTGTGGCCAAAGAAGAAGTAAAATATGATGCCTCATCCATACAAGTATTAAAAGGGCTTGAGGCAGTACGAAAAAGACCAGGGATGTATATTGGGTCTACTGACTCACGTGGATTGCACCACCTGGTATATGAAATAGTGGATAATGCCGTTGATGAAGCGTTATCCGGTTATGGTGATGAGATTAACGTCACCATTGAAGCAGACAATGCGATTACAGTTCAAGATCATGGTCGGGGGATGCCAGTTGGGATGCATGCTTCCGGTAAGCCAACGCCTGAAGTTATTATGACGGTTCTTCATGCTGGAGGAAAATTTGGTCAGTCAGACGGTTATAAGACTTCAGGTGGACTTCATGGTGTTGGAGCTTCCGTTGTAAATGCCTTATCATCACATTTGACTCTGACAATTGTCCGTGATCACGTCCGTTACCAAGAAATTTTTAAGGATGGCGGTCAACCAGTTGGAACATTGAAAAAATTAGGAAAAACCAAAGCTGAGAACGGAACGACCGTCTCATTTAAGCCGGACCCGAAGATTTTTTCAACTACTGTTTATGACTATAATACCTTAGCTAATCGGCTTCGTGAGTCGGCCTTTTTATTGAAAGGGATTAAGATTACCCTTACCGATAAGCGAGCTGGTCAAGAGAAACAAGATATATTCCAATTTGATAATGGAATTCAAGAATTCGTTTCTTATCTTAACGAGGGTAAAGACGTTTTAGGAAAGACGCTTTACTTTGACGGAAAGCAAGATGGGGTCGAAGTTGAAGTAGCAGCTCAATATAATGACGGTTATTCTGAGAGCTTATTATCATTTGTTAACAATGTTCGAACTCCAGATGGTGGTACTCATGAAGCCGGATTCCGGAGTGCCTGGACGAAGACTTTCAATGAATACGCAAAAAAGGTTGGTCTGTTAAAGGCTAATGATAAAAATCTAGAAGGTAGTGATGTTAGGGAAGGGTTAACAGCCGTTATCTCTGTCCGGATTCCGGAACGTCTACTTCAATTTGAAGGCCAGACAAAGGATAAACTGGGAACTCCTGAGGCACGGAAAATTGTTGATGCGATTGTCAGTGAGCAGCTTAACTATGCTTTAATGGAAAATGGTGACTTTGCCCAGATGTTAATTCGTAAGGCATTAAAGGCCCGAGAAGCCCGAGAAGCTGCCCGTAAAGCCCGTAACCAAGCCCGTGGTGGTAAACGAAAAGGTAAAAAAGAACGCAATCTTTCTGGAAAATTGACTCCTGCCCAATCAAAAAATGCTAAGAAAAATGAATTGTTCCTAGTCGAAGGGGATTCGGCTGGTGGGTCAGCTAAGCAGGGACGTGACCGTAAATTCCAAGCAATTTTACCATTACGAGGGAAAGTGCTAAATACAGAAAAGGCGAAGTTAGATGATGTATTAAAAAACGAAGAATTGAATACAATTATCTATACTGTTGGCGCTGGTGCTGGTTCTGAATTTAACGTTGAAGATTCAAACTACGATAAGATTATTATTATGACTGATGCCGACGATGATGGTGCACATATTCAGATTCTTCTTCTTACCTTCTTCTATAAGTATATGCGGCCAATGATTGAAGCTGGGAAGATCTATATTGCTCTTCCACCACTTTATCGTTTGCAACGGGGACGTGGAGCTAAGACTAATATCACGTATGCGTGGACTAATGAAGAATTAACAAAATTGACTAAGAAGATGGGTAAGGGAGCACAATTACAACGGTTCAAAGGGCTTGGTGAAATGAATGCTGATCAGTTGTGGGAAACGACGATGAATCCGGAAACTCGGACACTGATCCAAGTTCGGATCGAGGATGCTGAATTAGCTGAGCGTCGTGTAACTACCTTGATGGGTAATAAGGTGGAACCACGGCGAGAATGGATTGAAGAGAATGTCCAATTCACGTTAGCCGATGATCAAGAATCCGATAAATTAGTTGAGAATAAAGGGCAATTACCTCAGACTAAAGCGCCTACAATTAATACATGGAATAAATAGAGAAGGGAATCAAGTTTTGTGAGAAACGGAAAAATTGAACATATGACGCTCGAACAGATCATGGGTGATCGTTTTGGGCGTTATTCAAAATCAATTATTCAAGAACGAGCTTTACCTGACATTCGTGACGGATTAAAACCGGTTCAGCGCCGAATTTTATTTGCCATGAATAAAGATGGAAATACTTATGATAAAGGATTTCGTAAGTCTGCTAAATCAGTTGGGAATGTAATGGGTAACTTCCATCCCCATGGTGATAGTTCAATTTATGAAGCATTAGTCCGGTTAAGTCAGGATTGGAAATTACGTGACCCCCTAATTGAAATGCATGGTAACAATGGATCAATGGATGGTGATCCACCAGCTGCCATGCGTTATACTGAGGCACGGCTTAGCAAAATAGCAGGTTTAATGCTTCAAGATATCGACAAAGATACGGTTGAGATGGCCTTAAACTTTGACGATACTGAAAAGGAACCGACAGTTTTACCAGCACGTATTCCTAACTTACTTGTTAATGGGGCAACGGGAATTTCTGCTGGATATGCTACTGAGATCCCAACACATAATTTAAGTGAAGTTCTTGATGCACTGATTTATCTTATCAAGCATCCAACTGCTTCTTTGGATAAGTTAATGGAATTTATTCCTGGCCCTGATTTCCCAACTGGTGGAATCATTCAGGGGATTGATGGCATTCGTAAGGCATACCAGACTGGTCGCGGTCGGGTTGTAGTGCGAGCAAAAACGGAGATTGAAACCTTGCGGGGTGGCCGTCAACAAATTAATGTGACGGAGATTCCGTATGAAGTAAATAAGGCGCAACTGGTTAAGCGAATTAACGATCTGCGCCTTGCTAAAAAAGTTGAGGGAATTGCGGAAGCTCGCGATGAAACTGATCGTAGTGGATTACGAATTGCAATCGAACTAAAGCGGGGAGCTAATGCGAACGGTATTCTTAATTACTTATTAAAGAACACCGATTTACAGATTAACTATAACTTCAATATGGTTGCGATTGATGATCAGCGACCAATGCGTGTTGGATTGAAGCGAATTTTGACTTCCTATCTCGAATTCCAGAAAGAGATTATTCGTCGACGGACACAATATAACCTAACGAAGGCTCAACAACGTTTGCATATTGTTGAAGGGTTAATTAAAGCACTCTCAATTTTAGATAAGGTCATTAAAACGATCCGGGCAAGTAAGAATCGTAAGGATGCAAAGGAAAACTTAGTAAAAGAATACAACTTCACACCTGAACAGGCTGAAGCAATTGTTACCTTGCAACTTTATCGTTTAACAAATACGGATGTAACTGAGTTAGAAAAAGAACAAGAGCAATTAAATTCGCGGATTAATGAATATCAGTTAATTTTGACTAACGAAAATGAGCTAGCAAAAGTCCTTACTAAGGAAATTAGGGCCATCAAGAAGGAATTTGGCAATCCGCGACGGACGAAGATTGAAAATCATGTTGAAAAACTTGAAATTGATACTAAAGTTACGGTTGCCAACGAAGATGTTGTGGTCTTGGTTTCGCATGCGGGCTATATCAAACGAAGCAGCATTCGTTCCTTCAAGGCTTCAGAAGCAGAAGAAAACGGTCTCCGGGAAGACGATTACCCATTATTGATTCAACAAACAAACACATTATCGCATTTATTTATGTTTACCAATCTTGGGCATATTATTTACCGCCCAATTCATGAAATTGCGGATGCGCGGTGGAAGGATACTGGCGAACATATCTCACAAACAATCGGCTTAGCAGATAATGAAGAGATCATTAAAGCAATGATTTTTGATAAACTGGATCAGCCAGGTACAATTATTATGGGAACCAGCGATGGGCAAGTAAAGCAAACAGCTTTTAATGATTATAAGCCCGGGTCTCGTTATAAGAGTCATGCAAGTGTTGCAATTAAGCTTAGGGATAATGCGCAAGTTGTAAATGTTGATTACTATGAACCAACAAATGAGAATCGTTCACTGCTGACGATCAGTCGCCAAGGATATGCAGTGCGGTATGATGTGGCAGATGTTCCTGTAACCGGGATTCGAACAGCTGGTGTACGGGCCATTAACCTGAAAGATGATGACCAAGTAGCAGATCAAATTTTGGTTAAGGATGGTCAAGATATTGCTGTAATTACCCAACGAGGAGCATTTAAGGAAATGCCAGTTGATGAGATTGAAGTTGGGGCACGAGCACGGCGAGGAGAACTTGTCCTTCGTCGGTTAAAATCACATCCCCATGAAATTGCAGACTTCCTTGCTTATAACAATGATTATCAAGGAGCTTTTGAGGCTATTACTAACCGGCCAGCATTCCAAGATATAATGGCTACTGACCATCATCTAAGTTCGATTAAGTCAAACGGGACTTTTGTAATTGATACCGATACGCAAGGGGAGCCAGTAAAACTTCGAATGAAACAAACGAATGTTTTATCTGAAGAACCTGTTAGCCAAAATTAAAAGAAGGCGAGGAGTTTGGCTTATATTAAAGAAATTCGTGATTTAGTTGGGAACCGTCCCTTAATAATGACCAGTGCTTCTGGAGCACTTTTAGATAAGCAAGGAGCTGTCTTGCTTCAAGAACGAGCTGATACTGGTGATTGGGGCTTTCCAGGCGGCTATATGGAATTTGGCGAATCTTTTGAACAAACTGTAAAGCGGGAATTTAAAGAAGATGCGGGAGTGGAAGTCGTGCCCGTCAAACGACTAGCAATTCTCGATCAGGATTTTTACACTTATCCTAATGGTGATCGTGTTCAACCAATTAATGCTTTTTATCTCGTTAAGGATAGTAACGCTAAGCATTATCAGCCCAAAATTACAGAAACGACAACTATTGAATATTTTTCGTTAGATGAAGAACCGCCACGCTTTTTTAACAGTCAACATGAACAAATGTGGCAAATCTTAAAAGGTTTTATTCATAATAGGAAAGATATTTAATAATTGTTCTTTAATCTATCAACTTCCATGATAGAATAGAAAATGTAAATTGTTTCACCTACTAGGAATAACTAGGATTAAAGTAGTGAACAAACAGGAGGAATTTATATGAGCAAAGAATTAGTATTTGGACACCAAAAGCCTGATACAGATGCGATTACCGCTGCGATGGCATTTTCATACTTCCAAAACCAATTAGGATATGAAACGGAAGCAGTTGCTTTGGGTGAACCAAATGATGAGACTAAGTTTGCATTGAAGACTTTCGGTATGGAAGCACCACGCGTAATCGAAACCGCTGCAAACGAAGTAGATAAGGTAATGCTTGTAGACCACAATGAACCACAACAAAGTGTTAGTGATATTGATAAAGTCACTGTAACGCACTTAGTTGACCACCACCGGATTGCCGGCTTTGAAACCGCCCAACCACTCTGGGCAACTGCTCGTCCTTACGGTTGCGTAAGTACAATCATTACAGAATTATTCCAAGAAAAGCATATTAATATTCCCGCTAACTTGGCTGGGATGATGCTTTCTGCTATCATTTCTGATACCTTACTTTTGAAGTCACCAACTACAACTGACCATGATCGTGAAGCTGTTAAGTACTTAGCAAAGATTGCTGGCGTTGAAGATTACGAAAAGTACGGTATTGAAATGCTTAAGGCTGGTACTAACCTTGGTGCTAAGTCTGATGCTGATATCGTTGATGGTGATGCTAAGACCTTTGAACTTGGCGGTAAGAAAGTTCGTATTGGTCAAGTTAACACCGTCGATTTAGATGATGTTTTTGGTCGTCAAGCTGATCTTGAAAGTCAAATGCAAAGTATGATGGATGATAACGATTATGATTTATTCTTATTAATCGCTACTAACATCTTAAACAGCGACTCAGAATTATTAGTTATTGGTGATCCTGCTGAAAAGGTTGAAGCAGCCTTTGGTAAGAAACTTAACGAAAACAAGCGGATGAATTTACCAGGTGTTGTATCACGAAAGAAGCAAGTTGTTCCTCCTTTGACTGATGCATTCGAAGGTTAATAAATAAATTAATTAAAAAACTGAGAAAGATTTTGCAATTTTTCTCAGTTTTTTTGAGCTTTAAATTTCAAAGCTTATTCTTAATTAGCTAAAATATAAGTACTGATTTTAAGAAATGGGGTTGATATTAATGAATATCACATTTACTGATCAAGCTATTGAGCGTTTACAACGTTATGAATTGTCGTCTAAAAAGATGCTCCTAGATTTTGATGATGGAGTTGGTCCATTTTCCGCAGTTGGGAGTTGTAGTTTAGATGGTGATTATCGACTAATTCTTGTTAAAGAAGACTTAGCTACCCCAGATTATAATGAAAAGATTACCTCCAATTTAGGGGATGTTTTTATTAAAGGTCATACAGCAGTCCAATTTGATGATGAAATGGAAGTAAAGTTTAATCCTCGATACTTTACAATGCCACTTGTCAGTCCTAAACGTGTTTTAACAGATAATCTTGAAGTTCTGGATCTTAGTAATACAGACTTGAATTCTCAAATTGATCAAGCCCATGATTGTTAGGAATAGAATAAGGGAGCGTGATAGAAGTCAACTACGACTGCATGATCTCGCTCCCTCATTACTTTTAAAGAATAATTCTGAAAATAAAAGTGATAATAATTGCAAAAATTCCAATAATCGTTGCATAAGAAAAATGTTTACGTTGAGCTGGTTTAATTAATGCTTGCCTTCCCATGAAAATTGTGAATAAAGCCCATAAAAACGTAGCAATAAGTAAAATATATAATTTCCAGTTAATTGGGAGATGATGGTAAAAATCGCCATAAAATACCATCATGCCAATAAACATCACAATGGCATAGGCATAGTTGTCGCGGTGAAAATTAAAATTAAAAAGATAAGCAAACACACAAAATAATAAAATACTGATAATATCGTTTAAAATCATACCCTCTACACACTTCCTTATGATTTTTATTATAGCCATTAACAGGATAAAGATAAAATATTAAGAAGCAATCGCAAATAATATGATATGATGATCTTGTTAGAATTAATGAAGGCGGTGCTTACAGTGAAGAAAAAAGCTATGCGACGAGAAATAAAATTATTAACTGAAGAAAATCAACAATTACGGCGATATACCTTACTAGCATCAATAGGAATTTTATTAAGTATGATGATTAGGTTAGTTCGAATGGTTCAAAAAAATTAGTTTAGGAAATTTTTAGAGGGGAAGTATATTGGAGTTAGGATACCGAAAAGCAACACTTGAAGATTTACCAAAAATTGTTGAAATCTATAATCAAATTATTCCATCACGGTTAGCGACTGCAGACCTTACCCCGATAACAGTTGACGAACGTAAAGAATGGTTTGCAGCTTTTGACGAAAATCATCCAATCTGGGTAATCGAATCTCAAAATGAGGTTCTCGGGTGGGTGGCTCTTGAACATTTTTATGGTCGTCCAGCATATAATCATACTAGTGAAATTGCTATTTACCTTGATCGACGGTCACGAACACAAGGGATTGGTACAAAAACCATGGAATTTATTATTGGTCAATTGCCTAATTTAACAGTTAATACAATCGTGGCTTATATCTTTGGTCATAATATTCCAAGCCTAAAGTTATTTAAATCGTTTGGTTTTACTCAATGGGGGCTTTTACCACAAGTGGCAGAGCTTGATGGGATTAAACGTGATTTAGTTATTTTAGGGCGTCATTTTAAATGATTATTATGTAAAAGAGTATGGTAAAAGTTTAATCACGTTCATAGGAAGCAAGCAGAATAAGCCTCAACGCTCGGTAAAGCCGAACGCTGGAGGCTTATGTTGCATATGGGGACTCCGTGGTGAAAACGAAGGTGCTCGTGATGCTTAGCTCGTTTCCTTATTTTGTATCTTTTTCTACTTCTTCTTTTGTCTTAACGTCATTGATATGTAACTCAAACTTAACTAAATTCAAGCCAGTCATTTTATTGATTGCATGCTGTACTTCAGAACAAACAGCCTTAAAAATTTCTGGAGCACTTTTGCCATATTCGATGGTAGCTTCCATTTTTAATGCGACTTGCTTTTCACCAACATCAGCATTAATTCCCTTTGTTGGATTGCTTCCGGAAGTTACTTTATCTGCTAATTCACTAAACATATTTCCATCAAGGGAAAGGATTCCAGGAACTTTGCTAGCGGTGATTCCGGCGATTTTCTCAATTACTTGATCATCGAATGTTAACTGCTCATCAATTGTTTTATTATTTGTAGTGGTTGTCATATTAATTCCTCCTTGAATTAGTTGGCAAATTTATCTAACATTTTTATCGCAAGTTTATTTAATGAATAGCCCTTTGCATCAAGAATATAGCCAATCCCACCCAAGATAGTGATAGCTAATAGAATGCCGATCATTGGGAAAAAGCCCCACATAATCCAACTGATACTGATAAGCAATCCTAATATAACGCCAATTGTAGCAAGTTTCATGGAGTACCTCCTTTTTTAGACAATGTTAACTGATTCTCTGTTTGAGTAGGGACTTAGCTTAATGTGTAATTTATTAAGGTTAATGTCGAAGTCCCGCTTGAGGTTTTCTCTAATTGTCTGGAGTAGGACTGTATGAATTAGTTTTGGATTGGTTCTCTTAGAGAGCATTCCATGAACGGTAACGTCTGCATTACGATTATTCCGGTGCATTTTAAGTTTAATCACTGGGTTATAAAGGTCAAATTTAGCAATTGAAGTAGTTAAGCTGTGTTCAACTGCATGCTGATCAATTTGAACTTTATTAGCACCATCTTTAGCAATTGTCATTTGTTTAGTTGTTGTTGGACGAAAAACAGCAATTACTATTACGGTTAAGGCAACAATGATTAAAAATACTGCAACGCCTGCTGAGAAACTTTGACCGATGGGGCTATGAAGCCAATCATTAATTGGAATCGTCCAAGTCTGGTCTCGATAAAACCATAACGATACGACAACGAGTCCAACAATTACCTGAAGCATCATTACAAATGAAACCCACCATTTTTTCCATGCGGCCATTAGTACCACTTCCTTTCTATAAATGTTTTTTTACCACGAATTAATCATAACATGGATGGAAGCGATTTATATTGATTCGAGAAATACTAAAGGTAATATTAAGAACCTATTAACAGAATAGTCATAATTAAAAAATCGATCTTACAATCACGTTCTGATGTAAGATCGATTTTTAATTCTTTAATTGTTTTGTCGTTCTTGCAGTTTAGCGATTTCAGAATAAGCCGGAGCAAGCATATCTTCAATTTGTTGGAAGAGCGGAGTATAGCGTTGATATACTTTTACTGCGGCTGGATCTGGCTGGTAAGAACTAACCTTGCCAATGAACTTTTGTGGTGTATCAAGGCTAGTGATCATTCCCAAACTTTGCATGGCCATAACTACTGAACCAAGGCAGCCAGATTCAAATGAGTCAGGAACGTTAACCGGACAGTTTAAGATATCAGCAAGCATTTGGCGCCATACTTTTGAACGAGCAAAGCCACCTGTTGCAGTAACGCTCGCTGGTTCACCGACTAACGCTCGGACTGCTTGGAAGACGGTTGCAATGTTCATACTAATTCCTTCCATGACTGCTCGTAGCATATCAGCCCGTGTATGGATATGAGAAAGGCCAAAGAAACTACCACGCGCTTTAGCATTCCACAATGGGGCCCGTTCACCGCCGAGAAAGGGATGAAAGAGGAGACCATGTGCGCCTGCTGGTACTCCTTCAATAACGTGATTTGCTAAAGTATAAGGATCCACCTGTTCGTTTTTAACTGCGCTACTATCGACAAGGTGTTTTACTGCCCATTCATAGACATCGCCACCATTATTAAGCGGGCCACCAACGACCCACAATCCTTTATTAATAGCATAGCAGAAGAGGCGGCGTTCTGGATCAATAACAGGGTGATCAGTTACGACTCGTACAGCTGCGGAAGTACCGATTGTAATTGCTACTGTATTTTGCTTGGTTGCACCAACACCAATATTTGAAAGGGCACCATCGTAAGCGCCATAGATAAATGGCGTATTAGCGGGTACTCCTAGTTTTTCTTGGGCTTTAGGCACTAAACCAATTGCTTGAGTTGTTCCATCGACAATTTCAGGCAGTTGATCATTGGTTATCCCTGCAACCCGAAGTGCCTGGTCATCCCAATCACAAGTTTTAAGGTTCATCAAGCCGGTTGAGGAAGCGATTGACATATCAACCTTAAATTCATTAAATAACCGGTAGAAAAGGTAAGCCTTAATATCAGCAAAATATGCTGTACGGCTAAATAAATCTGGTTCGTCTTCCCTTAACCAAAGGAGCTTTGTCAATGTTGACATGGGGTGAACAGGAACCCCCGTCTTCATGTACAATTGTTGGCCTTCAGTCATCATCTTGAGGTTATCTGCTGCGCGCTGAGCTCGACTATCTGCCCAGGTAATTAACCGTGAAAGGGGCTTTTTATCTTTATCTAATAAGAGGAGACTTTGGTTTGCGCTTGAAATTGAGACTGCCAGTAGTTTACCTGTACTGAAATCAACCGCTGCTGCAACATCATGGATAGCTCGTTCAGCAGCATTGATTACTTCTTCTGGCTCTTGTTCTGCCATTCCTGCCGCATTACGGTGTAACTCGTAGCCATAATTAGCTTGTGTGATCACCTGCGCATCTTGATTATATAAAACGGCTTTTGTGCTAGAGGTTCCAACGTCAACACCAATTAAGTAGTTCATTTATTGTTCTCCTTTAAAAACTCAATTTAATTCTCTTTGTAATATTATATGCTAAAGTGACTGGCGTGCAATGGTTTCAACTGGTAAAAGGGTAGTGGAACTGATTGTACTTTGCTGGTTAATTTGCGTTAAAAGCTTATTAGCTGCTAAATTGCCCATTAACTCCATATCTTGCTTCAACAGAAAAATTCCATTAGCGACATACTGCGACCATTCCCAGTCATCAAAGCTAACTAAGCCAAGATCATCAGGGAAAGAAAGGTTTAGTTCTTTAAAAATTGCTAAAAGGTCAAATAAAATGGGGCCCATTAATGAAACGACAGCAGTTTTGCCTTTGAGCTCATTTAACTGTTGCAGAAACGTTTTAGCAAGCCATTGGCGATCATGTCCACGGGTTTCAATATTGTGATAGCTTAGCCCATTATCAGCAGCAGCAACCTTTAAACCAGCAATTCGGGGAATTTGACCAGATGCTTCTGCAAAGTGGGCACTCACAGTTAAAATATTCTGATATCCGTTTTGATACAGGGTCTTACCGAGGTTATAACAAGCATCGCGATTAGCAGAAGTTACCTTACCAACTGTAGAAGGCTGGTCATCAACTTCACGGTCAACGATCACTAGGGGAATGTCGTTATGAATAGCAGGAGCAAATTGATTAAAGTGGCGGGAATTAGGTTGGACAATAATTCCGTCAACTCGTTGCTGGTATAGCCGCTGAAGAGCACGACTTTCATTTTCCTGCGAGTTGTTTGTATTCATGAGGAGGATATCATAGCCTGCCTGTTGCAAAATATCATCAATCCCTTTGGCGAGTAAAGATGAAAATGGGTTAGAAATATCTCCAACGAGGATTCCAACAACGTGACTATGAGTTTGGCGAAGCTGTCGTGCAGAAGCGGTTGGAACAAAGTGAAGGTCTTTAATTGCTTTTTCCACTCGTTTCCGCGTTGCTGGGCGCATTTTATCATAACGACCATTAATAATACGCGAAACGGTAGTCGCTGAAACACCAGCTGCTTTAGCAACGTCAGCGATAGTAGTATGTTGCGTCATTTGTTTATTCATCATCCTTAATAGTTCTACTATTATTAAGAATACCAAACCATATAAAAAGCGTCACTAGCTAATTCACTAGGACGCTTAAATTGACTTAGATAAATAATGAAATAGCGTAGGCGGCTCCCAACCCAGCGAGGGCTAAAACGGAAGTAAGCGTTGTCCACGAAAGTAAAGTTTCTTTTAATGAAAGGCCAAAGTATTCTTTGATCATCCAGAAACCTGCATCATTAACGTGTCCACAAAATACAGAACCGGCACCGATGGAAAGAACCATTAATGTTGCCATAATTGAGTTACCACCAAATTGGTGAGCCATTGGAACTACAAGTCCGGCAGCCGTCATCGCAGCAACCGTTGATGATCCGAGTGACATCCGTAATAAAGCAGTGATTAACCAAGCAGCGAGAATTGGTGAAATATTGGTTTGAGCGAATAAACCAGAAATATATTTTGAAATTCCACCATCAACAAGAACTTGCTTGAAGGCACCACCACCACCGATGATCAAAAGCATTACAGAAATTTGCTTGATTGAGTCGGCAAGGGCAGTTGATATTTCTTCCATTTTTTTGTTTCGTTGTAGTCCCATCGTAAAGATTGCAAAAATTAATGAAAGAAGCATTGCAAGGTCAGGAGCACCAATAAATTGAATGAATTCATTAACTGGATTGTTTTTAGGGAAAATAAATGAACAAATAGTAGCGAAGGCAATTAAGATAACTGGCATCATTGCAGTTAAGACAGAGATACCGAATTTCGGCGTTTCTTCGAGCTTGAATTCTTTATATTCGCCAAGAACTGAAATATCAATATTTTTACGGTAAACACGTGGATAAACTTTTTGTAATACCCAATTATAAACTGGACCAGCGATAATGATTGTTGGAATTGCAGCTAAAATACCAAGCAATAATACATGGCCAAGATTAGCTCCCAGAATGTCGGTGATAGCAGTTGGGGCGGGGTGTGGTGGTAAGAAAGCGTGGGTAACATTTAAGGTTGCTGCCATTGGAATTCCGAGGTACATCAATGGCATATCAAGTTCGCGGGCAATGATGAAGATAATTGGTAAAACAACGACAAGCCCAACTTCAAAGAATAATGCTAACCCAATGATAAAGGAAGCAAGGATAACAGCAACTTGAATCCAGCGCCGACCAAACTTATTAATCAATGTTGTCGCAATTCGATATCCACCACCGGCATCAGAAACTAATTTACCAAGCATTGATCCGAAACCGAAGATGATGGCTAAGTGTCCCAGTTGGCCGCCAATCCCAGTTTCAATTGTCTGCGGAATTTTTGTAAGTGGAAGGCCGAGTAACAAGCCGACGATGAATGAAGTGATTACTAAACCAACGAAAGTGTTCATCTTTAGTTTAACAATCATGAAAATTAAGATAATAACCCCGATTAAAACAATAAGTAAAGGCATAATAATTAACCCCCTAATGAGTAGTAGATTGTTGTTGTAATTTAGCAATGGTCGAATAGGCTGGTGTTAATAATCCCTCGACCTGTTTAAAGAGTGGTAAATAATTTTGATATACATTAACCGCTGCTTGATTTGGTTGATAAGAACTGATATCACCAACTAGTGTTTTAATGATTTCGTAGTTTTCAATCATTCCTAAACTCTTCATTGCCATGGTGATTGCTCCGAGACAACCAGATTCAAATGAGTTTGGGATATTAACTGGACAGTTTAAGACATCTGCTAACATTTGCCGCCAAACTTCGGCCCGCGCAAAACCGCCAGTTGCAGTTACGCTTGCGGGATTACCAACAAGGTCGCGAACAGCTTGGAAAACAGTTGCAATATTCATACAAATTCCCTCCATTACTGAGCGCAGCATATCAGCACGGGTGTGAATATGGGAAAGGCCAAAGAAACTACCACGCGCGTTAGCATCCCATAATGGAGCCCGTTCACCGCCAAGGAAGGGGTGGAAAAGCAAGCCGTGAGCTCCCGCGGGAACACCTGCAATTACCTGATTGGCAAGAGTGTATGGATCAATGTTTTCATTTTTAACTGCACTAGCATCAACTAGGTGCTCAACGGCCCACTGATAGACATCGCCACCATTATTAAGCGGACCACCGACTACCCATAATCCTTTGTCAACGGCGTAACAGAAGAGTCGTTGCTGAGGATCGATCACTGGATGGTCAGTTACCACCCGAACACCAGCTGAAGTCCCAATCGTAATGGCGACAGTATTTTGTTTAATTGCTCCCACACCTAAATTAGATAAAGCACCGTCAAAGGCACCATAAACAAATGGTGTGTTAGCGGGGATGCCCATTTTTTCTTGGGCCGCTGCTGTTAGGCCATGTGCCTGAGTTGTTCCGTTTACGATTTCTGGTAATTGAGAACGGTTGACATTAGCGAGTTCTAATGCTTGATCATCCCAGTCACATGTATTGACATTCATCATTCCGGTACAGGAAGCAATGGAGACATCAACTTTAAACGTATTGAAAAATTGGTGGAAGAGATAGGATTTGATATCGCCAAAATATGCCGTTTGAGCAACTTTATCTGCCTGCGTCTTATTGAGCCACATAATCTTGGTCAATGGGGACATAGGGTGAATAGGTGTACCTGTTTTAGCATAAATTTGCTGACCGGCAGGACTATTCTTTAATTCGTTTGCAACAACTCGCGCACGTGTATCGGCCCAAGTGATTACTCGTGAAAGAGGATTAAAATTCTTGTCGAGCATAATCACACTTTGGTTAGCGCTAGAAAATGATACCGCTAACAATTTTCCGTTTGTTAAATCTGCTTTTTGTGCTGCATCATGAATAACTTTTTCGACTGCTTCGACAATTGCAGTTGGGTTTTGTTCAGCCATTCCACTAGCATCGCGGTAAAGGGAATAACCTTGGCTAAATTGATCTAACACAGTTGCATTTTGGTCATATAGAACTGCCTTTGTAGAAGTAGTTCCAACATCAACACCGATAAAATAATTCATTGTAGTAATTCTCCCTTTATTTATTTGAAAACGCTTTAGTTTATCGTTACACCTAATAATATAATATTCGATGTAAGCGATGTCAATGATTTATTTAATATTAGTTTATCGATTTCCTAAATTAAAAAAATAAAAAGTAATTGCATAGGAATCTCCAGGTATGATACTATTAATTGCTTAATTTGTTATGGTTTAGCTGTAACCAACGATTTTAAGGAGGGATTACAATGAAAATCCGGAAAGCAACAATGGCAGATTTAGATGTAGTAGTAGATATTTTACGTGATGGACGTAACCAGTTAGCTGAGCGGGGCGTTGATCAATGGCAGGGGGATTATCCGAACGTTACCCATGTGAAAGAAGATATTGAGAATGGTTATGCTTATCTCGTTAAAGCAGATGATGGACAAACAGTTGGCACGTTAGCAATTGTTGAAGCTCCGGATCATTTTTATGATAAGCTTAACGGGGAGTGGCTAATTAATACTGAAAATTATGTTGTAATCCACCGCGTAGCTATTCATTCACAACATGCAGGAAAAGGATATGCATCTAAATTATTTTTGAGTTTGATTGAGTATTTGGAGACCGAGCGTCCAGAAATCAAATCAATTCGTTTAAGTACAAATGAAAATAATATGGCAATGCAACGAATCGCAACTAAGAGCGGCTTTAAAAAAGTGGGAACCCTCCATGGCGCTTTTCGTCCAAGTGAGTTGTCTTATGTTTATGAACTATTAACAAAAGTGCGTGTAGTATAAAAAAGAGGAAGGCGTTGATCTTGTAACACCTTCCTCTTTTTTATTATTTTTCATTGATTTTCTTAGCATATTCGCGAGCATTGTAAAGTTCGTAGACCACCCATGTTTCAATAAGGGTAATAACACAGATGAGAATAGCGGTATACATGTCTGGTAAAACGAACAGTAGAAGTAAGAAGATCCATGAAATCCATGACCATTGAGTTTCAATTGTGACGATTCGCTGAACTCGTTTAGTAGGTTCAATACGACCCGATTGATTAAAAATAGTTCGAATTTGGTAAAAATAACGAACTTCAAAAATACTTTCGATAATAAAAATTGCTGTTAAGATGATTAATAAAATGTTCATCATAAATAAGAGCTCCTTATCTTTCAATTTATCTCTAATTTTAGAACTCTTGGGTAAGAGAAGCAATTTAGAAAGTAAAAAATGGGTTCCCATCAAGGATTAAATGATAGGAACCCATTTTTATTTTACATATCTCAAGAAATTAAACGTTCATCGTCTTACCATATTCATTATTAATGGTATCGACAACTTCTTTGGCATGCATATCATCTTCAACAACTGTTTCGCCATCACGAAGAGTGTACTTTACACTTTCATCTAAGTTATCAAAGTCTACATCATTACCATTTGCATCTACAAAATTGAACTTCGAGTCTTGGAAGTTCTTAAGAGCATCTGCATTAATTTCCATGATTATGCTTCCTTTCGCCATTATAGTAACACTTAATTACGGAAAGTTACAGTAATAAGATGAAAGGTATAAGACGTTTAAGATCATTGACACTTAATAAGGAAGTAGTACCATAATCATTACCATAAATTTTAAGAATGGGATTCTTATTTGGATTATATGGCACATTATTCTTATGCCGGCTCTTGGAACCACTCCAGCACCATGGGATATTCCATTTGATGAACATTTTTCTGAATTCTTCGGGCATATTGTTTGGGCCTGGTCAATCGTTGCCGTTGCATACTTCTTGATCGGTACACAACATGTTAAGACTTTGACTAATAAATATTTGTAAAATGTTATTTTTATTAAGTGAGGAAACAATAAAGTATTGTTACCTCGCTTTTTTATTGCATATTTTAAAATTGAAAGCGCATTCGACTAACGTATAATTAAAATGTAATATCCGATTTTGGAGGTACTGTAATGAAAAAGCATTGGAAATTACGTTTTACTCTCTCCTTATTAGTTCCTTTAGGGTTCAATTTATTTTATTCTTTACCAATTCATGCATCTGAGGCAGCTGAAACTAACATTCAAACTGATGTTAAAGTTGATGCTCAAAGTTCAAAAACGATTACGAGCACTGAAAACCAATCCGCTCTTGCAACTGCACAACAAGTTAAAGATCAGCAAGTTGATAGTCAACAGCTAGTTGATAATACATATCAAAAAGTAGAGCAAAATAAGGATCTTAATAGTGTGATTTATCAAGATCCAGTAAATGCAAGCCAACAAGTAAATGCTTTACCAACTACAACCTCTAATTCAGAGCAACCTTTTTACGGGGTGCCAATTCTAATTAAAGGGTTGGGACAGGCATATAAAGGGTATCCGAATACGAATGGACTGCCGTATATGCAAGATAATCGTTATGGCTACACTAAAAATTTTGTAGCAAAGTTACAGGAAATGGGGTTCGTAATTGTTGGTGAAACAAATTATCCTGAGTTAGGATTAATTAACGTGACTGATTCTAATTTATATGGGCCTGCGCATAATCCGTGGGACCTCACGCGAAATGCCGGCGGGTCTTCTGGCGGAGCGGCAGCAAGTGTGGCTGCTGGAATAGTACCGATTGCAACAGGAAATGATGCTGGTGGTTCCTTAAGAATTCCTGCTTCGTGGTCAGGTGTAATTGGGTTAAAACCTACTCAGGGAATTATTCTTGGGGATTCATTAACACCCTCAGTGGTTAACTTTGCGGAAACGCGGCGGATTGATGACACGATCAAGCTATTTGAAGGATTAATGGATCCAAAGCGCAAATCATTATTAAAAGAATTTCCACTTAAGCTTCAAGATTTAAAAATTGCATATTCATTAAAATCGCCAGTTGGCTCCGTTGTCAGTCCTGATGCTGAAAAAGCAGTTCTGAATGCAGTGGCCTTTTTACGGCAACAAGGTTTCCAAGTAGTCGAAAAGGATAGTCCGGTTAATGGAGTAAAGTTGATGCGTGCTTACTATTTAGGTGCCTTGAGCGATGGAACTGTTGCCAATTATCTAGCCCAGCAAAAACTGCATCGTAATCTACAAGCTAGCGATGTTACAGAGCATGTGGTTAGTCCAATGACATATGCACTATATGAAGCTAGTAAAAAAGCACCTAAAGAAATAAAGCAAACTTATAATAATGAACTGGCATTAGTTGCGGCTCAGATGAAGAGTTTTCATGAAGAATATCCGATTTATTTAACGCCAACTACCGCAACAGTCGCACCGTTAAATTCTGATCCGGCATTTTTACCAGCAGATGTTGCTAAAATTTTGCAAATGGCTAATATGCCTTTTGATCAACAAATGGATGTTATTTACAATGCTTGGTATCATGGGTTAAGCAAAACGCCATTTACGCAATTAGCTAACTTAGCAGGAGAGCCAGCATTAAGTTTGCCAACCTATGTTAACGCACAAGGATTACCATTGGGGATTCAGCTAGAAGGAGAAAAGGGCAGTGATCTGATTTTATTAGCATTAGGAAAATTGTTTGAAGAAAAGGATAAATTAATCTTCCGAAGCGATTACCAAAAGTTAAATAATGATGCTCAACCTAGTGAGCAACAAAATAAAGACGCAGCAAATATCTCAAAAGTTGTTGTACACAATTTAGGCGAAAAAGCGGTTTATGAATTTCAAGCTGCCCCAAGTAAGCTTAATTTTTCAAATGATGTTAGTCCCAAAGATGCGGTAAGAACTTCAAAACAAGCAAACGCTAGGAAATTACAATCGACAAATGAAAAGCAATTACCCCAAACAGGATCAGATAATAATGAGTTAGTTTTGCTTGGGTTGGCCCTATTCCCCTTCAGTTTGATGAGTGTATACCAAAATAAGCGAAAATTTTGATAAACAGTTTTGACTAATCCCGTTCATAATTTATAATATGAATAGGAAGAGAATTCTTGGATTGAATAGGAGGAAATAGATATGTCATTGATGCAAAATACCTCAGAAATTAACAAGACTGATAAGCAGGTGTACTTAATCACTTTATTGCGGAAGAGTACAAATATGCCACAATATATTGACCACATGGTTTATGAAACTGCAGAAGGTGGGCAAGAATTTATGGCGCGCCTAGCTGAAGCTTTTTCACGGGCAGGTTACCGGGAAAAGAAGCTTAGCGACGACAAGTACAACCTTGATAACGGACTTGATAAGATCACTTTACGGGGTTCATACCAACCTATTTACAAAGGATAATTAAGGTTAATAATTAAATTAAAAGAGCTGATGCTGCATTCGAGGCACCAGCTCTTTTAATTAGTCGTTGTTTCGTAATGATGGAATAGTAATATCATTATCGTAATTGGCACTCCACCACCCATGCTTGCTGACATAGCCTGTTGGCAAACAAAGAATAACTAAGAAAATTATATCAATGACTGAGGAAATAGTTTCCATCACTGCACTGTCGTTACTTGTAAAAATAAGGGAAAGTAACCAGAAAACTAAGACAGTCCAGCCCGTCAAGCCAGTATCGCGAACCCGCCGGACACAAATAGCAATTCCAGGAATAATAATAGCAATGGCAAATACTGCAATAACGAAAAGCAAGAAAATTAAGAATCCACCACCATGATTATAACCGTTCATAATCGAAGTGACAGAAGCAAAACCAGCGATTGCCAGCAAGAAATATAAAATAACAAAAATGATGAAATTAACTAGTACTGGCCACCAAAAGTCTGCTCGCGTTGAAGTAGCCCGGTACTTAAAGGCGTTTTGCCAGTAGTATTTGTAAGCTTCAAACATACAATTCTCCTCCTTAGATAGGTTATGGTTTGATTATAGCATTTTTGCAGGGATGTAGATTGACTTATGATTTGGGGAGGAGAAGAAATCATAGCTATAGCTGGTACATTTGTATGCTAACTTTTCACACTTTACTTTAGAGTATATAATTTATAGGATTACTAATTGTAATAAATATTGATTTTAAGGATATAAAGTATGGTAAAAAACTATCATGTTGATAATGTAACGATAGAAGAAATTCTTGGTTGGATTAAACAGGGGAAAATTGGATTGCCAGAAATGCAACGTCCATTTGTTTGGTCCACAGCAAAGGTTAGAGATTTAATTGATTCACTATATAATGGTTATCCTATTGGATATATCGTTACATGGCAAAATCCGGCAATAGGATTAAAGAATGATTCATCATCCAATAATAAAGAGATTATTATTGATGGACAGCAGAGACTGACAGCTTTAAAAGCAGCTCTCAGTGGCGAAAAGGTTGTATCTCAACAATACATAACTAAACGAATAAAGATATCATTTAAACCAAGTACTGGAGAGTTTAATACTTTAAACAGCGCAATTGAGAAAGATCCATTATGGATAAATGACATTTCTGATATTTTTAAGTCAGATTTTAATTCTTATTCGTATGTAACAGATAATGCAAAAAAGTTAGGAATGGCACCAGAAAATTTAGGGGCTACTTTACAGAAATTGCTTGCAATTCGGCAGTCTGAAATAGGTGATATCAAACTAGGATATAACCTAAGCATTGGTGCGGTTACTGATATTTTTAATAGAATTAACTCAAAAGGTGTTTCCTTATCATCTGCGGATTTAGCAATGTCACGTTTATCTGCAGATACAGTTCACGGCGGTAATAACTTAAGAAAACAAATTGAATATTTTGTACAGCTTCTGAATGATCCAAATTTATTAGAAAATATCGTGAAATTTGATTCTGACTTTGCTAACACCAAAGAGTTTAACCAAATTAAGTGGATTGCAAGTGAGGTAAATCCAATATATAAGCCTAGGTACGCAGATATTCTGCATTTAATCTTGGCAACTTCATTTAAACGTGGGAAATTATCAGATATGGTTAGCTTAATTTCTGGACGTGACTTTGAAGCACGAAATTATAGTGAAGAAGGAATGAAGGCTAATTACGCAAAAATGCAAATAGGAGCTACCTTAGTCTTTAATAAATCTAATTTCCAACGTTATTTGATGATTCTTCGTGATATGGGGATGCGAAATAGTGGCAAACTTGGATTAGTGGGGCATGGAGTGTTTAACTTTGGCTACATTTTATTTCTTTATCTTCATCGAAGTACTAATCTCTCCCAAGAAAAGATTGCTTCATATTTGAAACGATGGATTATTATGTCAGCATTAACCGGACGTTACAGTGGATCTTCAGAAACTATCACAGAAAGTGACCTAAAGATGATTAGTCGTGATGCAAATCCAATTAATGTTCTGGATGATATTTTAGATCGAGAAATGAATGATTCATTTTGGAATGGAACTTTGCCAAATATGCTACGAGTTCAATCTACTCAAGCATCGAGCTGGCGGATTTTTCAAATGTCACAGATCTATGGAAAAGATACTGCTTGGCTAGCAAAAGATACATCAACAGAAACGGTAATGTTAGAAGAAGGGAATATTCATCATATATTTCCACAAGCATACTTACGTAAAAATGGTTTTTCAAAAGGTGATATCAACCAAATCGCAAATTATGTTTGGGTTACTCAGCCAAAGAATTTAGAGATTAGTGATAAGGCCCCTAAAGATTATTTAAGTGATAAGAATATTACTGAGTTTATGTCAGAAACAAATAATAATGAAAATGCAATTCCAGAAGAAATAGTTGATTATGATTTTCATAACTATAGCGACTTTCTAAATCAACGTCGCCATTTAATGGCAAAAAAGATGCGTGAATTTTATGAAAATATGTAAAGATAGGAGTTTTTATTTTGGCAACAAAGTCTAAAGAGCTAAATATTGAAGATAAATTATGGAAGGCTGCTGATGCATTACGTGGAAGCATGGATGCATCAGAATATCGTAATGTTGTATTAGGATTAATTTTTCTTAAGTATGCGTCGGATTCCTTTGATGAAAGAAGACAAGAGCTTTTAAAAACAGAATATCCTGAAGATGCAGAAGATCCAGACATGTATCTAGAAAATAATATTTTCTGGGTTCCTCAAGAGGCTCGTTGGTCAAAAATAGAACATGCTGCTAAAACACCTCAAATTGGTGAAGTAATTGATGATGCAATGACCGCGATTGAAAAAAGCAATGATTCATTTCGAGGGATTTTGAGTAAAAATTATGCTTCACCAGATCTTGATAAAACACGCTTGGGTGAAGTAGTTGATTTAATTTCGGACATTAAGGTTGGAACTAAAGAATCTACAGATAAAGATGTTTTAGGTCGTGTTTACGAATATTTCTTAAATGAATTTGCTAGCCAAGAGGGTAAACATGGTGGTGAATTCTATACACCACGGTCAATTGTTAAAATCTTAGTTGAAATGATTGAGCCTTATAAAGGACGTATTTATGATCCTTGTTGTGGTTCAGGTGGAATGTTTGTTCAATCAGAAGAGTTCGTTCGTCATCATCAGGGAGAGTTGAAGGATCTTCACGTATTTGGTGAAGAATCTAACCCAACTACTTGGAAATTAGCCAAGATGAATTTAGCGATTAGAGGAATTGATAGTGATTTAGGCCCCCACCAAGGAGACACCTTCACTAATGATTTACATAAAGGTGTTCGTTTTAACTATATTTTGGCTAATCCACCATTCAACATTAAAAATTGGGGTGGCGAAAAGCTTCAAGAAGATGCTAGATGGAAATACGGTGTTCCACCAACAGGAAATGCAAACTATGCCTGGATCGAACATATTATTAGTAAATTAGCACCAGATGGGAAAGCAGGCTTTGTCTTAGCTAACGGTGCCTTATCGACTTCTAATAAGGAAGAATTTGCTATTCGTAAAGCGATTTTAGAAGATGATAAGATTGATGCAATTGTTGCTTTACCTGAAAAAATGTTTTATTCGACAGGAATTCCAGTTTCATTATGGTTTATTGATATGAATAAGGAATCTGAGGATGAACGCTCGCGAAAGGGTGAAACATTATTTATTGATGCACGTAATTTAGGTGAGATGATTGATCGAACTCATCGTGCATTTAATGATGATGATATTAAAAAAGTAGCGGATACTTACCATGCTTACCGTGGTACAAATGATCAAGAATATAAGGATGTTGCTGGCTTTTGTAAAATTGCGAAGTTAGATGAGATTGCAAAAAACGATTATGTATTAACTCCTGGCCGCTATGTTGGTCTTGCTAAACAAGAAGACGATGGCGAACCATACGAAGTTAAAATGAAGAGACTAACTAGTGAATTAAAAGAACAATTTGAGGAAAGTAACAAGTTACAAGCCCAAATTAAAGATGTATTGAAGGAGCTTGGATATGAAATTTAGGTTATCTGAAATTGGCAAGGTTGTTGGAGGTGGAACGCCATCAACTAAACACCCAGAATATTATACTGAATTAGGAATTCCATGGCTTACTCCTAAAGACTTGAGCGGATATAACAAGATGTTTATAGCAAAAGGCAGTAGGAGTATAACACATGAGGGATTGGCGAAGTCTAGCGCTAAATTGCTTCCTGCTAATAGCATTTTAGTCAGTTCTCGTGCTCCAATTGGCTACGTAGCTATTGCTAAAAATACCATTGCAACTAATCAGGGATTTAAAAGCATTATTCCTAACGAAAAGTTAGTAATTCCTGAGTATTTATACTTTGTTATGAAAACTAGTAAACAAGATTTAGAGCAAATAGCTTCTGGATCAACTTTTAAGGAAATTTCTACTAAAGTCATGTCAAATTTTGAAGTTGATATACCCAGTTTAGATGAGCAGAAGAAAATATTAAGATATCTTTTACCAATTACCAGAAAAATAGAGAAGAATAGTAAGATAAATGATAATTTAATGGTTTAGAAAAATTTATTTAATATCTCATTCCTCAGGGCAGTAAGTATTACATTCTGCTTTGAATTCTGTGTAATCAATAATAAAAGTTCTCCAATTTTATTTATTTGATCAATAGTAAAATTATCAAGAGTAGGAATAGGTAAGTTGCGTAAAGTTGATAATGATATAAATTGTTGCGTACTGCCTGACAGATGAGAATTTATATAACTTTGCCCTTCTTTACTAATTAGATAAAGATAGACTAGGTTAGCAAGATCCGATGTTTCTCCTGCTTTAATTAAACCGACATTTTTTATTGCAAAGTTGACTGGATTTTCTATAACTTTATAGATAATACCTACTGTTCCAATCATACTAACAAGAATATCATTTGTATTAACCTTACTTCTCTTATTTATTTCCTCAAAATCAAGTTTTGAAATTAACTTTGTTTTAGAAAAGTCTATGGTATTTTCTTTTATAGCTTTAGATGTAACAAGAGGGTAACCAGTTTTTTGCTGTTTAGGAGAATTATGAGTCCCATCTCGTACATCTAATAGTTTTTTCAAAGCAACATATTGTTCTTTCTTAACAGAATCAAAATATGCAGTTGTAAATTTAAGTAAATTATCATTTAATCTACTAAGCATCTCTCTGTGGTGTATTATTTTTCAAAAACGGAGAATTGATTCATGCAAAGAGTAGAGTCTGAAAAATTGATTCAAAAAATGTTGCCATACTTGAATAATCAACAATTATTATGTCTAAGAAATGCACTAGATGAACTAATTACTACGGGGAATAAACAAGTAGATAGTTATAAGGATAACCAACAGTTACTTGCTAAATACTTTGCTTCTAAAAGAGCAGAAGGATGCTCGGAAAAATCGTTAAAGTACTATAAAACTACCATTACTAAAGCTCTGTCCTCAATTGGTAAAAATGCTAAAGAAATCGTGACAGATGAGCTACGTAACTATCTGACTAATTATCAAGAAGTTCATAACTCTAGTAAGGTAACTATTGATAATATTAGAAGAATCCTTTCTAGCTTTTTTAACTGGTTAGAAGATGAGGACTATATTATCAAGAGCCCAGTAAGAAGGATTCATAAGGTTAAGGTTTCAACAACTGTGAAGGAAACCTACACTGACGAAGAATTAGAAAAGTTACGTGATAATTGTAAGAATATTCGTGATTTAGCAATGATTGATTTCCTTGCTTCAACAGGTATGCGGGTTGGAGAATTGGTATTGTTGAATAGAGATGATATTAATTTTCAAGAGCGTGAATGCATTGTTTTTGGTAAAGGTAGTAAAGAAAGAATTGCTTATTTTGATGCAAGGGCTAAATTGCATTTGCAGAAATATTTATATACTCGTACAGATAGTAATGAAGCATTATTCGTTTCGTTATATAAGAAACATACACGATTAACAATTGGGGGAGTTGAATCACGATTAAAGCATTTAGGTAAAAGATTAGGAATTTCGCGTGTATATCCACATAAATTTAGAAGAACGTTAGCTACAACAGCAATAGATAAGGGAATGCCGATCGAACAATTACAGCGTCTTTTAGGACATAAACGAATAGATACAACTTTACATTATGCGATGGTTAAACAACAAAATGTAAAGATAGCACATAGAAAGTATATAGGGTGATGGAATGTGAAAAAACAATTAGGGGAAATTGCTAATCTAAAATATGGGAAGATGCCTAATAAAGATTTAATCCGAGATAGTGGATATCCAATATTTACGGGTTACAAAATATCTGGGTTTTATCCAATTTATATGTATGATAAGTCTGTAATTATTGTTGTTGCTCGTGGTGTTGGCGGTACAGGAGATGTAAAGATTGCCCCACCAAAATCATTCATAACTAATTTATCAATTATAGTGGATATTATTAATGATAAGCTTATAAATAAAAAATATTTACAGCTTCTTTTAGGTAGCTTGAATTTACGCAATCTAGATTCTGGGTCAGCTCAATCTCAAATTACTATTGCAGCTTTGTCTAAAGTCGAGTTAGACTTGCCAAAGAAAGATATTCAAGATGAAATTGCAAGTAAAATTGAACTGATAGAGAGAAAAATACAACTTAATAAAAGAATAAATGATAATTTAGATGCTTTATTAACTAATATATTCAAAAAATATATGATTAATGACGATTTTGAAAAATCAGACTTAACTCAAATTGCAAATTATAAAAATGGGTTAGCTATGCAAAAGTATAGGCCTAATTCTAATGAAGAAAGCTTACCAGTTCTTAAAATAAAAGAGTTAAATCAAGGAAATACTGATGATTCGTCCGATAGATGTTCGGCTAATCTTGATAATTCTGTAATAGTTAATACTGGCGACATAATTTTTTCGTGGTCAGGAACTTTATTAGTAAAAAATTGGACGGGAGACAAAGCAGGTCTTAATCAACATTTATTTAAGGTTACCTCTAATAAGTATCCTGCATGGTTTATCTATGAATGGACTAAGTATCATTTATTGAGGTTTCAAGCAATTGCCGCTGGAAAAGCTACAACCATGGGTCATATCAAAAGAAGTGATTTAAAATCATCACCAGTATATATTCCCTCTCAATTATTTTTAGAGAAAATGGATAGTCAACTAGCACCAATTTATAGTCAAAGATTAAACCTAATTAAAGAAAATCAACAATTATCGAAACTTAAGCAGACTTTGCTTAATAAATATTTTTAAGCTGCTAAATTATCATTTATCTCCCTAAATCAAACAGAAAGAGGTGATTTATTGTGGCAAGTTATCTTAACGAAGAAAATATCGAGGGCATTGCTTTAAGATGCCTTGATGAAGCTGGCTATCAAGTCTACAAAAGTGCTAGTTATACTAGCCCGAATGCAGAAATAGATGCTGAGAGAAATAATGATCATACACAATCTATTTTAAAAGGACAATTAGAAAACGCCTTACGCAAATTAAATCCTGGGTTTAATGATGAAGTATACCGTAATGCCATTCATCAATTTGAGATGCTAGCAGATAGCCCAGATATGATGCTTAATAATCATAAGCTTCATGAATTAATTATCAGCGGAGCAAAAGTAAAAACATCAATTAAAGGTGAAGACCGAACTATAACTTTGTATCCGATTGATTTTAAGAATGTTGATAACAATACTTTTGTTGCAACAAATCAATTTACAATGAAACAAGGAGAACATGAAAGAAGACCAGACATTACTCTTTTTATTAATGGGCTTCCTTTAGTTACATTTGAATTAAAGAACCCAGCAAATGCGAATGTAGGTATTCAACAAGCTTTTGCCCAATTTTCTACTTATAAAGAAGAGATATCTTCTTATATGCAATATAACGAAATTTTAATTGTTTCTGATGGGATTAATGCGCGAGCTGGGTCATTAACAGCAGGAATTGATCGCTTTATGCGGTGGCGCGAGCCGAAAAATGTAGATATTGACGATTCAATGATGGAATTAGAAATATTGATAAAATACATGCTTACCCCATCTGATTTATTAAACATCATTCAGAATTTTATTCTTTTTGAAAGTGATGGCGATAAGACAATCAAGATTTTAGCAGCATATCATCAATACTATATGGTTAATAAAGCTGTAAAAAGAACATCAAAAGTATTGGCTGATCCTGATGACAAACGAATTGGTGTTGTTTGGCATACGACTGGTTCTGGTAAATCATTGTCGATGGTCTTTTATTCTGGAATAGTAGCTCGTAAACTTGGTAATCCAACTATTTTAGTAATTAACGATCGTAATGATTTAGATGATCAGTTATTTGGTACCTTTGCGGCTGCTCATGAATATCTACAACAAAACCCCGATCACGCTGAATCACGAGGAGAAGTTCGTAAGTATATGAGTAAGAATTCTGGCGGGATTGTTTTTAGTACAATCCAGAAATTCTCACCAAACTTTGATACAGGTGAAGAACATATGCCTATACTTACAAACCGTTCTAACGTTATCGTAATGGTTGATGAAGCTCATCGGTCTCAATATGGAATGCAAGCAAAACTAACCGATAATGGTATTCGTTATGGATATGCTAAATATTTGCGTGAGGCTCTTCCTAACGCCTCATTTATTGGTTTTACAGGAACACCAATAAATACTGAAGATAAATCTACCGTGGCAATGTTTGGAAATTACATTGATGTTTATGATATTACTCAAGCAGTTAATGATCATGCCACGGTCCGGATTTATTATGAAAGTCACGTTTTCCCATTAAAGCTTAAGGACAATGCAATTGATGAATATCAAAAGTTAATTAAAGAAGCTGGTATCAATGACGATCCTAATCTTAGGGAAACTGAGCGACGGAATCGGGCATTTACTAGATTAGAGGCCCTTGCCGGTGCAAAACCACGGTTAGAAAAAATAGCCCAACACTTTGTTCATCATTTTGAATCACGACAAAAGGAAGAATTTGGTAAGTCGATGATTGTTGAAATGTCACGACAAAATGCAGTAAAGCTATATAATGAAATTGCAAAATTACGTCCTGAGTGGATCAATGATGATATTCATAAGGGAAAAATCAAAGTTATTATGACATCTAATGCTTCTGATGGCCCAGAATTTGCTAAATTTAAGACAAGCAAACAAGATCGATTTACGTTACAACAACGAATGAAAGATAACAATGACGAATTACAAATTGTAATAGTGGTTGATATGTGGTTAACGGGCTTTGATGTTCCAAGCATGAATACCATGTACATTGACAAGCCAATGCAAGGACATAATCTTATCCAAGCAATTGCTCGTGTTAATCGGGTGTTTAAGAATAAAGATAGTGGGCTAATTGTTGATTATATTGGGATTGCTGATGCTCTTCGTTTTGCCTTAAATGTATATACAAAGGATGACCAAGGAAAAGTTGGAATTAATGTTGATCGTGCACTAATGCTTCTAAAAGAGAAATATGACATTATTAAAGAAGATTTCCTATATGGGATTGATTACTCAGAATTTGATTCTGATGATAGCCAAACTCGTCAGAAGGCAGTTACTCGTGTTGTAAATGAATTAGCTGCAGAGGACGATGAAACAAAGCAAAAATTCTTTGATGTAGTAACAGAACTTCAAAAAGCTTATGCATTAGTTTCAACACAGCCTGAAGCCCAAGATTTAAGCGCGGAGATTGCATTCTTTAAAACGGTTAAAGTATTTTTAACTAAACTTGAGGCTCCTGATAATCCAGACGATAGTAAGGAGATTCATAGCTCAGTCGATTATCGAATGCAACAACTATTAGATCAATCAATTATTTCAGAGCCGAACGTTGACATTTATCGTGACCTAGGATTAGAACGCCCTAACTTAGATTTAATCTCAGAACAATTTCTTGAAAAAGTAAATGAAATTACTGAGAAAGATCTAGCAATTACTCTTTTAGAGAAACTGTTAAAAGGGCAAGTAAAAGCCTACCAAAAAACGAATATTGTTAAAGGCAAGAAGTTTGAGGAATTACTTCAAGAGTCAATTGATGATTACAATAAGCGGGGAATTACCAGTGAAATTGTAATTAGAAAGTTAATTGATATGGCTAAGGAAATTAATAAAGAACAACAAGAAGGTAAGAATCTGGGACTTTCAAAAGAAGAAGTGGCTTTTTATGATGCACTAGCTGATCATGAGAAAGCTGTTCAAGAATTAGGAGAAGAAAAGTTACATCTTATTGCTGCTGAATTAGTAAAGACTGTAAAGCAACAATCAGGGGTCGATTGGGAGCGGCGCAGTAATGTTCGTGCTAAAATGCGTGTTGCAGTTAAACATCTACTACGTAAGTACGGTTATCCACCTGATATTGCTCCAGATGCAATTAAGACCGTAGTAAAGCAAGCTGAACAAATGGCTTCTCAAGAGAGCTAATTATTAAAGTAAAAAGACTAATTGCTGTTACAACAACTAGTCTTTTTACCATTCACTTATTTTCGGTTATTAATATCTCTTTGCAACTTCAAGAAATAATTGTCAGAGACATGAAACACTTGTCCTAACCGTTGTGAAATATCTGTATTAATTATTAACTTATTATGCAGGATATGGTCAATTTGCTCTAAAGAAATAGTGGTTTCCTCTGATAAAGTTACTGGTGATATACTGAGTGGAATCATAAATTCTTCTTGTAAAATTTCACCAATAGTTGGCAATGGAATTTTCGTCATTTTACTATCTCCTAAGCTCATAAAATAATCTATTTTAATTATAGCTTAAATTAAAACCCTACTACTTATAAATTCTTTAAACTTGAAATCGCTTCCTTACATTATCACCCAAATGCGTTATAATTAACTTAACTGATCAACAAAGGGGCGATTAGATATGAAGTGTCCATGTCATAACTTATCAAAGAACCAAAAGATTGTTTTATTAACACTTGTTGCAGGAGCCTTAATTTGGCCAATGTACTTGCTATATAAGTTGGCAAAGAAGAACTAATTTTTTCCGAAGAATCACTTGCAGGTGGTTCTTTTTCTTTTAATGATATAATTTAGAGATTAATTTATGTATGAACAAGCTTACTAATGTTGGCTCAAAAAGAAGTAAGGTGAACTTATGAAACATATTTGGAAACTTAACCTATTTCAAAAGATAATTGTTTGGTTATTTATAATTGCTTTAATTACCTGGCCCATATATTTTTACGTAAAGGCAAAATGGGGCTAAAATAAGAGTGTAGGTAGTGATAGGTTTTTGAACAAAGGAGTAGATTCTTATGAAGAAAAATAAAACTGAAAACAAAACTACACAACCTAAGAAGCATTCAAAGAAGAAGTTTACTATTTTAGCCCTTTTAGCTGGCGCTATTGCTTTACCAATCTATTTAGTAAAGAAAGCGTAAGATTATAACTTATATTGAAAAGGATCACGATTAGGTGGTCCTTTTATTATGTCTTTTTAAATTTTTAATGATCGACATTAAACGGAATAATGTTCATTTGTTATAATTAATGTAACCGCTATACTAATGATTCACAAAGAAAGGATGCCGATAACAAATGACCAAAAAGATAATTCTTGACTGTGATCCCGGACATGATGATGCATTGGCGTTAACGATGGCGATTGCTTCACCAGAAATTGATGTCCTTGCTGTAACTACCTCTGCTGGAAACCAAACACCAGATAAAACATTAAATAATGCAATGCGGATGTTAACCTTACTCCATCGAGAAGATATTCCAGTTGCTCAGGGGAACCAAACTCCGCTGGTCGAGCCGCTTGAAACTGCACCGGAAGTTCACGGAGAAACCGGCCTTGACGGAGCTGCCCTTCCTGATCCCGATTTCAAAGTTCAACCAATTCCGGCTATTGAATTGATCGCTAAAACCCTTTGTGACAGTGATGAGAAAGTCACTTTAGTTGTCACCGGTCCAATGACAAATGCGGCCTTATTCTTGCGGGTCTATCCTGACTTGGCAAAAGAAAAGATTGATCAGATTGTCTTCATGGGTGGAGCAATGGGACTTGGTAACTGGCGTCCATCAGTCGAATTTAATATCTTTGTTGATCCGGAAGCGGCTAAAATTGTAATGAACTTTGGGTTACCCCTGGTAATGGCACCATTGAATGTGACCCATAAAGCTCAGATTATGAAGGATGAAATTGAGCAAATCGGGCAAATCGACAATCCAGTTGCCCGGGCTTTCCATGGTCTCCTAAACTTCTTTGAACAGTACCATGAAAATCCTAAGTGGGGTTTTAAAGGTGCGCCCCTCCATGATCCATGTACGATTGCTTGGTTGATTGATCCTACTATGTTCGGTACTGACAAAATGAATGTGGATGTTGAAACTCAAGGCGATCTCACACGGGGAGAGACGGTTTGTGACTACTATCAGTTAACTGGTAAGCCCCAAAATACTGAAGTCCTTCTTGATATTGATCGTGAGAAATTCATCCAATTGATCATGGATACCCTGCAAAGCTTTTCAGATTAGTCATTTAGATTAAAAATAACCTCCATTCAAGGATTTATCCAAGAATGGGGGTTATTTGCTAACGTTTATTTTTCTGAATCAAACGCTTAATTTCGTCTAACTCAGCCTTTAGTTGGCGATTTTCATGTTGAATTTTGACTAACTGGGCGGAAATCTTCCGTTCGTCTTTTTTAGCAAAGAATTCAGTAATTGTACTGGTAAGCATCCCAATAAAACCAATTCCCAAGAGCATCAGGACAATTGCGGCTGCCCGCCCAATGCCAGTCTTGGGAATCACATCCCCGTAGCCAATCGTAGTCGCGGTTGTAATTGCCCACCATAAGGCTGTTTCGTAAGAGACTTTCTCTGAGATACAAAACATTGCAGCCGCAATCATTATGACAGCAATCGTAATATACAAGTAGTAGAGCAGCTCATTTCGCTCAAAGAAGACGCCCAGACGACCGGTAAAACCGACTAAACGCATAATTCGCATGAGTTTAAGCATCTGAAAGGTCCTACCAATTTGCCCAATTCGGAAGAGAAAGAAGAGGCTACTGGCAGGAATGATTGATAGAAGTTCAAAGATGTTATCTTTAACAAATTCGCGTTTATTTGGTGAAATAATCAGGCGGATAACATAATCACTAAAGAAGACTAGCCATATTCCATTGTCAATCATATTGTAAGGATAAGTATCAATATTGATCCGCTTGGCATAATATGCAATCAGCATCCCAATCGAGATAACAGCTAAGATAGCCATAATAATTTGGTAGACAATGTAGGTAAACTTCTTATGCACGATTTTTTCTCCTGCCCATAGATTTAATTTTATCTTAAGCGTCTATTAAAAGGGATGCAAGAATTATTCTGCTCTACTTGCGCTTTCGTTCCCAGACGATCGTAATGATTCCGGCAAGAATGGTCCAACCAAGGCCAATCAAACTGAGTAATGCACCTAATTTGATTCCCGGCAACTCATAGCTAAAAGTAACATGGTGAATTCCAGCAGGTAAGTATACGCCTAAGAAAGCCTGGTTTGTTCGTAAGGTAGTTGCTTTTTTACCATTAACTTTCACTGACCAGCCGGTAGAATAAGGAATCGAAGAGGTAAGGACACCAGGACGAGTAGTTTTAATCGTTCCCTGAACTTGGTTACGTTTGAATTTAACGTCCTCTAGGCGATGGCGCTGCAATGTTTTAACTTCACGATAATAATTATTATCTAGTTTTTCTGCTACTACCTGGTATTTGAGCTCATAAGTTCCGAGTTTTGAAGGTTGGAAGGTAAGTGAAGTTGGAAGCTTGCCATCATAATAACCAATATTAAGCGTTGAATTAGTAACGTACTTAAACAAGGAAAGGGTACTTTGCCGCGCCTGTTCAATCGTAGCGGTTCCAAACTTACTGCCGATATTAAGCTTAAAGCTAATATCAGGTGAACCATTTAAAACGTGGTAACGCCAATAGCGATAGTGGGTATAGCGCTGATTAATAACATTGCCAGGGTTAAGGATAGTTTCCTTGAGATGTGCTTGTTCATAGGCAATCTGTTCTTTCATGGAGAAGGGGGTGTACTTAATCTTAGAAAATTCAATATGCAACTCGCTCCCCTTTAATTTTTGCTGCATTTTTTTACTTTGCAGCTCTGGTAATTGCAATTGATAAGTTTTTTCACTATCGGTATAGGTCAGCTTAGCCGGGTTAACCTTATTCAAGCGGTTAGAAACTAATTCGCTTTTAAGGGGATAGACATGCATCTTGAGCTTAGCGGCCTTCATTCCTCGGAGTTTTTCTTGCTTATCAACCAGAACACCGGTAGCTAAAACGCGTTCTTTTGCAGTTGGCGAGAGTGATTGATAATCTTTTTTGCTAATGTAGTTATCTTGCCAGTAAAGTAATGGGAAGGCATAGTTCGTTTTATACCGCATCGTTTGCGTGGGTACAAACTCATCTTTACTTTGCGGATTGCTTGGTTGCCCCTCATCGTAATTGATGACTGGATCGGTTGCTTTATCTAAAAAGTAACCAGCGGGAATCTTTGTCGCGTTCTCACCATTACTTTGAACAAAGAGATATTTAACGCCAAAGAAATTATTCATAACTGTCCGATCATCGGCTTGCCGAATGGGGATGTTAGCCTGATACTGGTTATTTTGCAGGCTTGTATTAAACTGTCCCAAATATTTATTTTGTAGTGAATAGTAAGAGTCAATGTTATGCAATCCGGAAGTAAGGTCGTTATCAAGGTTAGGGCCATCAATAATCTTATTTTGGCTAATGGTTGAAACGCGGTAAAAAGAATTGTTCTTCAAATCCTGATTAAGTTTACCGTAACGGTTACTGGTAATTGCCTGATACTCTCCCCGGCTCAGCATACTACTAGAGAAATCACCATTATAAGGGAAAGCCGCGTAGATTGCATTTACCCCGGCGTTAAGCATTGTAATCGCTAGTAACCACCGGTAAGGATGAGTAAATTTATTTAAGTGAATCAACCAGATGACCATTAGGGAGCCAATTAGGAAAATAACTGGCATAAAAATATCATTTTCATTTTCAAAAAAGAAGGTTGCGATCAAGACAATGAGGTAAATCCCCGTTGCCCAGCTTAGAACCGCCATTGTCTTTTGATCGAGTGTCGGAATGTTTTCAGCCAGAATACAGACGGCCATCGCCAATGGAAGGTAGATCAAGAGAGTCCAACGGTTAGACGCTGACATCATTCCGTTGAAGAAAGCGCCGACTGCTGGAATTAGCAGCATGATGAGGGCAAGGCCAAGGCTAATCGTTAGCAGGGGATATTTTCGCGGGCGGGAATAAATGTAAACAAGGGCGATAAACCCAATCGAAACGATCCCTAGCGCAGACCAGAACATGAAATACCATTGGCCACCGTTAATCAGTGACTTAGGCAAAAAGAGGTAGTAATAAAGGGGATATGTTTTTAAACCATTAGCAAATAATGATCCAGTCCGGGTTGAATTTGTGACCGCGATAATTTCGGGGACGAGCAAGACCGCTGATAAGAGGATACTAGTAATTGTCGCAAAGGCAAGTTTAAGCAAGGCTTTCCCATAATTAAGCGTGCGACGATAATGCGTTCCTACGCGAAGGACAAGATAGAGGAATGAACCAATTCCTAAAACATAAGCAAGGTAATAGTTGCTTACTAGCATCCATGTAAAGGCACCAGCAAGCGGCCAGGGCGATCCTTCTTGTAGTATCCGCTCAATCTGGACCACAATTAACGGAAAGATGATAAATGGTGTGGTAAAGAAAGGCTGAGCGATACAGGCATAGAGTAAAAACGAATTGACCAGGTAGGTTGTTGCCCCCATCAAAATGACACTATTGCGAAACTTAAAGTGTTGAGCGAAATAGACAAAAGCGAGGCCAACACAATACATCCGGATAATATTAATTACCTGGTAAGCAAGGGTAATCTTTGCTGCGGGAAAAAGTAGTGCCAGATAAGAGAAAACATCTCCAATTGTATAGTAAGAATATACTTGAAAGGTATCACTGCCTAGTCCCATTTGCCATGACCAGAAGTTTAGACGGGGATGGTGGAAGAAGCTAATCAGTGCTTCCCGATACTTTGCTAGTAAGGGTAAATGCTGGTTGAGAGCATCTTTGCTGAGGATAAAAGTATGGCCAGTAACTAAATATGTCCCGAAAATACATAAGGCTAAAAAGATGAATAAAATAGTATATTCACCATATAGTCTTTTTACTGGTCGTTTTTTAAATGAGAAATCCATAATTCCTCCTTGGATTAACAATCATTTTTAGGATATCTTTAATATTTTAACAAAAAAATATTAAGAGTGACGTTCTTAATTTTAGTGGACATTCTTAAAATTGGGGTGGTAAGTTCTAAAATGATCAATTACAATAAAAAAGATCTTTATATTAAAGGGGTAATTTTATGGAAAATATAGGTAACTTTACAACCGCAAAGAGATGGGGATCTTTTCTACTGTTGTATTTAGGATATATGGTTTTGTTTGCTGACCGAACAGTGATGAACATTTCCCTTGCTTACATCGGTAAAGACTTTCATGTTGGGGCAGCAGCATTAGGGGCAACCGCTAGTGCTTTCTTTTTAGGATATACCTTAATGCAGATACCTGGGGGATACTTAACTGATAAGTTTGGTAGTAAACTGATGGTGGTTATTTCCCTGTTTGCCTGGTCGTTAATGACGATGGTGACTGGTTGGGCATGGTCGCTTGCTGCTTTGATTGCGATTCGTTTTCTATTTGGGATTGCAGAAGGACCATACCCAGCAGCAGCTTTAAAACGAATTTCTGAAAATTATGATAAGAGTGAGAAATCACAGGCAACTTCTGCCTTAATTTCATCAAATTACGCCGGGGCAGCAGTAGCACCACTAATTATTGTGCCGATTATTGCTAGCAGTGGTTGGCGAAATGCCTTTGTTTGGCTTGGGGTTGGCGGGTTTATTATTTTACTTGCTTATTACCTGGTGGAACAGCCAATTAATAATGGTCAAAGAAATGGACAGGCTCGTCCCAAGATTGAATGGAAAAAGATTGACCACCGTGTCTGGGCCTTTGTGGTAATTGGACTTGCCTTGAATATCATTACTAAGGGGCTTGAAACCTGGATGCCAGTTTATTTCTTACAAGAACAAGGAATTAACTTGAAGAACTTGGCCTGGTTAGTACCATTGCCAGTTATTTCTGGAGGCATTGCGGCATTTATTTCCGGCTTTGTGATGGTGCATTTATTTAAGAAGCATGAACGATGGATGATTAGTATTGCTTCATTCCTGACCTTGGTTTTCATGTTTGGTCTCTTCAAGTCAACCTCATTAGTAGGCGTTGTGATCTTTGATGTTTTAATCTATTTTGTCAAATCGTTGGCATTTACTGGCATCTTTAGTTTCATTGCGCAGATTTTATCGGAAAAAACTTATGGGTCATCAATCGGGATTGTTAACTTTGGTGGGCAACTCGGCGGTTTTGTTGGTCCGCTCCTAATTGGGTGGATTGTCCAAGCAGCCGGCTCATATTCGGCTGCTTTCTTCGGGCTTGTTATCAGTGCATTAGTTGCCGTGATTGCATGTTTGTTTATTAGGAAAGCGTAAAAAATAAGGGAGCGAGACAGAAGTCACTTGTGACTTCGTTTTCGAGCCCCCGCAAGCAACAATAGGCCTCTAACGTCCGGCTTAGCCAGACGTTAGAGGCCATTGTTGTACTGCGTATTTACTTTTTATGAAAGTAACTTAACTTATGTCACAGCACCTTATTTTTGCTTTATAAGTCCTTACTTCATTAATACTTTTAATAGTTTGCCATGGCAACGATGTAAGGCACTTTGGACGCTCCGTTTAGAGCAATCAAGGGTACCAGCAATCTCAGTTATCGAATAACCAGTATGGAGATACACTAGTACTTTTCGTTCAAATGTCGAACAGTGGCAAAGTAAACGGTCAAGACTCTGCCGGCAATAAATAATGTCATCAGGGGAATGATGTAAAAAGTCGGTAAGTGTTTCAGCAAAATCATCGCTTAATGCGTAAAGACAGCCTGCTGGGATCCGTTTATGGGCTTGAGTTTGTCGTTGAATATCACGAATCCGGTTGGTTAAGCATTCCTTAAAAAAGCAGCTAAACATGCGCGGACCTTGATTATTGTATAAACGAATAACTTCTAGCATCACAACACGGGCTTCCTGTTCCCAATCTGCCAATTCAAGGCCGCTAATATTATATCGTTGCCATAGTCGGCGAACGAGCGGCCAATAACGGCGAAATAACTCTTCGAAGTCCTTATTGCTTCCGCGACGGGTATTGTTAATCAACTTAAGGTACTTTTCTTCATCTTCTTCATTGAAGCGCATATCAAAAATGCTCTCCTTTAAAACTATAATTTACGCGACATGCTTCCCATCATAGTGTTTGTCCTATTTATTTTTCTTCTCCCCAAATAGGTAAACTGACGACCTAAAAGAAGGGATTCATTCCTTAATTCAGGCAAGATAAAACGTTTTAATTTTATCACGCAGTTCGCCTCGCGTTGGTATTAATTTATCAAATGTCTTATTTTAGAACAATAACAGAATTTGTATAATCAGAACGATTAATCGAACGTTAAGGTGAGAAAAGATAGTATTAAGGTTGAATAACCAGTTTTTATAATTCTGAATAATTTTATTTTTGAATACTAATTAAAGAAATGATCAGAAGATTAAGGCCGGGATTGATTGATCAGAGTAACTATACTGGTACTAGTGCATTGATCATTACAATAGATATCGACTTGCCAGGTTTGGATTCGTCGACCACATTTAATCGGCGTTGCAATGGCCTTTAATTCACCATTTGATACCGCAATGAGGTGCTCTGTGGTAATATTAACTCCGAGAGCTATTTGATCTTGTTGACGATCAGCTAACCATTGATTAGCACCTAAGGAAGCTGCGGTTTCAGCGAGGACTGCGTTTATTCCGCCGTGAACAATTCCATAAGGTTGCTTGAGTTTATCACTTACTTTAACAGTGATAACGCACTTGTTGGCTGTGACTGATTGAGTTTGAATATCTAAATTTTCTAATAGGTTCATTATTATTGACCTCACAAAAGGAGTAGAGTAGTTATGACAACAGTTGATTGGCAACCGGTTAAAGATTATTCTGAAATTATTTTTGAACGAGCGGGAAAGATTGCAAAAATCACAATGAATCGTCCAGAAAAGATGAACGCCTTTACCCCCCTTACAATTCAAGAAATGATCGACGCGTTTACCATCTGTCGTGATGATAGCACAATTGGGGTGATTATCCTAACCGGCGCCGGTGATAAGGCCTTCTCATCTGGTGGTGATCAAGGAGTTCGTGGTAATGGGGGATATGTAGGTCCAGATAAAATTGCTCGGCTTAATGTTCTTGATTTGCAGCATTTAATCCGTATTATCCCTAAACCAGTTATTGCGATGGTAAAAGGCTGGTCAGTTGGTGGCGGAAATATCTTGCAACTTGTCTGTGACTTAACAATTGCTGCTGACAATGCCAAATTTGGCCAAACAGGTCCCAAGGTCGGCAGTTTTGATGCTGGTTATGGCTCAGGCTATCTCGCCCGCGTGATCGGTCACAAACGGGCAAAGGAAGTCTGGTTCTTAAACCACTTCTACAGTGCCGAAGAAGCTTACCAGATGAACTGGATTAATAAAGTTGTGCCCTTGGACCAAGTTGAATCGGTTACCTTGGACTGGTGTAACGAAATTTTGAAGAAGTCACCAACGGCATTACGGTTTATTAAGGCTGCTATGAATGCTGATACGGATGGACTAGCTGGCCTCCAACAACTTGGTGGTGATGCGACGATGCTCTTCTACACCACTGATGAAGGTAAAGAAGGGCGTGATGCCTTTAATGAAAAACGAGACCCTGATTTTGATCAGTTCCCTAAGTTCCCATAAAAGAGGCAATTTAAATGGAAACACAAAATTGGCTATTAAAGCAAGCAGCAACTCAGCCGAACCAGATTGCAATTGACGATGGGAATGAGCGCTTATCATTTATTGAATTAAAAAAACAGGTAGAGGTACTTGTGGGAAAAATTGACTACCTTAATCCTGGTTCGCGGGTTGGTCTCCTAGCAACCAATAGTCTGATGAGTTATAAACTAGCATTAGCAATCATGTGTAGTGGCCGCACGATTGTCTGGTTGAACTGGCGACTTGCTAGTGAAGAACTTGAACGGCAGATCAAAGATAGTAAACTTCAGCTGTGCTTAGTTGAAAATTCTCTCTGGCGCTCCGGAATGACGAATCTTTTTAAGTCATACAGTGCATTTTTGATAACGAGCGCTGATCCAGGAGAGTTGGTTCCAGTCTTTAAATCAAACTGGGTAGCTAGCATCATGTATACTTCCGGTACGACTGGTCAACCGAAGGGAGTTTTGCAAACTTTTGGCAATCATTTTTATTCAGCAGTCTCTTCCGCATTGAATTTAGGTTTGTCGCCTGCAGATAAGTGGTTATGCGTAGCGCCGATCTTTCATATTAGTGGTTTTTCGATTATCATGCGGGGATTAATTTATGGGATGACAGTTCGTTTGGTTGAGAAGTTTCGTGCCGAAGAAATTGAACGAATTTTGGCAAATGAAACGGTCACCATTATGTCAGTTGTTCCCTTTATGCTAAAAAAGCTTATTCAGCAACAAAATAAGACCAATATACACTATAATTCAGCATTTCGTTGTATGTTGCTCGGGGGCGGAACGATTGATCGGGAAACGCTCGAAACATGTCTGCAACGGTCAATTCCTGTTGTTCAATGCTATGGAATGACGGAAACATGTTCCCAAATTGCGGCATTACGGTCAGCCGATGCACTCCTAAAATTAGGATCAGTTGGGCAGCCACTATTCTCAACCCAACTAAAACTTAGTAAAGATGGTGAAATTCTGCTGAAAACACCGGCTTTAACTCCTGGCTATCTTAACCTGCCTAATAAACTACCTTCTAAAATGATTGACGGTTGGTACCGGACAGGAGATATTGGTCACCTGGACCAAGAAGGGTACCTCTATATTGATGGGCGCGCAGATGAAATGTTGATCTCTGGCGGAGAAAATATTTTTCCCCAAGAAGTTGAGCAGGTCTACCAACGTTACCCACAAATTAATGAAGTTGCAGTCGTTGGTCAAGATGATTCTGTTTGGGGCCAAGTGCCTGTAGCCTTTGTCGTCAGTGATCGTCGTCTTTCTCCAACTAAGCTAATGAAGTATGGTTATGAACATTTGGCGCGATATAAGGTTCCGCAACAGTATATTTTCGTTTCAGAATTGCCGAAAAACGCGAGTGGCAAGATTCGTCGGTTTATGTTACGAGAAAAATTGAATAGTGAGTAAAAAAACGAGGCTGAGAGAAAACAAAGGTTTTCTCTCGCCTCGTTTTTACGAACAATAGCAAGATAACGTGGAACTAGCTTCGCGTCGTCACAAGGCTCGAGTTTAAGTACGAACGCTAATCAGCCCGTGCCGTGCTAATCATCGTTCTAGCTTAGCCCACCGCCTTGTCGAGGAGATTATTTCCTACTTCCATGTCTCCAGATTTTTATAATTACTTTTTATTCTTTGCCAACTTTTTGATTTCACAATCGTAGTCACAAGCCGCACATTTACCTTGCTTACTTCGTTGAAAAGTCTTAACAAGGAGATAAAAGGCTAACGTAATAATTGCAACAATAATAATAACATTAATAATTAATTTCATTTTAAATCACCCAATAAACAATCGACCAACTTGAAAGATAATAAATGCAATCCCATAAGCAACGACTAAACTGGATGCAACAGAATAAAGCATCCACTTTGTAGAACCAGTTTCTTGCTTGATTGTTGCTAACGTTGCAAAACATGGTGCATATAAGAGAATAAAGACCAGTAACGTGTAAGCAGAAAGCGGAGTCATAAACTGACCAAGGGAAGCGATGAGGAACGCTTTACTGCTTGTGTGGAACATTACCATCATACTAGAAGTAATAACCTCTTTGGCAAGGATTCCTGTAAACAAAGCACTGATTGGCTGCCACTGGTCAAGACCAATTGGCTTAAAGACCGGAACAAGGATGTGTCCAAGGCCGGCTGCAAAACTATTAGCCGAATTAGTAACAAAACCACTAGGGCCAAAACTTGATAATATCCAGATTAAAACAGTTCCGGCAAAAATAATTGTCCCAGCTTTTTTAATAAATCCCTTACCCTTATCCCATGTGCCGTGCCAAATTACATCAAGACGGGGAAGATGATAGTGCGGGAGTTCAACTACAAACACTGAGCTTTCTTTTACCTTAAAGATTACTTGATAGAATTTTGCCATTGCTAAAGCCACGACAATCCCTAGGAAGTAGACTGATAAAACAATCAGTGCTTGGTGACGTGGGAAGAAAGCGGCAACGAATAAACTATAAATCGGTAGGCGGGCTGAACAGCTCATAAACGGCATGATTAAGGTAGTGATCAGTCGTTCTTTAGGCTGTTCAATTGTTCGCGCGGCCATGATTCCCGTAACATTACAACCAAAACCAATAATTAATGGAATAAAAGATTTGCCATTTAAACCAATCATCTGCATTACCCGGTCTGTTACTAAGGCTGCTCGCGCCATGTAACCAGAGTCCTCAAGCAAGGAAATGCAGGCAAAGAGCATGAAGATTTGCGGAATAAAGGCTAAAACTCCCCCGACTCCGGCGATAATGCCGTTAACGACTAGCGACCGTAATGCGGGAATTGCCCCTAGACTAGCGAGGGTTTGGTCAGCAGTAGTTGAAACCGGGCCTGAGATAAACTGATCAAGCATATCGGAAAGTGGGGTACCAACCCAATCAAAGGACAGCTTAAACATTACAAAGAAAATTAAGACGAAAATTGGTAAGCCAAGAATCGGGTTGGTAACGATTTTGTCGATTCGACTTGTCAGCTCAACTTGCCCACCGTTGTTAAGTGGATGACGGGTCTGATCAAGCGTGTCTTCAATAAACTGTAACCGGACTTCAAAAATCTGGTCGGCAAACTTTTGCGCGTCATAATATTTTTGTTGCGAAAGCAGGGGAGTTAGCCCTTTTTCTTGGGCAAATTTACGGATTACTTTATTCTTGCTTATGAATTGAATCGCTAACCAACGCGCAACTTGGGGTGAAAAAGAATAATCACTTTCCAGCGCTGTACTTGCCTGCCTGATTGCCTGTTTGATCATAGGGGGATAATCTAAATCGAGTTGGGTAGGGTGGAGCGAATTACAATTGATAGTTTCTTTTCGTAATTGATCAATTCCTTGGTGTCCACGTGCATTTGTTGTCATTACTTTACAACCCAGCCTTTTTTCAAGCAGGTCAATATCGTAGTCGTACCCTGATCGACGGAGGTCATCAATCATATTAAGAACCAAAACAACAGGATAGCCGAGTTCCAATACCTCGATTGTTAGCAAAAGGTTTCGTTTTAACTGACTAGCATTTGTAATATTTAAGACCATATTAGGTTGATTATGCATTAAGTAGTTAGTTACCACTGCTTCATCTTTTGTCAAAGGATCGAGTGAATATACACCAGGTAAATCGATAATAATAATATCCGTTCCTTTAAGTGTCCCTTGTTTCTTTTCAACTGTGACTCCTGTCCAATTACCAACATAGGCGTATTTATCAGTGAGCGAGTTAAACAGGGTAGTTTTGCCAGTATTAGGGTTTCCAATCAGTGCAACTGTTGTCATTTTATTCTGCCCCCGTAAGCATTGTAAAAACAGCATACCGCAAACCAATTCGTTGGTGATCATTTTCGATTATCACTGGACCATGAAAGGGATATTTTTGAACTACTTTAATCGGACACCCTTCACACAAGCCCATATCATGTAATCGGGCAGCAGTGGCTGTGTTTAAACAGTCAAATGAGTGAAGAATATAATTTTGTTGAATCATTATCGCCACCTGCCTTGTTAAATATTCCGAAATTGTATAAGTGTTATATTATATCTTATTATACACTCAAATTATTCATCGAGAAAGCGCTTAAAATAAATTGAGATGAATAGTTTTATTTTTTTATTATTCGGATATAATAAGAATGTAAAGAATTTATTGATATTTATGGAATATTTGCCGAGAATATTTTGGAATATTTCGGTCAGGAGGATGAATTTTATGGCAACACTAGAAATAAAGGATCTTCACGTTTCGGTTAAAGATGAAGAAAGCAAAGAAGAAAAGGAGATCCTTAAAGGGGTTAACCTCAAGATGAAGACTGGAGAAATTCATGCAATTATGGGACCAAATGGAACTGGTAAGTCTACACTTTCTCAAACCATCATGGGTCACCCTAACTATCATGTTACGCAAGGAGATATTCTTCTTGACGGGGAAAGCATTGTTGACATGCCAGTCGATGAACGGGCACGAAAAGGTCTTTTTCTTGCAATGCAATATCCCGCTGAAATTCAAGGGGTTACTAATGCTGAATTCCTTCGAGCAGCGATCAATGCTCGTCGCCCTGAAGATGATCAGATTTCAGTAATGGACTTTATTAAGAAACTCGACAAGAACTTGGAATTGCTTGATATGAGTCAATCCATGACTGAACGTTATCTTAATGAGGGATTTTCTGGTGGTGAAAAGAAGCGGAATGAAATTTTGCAGCTTTTAATGATTGAACCTAGTTTTGCGATTCTTGATGAAATTGACTCTGGACTTGATATTGATGCTCTTAAGGTGGTTTCAAAGGGCGTTAACTCAATGCGGGGCGACAACTTTGGTTCATTAATTATTACCCACTATCAACGTCTTTTGAACTACATTGTTCCCGATACGGTTCACGTAATGATGGGTGGCCGAATTGTAAAAACCGGTGGCCCTGATCTTGCTAAGAAACTTGAAGATGAAGGTTACGCTGGCTTACGTGACGAATTAGGTCTTGATATCAAACTTGTAGATGATGAAGACTAGGAGGCAGTTTGATGACAGAATTAAACTCAGCAAAAGAACAAATAATTGCTGCTAGTAAGGCAAATAATGAACCTCAGCAATTGATTGATCGCCGGCTTAGTGCTCGTGAGTTGATGGAAAAGCTCCGTTTGCCGCGGATGCAACGATTCGATTTTCGAACTTGGCCCCTTATTGTGGATCGGCCATTGAAATGGATTGAATCAGACACCAGCTTAGTTGAAAAACCAGCCGCCGATGATGAAGTAATTAAGGTAACCCAGTTGGGACAAACTTTGCTCCACGTTAACTTGCCACAAAAGCTTCAAGATCAGGGGGTTATTCTCACAGATATCTTTGCTGCTGCTCGTGAATATCCTGAACTTTTCAATAAATACTTCATGACTGCCATTAACCCCGAAGAAAACCTCTTAACTGCTTATCATCTTGCTTATCTTAATGCCGGGTTATTCCTCTATATTCCAAAGAACGTTGAAATTGAAAAGCCAATTGAGGTCGAAATTATTCAGGACAGCACTCAAGATGAGCCCCTGATTTCGCATATTCTAGTAATTGCCGATCGTGGCAGCCGAATTAAGTTTATCCAGCACCTTACAACGATTGGGGATCATGAGAATGCCGCTAATATGATGATTGAATTAATGGCACAGGAAAATAGTGAGATTGACTTTTCTTCCTTAGATGAATTTGGTCCCCATACCCATACTTATTTTAAGCGGCGTGCCGATATTGGCAAAGATGCGCATGTTGAATGGGCAGTCGGCTTGATGAATGATGGTGCCACAGTTGGTGACATGGATTCCGAATTGCTAGGTGATGGGGGTTATGCTAACTCAAAGATGATTGCCGTAACTACTCGTGACCAAGAAGTTGGCGTCAACAACCGTGTTACCAACCATGGCAAGCACACCACTGGATTGATTAACCAGCGGGGCGTCATTCTTGAAAAGTCTGAATTAATTTTTAATGGAATTGGGCAAATTATTCATGGTGCTCATGGGGCAAAGGCAGACCAACAAAACCGGGTATTGATTATGTCCGATCAAGCACGGGGAGATGCTAACCCAATTCTGTTAATTGACGAAAATGATGTTGAGGCAGGACATGCGGCTAGTGTTGGCCCAGTTGATCAACAACAAATGTATTACTTAATGAGTCGGGGAATTCCGCGCGCGCAAGCAGAACGAATGGTTATTCGAGGATTCTTAGGAGCAGTCTTGAGTGCAATCCCAGCAGCGGATGTACGGAATAAGTTAATTACGATTCTTGAAAGGAAGCTCGCCGATGGACAACAATACGAATGATTATTTAGCCGACTTTCCAGCACTTAATCAGCAGGTTAATGATGAACGCTTAGCCTACCTTGATAATGCTGCGACTGTTCAGCGCCCGCGTCAGGTAATTCAGGCACTTGTTAACTTTTATGAACAAGATAATGCAAATGTTCACCGAGGGGTTCATACACTAGCAGAACGTGCGACTAAGGATTATGAAGAAGCGCGAAAAAAAGTGCAAAAGTTTATTAACGCGCCGAGTGCTAATGAAATCATCTTTACCAAGGGGTGTACGGATGGGTTAAATCTCGTCGTTGCAACCTATGGCGAACAAAATATTCAACCTGGTGATGAGATTGTTATTTCAATCATGGAACACCATAGTAACCTTATTCCTTGGCAACAACTAGCTAAGGAAAAGGGCGCTACCTTGAAATATATTGAATTAACTCCAGATGGCGAACTTGATCTTGCAGATGCTAAAACGAAAATTACCGATAAGACAAAGATTGTGGCAGTAGCCCATGCTAGTAATGTATTAGGAACAGTGACGCCCTTGAAAGAATTAGCAACGATTGCGCACCAACATGGGGCAATCGTTGTCGGTGATGGGGCGCAAGCAGTTCCACATATGCCGGTCGATGTACAAGAGCTTGATGTTGACTTTTACGCTTTCTCTGGTCATAAGATGATGAGTCCGATGGGAATTGGGGTTTTGTACGGAAAAGAGAACTTATTACGAGCGATGCCTCCTTACCAATACGGTGGAGAAATGATTAATGCTGTTCACCGTAATGAGAGTACCTGGGCTGATATCCCGTTTAAATTTGAAGTAGGAACCCAAAATATTGCTGGAGCGGTTGGCCTGGGAGCTGCGATTGATTATTTAAATAGTATTGGCATGGATAGGATTGTGCAAAAAGAACAGGAACTTGTTAACTATGTTTTGCCTAAGTTAATTGCCATTCCAGATGTCGAAATTTATGGTCCACAATCGCCAGCAAAGCATACTGGGGTAATTGCCTTTAATATCAAAGGCCTTCATCCCCATGATGTTGCTACGGCCCTTGATATGGATGGAGTAGCAGTCCGCGCCGGTCACCATTGTGCGCAGCCACTCATGGAAGACTTGGGCGTAACAGCAACTGCTCGTGCCAGTTTTTATTTTTACAATACTAAAGATGATGCTGATCAATTAATTGACGCAATCAAGGAAACAAAGGAGTTCTTTAACATTGGGACTATCTAAGTTAAACAGTTTATACCGTGAAGTGATTCTCGATTATGCCGATCATCCACATAATAAAGGAGAATTAGCAACTACTACGAACGCAATGACCCTTCATAATCCTACTTGTGGAGATACGATTAATCTTCAGGTCGAAATAGAAGATAACAAGATCAAAAATATTGCCTATACTGGTGATGGCTGTACTATTAGTCAAGCGTCAGCAAGCATGATGACTGATGCTGTTAAGGGAAAAACAACTGAAGAAGCCCTGGCAATGGCAAAGACTTTTTCTGATATGGCAATTGGCAAAGAACATTCAGAAGTTGAATTGGATCAACTAGGGGATGCCCGGATTCTTACCAGTATTATGGAATTCCCAGCCCGAATAAAGTGCGCCACGCTCTCGTGGTGGGCATTACAACGAGCATTGTTAAAGGATAGCAAGGAGGAAGAAAATAATGAGTAATGATGCAGCTAGCATTATAAATAATAATGACCAGTACGAATACGGCTTTCACGATAACGTTGAACCGGAATATTCAACTGGGAGAGGGTTAACAGAAGAAACTGTCCGCAAAATTTCAGCTGCTAAGCATGAACCTAAATGGATGCTAGATTACCGACTTAAGGCCTACAAGATTTATAGAGAATTACCGATGCCAAAGTTTGGGCCAGATTTATCCGAGTTAGACCTTAAGAACATGCTTTACTACCAAAAGATGACCGATAAAAAGTTTCGCGACTGGGATGATGTGCCCGAAGATTTAAAACGGACTTTTGATCGGTTAGGAGTTCCGGAAGCAGAACGAAAATACCTAGCCGGTTCATCTGCTCAATATGAATCCGAAGTTGTTTATCACAATATGAAAAATGAGTTTGAAAAGTTGGGGATTATTTTTACTGATACAGATACAGCCTTAAAAGAATACCCAGAATTATTTAAGAAATGGTTTGGTAAATTAGTTCAACCAACTGATAATAAATTCGCGGCCCTAAATGCAGCAGTATGGTCGGGTGGTTCATTTATTTATGTACCAAAGGGCGTTAAGACAAAGACGCCAATTCAATCTTACTTCCGGCTTAATGCGGAAAACTCAGGGCAATTTGAGCGGACCTTGATTATTGTTGATGAAGGGGCAAGTGTCGATTATGTCGAAGGATGTACTGCTCCCAATTACTCTTCTGATAGTCTTCATGCTGCAGTTGTTGAGGTTAACGTCTGCAAGGATGCTTACTGCCGTTACACAACTATTCAGAACTGGTCTGATAACGTTTATAGTCTAGAAACAAAACGGGCAGCAGCGGCAGAAAATGCAACCATGGAATGGGTTGATGGGAACCTTGGCTCAAAAGTTACGATGAAGTACCCAAGTGTCTACCTTAATGGTGAAGGTGCACGGGGAACAATGCTTTCTATTGCAGTTGCCAGCAATGGAATTCACCAAGATTCAGGAGCCCGAATGATCCACAATGCTAAAAATACATCTAGTTCAATAGTTTCAAAATCGATTGCTAAGACGGGGGGCTCAACTGATTACCGCGGAACGGTCCGCTTTGGTAAGCACTCTGATGGCTCTAAAGCCCACGTTGAATGTGATACGATCATTATGGATGACCGATCATCCTCAGATACGATTCCATATAATGAAATTGACAATGCTCATGTCGCAATGGAACATGAGGCTAAAGTATCTAAGATCTCTGAAGAACAACTTTACTATCTTATGAGCAGGGGGATTTCAGAAGCAAAGGCAACTGAAATGATTATTATGGGCTTTGTCGAACCATTTACGAAGGAATTGCCAATGGAATATGCAGTTGAATTGAATCGTTTAATCAGTTTTGAAATGGAAGGTTCAATTGGTTAGTTGAATTAACAAATAAGTTTGGAGGAACGTTTATGGCTGACGAAAAAGATACCCCCTTTTCACCAATTGAAAATAAAGTGATGGATGCGTTGGAAGAAGTTATTGATCCAGAATTGGGAATTGACCTCGTTAACCTTGGCCTTATTTATGATGTTAAGGTTGATGATAATGGTGAATGTACGGTTACAATGACTTTAACGACAATGGGCTGTCCATTAGGCGACATCTTAAATCGCGACATTACCAAGGCAGTTACTTCTGTTGAAGGTGTAACTAAATGTAATATTAACCTTGTGTGGGAACCAGTTTGGGATTTGTCAAGAATGAGTAGGTTTGCTAAAATTGCATTAGGAATTCACGGTTAGATATAGGAGGTCAGACATGGATATTAAACGCTTTGTTTATCAACGAAAAAGACTCGGCTACTCACAAGTTGCCTTAAGCAAGGGGATTTGTACCCAGTCGACCTTAAGTAAGTTTGAAAGCAATGGTCAAATACCTTCACTCACGATTTTGGCGCAGCTTTGCGACCGTCTAGGACTAACGATTGGTGATTTAAGTAAAGACAATACATCCTCAATTCGTTATATGAGAAGTCTGCTTGACCAGATTGAATTGGCTTTAATGATTGAACACTTTCCACAGGCAGTTAGTAATCTTAAGAAGATTCGGCTTGAAGATTTAAAATCGCCGCAAGATCGGATGCAATATTATTATTTAAAAGGGATGATTTACACTTTAACTAATAATAATGCGTCGACAAGTCTTTTTAACTTTACTAAGATTTTAGATGAACTGGATGAGCAACATCGGACGATCTTTTCGCCATTAGCATATTTAGGATCAGGAATCTTATATGCACGACAAAATTCAATGGAACATGCTGATTTCTTTTTCTCAAAGGTTATTGCATTTTTAAGATCAAAGGCAGATGAAGACTTAGCAGGTGTTGATCGAAACTATTATCTACGGATTGTAACGATGATGTACTACGCTGCAGAGTATCATTCATTAAATAAGCGGTTGGAGGTTAGTAACCAAGTTTTGGAGGCTACGACAAAGATCTGTGCTAGCAACCATGTTACTTATTTCTTACCACGAATTAAATTACTAGAAGTAAATAATGCAATTGAGTTAGGAGAAAACTCGAAAAAAATACGCCGACTTTTAACTGAAGCAGAAGTATTTGCTCGCTTCAATAAAAACAATGTTGTTGAAGTTCAAGTAGCTGCCCTGTTAAATAACTTTGATAAGACAATTAGTAATAAATAAAAATAATGAGGCTGAGAGAAAACTTTGTTTTTCTCCCAGCCTCAACTGTTTTCACGAACAATAATAATAAGATAACGTGGAACTAGCTTCGCGTCATCACAAAGCTCGAAGTTAAGTACGAACGATAATTAGTCTGGACCGTGCTAATCACCGCCCCCCAGCTTAGCCCACCGTCTCGTCGAGAAGATTATTTTCCACTCCCATTATCTATAGGTCTACTAATTGATGTTTAACTGCATAGTGGAGAAGTTCTGCGTGTGAAGCAAGGTTTAATTTTTGCATAATCTTTGTCTTATGGGCTTCAACAGTTTTAGGGGATATAAACATCTTAGTAGCAATTTCTTTGTTAGTATATCCTAAAACAATTAAAGGCAAGATTTCTTGCTCACGTTTTGAAAGCGGAATGTAATTTCCTAAATCGAAGTGCGGTGAACCGCCTTTGATAACTAATAAATCCTTCTTTGTTACCATAATATTATTGTCTAAGTATTTTTCACCATTAATAGCGTGTCTTAGGGCATGAATTAGTTCTTTCGGAGAGGAACTCTTAAAGATATAGCCATTTGCGCCATTATAAATTGCCTGATTGATGTATTGAGGTTCACTACGAGAAGAAAAAATAATAATTTTGGTGTTAGGGAAATGTTCATGAATTCTTTTGATTGTGATCAGACCATTTTCACCAGGAGGCATCGCTAAATCCATGATAATGATATCAATATCACCTTGTTCAACCCGTAACGAGGCATCTATTCCGGTTGTTTCTTCAGCAATTACTTTAAAATTATCTAGTTGTTCAACCAGATTTTTAACTGCCATTCGAATGATTGGATAATTATCCGCCACAAGTACTCTATACATCAATAAACCTGCTTTCATTCTTAAAGTTATCTCTTCTTCAGTATCTTCTTTTTGCTAATCATTATCAAGATCCAAAAATTATTTTTCACACTTGCTGAAATAGTTTCAATAAACGGCTGGAATAATTGTGAAAATTTATTGCAGAATAAAACTAATGCTGTAAAATAAAAGAGGATCATTGATGACATGACAACATCAATGGTCCACAGTAGAAGTATGTTGGCGAAAGTGATTGCAGAATCACCTTCGCCTTTTATTATACCAATTTTTTGTGCTAATGTAATAAAGATTATCTTTTTATCTATAAATTATTTTATGAAAAGAGTGAAAAAGTAAATTGGGCAAACAAAAAGCCGATTTTAATAACTTTATTAAGTAGTTTGAAGAAAAAATAATAATCATCTAATAATTAATGCATTTACGGATTGTTTGATCTAGAATGTAATTATTAGCTATTCTTGAATCAGAGAAAGGTGAAGCATTGATGGCAGAAAAAACATTTACAACAACCGAGCTCGCTGAGTTCGATGGTCGAAATGGACATCCCGCATACGTTGCCGTTAAAGGTGTTGTTTACGATGTCTCTAACGTTCCGCAATGGAAGGATGGTAAACACCATGGAAACCTTGCTGGTCGTGACTTGACTTCAGTAATGCCTCGTTCTATCCATCTGGAATCAGTTCTTGAAGGTATCCCTGTTGTTGGCAAACTAGTTGACTAGGAATAACTATGTAAAAAGCTAGGAATTGGTAGTTTTAAACTATCTCTCCCTAGCTTTTTATATTGTAACCTTAAAATAATCCCGCAAGTATTTTGCAAGCCCGTTATGTTCGTTATCAATTGTGGTCACATCATTAGCAATACTCTTCAACTCGGGAATCGCATTATACATTGCAACACCACGGCCCGCTGCATCAAGCATTTCCAAATCATTATGTTCGTCACCAAACGCAATAATATTTTGCCGGTCAATTTGGTACTGCTTAGCGATATAAAACATCCCTGATTCTTTATGAGTGCCACGATGGATCAGTTCTAAGATGTTATAAGAGCCCCCCCATACTCGTGGTTCAACGAAATCGCCGTATTTTTCATTAACTGCCTTAATGATTTCTTCTTGGTGTTCTGGTTCATATTGGATTGTCATTGCGATTGGATTGCCTGTTAAGTTAGTCGCGGTTAGGATTTGATCATCGCGCAATTTGTTTGGTAAGAATTCAGGTAAATCATTACTAGCTTGATTAGCCCATACATGATGTTTATTTTCAACGGTAATTGTTTTAATTCCTAGTTCTTTCCGATGGGCTAGGAGATCGAGGGCTAACTCTCGTGTTAATTCAACATCGTATTCTTTATCCCAGTGCTCATGAGGTATATGTGTCAAGGCCCCATTAAAGTTTACCATCGGGGTCTTGATCCCAATTTCATCGTAAATATGTTTGGCAATCCGGTAAGGGCGCCCAGTAATGATACTGACAATATGTCCGTCTCGGGCAAGGGCACGTAAAGTTGTAATTGTCTCATTTGTTAATTTTGATTGATTATTTAATGTTGTGCCATCAAGATCAAGCGCAATCAAGTGTTGATCCATTACCATCTCACTTCTCTTTCCATAAAAAATTCAATTATAATATTGTAAACAAAAACTTAACCTTTTGCCAAGTATTTTGACTTAAAAAGACTAAAAAATACGTTACAATAAAGATATTACGATAAAGAGGAGCGAAAAATAACGTGCAATTACCAAATGAATTTGTCACGAAATACAAAAAACTAATGGGAGCAGAGGCCGATGAGTTTTTATCAGCACTTGCCCAGTCAAGTTATAGTGGTTTTCGCGAGAATCCATTAAAGAACGGACAGCCGGTTGCAACAATTGAAAAAGCCACGGGGAAAGTACCGTATGTGCCGACAGGATATTATGGTCAAGTGAATGGAAAATCGTTAGACCATGTTACTGGATGGGTATATAGTCAAGAGCCGTCAGCAATGTTTGTAGGAGAAGTGGTTAATCCACAAGCTGGAGAACGAGTGCTAGACTTGTGTGCAGCTCCGGGAGGCAAAACAACGCATCTGGTTGCTAAAATGAATAACCAGGGATTACTAGTTGCTAATGAAATTTTCCCTAAACGGGCGAAAATTTTGGCTGAAAACCTGGAACGATGGGGAGCAAAAAATGCAGTTGTTACTAGTGAGAGTCCCGCAGATTTAGAAAAACAATTTCCTCAATATTTTGACCGGATTCTTGTTGACGCGCCTTGTTCTGGAGAAGGAATGTTTAGAAAAGAGCCTGCCGGAATTGAATATTGGTCACCAGAATACCCTGCTGAGTGTGCTAACCGCCAGCAAAAGATCCTCGCATCCGCAATGAAAATGCTAAAGCCAGGAGGAACATTAGTATATTCGACCTGTACTTTTGCGCCAGAAGAGGATGAACAAAATATCTCATGGCTGCTCAATAGCTATCCAGACTTGAAGCTTATCCCAATCAAAAAGGCAGCCGGAATGGATGATGGCCGTCCGGAATGGGCTGATGGCAATGAAGAATTGAAAAAGACAGTTCGCCTATTTCCGCACCATCTTAAGGGGGAGGGGCATTTCATTGCTAAGTTAGTAAATGGTGAGCCAGAGTCAACTGATAAAAAGCGCAAAAAGAAGAATAAGCGGAAAAAGCAATCGATTGTTAAACCGGACAAAGAACAGGTCAAACTCTTTAACCAGTTTGTTACAGGCGTCTTCCCAGACTATCAACCACACCAATTGATTTTATTTGGTGACCAGCTCTATGATTTGCCATTAGAAGAGGCCAAGATCGAGGGACTAAATGTCCTTCGGCCTGGACTTCACCTCGGCACTTTTAAGAAAAATCGATTTGAACCAGCGTTGGCATGGGCGCTTGCCAGCTTACCACAGGAGGCAAACCGGGTTATTGAACTAAGCCAGGAACAGTGGCACCAATATGTCCATGGGGATGTAATCAATATTGATGCTGACCTTCCGAATGGTTGGTACTTATTAGTATGTGATGAGCATCCTACTGGTTTTGGAAAGTTAGTAGGCAAAACAATCAAAAACTTTTATCCCAAGGGGTTACGTTTTTAAATTAGGAGGATTATCGAGATGAAGGAAAAAGCAGCCTTTCACGTTAACGGCTACCTCGGTTTACTCGGAGCGATAATTATCGGTTTGATTAGTTTGTGGCTGATATTTGTTGGTTTTACGGGTAATTTTCCAGTGGTTTTGACAATTGGCATTATTTTATTCTTAATTGTGATTCTTTTTAGTACATCATTGACAATTATTCAGCCAAATGAAGCCAAAGTTTTAACTTTTTTTGGTAATTATATCGGGACTATTCGTGATGCGGGTTTATTTATGACGGTACCATTTACAAATAAGGAGACTGTTTCTCTTCGTGTCTGCAATTTTAATAGTCAGATTTTAAAGGTCAATGATTCAAAAGGTAATCCAGTCGAAATTGCGGCCGTAATTGTCTATAAAGTTGTCGATACCGCAAAAGCGCTCTTTTCGGTTGATGATTATGAGCAATTTGTTCAAATTCAAAGTGAGTCTGCGGTTCGTCATGTTGCTAGTGAATATCCATATGATAGTTTTGAAGATCAAGATGCAATTACCCTTCGCGGGAATCCAACCGAAGTATCAGAACGTTTAACTGCTGAACTGCAAGAACGGTTAAATGTAGCGGGGGTCAAAGTTATTGAAACACGGTTAACCCACTTAGCCTACGCAACTGAAATAGCGAGTGCCATGCTGCAAAAGCAACAGTCATCGGCAATCCTGTCAGCGCGAAAGATAATCGTTGAAGGAGCTGTTTCAATTACTGAAGAAGCAATTGAACGACTAAGCAAGGAAGCTAACCTTGATTTAACAGATGAGCAACGTTTGCAAATCATCAATAATATTATGGTAGCAATTATTAGTGAACGGGGAACGCAACCAGTAATAAATACAGGGACACAAGGATAAATGATATATTTAACAATTTTAATGGCTGAGCGCGTTGGTTTAATTATTATTCTAGCGTTTTTGCTAGTTAGTGTACCCCTATTTCGCCGCCTGTTATTTAATCAAACCATTAGTGCCAAAATTCAGCTAACGATTCTTTTTTCTATTTTTGCTATTATGGCTAATATGACTGGAATAGAGATCGATGCGAATAACCAGTTGCATAACAAAATTATTCTTACGGCCATTTCAACAAATGACTCGATTGTCAATGCCCGAATTTTAGCTGTTTCAGTTGCTGGAATTATCGGTGGGCCATGGGTTGGTAGTCTAGTAGGGTTAGTAGCAGGGGTTCATCGGATTATTCAAGGTGCGCCCCTGCAAGGTTGGTTTTATGTGCCTAGTTCAGTTTTGATTGGTGCGCTTTCTGGTTTTTTGTATCATGATCGAAAAAGTTATTTTAAGGTAATGACGCCGTGGCATGGTTTTATTGTAGGGATTTTGATGGAAAGTATTCAAATGCTTTTTATCTTACTGTTCAGTCCCACGGGATGGGTTTTAGTTAAATATATTGCCCTGCCAATGATCTTGGTTAATTCGCTGGGGACATCGATTTTCTTATCAATCATTTCAATGTACCTTCACCAAGAGGAAGAACTGCGCGCTATGCAAACTCATTCTGTCTTGCAATTAACAAATGAAACCTTGCCTTATTTTCGTCAAGGATTAAATAAAAGCTCAGCACAACAAGTAGTCAAAATTATTAAAAAATATACTAATTTTGATGCAGTGAGTATCACTGACAGACAAAGAATACTTGCACATATTGGAGCTGGTGATGATCATCATATCCCAGGAAATAGACTAGAAACTTCTTTATCTAGTAATGTGATCAAAACGGGCCAAATAAAGGTCGCAAATAACAGTAAAATGATTGGTTGTATCGATCCCAATTGTCCTCTAGAAGCAGCGATTGTTGCCCCTCTGCGAATTGGGAATGAAGTTATCGGAACATTAAAAATGTACTATACTGATCAATGGCATTTAACACCGGTTGAAATTCAGCTAGCAATCGGTCTGTGTGAGATTTTTGCGAACCAAATTGCATTGGGTGAAGCAGAAGTACAGGCGCAATTAGTTCGAGATGCTAAGATAAAAGCTTTACAAGCCCAAATAAATCCGCATTTCTTTTTTAATGCTATTAATACAATTAGTGCAATTTTACGCCGGGATCAAGAAAAAGCGCGTGAACTTCTCCTTCAACTTAGTAATTATTTCCGGGCTAACTTAATTGGGGCCCGGGAGACCGAAATTACTTTAGGACAAGAGCGAACGCAAGTCGATGCATACCTTGAACTGGAACAAACTAGATTTCCACATAAATATAACATCACCTTTGATCAACAAGTCGAAAATGATGTTTACCTGCCGCCATTTACAATTCAAGTATTAGTTGAAAATGCGCTTAAACATGCTTTCGGAGCACGTAAAGACCATAATAATGTTCAGATAACAATAAAGCAGCTGGAAGCACGGTTGGAAATTCAAGTGGCTGATAATGGGGAAGGGATTGCACCGGAACTTCTTCCTAAACTTGGAAAAGAACCATTGACATCTTCAAAGGGGAGTGGAAATGCGCTATATAATTTGAATCAGCGCTTAATTGGTCTATATGATCAGCATAGTGCCCTTCAAATTACAAGTAGTAATAAAGGAACAAAGATCAAAATTTCTTTACCATATCACACTAAGGAAGGTGCAGACAATGAAAGTCTTAATCGTTGATGATGAACCGCTTGCTCGTGAAGAACTTCATTACTTAATTCAGGGAAATAGTGAAGTTACAGAAATACTTGAAGCAGATGGCATTTTTATGGCAGAGGAACAAGTAAAACATGAACACCCAGATATGGTTTTCTTAGATATAAAGTTATCTGATGGAAATGGAATGGCGTTAGCTGAAAAAATAAAATCATTTGCTGATAGTCCTCATATTGTCTTTGCGACTGCTTATGATTCCTATGCGTTAGATGCCTTTGAAGCAGATGCAGTTGACTATATTTTGAAGCCATTTTCTGCTAAAAGGGTCAACGAAGCAATTATGCGTGTCGCCAAATTAATTCCGCCAGATGATGTCGCTGCCAAAACCAAGATGGAATTAAGGCAGAATCCTCGAATTTCGATTCAAAACGACGAGCGAACGATCATTTTACAGAAAAAACAAATACTTTACGTACAGGCACAACAAGGATTTGTTTATATCTGGACTTTTAATAAGCATAAAATCATTAGTCGACAGACGCTCACTAATATTTATGACCAATTAAAATCTCCAGAATTTTTACAGATCCATCGTAGTTTTATTGTTAATTTGAATGGCGTAACAGAGCTTCAGCCTAGTTTCAATCATACTTATGAGCTGACATTAATCGATGGTAGTAAATTACCAGTAAGTCGATCATATGTTAACACAACCAAAAAAGCATTAGGTTTATAAAAAGGATTAGTGAATTGTTTATCTTTTCACCAATCCTTTTTTGCGTAAGGCATTTTAAGCTAACTGGAGGGCATTTTAACGCAAATTTAGGTTATTTAATAGTGAAAACGAATACAAATTAAGAAAAATTAGTAAAATAGATTGTGATAAATGGTATTAACGTTAATGCTTAAACATATTTATCATGTTTAGGAGGATTATTATGAAGAAAGAAGAAAAGAAGAAGGAAGCGCCCATTTTAGTTCAAATGGGAATCTTTGCTGCAATTTTATTCGTATCACAATTAATCTCTAATCTTTTTCCTAAGAGTTTCGTTGTTCCTACCCCATTAATTGGAATGATTTTATTATATATTTTATTAGCTTGCCATATTGTTAAGTTGGAACAAGTTGAAAAGTTCGGAGATTTCATGATTAGTTTAATCGCCTTTCTGTTTGTCCCATCAGGAATTCAGCTTGCTGGGAGCCTTGGTTTAATGAAAAAAGAAGGGCTACAAGATGTAATTGTTATTATTATTTCGACAATTATTTTATTAGCAGTAATTGCTTATGTTGGAGCATTCTTTATTGGGTTACATCATAAATTGTTCAAGACTAACAAGGGGGAAACTGATAATGACTAATGTATTTATTACAAATCTGGCGTTACCTTTTACCGGGGTATTTATTTCGTTGCTGGTCTATTTAATTGGGATGTGGCTTTTCAAAATTAGTAATGGCTTCTTCCTCTTCACCCCATTGTTAGTAGGGATGGTATTAGGAATTGTAATTTTGGCAATCTGGGCCAAGGTCGCTAATTCAACGACCGCAATAGTTTATAAAAAATTTTACCAGCCAGGCGGAAATTTGATTTTTTGGTTCTTGAACCCAGCAACAATGGCATTTGCGATTCCGCTTTATCGCCGGAATGATGTTTTTAAGAAATATTGGGTCGATGTAATTCTCACATTATTTGTAGGTGGATTCATTTCATTATTTTTGATTCAAGGAACAGCTAAATTATTTGCTCTTTCCCGTGTTTCAACCGCCGCTATGCTTCCTCAAGCAGCTACTACCGCTGTTGCGATGCCAATTGCAAAGGGAATCGGTGGTGATCCCGCGGTAACAGCGATGGCATGTATCTTAAATGCAGTTATTATTTATGCCCTTGCCGAATTCCTGATTAAGGTCTTTAGGTTAAAGAAAATCTCAAAGGTTGGGACTGGTCTTGGTCTTGGATCCGCTGGTCACACTGTTGGATCTGCTAAGGCGGTTCAACTAGGTTCAATTCAAGGAGCAATGGCCGCAGTGGCAGTTGTTATCGTTTCGTTAGCAATGGACATTTTGGTTCCTATTTATGCTCATCTTTTTATGTAAATTTTAATTAGGGAGAGAAAAAGAAGTATGGCGACAGAAGAACATCAAAAGGTTGTTTTAATTGGTGATGGAGTTGTGGGGTCCGCTTATGCTTTTAGCGTGATCCAGCAAGGTTTAGCTGAGGAATTAGTTATTATAAATAAGAGTAATGAGCGAAGCGTTGGGGATGCACTGGATTTGGAAGACGCAACGCCATTTACTGCCCCAGTAAAGGTTAAGGCTGGTAGCTATCAAGATTGTAAAGACGCTGATATTGTTACTATTTGTGCAGGTGCTGCGCAAAAGCCAGGTGAAACACGGCTTAAATTAGTTGAACGTAACTTAAAGATTATGAAGGAAATCGTTCAAGAAGTAGTTAATACCGGTTTTAATGGAATTTTCTTAATTGCTGCCAACCCAGTCGATATCTTGACATATGCTGTTCAAAAAATTTCTGGCTTTCCAGCACATAAAGTTATTGGATCGGGAACTTCTCTTGATTCAGCACGCTTAAGAGTAGCGATTGGTAAAAAGTTAGCTATTGATCCCCGAGATGTTCATGTTGATATGTTAGCGGAGCATGGGGATTCAGAATTTGCTGCTTATTCTTGTGGGACAATCGGTGGAACGCCTTTAATGGATTATGTTTTAGCTAATGGGCTAACAAAGCAAGAATTGTTAAAACTAGAAGAACAAGTACGTAATAAGGCTTATGAGATTATTAACCGGAAAGGCGCAACATACTATGGAGTAGCGACTGCTTTGGCAAGAATAACAAAAGCAATTTTGTATGACCAAAATACAGTATTACCCGTAAGTGCATATTTAGATGGTGAATATGGAGAAAAGGATATTTACCTCGGGACACCGGCTGTAATTGATAAAGACGGTATTCAAAGGGTAGTAGAATTACCATTAGATTCGCGTGAACAAGAGGCTTTAATTAATTCAGCATCAGTTTTGCGTGAAACGACAGCAAATGGAATGACTAAAGCGGGTCTATTGAACTATCTTTGGAAATAAATAAAAATGACTAAGATTGAGGAGCAATATTTTCCTCAGTCTTAGTCATTTTTGCATTATAGTGACCAACGACGGTTATTTATTTGTTTCGATTAGGTGCTTAGCCAATGCAAAGTTACCGAGAGTAGCAGAGCCATTTCCTGGAATGGAAGGATTAACAATGTATTCATCAAGCGATCCAACCGGAAGATAATCGTTCCATAACATTGCAAATTGCTTCCGAACCCGTTCAAGAAAGGCTGGGCGCGAAACGCTTCCACCGAAAATAATTTTTTGTGGTCGTAAAATGGCAGTGACCTGAACGGCAGCTTGTGCAACGTAATATGCCATGATATCCCAAACAGGATGATTATCAGGAACATCTTCGCCACTAATACCGAGCCGCGCCTTGAAAGTTGGCCCAGCTACCAATCCCTCTAAGCAATCGTGGTGGTAAGGACAGATACCAGTAAAGTTCAGATCAGCTGGGTGTCGTTGTAAACGAACGTGGCCCATTTCAGGGGTACTAATTCCACCAATAAAACGACCATCTTGAATTGCACCAGCACCCACGCCAGTTCCAAGGGTATAGTAAACCAAGGCCGGATTATTATACTTATCTTTTAAATTGACATATTCACCGTAAACCGAACCATTAACGTCTGTTGTCCAGTAGACGGGAATATTGAGGGCGTCAGTCATTGTACCGACAAAATTGCAATTTTGCCATTTAACTTTAGGAGTATCAGTAATGTAACCATACTTTTCACTAGCCGGATTAGTATCAATTGGCCCAAAACTAGCAATTGAAAGTGCAGCTAGTTCAGGGTACTGCTTAAAAAATTCAATTGAAGCCCCTAAAGTTTCTTTGGGGGTAGTTGTAGGGATGACTTTTTTATCAATTTCATTAAAATTTTCGTCACCGACAGCACAGACAAACTTAGTACCGCCAGCTTCAATACTTCCTAATAACATAATTAAAAACCTCATTTAATTAAAGTGAACGTTTATCAATCTGATAACCATGTTTGAGTATAAACCTTAGAAAACGGTATCACAAGCACAATTACTCTCTTTTTACTTATAAAACGTTTCACTAATTCAAATTAATTTCGGAACTTTCGCGCCAAGTGGCTTTGGCGGGCAAATTAATATGGATAGGGATATCATTCGGATTATTCAGACGGTTAACTAATCTTTGAACTGCTATTTTCCCCATTGAAAGACTTGCTGGATTGATCGATGAAAGGGACGGAACTAAATATTCAGCAATATCCGAATCATTATAGCTAATAATTTGAAGGTCTTGGGGAACTTTAAGCTGGTGTTGCTTCAGGGCTCGATATGCACCGATAGTTAGTTGGTCACTAGCTATTAAGGCGGCCTGAAAATTATCTTTCAAAAGAGTATTCATGCTATCAAAGCCATCTTTAGGAGTCCACCCATTCAGGGCAATCAATGGAGAAATATTATGAAGTTTTGTCCACATCAAATAGGCTTTAGCTCGAATATCTTGATACGAGTCTGTCGTTTTGCCATTATTATTCATGGGATGAATATTTCCACCGATAAAGGCGATTTTATTAAGGCCATTTTCTAGTAGCTGATCAAGAACGATTTGAGTAGCTTCAAAATACGAATTACGGATAATATCGTAAACGGGTAGGTAGCGATAGTCGTCAATTAAAACGATATGGGGATTATTTTTAGCTAAATTAGCGTAGAATTCTTGCGTAAAAACTCCGGCGACGATTACGCCATCATATTTTTGAGCGTCAGTAAATTGAAATGCTTTATTGGGAAAACGAATAAAACCTTTGATCTGAATATTTTGCTTGGAAGCTTCCTGAATAATTCCATCATGAACTTGAATGAAATAAGGGTCATGAGCTTCTGTCTCAAGGGAATGAGTGGTGAGTACTAGGATTGAACGAGGAGCTAGCGGCGGAGTGACGGACCTGTTTAGATGGGGATGGTAATTATACTTTGCTGCTACTTTTTTAATTCGTGCTCTTGTTTGTTCACTTACTGAAAAAGATGAATCATTGCTTAAGACACGTGAAACGCTGGCAGGAGATACACCAGCCTCACGTGCTATTTTTCTGATACCAATCATAGGAAACCCTCCTTTTAATCAATTTCTAGCATAACATATTTTTAGTAAACGTTTAGTAGTCAATGATGACGGTTAATTATTGTTACATCAACAATGGAAGCGCTTGACGAAAAATAACTAAACGTTTATTATGGAATCGATTTCAAGAAAGGGGCCACAACGAATGATTACATTTGATGAACAGCAACGCGTTTTTCACTTAAAGAATAAAGAAATTTCCTATTTATTTTCAGTAGAAGAGGGAAATATCCTCAGTCACCTTTATTTTGGACCGGCAATTCGTAATTACCATGGTGAACGCCACTATCCACGAGTTGATCGTGGATTTTCAGGAAATCTTCCTGGATCGATGGACCGGACTTATTCGAAGGATGATTTATTGCAGGAGTATTCGGGAAACAATACCGGAGATTATCGTGTGCCTGCAATTATTATCAAAACAGAAAATGGTTCACGACTGACTGATTTCCGTTACAAGTCTTATAAGATTTTACCGGGGAAGCCGAAACTAGCTGGGTTACCTGCATCTTATGTTAAAAGTGATAAAGAAGCAGAAACGTTGGAAGTTACTTTGGTTGATGAAACAATCGGTGCACAACTTATTCTTTCGTACACTATCTATAACGAACGGCCGGTTATTACAAGGAATGCGCGGTTAGTAAACACAAGCAATCAAGAATTACGAATTGAAAAGATTGCCTCAATGCAACTGGATTTAACTAAACATGATTATGATGTTATCTCCGTTCCAGGACAATATGCTCTTGAACGACAACCTGAACGGCAAGAATTACGTCGGGGAATAACAGAATTTTCTAGCCGCCGAAATTCTAGTTCTCATCATATGAATCCGTTTGTGGCCTTGGTTGACAAGAACACCGATGAATTTCAGGGAAATGCTTTGGGAGTGCTCCTTGTCTACTCAGGTAATCACCAGTTTACCTTGGAAAAAGATCAGATCGACCAGATTCGCTTAATAACTGGAATTAATGATTATAACTTTGAATGGGTTCTTGAATCGGGAAAAGATTTTCAGACACCGGAAGCAATCATGGGCTTTAGTCAACAGGGCCTAAATGGGATGTCACAAGTATTCCATAAGTTATTACGGGACCGGGTTGCTCGCGGTAAGTATCAATATGCAGACCGACCAATTGTTATTAATAATTGGGAAGCGACCTTCTTTGACTTTGATGATAAGAAGTTAGACCAAATTATTGATGAAGCAAAGCCATTGGGAATTGAAATGTTTGTTCTTGATGACGGCTGGTTTGGCCACCGGAATGATGATAATTCATCGCTTGGTGATTGGTTTGTTAACCAGGACAAGCTTACTGGTGGATTGAAGCGGGTAGCAGACCGGACCCACGAGCATGGCATGAAATTCGGCCTCTGGTTTGAGCCAGAAATGATTTCAGTCGATTCTAAGTTATATAAGGAACATCCAGACTATGCCTTACATGAACCGAACCGTGGCATGACACTTTCTCGTAATCAATTAGTACTAGACTTTAGCCGTAAAGAAGTCGTTGATAATATCTACAATCAAATGTGCTTAATTTTAGATCAGGTGCCGCTTGACTATATTAAATGGGACTTCAACCGTAACCTTACTGAGGTCTTCTCTAGCGCAGCGGATGCAGAACATCAAGGAGAAGTTAGCCACCGTTATGTTTTAGGTTTATATGACTTAATGGAGCGGTTAGTTACCCGTTATCCTAATATCTTGTTTGAAGGCTGCTCTGGCGGTGGTGGTCGCTTCGATGCTGGTATTCTTTACTACATGCCGCAAAGTTGGCCATCAGATGATACAGACGCGGTCGAACGGTTAAAGATCCAATACGGAACATCTTTAACTTATCCAATCTCATCTATGACTGCTCACGTATCAGTTTCACCTAACCAACAAACTGGCCGTTCTACTAGTTTTAAGATGCGGGGCGATGTTGCCATGAGTGGGGTCTTTGGCTATGAACTTGACTTAGCAGATTTGACTGAAGAGGATCGGCAAATGGTAAAGGAACAGATCAAGTTTTACAAGGCTCACCGCCACTTAATTCAATATGGTGACTTTATTCGCTTAGAAAGTCCTTTTGATAGCAATACGGTCGCTTGGGAATTTGTCAGTCCTGATAAGTCAGAAGCACTGCTATTTATGTTTAAGCAGTTGCATACTAACCGTTTTGAAATTAATAATACCAAGATGGCGGGACTTGATCCAACAATTGATTATCATGATGAGATGACTGATAAGACTTATGGTGGGGATGAATTGATGAATGTCGGTTTGTTCCATGACCCGACTCATACGGGGGACTTCATTTCCGAGGTGCATTACTTTAAAGGCGAATAGTTTAAAATAATAAAAATCCGAGAAAATTTTCTCGGATTTTTATTATTTTTTACTCTTTATTAATGCATCAATCGTCCACATCCAGATTGCATGTCCTAAAAATTCAGAAACATGTTCTTCAAGTGGTTGATCTTTTGCAGCAGGTACTGTTCCCATTAATGGCATTAACTTGAGATGGAAGAAATCCCAAACGGCAATCCCGAATGGTACTCCATCACCTTTTTTGATCCAAGGTGCCAACTGTCCGCCGATACTATAGAGAACTCCAAAACCAGCTGAGAAACTAAAGTGAACAACATAACTTACCCATGGCAACTGTTGACCGGAATAGGTATAAGTAGCATGTGTAAGTTGCGCTGGAACGCCAAATTGTTCAAGCAGTTTTTGTGGTGGGTTTGTTTGATCTCGCTCTGGTGTCCGTGGTGGGAGAATATTTTCCCAACCAAGTTTAACAAGCCCAGCAACAAGCCCAGCGGTTATACCGACTGTAATTGATTTGCCCCAATTAATTTTATTCATTTCAATCACCATCCAAGCCTTTAAACATTAAACCAATTGTATCAATCTTAATAAGAATTTCAATTATTTAGGTTAGCGTAAGTGACGCTGACGAGCATATGATAGCAAGTCGGTTCCTAAAACGTATTCAACACGTGAAAGCTCGGTAAATGATGAGCAACCAAGGAGCGCGAGCAAGCGTTTGACAATCACTTGCCATTCACCGAGCGTTTGGTCTAATGCTTCATAACCTTCGTTTTGGAGAATGTTGAGGAAGTAACCAGCAACACCAACTGCCCGGGCTCCTAATACACCAGCCTTGATAACATCGAGGGGAGAAGTAATTCCGCCAGAGGCAATAATTTCAGTTTTACCTCGCCGAATTGAATGAGCTTCCAATAGTGATTCGGGAGTTGTTTGTCCCCAGTCCAATAAACTCTCAAAATTAATATCATGATTACGCCGATTCTCAATAGCTGCAAAGTTTGTCCCGCCACGTCCACTAACATTGATGAGGTGAACATCATGGGTTTGCAGTTTGGCAATCGTCGTTTTGCTCATTCCAAAGCCAACCTCTTTTACAATAACTGGGATTTCCAGTTCACTGACAAGATACTGGATATTATCTAACCAATTAAAATCACGATCACCTTCAGGCATAATTAATTCTTGGGCCGCATTGATATGCAGTTCAAGGGCATTTGCTTTCAGAAGGGAAATAGCATTTATCGCTTGGTCAAGACTGGCATTTGCACTTAAATTTGCAAAAATAATGCCATTTGGATTTTCTTCGCGAATTATTTCAAAAGACGAAAAGGATTGGGGGTCTTTTGAAATAATGCTGAGAGATCCAGTTGCCATTGCCAAATGGTGTTTATGAGCTAATTGAGCAAGTTGTTGGTTGATTTTAAGGGCTTGATCACTTCCGCCAGTCATTGCCTCAATATAAAAAGGACATTCAATTTCTAAATTATCAGCTAACTGGACATGCAAATCAACATCATCTGTCGTCATTTCAGGTAAGCTATCATGAATTAGACGCACTTGATCAAAATAATGGTGTTGATGAACCTGGTCATAATATTTAGCAGCTAATGAAAGGTGTTCGTTTTTTCGTTGGGCGTGACGTGATTCCATCATGGAGCCTCCTTTGATCTACTTGTGGATGGAAGAAAGATGGTGCTTAACAGATTTTTTGAAGCTTTTTGCGTTATCGAGAAAGTGTACGGATAAAGGAAGTTGTTCGATATGATTTCTGGCCCAGCTCTTTAGAACATTCCCAAAGTTAGAGTTGCTATCAATAGCGACGATCCCACAATCACCGCCACCAGCACCAGATGTCTTAGCAGCACCACCAAAAGATTCGGCAATTTGACAAAGCTTAGATAGTGATTCGGTTTCGATGTTTACTCCCGAATTAGTGCCAAGTTGTTTTAAGAGGTCCCGGTTATAACGAATTTCATTTTTAATCGCTTCAAGATCTTGACGGTGAAATCCATCAACCATTCGTTGAATACATGATTTACTTTTTTCAAGAAAATGATGATATTCAGTTTGCCGCCGTGCTTTAAAAAGGGAAATTTTATCAACAAGTTGGGAGGTTGATGCTGGTTTACCAGTCCAGCCAATTAAAAGTTCTAGGTTTTTGGGAGCAGTTAGAGACTCAATATTAAGATCAGGCCAAGGTAAATCAATAATCGTCTTTAAGTCAAGATACTTACGCTGTTGGGCAAGCCACTGCCGATCAAATGAATGGTAGGAAATCCAACCGCCGTATACAGAAGCGGCAACATCCCCCAACGAACCGTTTCCTTGAACTTCAAAATGGGCGATTGCAGCTAATTTAAAGATTTGGTCCTTGTTAACGGGCAAATTATAGAACCGACAAAGGGCCTTAACAGTTGCTACAGTAACAGCAGCAGAGGAACCAAGCCCATATTTTCGACCATTAGCACTGTCTAATTGACTGTCAATATGGATATTAAATATCCGTAAGTCGCGACTAAAAGTACGAGCATATTCTTCTGTAACTCTAATAGCAGAAAGAATGTAAGAAAAAGGATTGTCACGTTTGTCAACTACCATTTGATCTCCTAAACGCCGCCAGGATAGTTGATCGTTATTATATTGGCGACTAATAATTTGGCCAACTTCTTGAGCGCTTTCCTCAATTGTACAGGTAACAAACTGATCCAATGCAACTAAAATTGCAGGATAACCATTTTCAACAACAGCATATTCACCGGCAATATACAATTTACCGGGAGCTTTTTCAGTAATCAAAATTTAAAGTCCCCTTATCATTAAATTTTATTCATTCCAAATCTTTATTCCAGGTCCCGGTTGTGAAACCACCAACCGTTCTGGGCCAACAATATTGCTTAATTTTTCAACAATTTTGCTCCGATTTTCTCGGTTGTAAATCACTTTGACGTTCGGACCAGCATCCATCGTATAATAGCAGTTTACTCCTTGACTGCGCAAGTCTTCCACTGCTTTAATGATGGTTAGCGTTTCAACATTAAAGTAGGTAAAACCGGGATCAGCCGAAAAGGTAAGTGCGTGCATACGAAGGGCATTTTCTTCAGCAATATGGCCGATTTGGTCAATATCTTTTGCTTTGATAGCTTTCTTTATGGCAACCATATCATCCGCTACCACTTGGCGCCAAGCATCATAGTAGGGTGAAGTGTCAACACTAGATTGCATTCCAGATCGACTGGAAATTTTTTTCTTTTTTGTATCAACTAAGACTGCTAACATTTCGATTGGAAAATCAACATTTTCTAAAACCGGTTGTGCAAACGAGGAGACATCATCAGTTCCTTTTTGCCATTCAACCAGTCCGCCATAAATAGATCTAGTTGCCGAACCGGATCCGCGCCGGGCAAGCCGTGATAGATCACGTTTTGAGAGATTTAATCCGGCCGCGGTACTGGCCGCGCCTGCTAAGGCAGCAAATGCGGAAGCAGAGGAAGCAAGGCCAGCTGCAGTTGGAACATGATTAATTGACTCTACGCGTGCAAAAGATTTTATTCCGCTTAGTTGCCGAACAATATTTAGAACATGAACTACTTTTTTTGCCTCTTTCTTACTAAGTGTTTGTTGATCGATGGCAACTAAGTCTGAAGCAAGGTGATTATCAAAATTCACGGTAGTAGTAGTGTAAAACTCATTAAGTGTAAGGGAGAGACTGTCAGTTTGTGGAATGATTAATTCTTGATCCTTCTTTCCCCAATATTTAACAAGCGCAATATTAGTATGTGCTTTTGCAGTTGCCATTAGTTATTCCCTCGCTTATCAAGTGGTTGAAGCCAAATATCATGTGCCCCGTTATCTTTTAGGATACTTGCAAGGCGGCGAGCACCCATAGCTGTTTGCATTAAGGCAATCATGCAACCACCGCGACCGCCACCAGTTAATTTTGCACCAAGAGCACCATTGTCACGTGCAACATGAATAAGGTGATCTAATGATGGGTCTGACACATTAAGAGCAGTTAAATCAGTTTGCGCAAAGTTAAGAGCATCGCCTAATTTTACAATGTCATTTTGCGCAAGATAGTTTTTTGTTTGGTTTACTAATTCACCGAGATGCTTAATGCGTCCTTCAGCTTTTTCGTTGCTATTTTTCAGTTCATCTTTAACTGCCAAAATAGCTTCCTTAGTAGCACCTTTTTTTCCGGTATCAGCAATTACTAAAGAAGCATCAAGGCTCATTTCAATTGGTACCCCAATCCGCCCCTTAACATAAAAAAGCGGTTTATCTGAACTGACAGTAGCAGCGTCTAAACCGGATGGACTACGATGTGTAATTTGTTCTTCAACATCTGCAAGTTGAAGCAATAATGTTCGATCGAGTGGTTCATCATAATAATCAAAGAATGCTCGAATAATTGCAATCGCACTGGCAGCAGACGACCCCATTCCTCGTTCAGCAGGTAATTGACTTTCGATTTTTAAGTCCCAACCAGTTTCTTGGTCGTTAAACCTTGCAGATAAAGCGTCAATTAATTTTTTAATTCCAATCATGGAGGAAGGTAAATTTTTTAGACTACCATGATAATAACGGCTTTTAATAATTCGCTGGTTATCTTGGCGACTGCTGAGCGTAACTGATAATTGAACGCTTGGCAATGGTAAGGCTATTGCCGGTTGACCGTATACTACGCTATGTTCTCCCATTAAAATGATTTTCGCATGGCTAGTACCAATCCCTTGTTGTTTCACCATCGTAACCTACTTTCTACATAAAAATTCAAACTTAATCATAGCATAAAACAGTGATTCTAGCTAAAAACGATTATGGATGTTACCAAATCTAAACATTTTAGCATGAAGAAAGACCGATTCGTGTAAAAATGAGAAATTTATAGTAGAATGGTGTATCATTTAGTTTAGAATATTTAGTAACTTATATAATAACTTCGGAGAAATATGGTGATAGTGTGACACAGCGTAGTAGTCAGCGCACAAAAAAGCGTGACAAGAGAGCGCCAATCTACTCAGTTGTTGATTTAGAAACGACCGGAACGAATGTTAATCATGGAGATCGAATTATTCAAATCGGTTGTGTTCTCGTTCAAGATGGCGAAATCATAAATCACTTTGAAACAAAAATAAATCCGCGAGAGAAAATTCCTCGTTCAATTGTTCAATTAACAGGAATTGAAGATAAAGATGTGCGAAAAGCACCGCTATTTGAGGATATTGCTGGGACTATTTATAGTTTGTTGGCGGAAACGACCTTTGTGGCTCACAATGTTAATTTTGACTTTCCTTTCTTAAATGCAGAATTAGAGCGAGCTGGATACCCTTCATTATCAATTCCGGCAATTGATACTGTAACCCTTAGTCAAATTCTTCTTCCTACTGCAAAGAGTTTTCGTTTACGAGATTTAACTAGTTCGTTGCATATTGAGCATGCTCACCCTCATAGTGCAGTATCAGACGCTGAAGCAACGGCAGACCTACTTAATGATTTGTTAAAACGAGTTCAAGAATTACCAACGCTGACGCTTGAAAAGATTACTCAGTTGAAGCTCAACTTACCTCAGCAAACAGCCGGGGTTTTTGATACTGAATTGCAGCGTCGACGTAAATCGTCCCAGCCATTAAGTGAAGAGTTATATGTCTCTCACGGAATTGTTCTTCATAAATCGCGGCCGATCACTGCTAATGGACAGCGGGAAAAGCATAAATATCCTTCAACTAAAAAGGCAAAGGAAAAGCTATACGGAGATATATTGAGACTGCGGCCTGTTCAAGCAAAAATGATGAACAGCATTTACAACAATTATACTCATGATGAACCCAAAAATATGATTGTCGAGGCGGGAACTGGAGTAGGGAAGACATTGGGCTATCTCTTTCCACTAAGTTATGTTGCATATCCTGATAAGAAGATTGTTATTAGCACAGCAACCAATATCTTGCAGCAACAAATTATTGATATATCAATCGCGCAGTTAAATAAGGTGTTACCTTTTAAGATGAATAGTGTGATTATCAAAGGAAATGCTCATTATATTGATGTTGCACGTTTTGTCCATTCCTTAAGCGTGATTGAAGATTCGAAGCTTGTTCAGTTGTTGAAAGCTAAAATATTAGTATGGCTGCTTTCAACGCAAAGCGGGGACCTTGATGAACTTAATTTAAATTCTCAGCAGTCGCCGTACTTTACTGAAATCCGTCATCAGGGTATTCGGAGCTTGAATCCAGCAAATGCCTTTTACCATGATGATTTTCTTGTTCGGCGGGAAAAGCGGCTTCATCAAGCTGATATTATTATTACGAATCATGCGTACTTGGTTGCTCATGCCCAGGAATTAGGGGATGGGACTCGTCGTCCATATTTAGTAATCGATGAAGCTCAGCACTTAAGCGAAAGCATTTTAAAACGGTCACGGCGAACATTTAATTTTCAAAAATTACGCACAGCAGTTCATATAATGTCTGGGTTAGTTAATAATGGCAATGACCGGAACTTAACCGATATTTTCGCTGAACAGGCACTAGGCAGTTATAATGTTGAATTGCTTCGTGGTGACCTCAATGCCGTAGAAGAGGCGGTTGATCTTTTTCAGCAAGCCCTTTACCGTCAATATATGGCAAGTGCTACTAGTAATCCCGACAATGAATTAATTGAACAACCGCTGCAAAATGATCAGATGATCTCTCTCTTAGATATTAGTGGACCCGTGATGATGAAGCTGGAGCAAGCATTGAGCAGTGTGCAACTTCATTTTTCCGCTCTTAGTCATCTGTTTAGTAGTCAAGCAGACCGATGGTTATTAAGTGATCGTTACCTCATGAGTCAATTTCAGAGTCAGCTTGCAAAATTAATTGAAGCCGACCAGACACTAAATGAATTTAACGAAACGCTTCAACAACAGGGAGAGGCTACTGCTTTTTGGATTACTATTCGCCAATCAAGTGAACAAAGTGCCTTACAGCTTAGTGGGGGACTATTGGAAGCAACACACTACCTCACAAAGAATGTTTATCCATATTTTGCTCAACCATTATTTGTGGGGGCAACATTGTTTACATCACCACGATCACAGTATCTTTACCACCAATTAGATTTAGAGCGCAATAATACTTTAACGCGTCGCTTTGCATCCCCGTACAATTACAAACAGAATGCTAAATTATTGATTGCAGAAGATGCTCCAGTACCTAGTGCGCAAAATAACAGTGACTACATTAAATATCTCAGTGATACGATTTACCAACTAACGAAGAATGCTGATTATCAGACAATGATTTTATTCAACTCATTGGTGATGATTGAGCAGGTATATAGCCAACTTCGCGAAACGGATCTATTTGATCAGCGGGATATTTTAGCTCAAGGAATTACGGGTAATCGTGATAAAATCTTAAAACAGTTTAGTGGTGGAAAAAATTCGATTCTTCTTGGTGCTTCTAGTTTTTGGGAAGGGATAGACTTACCAGAGTCCGCTCTTGAACTCTTAATTATTACGCGCTTGCCGTTTGATTCGCCTGATGAAATAATGAATCGTGCTCATAATAAGTTACTTCAGCAACAAGGGAAAAATCCGTTTTATCATTCAGAACTGCCAAAAGCAACGATGCGATTACGGCAGGGGATTGGACGATTATTACGGACAGAAGATGATCATGGGATTGCAGTAGTTCTTGATCCACGACTACAAACAAGACGGTACGGGAAGACGATTTTGAGTAGTCTGCCCACTGATTTACCGGTTAATAGTAAAAAAACTGCTGACTTGATTTCAATTACTCAGAAATTTTTACAAAATGGTAAAGAGGACAAAGTTAATTAAACTTTATCAACTTTTAATTACCGATTTCTGGTATAATCAAAAACGATTGTCATATAAGAATCTAAAAAACTAAAGAGATAAGAGGGAAAAGATATGCAAAGTCGACGTGAAGTTCAGCGTGAACAGAGTCGAGGTTCCTCAATGCGGACAATTCGTAACCTTTTGATTGCGATTTTACTAATCTTGTTAATAGTGTGGAGTGTTTTTGCAGTTAGCAATCAGCCGCGAAATTCAGCGCGACGACAGACAATTTCACTTGCTGAAAAATATGCTCATCTCCAATCTCCTGACCAATTTTATATTTATAATCGGGAGAATACTTACTATACGATTAGTGGCAAAAATCAGCAAAATCAACCGATCTTGGTTATGGTTCCCCAACATGGTGGCAAGATCAGGGTTCTAAAACAATCGAGTGGGATTACTGCTGCAAGAGCACGGGCGATGACAAAATCAAATCGCAATCCGCGTGAAATTTTAAAAGTTGCTCCTGGGATATTTAATGATAAGATTGTCTGGGAAGTAACATATCGTAATCAAAAAGGAAATCTCTGCTACGATCTGATTAATTTTAAGACTGGACAATACGTTCAAAATATTAATAACCTTTAATAAAAGCTGAAACTAATAGAGGCTGGGATTACTCAGTCTCTTTACTTTTGCAAAAATACTTTTTAAGAGAGGAGCTGATTAAATGACAGATGCAAGCCTTTTACAACATTACTTGCAGGCGGGAGAGACCAATATAAGTAATTTGTTGCTACATCATTATAAAGAATTGGGGATGACAACCTCTCAATTTGTCTTATATCTTCAGTTCAAATCTTACCAGGACCGAGGAATAATGAATCCAGACGTTCGCACAATTGCAAAGAACTTAGGAACAACAGAGCGACAGGTGTTTGAACAACTTCACCAAATGATGACAAACCATCTTGTTGAGCAGAAGATGCGAAAAATGGAAGATGGTAAAGAAGATGCAATATATGATTTTTCGCTCCTTATCAATAAATTAGCGTTGCTCAATGAGAATGACCAAGAGGAAGCAATTAGAGTTGAAAATACTATTAGTCGGGTTGAAACATTTAATCAGCTAGAGGCCGAATTTGGCCGGCCCCTCTCATCAATGGAATTGCAAATTGTTAATGACTGGTTGGATAAGGATAATTATTCGGCAGTAATGATTAAGCTTGCTTTGCGGCAGGCAGTAATGAATAGTGCACTAAATCTTCAGTACATGGATCGGATTCTACAAAGCTGGGATCGTCAGGGCTTACGAACTGAAAGAGATATCAATGAGCACGAAAAGAGGTTTGAACAGCGAAAAGAGGCTGGACAAAAGCCGGAAAAGAAGACATTAAAAAAGCCTAAAATACCGATTTATAAATTAGGCGAATAAAATTAAATAAAGGGTGGTTGACATGGAAAAATCTTCTTCTCAAGTAATGAAGGGAATTATATGGGCAGCGATTGCCTCTGCTATGTGGGGAATATCGGGAACCGTTTTACAACTTATCTCACAAAACCTAGCAATTCCTGCTACGTGGATGCTTTCAATGCGGACTTTTTCAGCAGGAGTGATTTTATTAGTAATCAGTGTATTTTTATATGGAAAAAAGATTTTTAACGTATTTAAAACACGTGCAACAGCTATTTCAGTTATTAGTTATGCTATTTTAGGGTTGATGGCAAACTTACTTACGTTCTATTATGCTATTCAAACAGGAAATGCCTCAGCAGCAACAATTCTTCAATATCTTTCCCCACTTTTTATTGTGTTAGGTGGAATTGTTTTTATGCATCGTCGTCCGTTCAGGAGCGATATTATTGCATTTGTTGTTGCTTTGATTGGGGTAGCATTATGTATCACGCGTGGTAACTTTACCCAATTAGCTTTACCGTTTGTATCCCTTCTCTGGGGCTTGGGATCTGGGATTACAGCTGCATTCTATGTTGTCCTTCCCCAACGTGCTGCTGATGAGAATCCGCCAATTGTTGTCCTCGGTTGGGGGACGATGATTGCCGGAATCCTATTTAACCTCTACCGGCCGTTCTGGGTTAACCCGCCACATATTACTACCACGTTAGTAGCATCAGTTGCGACAGTGGTATTATTTGGAACGATTTTACCATTTGGAATTTTGCTTCATGCAACTAGATATGCCCCATCTGATGTAGTTAGTATCATGGATGCCGTTCAACCAATTACAACTTCGATTTTAAGTGTGATCTTCTTTAAATTGAACTTAAATTGGGCAGAAATTTTAGGAATTATTTTAGTAATTATTGCCGTCTATATTCTTCAAAATGGTCGACGAAAACATCCAATTCATTCTTAAAAAAGTTGATAATAAAAAGGATTGCGGAGAAAAAATTCCGCAATCCTTTTTATTATCTTCAATTTTTAAAAGGTCTTATTAGGGATTAGCTGTGCTTGGTTGCGTAGCAGGGGCAGCCGCAGGGCTAGAACTTGAGCTTTGTGCAGGTGCAGATGAACTTGAACTGGCCGGAGCACTGCTTGATGAAGATTCAGTGGGAGCATTATTTCGTTCTTCTGTGCGACTTTCGCTGCTACTACTTGAAGCAGAACTGGAAGAAGATGAAGACGATGATGAGTCACTTGAGCTAGAAGTAGAACTACTATCACGATCATCTGATGGATATTCAGTATAATCGAATGCCCATTTTGAATCACGAATTACAAGCTGACGTTTACCTTTAACTCGAACAGCTTCAACAGTGTCTGGCATCGTCCAATCAGATGCGTGATTTTGGCTGTCAAGATATTGCATTAAGTCCTTGTAAAGTAATTGTGCTGATTTTACATATTGTTCTGAAATACTGCCACCAGGTTCAAGTGGGTGGTCATAACCAGTCCAAACTGCAATTGAGTAATTCTTGGTATAACCAGCCATCCAGGAATCCATTACGCCAGACTGGCTAGAATTTCCAGGATAGTTTGTCGTTCCCGTCTTACCAGCTTGGTTAACACCGTTGAGTCGAGCGTCAGTTGCGCTTCCTTGTGAGTCAGTGAAAACTCCTTTAAGCATGTCAGTGATCATGTAGGCAGTGGCCTTATTCATTGCCCGTTTACCTTTCGGATTGAATTGCTTTACTGAACCATCTTGAGTAGTAATCGAGCTAATGTAGTAAGGTTTGTAGTAGGTACCCCCATTAGCAAAGGCCGCATATGCAGCAGAAACTTGGAGTGGGGAGATATACAACGCAATTCCGTTTTGTAAAGTATATGGTTGCTTTTGCGAAATTCCTAACCCATCAAGGAAAGCAGTAGCGCGCTTAATCCCAACGGCTTGCAATGCGCGAATAGCAGGAACGTTCCGTGATTGAACTAAAGCCTCACGCATTGTCATATTACCCTTATATTTTTTATCAAAGTCATGAAGGACAGTATTAGTGCCAGGAAAGACAAACCGAGTATCAGCAATTGACTTAAAGGTTGGCCATTGTAAGTATTCGATAGCCGGACCATAATCCATTAATGGCTTTGCGGTTGACCCAGAACTACGATTGCTTTGTACAGCACGGTTAAGCCCATACACGACATTTCCTGTATGACGGCCGCCGAGCATAGCAATGATTTGTCCGTTGTGTGGGTCAGTAACAGCAACACCAGCTTGCATTTTATCATTTTGGAACTGAACGTTTTTATTTGCAGCATCATAAAGGTGTTGTTGTGCATCCAGGTCAAGATTGGTGTGAACCTTTAGCCCATCACTATATGGGTTGTATCCTTGTGCTTGTAAATCAGCAAGAACTTGTTTTACATAAGGGTCAACAACTTTAGAATCTACAGCAGTTCCGCTTCCTGAAATATTACCATGATCCGGGTCTAAACCAGCAGTAACACTTTCGCTTGCTGCTTGGTTAGCTTGGGATTGGGTAATGTAATTGCTGCGGACCATCGCATTTAATACTTCATTTCGCCGTTGCGTTGCATACTTTGTGTTACTTACAAGTGGATTATAGTAAGTGGGAGATTGTGGCATTCCGGCGAGAAGAGCTAATTGGGAAAGGTCAAGATCGTTTAAATCTTTACCGTAGTAATACTGAGCTGCTGTTTGCATTCCATAAATTCCATTTCCCATGTAAACCTTGTTAATGTAGAAATCAAGGATTTGACTCTTGCTAAAATGCTGCTCAACATTAATAGCAAGCCATGCTTCTTGGGCTTTGCGTTTTAATGTTCGATCAGAGGCAGCTGTTGAGAAGACGGATAATTTAACTAATTGTTGAGTCAGCGTACTTCCTCCCTGCATCCCGGCTGAACGACCAAAAACATTAGAAGTGGCTGCTCCAAGAATTCGAATTGTATCAACACCATGGTGCTTGTAGAAGCGTCGATCCTCAATTGAAACAACAGCATTTTTTAATTGCTTTGGTATTTGATTATCCTTGGCATATTCTCGTTTCTGTGCTCCTAAACGAGAAATCACTCGATTTTGATCATCGTAAATAGTCGTAATACTCTGACTTGTTAAGTCGCTTCTACTAATTTTAGGAGCGCTTGAGGCATAGTAGAAAAATAATGCTGCAGATGCCACCATTAGTAGAACGACGATTCCTGCTACCCATAGCAAGATTTTCTTTATTAAGCCGCCAACATTGCGCTGTTGATTGTCATTGTTATTATGACGCTCACTACGCGTTGACTGATTATCATTTGACATAGTAAACTCCTTTACGCTTTTGCAGCAATTATTTTATCAACAGCGTTTAAATATGGTAAACGCGGATTAAGTTGATAATGAATTTGATAGCCTTCTTTAGCGATATCAGTTCGCAAAATTGATTTACGGCCGCCATTTTGCTGTTGGTCCCAATATTGAAACAAGTTGGAAGCGGGAAGCAGGTATAGCAGGTCAAGCTCCGTAAATTTAATGAAAGCAAAACAAATTCCACCCTGTGCTACACATTCACGCATATGTTGAATTTGGTGGGGATGAAAGTTCTTTAATGGAAAAGAATTTTTATTACGTGTTTCTTTAGCATCAAAATCAATGTAGTATCCACGGTACACCCCATTGTAATCAGTAGTTGATGGACGCCGAAAATATGCTTCTTTAATAACAGCCGCACTCCGCTTGGGATAATCAACTTTTACAAGCTGAATAGGGGTAGGCTTTTTATGAATAACAGCAATATGGCGAGCCAGATAGTACTGATTACTATGATTGATCTCATCCTCTAACGACATCCCACGTTTGGCATAAATAGATTGATGTGGTGTCGGTAATTCATTATGTGTATTATAGTGTTGTACAGGTTGCTGACCATTGGGATAGTGAATGGTCACGGTGATCACTCTCCTAACTAGAGATTTATTATACCAGACTAGTTGCATAATGATTGATACAAGATGATTACAAGTTTAAGTTAAACGGCTTTATATCTGCTTATTTAGGGAGGATTTTATGAAGAGAGTGTGGATTACTGGTTATCGAAGTTACGAATTAAATATATTTAATGATGATGATCCCAAAGTTCAAGTAATAAAAGAGGTTCTAAAAAAATATTTAAAGGCTCAATTGGAATTAAATGATGATGAATTTTGGGTAATAACTGGGCCACAAATGGGAACGGAAAGATGGGGACTTGAAGTTACTTTAGAACTCCAAGCTGATTTCCCACAATTAAAAACAGCTTTAATGTTTCCTTTTGCAGAATTTGGTAAGCAATGGAATGAAGGAAATCAGTTAAAGCTGACGAAGATTACTCAGCAAGTTGATTTTTTTGCGAATGTTTCAGATAAACCATATCAGTCCCCGCAACAATTGCGGAATTATCAGCAGTTTATGCTTACACATACTGATGAAGCTTTTCTCCTTTACGATCCAGAGTATGAAGGAAAAACTAAGTATGATTATGAGACAATTCAAAAATATAAAGAAGAAAGTAGGTATTCGATGACTTTTATTGATTTTGATGAACTTCAAGAAGAGGCAGAAGAATGGGCTGCGCATCAAAGGGAAAAAGATGAATTTTAATCTTGCATTTTTTCTTTGATTTGGTATTATAGTTATTGGACTACGCAAACTAAGCAATTGAGGTGTTTAAGTTGGATAACATAAAATTTACTCCACAAGATATTTTGCACAAGCAATTTAAGGAGAGAAATATTGGCAAAGGCTATGACGAAGCGGATGTTGATGCTTTCTTAGATGATGTTATTAAAGACTACGACACCTATAACAAAGAGCTTGAACGTTTGAATGATGAAAATGAACGTTTGAGAGCAAAGGTTGACGAATTAAATCGTCAAGTCGAAGTTGGTTCATCTATGAATAGCCAAACTACTTCCCGTCAACCTGTATCGAGCGCTACAAATATGGATATTTTAAAGCGTCTATCTAATCTAGAACGTCGTGTATTCGGTTCACAATTAGATGGTAGCGATAATAATGACTCACATTTGCTTTAGTGCGTGTCGAATAGTTTATTAATAATTTGCAAGTTTTGGGTAATTGAGCACAGCTTATGTTGTGTTAGGAAGGTCCATGCTCGCACAGGCTGCGATGCCTGTAGTGTTTGTGCTCGCTGAAAAAATAAGGCGGGGCACCATTTTATGGTGACGGCGGAAAAACAGGCTAAGGTTTTAACTATGTCTTAGTATTCCTGAAAAGTGCCACAGTGACGATACAATATCGGAAACGATATTGGTGGAACGCGGTAAACCCCTCAAGCGGTAAACCCAAACTACGGTAGGGGAGCTTTGGATAACAAATTGAAGTGATTCCAGGGGAGAGTATTTCGGTACTCTGAGATAGATGATTACCTCGATATAATTATGCCTGATAATTATATTATGACAAAACATGGCCTACAGATACTTGCATACAGGCACCCGAGTTCGCTCGGGTTTTTTTATTTTAAAAATCAGGGCCTGGTTTTCTAGTTTTTCTTTCCTTGCCTGAGGAAAAACGTTAAACAGTGATAAATTAAATTTTAGGAGTTTGTGATAGCTACACCTTGAAAATTCTTAAAATAGCAATAAAATATAAATAATCATTTCATTTTATTGCAAGTGCGCTTATAATGGTAAAGGGATTTAAAATGAGTTATTTGTAAATTAACTTATCTCTCGATTAATAAAAAATCAGATAATGAAGTTAGGGAATTATGGATAATAAGAGAATAAAAATTGTATATATGTCGTTTTCTGGGAATGTACGGTCATTTACTCATCGGCTTCAAGAATACGCAACACAACAGCATCATTTAAATAATGAAAATCCTTTAGTCGATTTATTGGAGATTTCAGAGGAGACACTTCCGACTGAAAGCGATAGTAAATTTTTTGTTTTACTGCCAACATATATGATTGGTGGGAGTAGATTTACGCCGACCTTAACAGAGATCTTAACAACGCCAATGCACGATTATTTGGAAAGTTATGATAATGTTAAACGTTGTGCGGGAATAATTGGCAGTGGAAACTTAACCTTAGGGAAGATGTATGTAATAACTGCCAAGACATACGCTAAAGAATACGATTTACCTTTATTAGCAGCGTTTGAATCTCGTGGCACCACCCGAGACATTGAACGCATTTATAAAATATTAACTGATAAAGCAAATGAGAATTCATTAATATAGTTAAGTTAAAACCAACTACCATTCATAAACAAAAGAGATGAGGGGGAATTAACTTCTTGATAAGGCGGTGGACTAAGGCTAAAACAGTGATTAGCACGGCACGGGCTGATTATCGTTCGGACTTAGCCTTGAACCTTGTGGTTAATTTTCGCGATATCTTAATAATATTCGTATAAATTAAGAGGCTGTTGAAAAAATAAAATTTTTTCTCAGCCTCTCTTCTTCTTGCGGCTTCTTTTCATTTTGAAGCAACATAAGGTAAAATAATTAATAGGAATAAGTCTAAAGGAGAGTTTAATGTGCAAACATATCAGTTAATTGCTACTGCTGCTGCCGGTATCGAAGCATTGGTAGGAAAAGAACTAAGAGATCTTGGCTATGAAGTCAAAGTAGAAAATGGTCGGGTACGTTTTCAAGGGACAATGAAGGATGTCATTCGGACTAATCTCTGGTTACGGACGGCAGATCGAGTAAAAATCGTTGTTGGCGAATTCGATGCTCGGTCTTTTGAAGAATTGTTTGATCGTACTGAAAACATTGCATGGGAAGATTTGTTACCAATTGACGCGAATTTCCCGGTGGAAGGAAAAAGTCATAACTCACAGTTGCATAACGTACCAAGTGTTCAAGCAATCACTAAAAAGGCGATTGTTCAACGTCTTAGTAATGCATATCATCGGCGGACTCGCTTAGCCGAAACTGGTGCCACTTACCCGTTAGAAGTAGCGATTAATAAAGATCATGTTCTTCTTACATTAGATACTAGTGGAGAGGGACTTTTTAAGCGTGGATATCGTAAAAATAAAGGTGGAGCACCCTTGAAAGAAAATATGGCAGTCGCCTTAGTAATGCTGGCTCACTGGTTCCCGGATAATCCATTTGTTGATCCTGTATGCGGTTCGGGAACGATTCCAATCGAAGCTGCATTATACGGGCATAATATTGCGCCTGGAATCAACCGTTCATTTATTTGCGAACAATGGGTTAACTTAGTTCCAGATGGTTTGTCTGATGAAGTTCGGGATGAAGCCGATTCCTTAGCAAATTATGATATCGAACTAGATATCCACGGATATGATATTGACCAAAATATGATTGATATTGCTCAAGAAAATTCTCGTGCAGCAGGCTTAACTCATGATATTACGTTTAAACAATTAGCCGTAAAAGACTGGCAAACAAGCGAGGTTAATGGCATTATCGTGGCTAACCCGCCATATGGTGAACGGTTAAGTGATAAGGAATCAGTTCATGAACTTTATCGGCAAATGGGTAATTTATACCGCCCATTAACAACGTGGAGTAAATATATTTTGACGGCTGATATGGAATTTGAAAAGTATTATGGAGCGCCTGCAACAAAGCGTCGCAAACTTTATAACGGTGCCTTACGAACAGATCTCTACCAATATTGGGGCAAAAAAGATCGCTCTAAGATCAAAGCCCTTAAATAGCAAGGATTTCAACGAAACTCTTGCTTAAAAAACGCCAAAAAGTGGGGGAACTCTCCCGGTAATAAAAGCCTTAGTAAGGAGTTGCATTGTAACAACCGCTAAGGCTTTTTCTCTGTTTAGTGGCTGATAGAACACGTGGATGATATAATTAAACTGATATGCTGTTTTCTAAAATTACTCTATTTTGTGGAGGGCCTGATTTGCTAAATTATGTGCTCCACGATTTTGGCTTTCAGGAATCCATCGGGTAACAACCGTTGGAAAGTGTTGGAGGAGAGGATTTAGTGCTGCTAATTCTTTTTGGTAATGTTTTGTATAATTTTTGCCGATTGCATCACTTAAGGTACGACTATCAGTATAAAATAGGATTGTTTCATTATTGCTAAAGTGATCAATTAAATATTTAAATCCAAAGTGAGCTGCAGCAAATTCGCCATGGTGATTATCCATTCTTTCCTTATCTACTGGAATTGCAAGCTGAATTTGTTTATGATTGGCAATTATTATTATTCCCAAACCAGTAGGGCCTGGGTTTCCTTTTGTTGCAGCATCTGTAAAGATTTTGATCATAAAAACTACCTCTTTTCTGAAAGGATGACATTATAATTATGGAAGAAGAAACTCGTTATTTTTACCAACCAGACCTTACGGGAACAATTATTAGCTGGTGTTGGACTTTTCTCTTCTTTATTGCTGGTCTCGTAATTTGGCTTGAAATTACCCATTTTCAGTGGCTCAGCGCGCTCTTTTTTGCAGTTTTTGTAATCCTTGCCTTATTAGAATGGCGGCGACGAACCGTAGTAATTACTCCGACTAAAATGGTATTTAACCGCTTGTTACAAAAACAGTATCTCGTTATCCCCATCTCTGATATTCGTCAGCCAGAGTTTACCAAGCATACGGTGACAATTACTGTGAATGGAGAGGTAATGAGTTTTACCTTTACCACCAAAGCTATTGCACGTTTGAAATTAGCATTGAAACAACAGGGGGTTCAATAATTGTTACTTGGGATCGCTATTGGAATTATTTTAATTTTAACAATTTGTGACCAATTATTAAAATGTTGGGTTGCTTCATCACTTGTTCTTGGTGGTAGTAAACAGCTAATTCCTGGTATTGTCGAGTTAACTAATTTACGAAATTCAGGTGCTGCTTGGAGCATTTTTGAAGGGCAACAGACTTTTTTTACCATTATAACCATTATTGCAATTATTGTAATTGGTTACTTTATCTGGGAGTACCGGAAAAATATCCCTATGCTAATCGGACTATCCTTGATTATGGCAGGAACAATTGGCAACTTTATTGACCGGTTAAGACAAGGGTATGTTGTGGATATGTTTGAAACAACATTTATTAAATTTCCAATTTTTAACATTGCGGATATGTGCTTAACAATTGGCGTAATCTGGCTAATAATTTGCATCTTAAAGGAGAAAGACTGACAAATGTCTGAAAAATTAGAATTAATAATTGATAGTGAGATGGTTGGAAGGATTGATAAGCAACTTGGCCATCACTTTGATCAATTTTCCCGATCACAAATCCAACATTGGATAGAAAATGGTCATGTCCTTGTTAATGGCAAACAAGTAAAACCTAAATATAAGTTGCTTGCAGGTGACCACGTCCAAATAATCCCAGAAGAACCACAAAAAATTGATTTAGCACCTGAGAATATTCCTCTTGATATTATATATGAAGATGATGATGTTATTGTCGTTAATAAACCGCAGGGGATGGTAGTTCATCCCGCACCAGGCCATCCAGACCATACGCTTGTAAATGCGCTTTTATATCATTCGCCATTGTCAACTATTAATGGAGAGTTTCGGCCAGGGATCGTTCATCGGATTGATAAGGATACCTCAGGACTATTGATGGTAGCAAAAAATGATATGGCACATCGTTCTTTGACAGCTCAACTAAAGGCAAAAACTAATAAACGAGAATATATTGCACTTGTGCATGGAGTCATAAAAGAAGATAAAGGAACAATTGATGCTCCATTGGGTCGCTCATTAAAGGACCGCAAGAAGCAGGCAGTTGTGGTTGATGGACGTCATGCGGTAACGCATTTTAAGGTGTTAGAACGGTTTAAAAATTATACCTTAGTTGCCTGCCAGTTAGAAACGGGACGAACTCATCAAATTCGCGTTCATATGAAATATATTGGCCACCCGCTGGCAGGAGATCCATTATATGGACCGCGAAAAACACTTGCTGGCAACGGCCAATATTTACATGCTCGGTTGTTGGGTTTTAAACACCCCCGAACAGGCAAAGAAATGATTTTTACGGCTCCATTACCAGCCTATTTCACAAAAATGCTTGAACATTTACGCAAGACAGACCAATAAAATTATTGTGTTTAATTAGGAGAACGTTCATAATAATATTGATCAATTATTAACAAAGCTTTAGGAGAGTGGGACAGTGACAGCACGATACCTAATATTTGAAGATGGCTCAATTTTTGCTGGCGAAGGTTTTGGTTCACCAGCTGTTACTTTTGGTGAAGTTGTTTTTAATACCAGTATGACTGGTTACCAAGAAATCATTACTAATCAGGTTTATAATAACCAAATTGTCGTTTTTACCCAGCCGAATATTGGGAGTTACGGCATTCAACGTAATATTTATGAATCGATTGTACCAACAATTAAAGGAATTATTGTTCGTTCCCTTGCCGATGCTGGTACTGATGATAATGGACGGCAATTGACACTTGATAAGTACCTTCAACAAATGAATATTCCTGGAATCGCTAACATTGATACGCGGGCAGTAGTTCATAAGTTAAGAAAAGCGGAAAAGCCATTAAAAGGAAGCATTGTTCCAGTTCCAGATGATCACGCTTTTGACCAGCTTCACGCGACTGTTTTAACGAACCAGCAAGTTGCCCAAGTCTCTACTCCTAAACCATATCCTAATCCCGGAATTGGGCTAAGTGTTGTTGTGATTGACTTTGGATTAAAGAACGGAATATTACGGGAATTAAGTCGGCGAAAATGCAATATTACTGTCTTACCATATACCGCAACCGCTGAAGAAATATTACGATTAGATCCTGATGGAGTTGTACTTTCAAGCGGTCCTGGAAACCCAAATAATGTCCGTAAATCAGTTCTGGAAATGATTCGTACTGTCCAAACTAAAGTGCCGATGTTTGCTATTGGACTGGGCCATGAATTATTTGGAATCGCCAATGGAGCAAATGTTCAGCAAATTCCAGTCGAACATCATGGAATGAATCATCCAATTCATGAAATTATTACTGACCACATTGTCTATGCGACTCAGGCAGAAGGGTACCTGATTGATCGCAATTCAGTTGACCGCTCCCAGCTTTTTATTACATACGTTGATATGCTTGATAATAGTGTTCAAGGGCTTCGTCATCGTCGTTATCCAGCATTTTCAGTTCAATTTTTTCCTGATGGCGCACCGGGGCCCGATGAAACTGATGGCTTGTTTGATGAGTTCGTCGATACAATGAATAGGAGGGGGGATCGTCATTGATGGAAAAGTTGAAATCTGTATTGATTATTGGAGCAGGAGCTAACGATGTTCAACACGGGGATGAGCTTGATTCTGCTATTTACCAAGTTTCACGAGTTTTTAAACAAATGAAGATAAAAACTATCTTAGCAGATGATAATCCATTTTCGGTAAGCTTAGAAAATGTTGATCACGGTTGTATTATCCCATTAAAAGTCGAAAGTCTAGTGGATATTATTAATAAGTTTCATCCAGACGCAATTTTACCTACGCTAGGTAATCGGCGAGCTTTTGAACTTACCCAAGAATTGCTAGAAAAGGGAATTATTCGTAAAGAAAATATTAAACTGCTAGGAGTTCCTGAGGCAACTGTTCGTCAAATTAATAGCGCTGTTTTACTTGAACGAACGCTTCGTCAAATGGAAGCCCCGGTTAAGAAAAGCGTAACGGTTAATAATTACCAGGATGCTTTGGATGAGGCAACTAAACTAGGATATCCAGTTATTATTAGGTCGGTATTACCGAAGAGTAGTAGTACACGTAAAATTGTGCATGATCGAAGTGAATTGGCAAATGCGGTAAAGGTTTGTTTGAGCCAGTCGCGGGCGGAACAAGTAGTAGTTCAGCAAAGTCTTGCCGGCTATAAGGAAATTGAAGTCGTCGTTCAACGTGATAGCTCTGGAACAATGATGATGTTGTCAATGATTGAGGATATGGACCCAATTGGTATCCATGCTGGTGATTCAATTGCCTTCAATCCTGTTCAAACACTTCGCGATCGGCAGATTCAAGACATTCGGGATACGGCTTTTGCTATTACCCGCAAATTAAGAATTGTCGGCACAAATCATATACAGTTTGCCCTAAACCCAAATAGTGATCGTTTTTATGTCATTAAGAGCAGTCCATACTTTGATCGAATTACAGCGTTTGTGGCGCAATCAACTGGTTACCCAATTGCTCAAGTAACAGCACAATTATATGCGGGAAAGCATTTGCGGGACATTGATCTTGGGGAAAATTATGTTCATCATGCAGCTCTTATTGAACCAACGATGGATCATATTGCTGCACGAGTTCCAATATGGGGATTCAGCGATTTACCAAAAGCTAGTCGGTTACTTGGAACGGAAAAACGGTCGGTTGGGACGGTTTTTGGTATCGGTCGCAGTACTATTGAAGCGCTTTTCAAAGCTATCGAATCCCGTTATCACGAGCCAGCTGACTTTCATCTTGCCGCCCAAAAGCAATTGACTGATGACCAATTAATCGCCAAAATTGTCCATCCAGAAGCAGGACGACTTTTTGTATTAATTGAAGCAATGCAGAGAGGGTATTCAGTTAACGAATTAGCAGAGATGACAAAGATTGACCCATTTTATTTTGAACAAATTAATAAAATGCGGCTGTTGATTCGGGAAATTACTGAGCATCCAAATAAAGAACCGGTTTTACAAAAAGCAAAGAGTTACGGCTTAAGCAATCAACTTATTGCAAGACTATGGAAAACTACCCCTGAGCAAGTTTATCAGATGAGTTTAGATCACCAATTGTTGACAAGGTACAAGGAAATCGAACCATCAGCCGGAGAGTTTGATCAACATACTTATAGTTTTTACTCTGCCTATGAAGAAGAAAATGAAATTAGTCGAACTTCCCAACCGAGTGCCCTTGTAATTGGCACCGGGGGACTACGATTAGGATTAAGTAATTCTGGTGATTACTTTGTTGCTATGATATTAAAAGAGCTTCATAATGAGGGCTTTAATAATGTCATTGTAAATTCGAATCCTAGTTCAGTTACCTTTAATCCAGAGTTAGCTGAAAAACGCTATGTTGAGCCAGTAACGATTGAAAATATTTTGCAGATATTACGGATAGAGCAACCCCAGTATTTGTTTATTCCTGCTAGTTATAGTAAATTATTGACATCATTGCAGAATTATGACTTAGATGTAAAAATCATCGTAATTCCAGATGAATTACCAACTACTGCTGCTAGTAGCGATAGGCAACGTTACTCCTTCAATTATGTCTATGATGGTAATTATGCTTATCCATTAGGGACAATGACTGATCTTTTTTCGCCAATTGCATTAAACTATCAATCTACCGCTTTACGCTACCCAGCTGATCTTTCTTCATCAACTTACCAAAATCTCAATGATCAGGCTAGTGTTGCTGTATTAAAGATGGAACAGTCAGGGTTATACCAAGTGATTTTTGAAGAGAATGATGGGGAGTTTAATTTAATTAAAGTTCAACCATTGTCAATGCCAGAAGTGGCCTTTTTATCAAAAGCCCTTCATATTAGCTTACCAGGAATTTTTACTCAATTATTCACTGGTAAATTCGATAAAATGCTGGAGCCCAAACCGGTATCAGGGATTGTTAATTATCGTGCAACTTTCCCGTTTAAGGCGTTGCGAGTTAAGGGTGGAATTCCTGCCCGTAACCGAGTTATTGGTGCTCAGATGCAATTTTTAGGAGAATAATTTAGCAATATAAAAAACTTCAACCCGGTGTCTTGGGCTGAAGTTTTTTAGTTAGACAGTTTTTTGGGAGTTACATAGAGTGTTTTCTGACCTGTAAAAATAACAAATCCAGGTTTAGCTCCGTTTGGCTTATGAAGTCGCTTGACAGGGAGATAATCAACAGGCACGTTATCGGAATCGCGACCTTTAGAGAAGTATGCTGCTAATTGTGCGGCTTCCAGAATCGTGTCTTCAGATGGGTTTGTTGAGCGGATTACTACATGGGAACCGGGAATGTCTTTAACATGCAACCAAATTTCATTTTTATTGGCGATCTTAAAGCTAAGACGGTCATTTTGCAGGTTGTTTTTACCTACTAAAACTGTAGTACCATCACTAGTATGAAATTCTTCTGGAGCACTTACCTTAACTTTTCGTTGCTTTTTCCCACTTTTCTTCTTTTTAATATAACCTTGCTCTTGTAATTCTAGTTTAATCTCTTGAATGTCAGCAGGAGCAGCTAATTTAATCTGATTTTCAATGTTTTCAAAGTATTTGATTTCATCATTTGTCAGTTTTAGCTGTTCCTTTACATATTCGACAGAGGTTTTAAGCTTATTATACTTAGTGAAGTACTTTTGGGCATTACGTGATGGTGAAAGTTCGGGGGCAAGTTTGATTTTTAGTGGTCTATTATCATCATAAAAGTTAGGAAGTTCGATTTCTTTCATTCCTGGAGTTAATTTACTAAGATAGGTAGTAAGGATCTCACCACAAATGCGGTACTGATCTGCAGTTGCTGCATCTTGTAGTTGTTGTTGCAGTTTTTTTACTTTTCGCCGGTCTTTTTTCAGCTCATTCTTCAATACCTTTAATACTTGCCCAGCTAATTCTTTAGAACGATCCTGCTCTGCCTTATTAGCATAGAAGGCATCGAGAAGGGCAGAGAGAGAGTCAAAATGTTGCAATTCACCATCAATATTTAATGGAGGAAATGCAGCGAATTGAGTTTTTCCATTAGGAAGTGTGATTAATACTGGCTCTGGATTTTCAAAGTGCTTAAGAAAGTGCTGATAGGTAGTTGGTAAATTATCACTTGGCAGTAATTCTGCAGCTAATTCCCGTGCGGAGTCCTTACCAAATCCTTGATACTGTTGCTGTAATTGGTGACTTAATTCTACTTGGTCATTGGTTTGCCTTGCAAGATCAGAGTAGATTTGGTTTGGTAAGTAAGGGTTAACTTTATCTTGCTTTGGTGGCATGACAAAGGTTGCACCTGGCAATAACAAGCGAACCCGGTTTTGGTCTGAGCCAACATGCTTAATAGTATCAATGATTTTGGCCGTCTTAAGATTAATAAGTGAGATATTACTATGCCGGGCCATAATCTCACTCACAAGGACTAGTTGTTGACTATCGCCTAATTCATCACGAGTGTCAAATGTAATTTTGATAATCCGATCATTATCAATTTGTTCAATTTTATTAACGATTGCACCTTCAAGGTATTTCCGCATCGTCATTGTAAAATTAGTCGGAACTGCTGGATTTTTGTATGGAATCTCAGTAATTTGGATTCGTGGATATGTTGGATTAGCAGAAATAAGCAATGGATAATTGTGTCGGTGAGCCCGGATAGTAATAATCAATTCTGCAGGATAAGGTTGACTAACTTTGGCTACCCGACCAGTAGTTAATTTTTGATCTAGCTCATGGACAATTGCATGAGTAAACAAGCCGTCAAAAGACATTAGTGTAGCCTCCTAAATATTATAATTACAAACGAAAATAGCACTATTAATTATACAGTTTTACATCATTAATGGAAAGTAATGATACTTTAGTGGACATATTTTTGGTTGGTTTAGGGCCGTCAATGTGGTATGCTTTTTGTATTATGTGGGTGAAATCCGCGTAAAAACGCAATTATTTTTAATTTATATAAATTTAGAACATGGAGTTGATAAGATGAAAATTGCTGTTGTTACTGACAGCACTGCCTACCTTTCTCCTGAAGAGGCGGCGGCTAATAATATTCATGTTGTCCCAATCCCAGTGACATTGGATGGTCAAACATACCGTGAAGGTGTCGATATTTCCACCAGTGATTTTTATGAAAAGATGGCAAATTCAAGCTCTTTTCCAACGACTTCTCAAACGCCAATCGGTCAATTGATGGAAGTTTACCAAGGATTAGCCGATGATGGGTATGATGCTGTGATTAGCATTCATTTAACACGGGCTATTACAGGATATTTGGATACTGTTGAGCAACTTGCTGAACAGATGAAAGATACAATTAAGATTGTGCCAATTGATTCCCATCTAACAGTTAAAATGATGGGATACTTAGCCTTAGAAGCAGCTAAATTAGCCAGTGAAGGCGATGATTTAGATGACATTGTTAAAAAGGTAAAAGAATATCGTGATACCTTTAATAATGTATTTGTGGTTGATGACTTGCAAAACCTTGTTCGCGGTGGTCGTTTATCAAACGCCTCTGCATTTGTAGGTTCAATTTTAAAAATCAAACCCCTCTTGACTATGCATACTCCAACGCATGCCATTGAAGCGTTTGAAAAAGTGCGGTCAATGAAAAAGGCAAAACTTCGCTGTGAGCAAATCTTTGATGAGGATATTGCCAAACTTGACTATCCAGTTAGAGCAATGGTTATTCATGCCAATGTTCCAGAAGAAGGCCAAAAGTGGCTTGATAAACTTCAAGCAGATCATCCTGATATTTCTTTTGAATTGAGTTACTTTGGTCCGGTAATTGGTTCCCACTTAGGACAAGGGGCTCTGGCCTTAGCATGGATGCAAGACACAGCAAAGAAGCCTTTAGCATGAAAAAACAAATCTTAATTAAAACCCTTTTAGCAATTGCTGCTGGTATTTTGATGATATTAATATCATTTACTGGCTTTCAAACTATTTTACCGACCGGTGAGGCGTTTATGCCTTTAGCTGGCGTGATTGCAGTGGGAATAGCAGTTGCATTAGGAATTAATATTGCATTTATCGTGACGCTGGTTAGTGCCATAATCATGATTGTCTTAGGAACTGCCGACTGGGTAATATTAGTCGATTTTATTGTTATTTTGATTGTGGTTGGCTTGATTTTACGCAAACAGGTTCCGTTATCTATTGATCTCAATCATTCACAATTATTATGGCTTGCTATTTTTACCGGTCTAGTTCAATTATTCTTTATCTCAATCTTTTATGGGCTAATTGGATTAGTCCTAACGGGGACGCCAACAGGTGGATTAACATTTGTTCAACTAATTATTCCTAACGCATTACTGACAGGATTATTGTATGGTTTCCTAGTAGCGCCGATCTCATTGATTTGTCGGTGGATAGCGCGAAAAGCATTGCATATTGATAATAATCATCATAATGATTCAGGTAACTCTGCAGGCGATAAGCAGGGCGGTTCGATTATTGTCGATTTAAGAAGTGCTAAAAATAAAAAAGATGATAAGTAAGCAAAATGCCATGGAAAAAACATTCGTGTTTCTTCCATGGCATTTACTATTTCTATAAACAATTTACATCTTTGCGTCCCATTCGGCATGAAACTCGTCAAGAAAGTCGAGCATTACTTGTTGACGGTGATTGGCAATTTTTTTGGCAGTTTCAGTGTTCATCATGTCTTTTAGATGTAAGAGCTTTTCATCAAAGTGATTAATGATAGTTTCATTTGCTAAATTACGATACTCTTCCCGGGACATGTTATGACGAGGCTTAATAGCTGGATCGTATATTTTCTCATGATGGGCGCCTCCATAATAGATTGCCCGAGTAATGCCAATTGCGCCGATTGCATCTAACCAGTCGGCATCGCGTACTATTTGTCCAATGATGGAGAGTTTGACTTCCTCTTTGTCTAATGTATGAGCAAAAGAAATATTGTTGATGACATCCATAATTATTTCGACCTGTTCATCACTAAAGTCAATTTGCTTTAAGTAATCAACTAATTCTTGTTTAGCTGCCTCAACGTTGTCAACTAATTTCTCATCAATTGTATCGTGAAGGTAGGCCGCCACAATTGGCAGAAATGGGTCAACTTTTTCGCCCAGAGATAACCGTTTACTCATTTTTACTACGCGGTTAATATGGTCCATCCCATGCCCAGTCTTGTCCTGACCTAATTTTTGAATGGTGTACTCTTTAATGGCAGTTAATTGTTCCGCTTGTTTCATCATAAAACCTCTATTCTTGATTGGTTCTTTAATTATTAAATACTGAATCGCAATCCACGTCAACGTTTTGTAAAATAAGATGTGAGGGGTGGAATGAAATGAATTTATTATTTTCAATTAACGACAAATTTGTTACGCAATTAGCAACCGTTTTATTATCAATTAAGTTAAATACCCAAGCACAAGAATTTAACGTATATGTCTTACAAAAGGACAAATTGAAACGAACCGAAGACTTGGAAAGAGTTTGTAAGCAATTAGGAATGAATTATTTTCCGATCAAAGTTAATGATCAATTATTTAGCAAAGCACCAGTTACAGACCGCTACCCGACAACAATTTATTATCGTTTACTAGCACACCGTCTTTTACCTCAAGATTTGCATAAAATTTTATACTTGGATGCTGATGTTTTGTGTATTAATGATCTTTCAAGTCTGTATGAGACTTCATTAGACGGCTACCTATATGCTTCTGCCATCCATACAAACCTTACAAATACGACAGAGGTTATTAATAAGATTCGTCTACAAAACTTTGATACTGACGGGTATTATAATTCTGGCGTTCTCTTGATGAACCTTGATATTATCCGTAAAAAAGTAAAGGATACGGACATTTTTAACTACATCCGTACCCATACGCTCTTACTACCTGATCAAGATGTCTTAAATGCCTTGTATGGACGCTATATTAAATCTGTTCCTGATCAGTTATATAATTTTGATACTCGTAAAGGCGGTATTTACGAAACGATTTCCTTTGGCGAATGGACAACCGATTGGGTAATGCGTAATACTGTGATTCTTCATTACTGCGGCCGAGACAAGCCCTGGCTACCAACTAAAAATAGTGGACGCTACACTGCTTTATATAAAAACTACTTTCAAATGACTAACAAGCTTATTAGCACAGCGTTATCACTTTCCCCAGAGGAAGCTGATTAAGATTTTATTGACTTGGGGGTTATGATGAAGTAATTCGTGTTTAGCATTTGGACCAGTAATCTTAACTTCGCGGTATGAACGTGCGCGATTATTAATGAGGTACTTAAGCGAAAGACAGGAAGCGTTTGAAACTTGGCTATCATTGCCATCTTTTAAGTCACCGTAAATATTCAATAATTTAATTTGCCGTGGGTAACGATGACGTAATGGAAGTAACTTTTGATAGGAATCATTCATTGCGGAAGGTTTTCCCGTCTTTTTATTCACTGTTAGATTAGCAGGTTCATTCCAGCCAATTGCACCATCGAATGTTCCAGCCATCGCAACCTGTTTTTGAATTTGTGGAAGGTTATGGTTTCCGGCATTAGCAAGGAGAAAATACATAACTGCCATGTTTCCCATGGAGTGTGCTTCAATATTTACCTTTTTAAAATGATATTTAGCTTGTAGTTCTTCAAGAACGTTCTTAACCCATTGTCCTTGTAATTCATAATTTGTACTATGGTTGTCATTGAAATTGACCATTACGAGCGGATTGACAGCGTTATGAGGGATATCTCCTTTAAGAGTAACGGTTCCATCACCAGCAACATCTGCGGTGATAACTGTTTTTGACACGCCTGCTTTCACAAATCCGTTTACCATATATTCTTCTGCATGGGCACCGCTTCCGTAGCCATGGAAAAAGAGAGTGGGGGTAGTAGAATGAATATATTTATTGGAAAGGTCTGCGTGAATTGGCTTTGCTGCTAGTCCATAAATAAATGTTAGAAAAAGTGCAGTAAATATTGTTAAAGTAAATTTAATAAATTTGGTCATATAAAAACCTTCTTTTTCTTTTTAGTGCTATCATAGCATATTGAAGGGGTAACTTTTAATAGTTAACAGTTGTATTTAAAACGTAAAGTATGTTACAGTATTAGGGTTGTTTAACGAATAACACATCTAATTAATGTAATGAGAAGGGAAGGTAATACGATGCAAATCAAACAAGCCAAAATGGATGATTTAAATCAAATTATGGAAATTCTGCGAGATGGTCGGAACCAATTAGCCGAACAAGGGATCGATCAATGGCAAGGAGATTACCCGAACGAAGAACATATCAAAGAAGATATTGAAAAAGGATTTGCATACCTTGTACAATCACAAGATGATGAAACTGTTGGTGCATTATCAATTGTTGAAGCACCAGATCACTCATATGATGAACTTGACGGTGATTGGTTAATTGACACTGATCGTTATGTTGTTATTCACCGGGTGGCAATTCACTCCAATCATGCTGGAAAAGGATATGCCTCAGCATTATTCACTAGTGTAATTGATTACATTAAGAATAATCGGAAGGATATTAAGACTATTCGGATCGATACTCATGAAGACAACAAGATCATGCAACATTTGATCGACAAAAATGGCTTTACTAAAGTTGGTGAACTTCACGGGGTTTACCGTCCAGAAGAAAATTCATATGTTTACGCCTTATTAACAGGTAATTAAACACTAAAATAGCGGGAGACTAGGGATTCCTAATCTCTCGCTATTCTTTTAAAATTAATTTTTGAAACTATGAATTGGAGCGGGAATAAGTCCACCACGGTTAATCATCGCGGTACTTGCGGCTTTGTTGACTGCCATTACCGGGGCATATCCTAATAAACCGCCGAATTCAACCGTATCACCAACTTTTTTACCGGGTGCGGGAATCACGCGGACAGCAGTGGTTTTATTATTAATCATTCCAATTGCTGCTTCATCAGCAATCATTGCGCTAATGGTTTCTTTTGGTGTATCACCAGGGATAGCGATCATATCAAGACCAACGGAACAAACCGCAGTCATTGCTTCTAATTTAGAGATATTTAGTGTTCCTGCGTTAACTGCCTTAATCATGCCGGCATCTTCAGAGACGGGGATGAACGCACCAGATAAGCCCCCAACATGACTACAGGCCATAATGCCACCTTTTTTGACCGCATCATTTAGCATTGCCAGGGCAGCCGTTGTACCATGAGTTCCAACTTGGGCGACCCCAATTTCTTCTAAGACTTCCGCAACTGAATCACCAGCGGCAGCAGTTGGGGCAAGGGAAAGGTCAACAATTCCAAATTGGACGCCCAGTCTTTCCGCCGCAACAGTTCCTACTAATTGACCCATCCGCGTCACCTTAAAGGCAGTTTTCTTGATTGTTTCAGCGACGACATCCATTGATTCACCTTTAACTTTTTCTAAGGCAGTCTTGATAACACCAGGTCCTGAAACACCAACATTTATCACTGCGTCTGGTTCACCAACACCGTGAAATCCGCCTGCCATAAAGGGATTGTCCTCAACAGCATTACAAAAGATAACAAGTTTAGCATTTGTCATCGTATCAAGCTTTGAGCCAGCAACAACTACTTCGCCCATTTGCGCCACTGCATCCATATTAATTCCACTGCGAGTAGAACCAACATTTACTGAAGCACAAACAAAGTCAGTCTCTGCAAGTGCTTCAGGGAGGGAAGCAATTAATGTACGATCACCAGTTTGATATCCCTTTTGAACAAGCGCGCTATAACCACCGATAAAATCAATTCCTAATGCTTTAGCAGCCTTGTCTAATATTTTGGCATATTTAACATAGTCATGGTCTTGAGAGGCCGCGGCAATAAGGGAAATAGGAGTAACGGTTACTCGCTTGTTAGCAATCGGAATGCCATATTCGGCTTCAATTTGTTGGCCGATCTTAACTAAATTCTTGGCTTTGGTTGTAATTTTGTCGTAAATTTTTTGGCAAGCAATATCGCTATCACTATCGATACAATCAAGTAAAGAAATTCCCATCGTGATTGTCCGCACATCAAGGTTTTCATTGGAAATCATGTGGCTAGTTTCATAAATTTGTTGTGAATTCATTAAAGGATGATCCTCCCGTCCTTATTAAAGGTTGTGCATTGCATCGTAAATTTTGGCATTTCTAAGGTTAATTTCAACGCCAATTTTTTTACCGAGTTCTGTAAATTCATTAGTTAATTGATAACTATCAAGATTTTCAGGAATCATCACAGACATCATCATTACGAAATTGCCATCCATTATTGTTTGTGAAACATCAAGAATATTAATTTGCTTTTGGGCAAGAAGGGCACTTACCTTAGCGATAATTCCAACTTGGTCTTCACCTAGAACAGATACAACAGCTTTCATTAAAGAATCCTCTCTTTCTTTTAATGATTTTAATTGTAGTATAATAATATGAACATTTCTAGAAAATTTTGGTTAATAAAAAGGGCACTCCTCGTTTAGCGGTGCCCTTTATGTAAAAAAATATGAAATTAGTTGGAGCTAAAATGCGCCCGGCTTACCAATATAGTCATTTACACCGTCAGGATTGCCTGACCACTTAAACTTATCATACCAAATGGAATGCTTTTCTTGATCTAACTTGTCGATTTGCTTCATCTCGTCTGGCGACAGGGTAAAGTCAAAAATTTCTGCATTTTCCTTCATACGTTGAGGATGAATAGTTTTAGTAAGGGCAACAAAGTCTTGCTGAATTTCCCAGCGAAGAATAATTTGGGCCGGACTCTTTTGGTGCTCGTCTGCGATTTGCTTAATAACATCATTGGAAAGAAGACGACCATTGCCTAGTGGCGACCAGGCTTCAAGCTGAATATCATTTTCTCGACAAAACTTTACAATCTTAGGTTGGTGAATGAGGGGATTGAATTCAATTTGATTAATTGCTGGTTTAATTTTGGCGTGATCGAGCAAATCAGTCATTCGTTCAACATTAAAATTGCAGACGCCGATCGCTTTTGCTTGACCGTCCTTGTAAATATCTTCTAACGCACGCCAGCTTTCATTGTATTTATCATTTACTGGCCAATGAAGAAGGAGAAGGTCGACATAGCTTGTTTGCAACTTTTTTAATTGCGCATTTACTGCTTGCCGAAGTTTATCATAATCTCCTTGATCACCATTGAAAATTTTAGTAGTGAGAAAAATACTATCGCGCTTACGACCACTTGCTGCAAGACCTTCCTGAAGACCTTGTCCGACAGCTGCTTCATTCCCATATTGTTTTGCTGTATCAATCAAGACGTAATCATTAATAATGGCTTCTTTAACCATTTGCTGTGTTTCCGCAAGTGAGGCTTTCCAGACCCCTAAGCCAAGTTGGGGGATAAGGTAACCGTTGTTTAGTTTTATCTTTGGTTGTAGATTTTGGTTCATATTAATCTAATACTCCTTTCTAAATCAGTTATAGCATTAAAAGCTCTAGGATTCTTGAATTTGCTCATTAACAAACTGAAGAAACTTTTCAATAGCGGGAGAAAGGACCGTATTTTTACGCCAGGCAAGGACATCCCCCGTTGACTTATTTGGCGTAAGTGGAACAAAAGCTAGGTCTGGATCATGGAAGTTATCGTATACCCCTTTAATTGTCAGACCATAGTAATTACTATTTCTTAAAAGAGAAACGGTATTTCCCGGTAAACTGGTTGTGGCACGGATATTTAAACGCGTTTGATCTAATTTTAAAATGTCACTAACTTCATCGCGAACAATACTACGGTGAGGAAGAATTAGGGGGATTTTGTAAAGATCTTCTTTGGTAATAGTAGAATACTTGGCAAGTGGGGCCGATTTTTTCATTATTACTCCCCATTCTTCACGGATCGGCAATTCGAGAAAGTTATATTTAGCAGCTTCAACGGGTTCAAGGAGGCATACAAGGTCATTGAGCCCTTCATCTAGTTGTCGCCGAAGGACATCGCCATCCCCATCAGATAAATTAAAGATTACGTTTGGGTAGAGCTTTTGAAATTCAAAAATTAGTTTCGTTATATAAGGAGAGACACTCGAAACCGCTGAGCCAAGATTGATTTCTCCCGTTAATGCCTCTTCTTGTTGGTGGAGGTCGTTTTCAGTTTGATCCAAGAGTTGCAGCATGGTCGTTGCTCGCTGTTGAAATAGGATTCCAGCTTTTGTGAGTTGAAGACGCCGATTTCCTCGGTTAAACAACTTTATGTCTAATTCGGTTTCTAGGTCCATGATTTGCCGGGAAAGGGTAGGTTGCGTAATATGTAATTGTTCTGCAGCTTTAGTGATATTATTAGTTTGTGCAACAGTTAAAAAGTATTTTAATACACGTGTATCCATATAGTATCCCTCGTTTTTATTTATATTAAGGAGTTATTGATGATGGCAAAGCAAGCATTGATTTTATATTATTCGCAATTTGGAAATACTGCTAGACTCGCTAGTAAGATTCATGAAGCGACTGGTGCCGATATTGTAAGAATTAAGGTTCCCGATGATACTTTCCCACTGGATATGGAAGAAACCGGAAAAATTTATCAGCAACAGCTTAAAACGCATGACTTCCCTAAACTAGTGACTATCTTACCTGACTTATCGTATTATGACTTGATCTTAGTTGGTGGACCAGTCTGGAATGGGAAAGTTGCCTCACCGATTATTGCTTTGCTTCAACAGCTTCAAGAATTCACTGGTAAGATTGCGCCATTTAGTACAGGTTGGAGTGGCACTGGTGATTATCAAGAGGACTTTATCAACAATGCTGGTAAGCTAAATGTCACGTCTGGCTACCATATTCTTACTCATGATAGTCCAGCTTTCAATGAAAAGTCATTATTTTCATGGCTGCGAAAATTATAATTCATTTTTTGAATAACTCACCATTTATAATAAGCTTTTTACATTCTTAATACTACAGTTTATTATTAAACCAACAATTAATTGGAGGTTAGTAATAATGGCTAAGAATGAACACGAAGTAAAAAATGACCTGTTTGGTTTTGGTGATAAGAACGTTGCATTTGCAAAATACTTTATCGGTACAAGTTATCTTAATGGATTAGTATCTCCTGACGATAACATTGATGTAAATGTTTCAAACGTTAATTTTGAGCCCGGTTGTCGTAATAACTGGCATATTCACCATGATGGTTTTCAAATCTTATTAGTAACTGCTGGTGAGGGTTGGTATCAAGAAGAAGGCAAGCCGGCGCAATTGTTAAAACCCGGTGATGTTGTAGCAATTCATGGGGGTGTAAAGCATTGGCATGGAGCTACTAAAGATAGTTGGTTCTCTCATATTGCTATTACGAAGGGAACTAGCGAATGGTGCGAAGAAGTAGATGACGTTACTTACAATCGCCTTTCCGATTAGTTAATTAGTCAGCTTTCTTTGTCCTCGTTCTCAACTTTGTTATACTAGTTAAAGTTTGAGGAGGAGATTAAATGGAAAGCTGGCTTTTTTTAGCGTTAGTATTATTAATTGCAATCTTTGGCCATAACTCATCATTGATTATTGCCACGGTAGTAGTGATGGCCCTGAAACTAATTCCTTATACCGCCAAATGGTTGCCCTTGATACAACATAAGGGAATTAATTGGGGTGTGACAGTGATTTCAGTTGCGATCTTAATTCCAATTGCGACTGGTCAAATTGGCTTTAATGATTTATGGGCTGCTTTTAAAACCCCTGCTGGTTGGATTGCAGTCGGCATGGGCATTGCAGTTGCTATCTTATCAAAGTATGGCGTTAACCAGTTGGCAGCTGTTCCTCAAGTCACCGTTGCCTTGGTACTTGGAACGATTATTGGAGTAGTTGCATTTAAAGGGATTGCAGCTGGCCCAGTTATTGCTAGTGGGATGACGTATTGTATTGTAACGTTATTGAATTTGCATTTTTAACATAGTAAAAAACCAAGCGAGACCAAAATGGATCTCACTTGGTTTTTGTTTTATGCATTTTCTAATTGCTCTTGCGAAGAAATTTTATGGTATAGCTTAGTACTGAGGTAGAGCGAAGTCGATAGTAAGCATAAGCACAGAAGAAAGCCAGCTTGAATACCGAGGTGTGAGGACGGATTGTGCACTAAGTGATTAACAATACCAACAATTGAAACGATGAGGGCAGTTCCAAAGGCCGCCGCGATTTGCCGTAATGTGTTAAAAGTAGCGACTGCATCAGGAACGATCTCATTAGGTAGCAGCGATAATGCTTGTGTTTGTAAAGGAATTAACATTGTCACTAGTCCAAATTGTCGAATCGTTTGAAAAAGGGTGATCATGAGAACAGAACTACGCGCACCGATTGCAGCTTGACCAATTGTTCCAACGATATCAATTATGAGACCAGTGCCAACAAGAATCTTAATTGGATAAATATCGTAAAAACGGCCGCTCGTTGTTGAGAGGAGACCCGTTAAGATTGCCCCCGGCAGGACAGCAATAGCTGAAACAACCGTACTTTTTCCCAAGACAATTTGTACGAGCAGGGGAATCAAAATTGCATTGCCATACATTGTTGATGTAATTAGCATATTAATGACAGTAGCAAAAACAAATTGTTTGTGGGAGAAGATCCCAAAGTTAATTAGCTGACGATTACTATGACGTTGGTTAAGGAAGAAAAGCAAGAGAAAGACTAAGCCGATAAGGACATCCCCTGCGACATTAAATGAAAGCAAGTGATTGTTCGAAACATTTGATAAGCCCATCAATAGTGACCATAATCCGCCTGTAATTAAAATAAGAGCTGATGTATTAAATTGGGGATGCTCATTATGAGGAATTTTAGGAAGTAAAAAGAATGAGACGAGTAATGTGACGACTGCAAAAGGAATAATTAACAAGAAAAGGTATCGCCAAGAGAAAAAGTGTAATAGAAAGCCGGAAATGGCAGGGCCTAAGATAGGGGCACAATTAAAGGCAAGGCCAATAATGCCCATAATTTGGCCTTTTTTCCCCGGCTTTGCATAGCGAATTGCCAAGACGTTTACTAGCGGCATCATCATTCCCGCACCCAGAGCTTGAATCATCCGAGCAATTACAATTAGATTGAAGCTCCACGCGATCGCGCCGATAATGGTTCCTAAAAGAAAAATTCCAGAGAAAATAATAAAGAGATTTTTGAATGGGAATCTTTTTATGAGGAATGAACTAACGGGAATCATTAGGGCATTGACAAGCATATACCCGTTTGTCACCCATTGGACCTGCGCCTCACTGATATGAAAGACGTTCATAAAGGTTGGTAGGGCAATGTTCATTAAGGTTGAACAGAGAAGACCGAAAAATGTGCCAAAAACCATGATTACTAATGCATGGCTAATTCGTTGATTTTCCATTTGTAGATATAGCGCTCCTTAAAATTAGTCAAACAGTATTGAGTTTACTAGTTAGATTATTAATGTCAATACGCATTAGGAATTTGCAAGTAAGTAAATTAATGATAAAATATAGTTATAAATGATTTACATATGTAAACGCAGGAGGAATTAGATGAATATTAATTTAGAAATAACTCCCGCTGAATGGCAAATTATGCGGGTGGTTTGGAGTCTACGGCAAACGACCAGTAGTCAAATTATTGAAATTTTACAGAAAAAAGTTGACTGGAAACCAGCAACGATTAAGACTTTACTTCGCCGCCTGGTTGATAAAAAAGCCTTATCTGCCACTCGTCAAGGACGTGGATTTATCTATGAGCCCTTAGTTCCGGAACAACAAACAATGGACCAAGCGGCGGACAACTTATTTAATAATATTTGTGAACGACATGTTGGAAGCACGCTTGAACATGTGATCAATAATGTAACCCTTAGTAAGGATGATATTGCTAAGTTACAAGAATTATTGGCAAGCAAAGCAACTGATTCACCGGATCATGTCAAATGTAACTGTATTCCTGATATGCAGATGAATTGCTAATGAAAAGGCTCTCCGCGACTAGGAAATCTTTCCTAAATTGCGGAGAGCCTTTTTAATATCTATTTTTCTTTATTTTGATCCTCATCAGCTGATGGTTTCTTCTTTTTAGGCTTAATATAAACTACCTTGAATTTATTAACATAAGCATTCTTTAAATCCAGAGGTGTAAATGAGAAATTATCGACTCTAATTGGCTGTCCAACTTTTAAGTCATACTGCCGTTCAAGGAAGAACCCAGTTAAGGTTGTTACTTCAGAGTTATCAAATTGTTCGATGTTTGTATCAAAGTAACGTTCAAAATCATCTAATGGCATCTTACCAGATACTTCGAAGGTAGGATTACCCTTGCTATCAGGCTCCTTCTTTTCAATCATGTCAGAGGTTGCGTGATCAATTTCTTCGCCAACTGTTCCGAATAATTCTTCATAAATGTCCTTATCGGTAATGATTCCTGAAGTACCACCGTATTCATCTTGGACAACAACAATTGGCACTTGTTTTTTCATCATCTCAGCAAGGACATTGGTAAGTTGTTCATTTTCGTAAACGATTGGAATTCGCCGCATGATCGTTCGAACAGATTGTTGTGGGTTAATTTGGTTTTGCCGCATAATATCGTATGCAAAAATGTAACCAAGAATGTGGTCTTTATCATTATTAGCGACAACTGGGAAGCGCGTGAATTTCTTTTCAAAATAAAGTTTGGCTGCATCTTTAATTGAAGCCGTAATATCGATAACCGCTAACTGTGTCCGATCAATCATAATATCCTCAGCAACTTTATCATTCATTTCAAAGGCCCGCTGCATAAAGATAACGTCTTCCTTATCCATTTCACCAGCTTTTTCCGATTGTTGAGATAAGGTCATAATTTCATTTTGTGAATATGTGTCTTCTTCTGGCTGAACATTGTAGCCTAACATTTTTGTAATTGCCGCAGCGACTACCGCAAATAACCAAACGAATGGATAAAAAACAGTATGGAAGAATTGTACCGGGTGAACAATTGATAATAGAATTGGTACCGGTCGATCAATCGCCATGTTTTTCGGAACCAAATCAGTAAATACCGCGTGGAAGAACGTAAAAATTAAAACACCGATAACAGGTGCAATCGCTTGAAGAACATCGTGCGGAATGATATTAATCTTTAGCAACAGCTCTGTGATAAATTCATCACCTAACCAACCTAAAACTAAAGAAGTCATCGTAACGCCGACTTGAGCTGTTGATAGGTACTCATTAAGATTTGCTACCATGTGTTCTGCGCGTTTGACTTTTCGTGTTTGCCGGAGCTCCTTTAACTCACTAGGCCGCACTTTAACAACTGAATATTCCAGTAGTGTAAACAAGGCAGCTAACAGCAAAATCAAAATAATGATAATTAATTTAAACCAATATGAATTCCATAAACCATTCATCGTTTAAAAATTTCACCTAAACTTTCTTAAAAAATTTATCGACTACTATTGTATCAGTAAAATGTAGTGAAAGGGGAGTTTAATTATTTTTTTATAAGTGGAAATGCTAAAATAAAGGAAAATAAGTAGGAGAAGACATATGACGACAAATGAAGATGAAATCAAGAAGTCAGCACGCTTGCGTAAGATTATGCAAGTGATGCGAAAATACCATTTTGTTAGTAATTTTTACCATCAAACTAATCCACAAGCAATTTGTCAGGCGTTACAAGAACTGGGACCGACTTTTATTAAACTTGGCCAAATATTATCAACCCGTCCAGACCTTGTCTCACCAGCATATATTAAAGAACTTCGCCACTTGCAAGATCAAGTTAAAGCGGATAGTTTTGCAACTGTGGAGCAAACTTTTGAAGAAGAAACCGGGAAGAAAATTAATGAGGAATTTGCTAGCTTTGCGGAAAAGCCTTTTGCTTCGGCATCGATTGGACAGGTTCACCATGCGACGCTTAAGGATGGAACACCAGTTGTTGTCAAAGTCCAACATCCAGAAGTTGGTAAGCTTGTTAATACTGATTTAGCCCTCCTAAGGAAAGCGGTGGTCTTATTTAAGTATGTTCCGCAAGACATTGCAGTAGTTGATTTAGATAAAGTGATTGATGAACTCAGTACTTCATTATTAAGTGAGGTCAATACTCTTGAAGAAGCAAAAAATGGAGAAGAATTTTACACATTAAATAACGGCGATGGGCCAATCTTAGTCCCTAAGGTATATATGAAATATTGTGCACCCAAGATTCTTGTTAATGAGGCGATGGAAGGAAAAAGCATTCGGTATCGTTTTAAGCAGCCAAATGATAATGATCAAGAGGCAACGACCGTTAATCATGAAATTGCTACTACGCTCGTTAATAACTTTTTAAAACAAGTTTTTGTTGACCATTATTTTCATGCAGACCCGCATCCAGGAAATATATTAATTCACGAATTACGTCCGGATGAGTCAGCAAGGCAATACGCAACGACCAAACACCATGAAAAGACCATTTATAATACAACCATTAGTTATGATCAGCAGGAGGCATTACCAAATTACCGGATCATCTACCTTGATTTTGGAATGATGGGAAGGTTAAGTCCAGCTATGGCAAATAGTATTGCGAATATTGTGATTACTATCAACACAAAGGATACGCAAAAAATTGGGAAAGCAGTTTTAAATGTTTGTAATCGGACCGGAGAAGTTGACGAAAATGCATTTTATAAAGAACTTGGTGCCTTTATTCAACCATATTTTTCAACTGGCCTTGGTAATATTGATTTCGTGAAAATGCTGTACCAAATTGTTCAATTATGTAAGAAAAACCACCTTCAAATGCGGGGAGAGGTAACAATGCTAATTAAGGCATTTGGAACCCTTGAAAGCTCGGTTGCTAAACTTGATCCTGAAATATCAATGCTTGAGGTTGCCCAATCGTTTGGGCGGCGTTATTTAAAACGAAACTTTAATTGGCGTTCTGCTATTGATAATAACCTAGTCAATTTTTTCCTTGCAAGTAAAGCAATGGGGAAGATGCCAGAAAGAATTAATGAATTGATCGATACATTTGTGAGCGGGGACGCCAAGGTTGATCTACAGTATAAAAATGAGCAACGAGTGCTAAAGCAAATAGAACGGTTAATGAACCGTTTTATGATTGCAATTATTTTGGCAGCAGTAATTTTAGGATCATCATTATTAGTCCAGGGGACACCAGCGGATTCGCATATCTATCGTTTAGGAGTATCTGGCTATATTATTGCAATCATAATTATTATTCTTTTAGTTGTTACAGAAATTGTCCATAGATGGCGAAATTGGCGAAGGAAACGATGATTAATGATATATTTAAACTTAGTTAATGAATTAATTTGTGCGTTATGCTGGGGGATCACGATTAGGCTTATTTTGATCCGCCATTTAAATAGTGAAACTAAGGTGGCTAAATTCAATACGTTTGCGTTTACTTTGATGCTGCTCAACCTGGTAGTAGTATTGCCTATTTTTGCTTTTTTGCTTAAAAATTTACCGATTCAATCAGTGAGTTGGCTAAGTGCATTAGCAGTAACAACTATTGACGTTTTAAGTACGCTTAACTTAATTTTATTTTGTGTTTTCAGTTCTTGTACCCGCCTGCAAAAATGTCCTACTACAGTTCAGGACTTTCTGGTTTTGGGGGCCGCTGTTAAACATGGCCAAGTTCCACCGGTTTTAGCTACTCGCCTTGATAAGGCCATCAGCTGTTGGGAAAATCATCAATCTGCAAAAATTATTGTTTCAGGGGGAATAGTACAGAAAGCAAAAGTATCTGAAGCAGAAGTCATGGCTGCTTACTTAATTGCTCACGGAATCCCAGCAAGAAAAATAATTCGTGAAACTCAAGCACTTAATACATGGCAAAATTTGACCTTCGCTAGTCAACTTATTAAGCCGCAAGAGATGGTTGTAGTAGTAACTAGTGATTTTCATGTTCTTCGTGCGAGAGCTTATGCAAGGAAGTTGGGATTAAACTGGTCATTTGTTAGTAGCAAGACGCCTTGGCGATACTGTCCCTTAACTTTTATTCGGGACTATCTCGGGATTATTCGGGACCATTGGTGGGTATTTTGCGTGAGCACGCTCCTTTTACTTTTAGTTGAATTTATTTTGAAATAAAATATGAGCGAGACAGAAGTGGAAAACAACCTTCTCTCGCTCATATTTACTTTATTTATTCTTATATACTGCAATTTCAATCAGATTATTATCTGGATCATAAACGTAAAGCGAGGTCATTTCGCCTTCTGCACCCTGTTTTACAATTGGTCCAGCAATTATATCAATATAATAGCTATTAAGATGGTGAACAATATCGTCAATACTATCGCCGGCAACTAAACATAGGTCAGCAGAGCCAATGGTTGGATGCGCCGCCTTTAGAGTAGTTGGTCGGTCAATTTTTTGTAAACGGATTAGCTGATGTCCACACCGCATTGTAATTAAGTCATTATTACTTTGTTCTTTAATTACCGGCATATCAAATACTTCGTGATAAAAGCGCATTGATTGCTCTAAATCAGTTACAGTTAAAACAACGTGATCAATTCGTCGCATTTTCATTATCTAAATCTCCCTTAAATTTTTAAATCAATATTATTATACAAGTTTCTAAATTGAAATAGCAAAAGTTGTATATTGTATAATAAAATGATTGCAGATCTAAGGAGATTTTTATGAATATAAAAACAATAATGAGTGTAGCGATTGGCGGCTTCCTCGGTGGAATCACTCGTTATGAGCTTAGTGCCCTATTAGGCGGCGATGGAATTTTATATGCCAACCTCATTGGTTCATTTTTGCTAGCATTTATAACTTATTATTTTATTGAGCGGGGCCTATTAGCAGCATGGCTAAATGCCGGGATAGGAACTGGTTTTATTGGCGCTTTTACGACATTTTCAAGTTTAGCCACAACTATTGTTAAGCTTAAAAGCCAAGGTGTGATTGTGAGTATCTGTTATTTTCTTGTGAGCTCTCTTGGCGGCTTGACTTTGGCACTGCTCGGCTTTATGCTGGCACGAAAATACGGAGGTCCACGGCAGAATGATTAATGTAGGTCTTGGAGCAGCAATTGGGGCCGTGATCCGTTATATCATTACAAGCTGGTGGAAAAAGTTAAGAATTGATTGGCCCCTAGCAACGCTATTTATTAATATCACCGGTAGTTTTTTATTAGGCATTCTTACCAAAAATTTTGCTAGTAATTCCTCGATCATGCTATTATTTGGGATTGGCTTATTAGGAGGTTATACTACTTTTTCGACTTTTAATGTTGAGTTAATTTCAATGATTGATGAAAAGCGATGGGGAATGTTCGCTGTTTATTTTGGCTTAAGTTATTTTGGTGGAGTTATTGCCGCCATCTGTGGAATGATGATATGAAAGGAGTAAAAAATAGTGACAGAAACCAGACTACCAACGCAAATTGAAGTAAAAGGTGGAAGGGTCCACAATCTTAAGAACATTGATATCAATATCCCGCTACATAAATTTGTCGCGATTTCGGGATTATCTGGTTCCGGGAAAAGCTCATTAGCAATGGGAATTTTATATGAAGAGGGATCTCGCCGGTACTTAGAAGCGCTTTCTACTTACACAAGACGGCGGATAAAGTTAGGTGCTCAAGCTGATGTTACAAGTGTTAAACATATTCCTTCAACACTAGCATTGAAGCAACGTCCCGCAATTCCATCTGAACGAGCAACTGTTGGAACAATGAGTGAGATGTTGAATGTAATTAGGCTGATCTTTTCGCGACTTGGCGAACCGTTCTGTCCAAATGGGCATCGTTTAAAACCAAGTCTTGAAATTGCGGAGGTAATGAGTAAAAGTGGCGATGAAATGGGACAATTAACCTGTCCTACTTGTGGCACAAAGTTTTATACCTATGGAGCAGAAGACTTTGCATTCAATTCTGACGGAGCCTGCTTACGATGTCATGGAACAGGAAAAGTTCGTGAATTGAATGAAAGTAAACTTATCGGGGATGAAAATCTCAGTTTAGCTGATGGGGCAGTTGCTTCATGGCATTTACCTGGACGAAACTTTATGCCGAGTGTTGCTGAACAGGCGGGTGTTCGCATCCATGTTCCATATAAAGATTTAACCCCTAAAGAAAAAGATTTTGTTTTAAATGGTCCACAAAAGAAGTTTAAGATGGACTTCCGCTCAGGAACAGGCCGTGTTTTTCATGACTTTAATGCTTTATATGAGAACGCTCATGAAGCGGTATTAGCATCTGCGAAGAGTAGTAAAAGCGAACGAGCGCAAAAACGAATTAGTGAATTTTTCCATTATTCAACGTGCCCAGTCTGCCATGGGACACGGTTAAAACCAGAATTATTAAAACAATTAGCTGGTGGTTTAAATATTGCGCAAGTTAGTGATCTTACGCTTGGGGAATTAAGCAAGTGGAAGCAAGATGTATTAGCTTCTCTTCCTTCAGATATGAAAAAGATGGCGACTTCATTATTTAAAGAGTTTGATGATAATTTACGGCCATTATTGGAATTAGGCCTTGATTATTTAACTTTATCGCGAAACGGGAATACGTTATCGACAGGTGAATTACAACGTATTCAGCTTGCAAGAACTCTTCGAACCCAAACGACTGGTGTCTTATATATTCTGGATGAACCTTCTATCGGCTTACATCCTGATAATATTACAGGTCTCTTAAATGTATTTAAGAAATTAGTGGCCCAAGGTAATTCATTAGTAGTTGTTGATCACAATGTTGATATTATCAAAGAAGCAGATTGGATTATTGAAATCGGCCCGGGTTCTGGAGAAAAAGGTGGAGAAATTCTTACGGAGGGAACACCATCGCAAATCGCTGACAACCCTCAGTCCAAAATTGGTCCTTATTTAAATGGGACAGCAGTATTAAAAAGCCGTCCGTTAACAAACGAACCAGCTAGTCAAGAGATTATCTTTGAGGTAAAAGATTATTACAATCTTAAAGATGTCCATGGAGCGATTCCAGTTAATCGGCTGACTGCTATCACTGGTTTTTCGGGTGCTGGTAAAACAAGTCTGATTCTTGATAGTTTGGTTCCCGCTATCCATGCTCAAGCAAGGGAAGTAAAATTACCTTCACAAGTTCGAAACTTATCAAGTCCGTTAAATGCAGTAGTGAGTGTTGATGCAGCGCCAATTGGTAAAACTAACCGTTCAACAGTCGCAACTTATACCAGTATTATGGATGACCTGCGGAAGTTATTTGCTGCCCAACCCTTAGCTAAAGAGAAACACTATACGCCCGCTTACTTCTCTTATAATAATAAGCAGGGAGCATGTCCAACGTGTGGGGGCGCGGGTATTGTAACTCTTGATATCCAATTTTTGCCAGATATGCCACAGACTTGTCCAACATGTGGGGGAAGCCGATACAATGAAGAAATTCAAAAAGTTAAGTGGCACGGTTTTTCAATTGTCGATCTCTTAAAATTAGATGTTCGGGCAGCCATAAGTGTATTTAAGAAAGTTCCGAAAATTGCTCGTGAACTTCAATTATTGGATGAAGTGGGCTTAGGATACCTGCATTTGGGTGAAAGTACGCCTAGCCTTTCTGGGGGTGAGGCGCAACGCTTAAAACTTGTTAAACACCTGAAGCATAATCAAAGCGAAACTTTATTTGTATTTGATGAACCAACTATTGGCTTGCATCCTCTTGATGTTAAAACCCTTTTAGCAGTAATGCAGCAATTACTTGATCGGGGCGCTACAATCATTACTATTACTCATGACTTAAATTTGATTATTAACGCAGATTATATGCTTGATATGGGGCCGCGTGGTGGTAGTAATGGTGGGAAAGTTGTCGCTCAGGGGAGGCCGCTGGATCTTATTCAAAAACCGGAAAGTTTAACCAACAAATATTTGGCAGAATATTGGTCAAGATTTAATTAAAGATAAAGGCTCCAAGCGTCCGGGAAATCCGAATGTTTGGAGCCTTGTTTTTAATTAAGTTGCTTATTTTGTCATTGCTTTTTCTTCATGGTTTTGCCAAATTTTGCGAACGAGTAAGTAACAGCCAATTAGAATTAAAATCGCGATTGCAACACCGATCAGTCGTCTAATGTTACCCTTGAAAATAGCATCCCCCCCAAAGGCATAGAGAAAGGAGGTCGGTGCCATTCCCACGGTTACCATCGCCAAGTAATGTTTCCGACTCACATTTAAACGGGCACCAGCGTAGTTTACAAGTACACTGGGGATGACTGGAATCATAAAGCCGATGGTAAGTGCAATTAACGGGTGCTTTTGCTGCAAGAGGTAATGAAGGATCTTGTTTTTCTTTACTCGTTTGGAGAGGTTAACTTTTCGAATTATACTCATTACAGTAGAGTTTCCTAAAATATTGCCAACCCAGTTAATCAGAAAACCAATAACCGGTCCATAACATAACCCGGCAAAGATACAAACAACGGAATTAGACATTCCTGGAATCGCATTTAGGATACCGATCAATGCTACAAGAAGAAAGATATCTGTAAAACCATGACTTCTAATCATATGAAGAAGCTTGGCCTTATTATGAGCATTAAAGTCGAGCAGTAGATCAATCTCTGGTTTATATGTTCGATAAATGAAGTAGAGAACGATGACAGCGAGGATAATTGCGCCAACGATCAGCCACGTTTTATTTAATTTACGCTCTTTCATAATTGTTTTTCCTCCTTTGGTAGCGTAAACCCAGCTTTCTTAAAAAGGGAGGTAAGAGAATGTCGTAAAAGCGGATCATGAGCGTAAAGATAAGTTCCATATACACCACGCTTGAATAAAACGTTCAAAGAATTCATAATCATTCTTTTTTCTAAACTCTTAATTTCAGCTGGATCAGTTAGGTCGTCACGTTTTTTGAATGCTTCAACATCTGTATAACGATCTAAATTAACTTGAAGTTGGTTTGTTTGCGGCGTTTGGCTAATCGGCGGACCGATAATAATGCCGGTGTAATTTAAGTCAAACCCCTGGCAAGTGTAGATTGAGCCAACTTCATCAATGGTTTGAGGCAATTCTGCCCAGGGAGTAACTGTATAGTTATATTGATCCCACGGCATCTTAAATCTGCCTTCCTCAATGTAGTGTTTACCACCATCGAGCGTTGACGGATATCCAGACGTTGAAAGGATGCGGGAAAGTCCTACTTCTTTATTACGTTGGACAATTGCTTTCCTCATTTCCTCGGCATCACTGTAAATGCGAAAATCATAATGATCACGGGCGGATGCTGGCAAAGCGGTTAATTTATAGTTAGTAAATTCATTAAACCACTTAACTAAGTCATCGCTCGCATTCATGCGAAACATGTGGGTCAAATGATAATCTTTATGGGGATATTGATTCGTAATTGCCTGAAGTCGTTCAGGGGTCCAGAGACTTTTCATCCGTAAAACTTGGTATTGATCAAAGACAATTATGACAACTTTAGCGCGTTTAATAATCTCGACAAGCTGATTATCATGGTAAAAATTATTATAATGATCGGGTTTGGATAATAAAAGATGAGCTTCATCGATAACAGCAACATCAATGGTTTGGTTTTGATTATCCAATTGATTAATTAATGAGGTTGGCCGAGCGAAATCCTTTTTATATAACTCTTTTATTGGCCCGGCAATTTCTTTATAGACTTTCAAAATTTCTGGATGGTTAACAAGAAAATAATTATTAGTATGATAAAGAACTGAATTTTGTTGTGTCCGCGCTTCTTTTTGAATACGGACGAATAATTGTGATAAAATTACGCTTTTTCCAGTACCTGCATCCCCGTAGACTGTATATATTGCAGGATGATTTTGTGTTAGATGGTGTTTAGTAAATGAAATAATGTCATTGACGAGTTGTTCTTGCTCTGTCGTTAATTTTTTAAATGGTGAGATTTTATTAGTTGCGGCGTTGTCTATATTTTTCATAACTATTTCCTTTTTAACGAATTACTCTATTTAATGGTATCGAAATGCATGAATTTCGTCAATTTGAACTTGAGAGTAATTTACTCAATGCTTTAGAAAGTGTTAGAATGATAAGAGCAATAAGTATTACTAATTATTAAATGTAAAATCAAGAAGGAGTGGAATAGATGAATCTGCATCCTGATTACCTCTTAAATGAAGTTAATGAACCAAGCGATATTAAAGACATGTCACTTGAAGAATTAAAACAATTAGCAACAGAAATGCGTCAACTTGTTCTTGAGCGTGATGCAAAAATCGGTGGACACGTGGGCCCTAATCTGGGCGTAATGGAGCTAACAATTGCTTTTCACTATGTTTTTGATTCGCCCCATGATAAAGTTATTTGGGATGTTTCACACCAGAGTTATGCCCATAAAATGCTGACAGGTCGGAAATTAGGGTTTCTTGATCCTGATCATTATGAAGATATTACCGGATTTACGTCACCAGAAGAAAGTGTTCATGACTTTTTTGAAATTGGCCATACTTCAACGTCAATCTCTCTTGCAGTGGGGATGGCTCAAGCGCGTGATTTAATGAAGCCTCAATCACATAATAACGTTATGGCAGTAATTGGGGATGGATCCTTAAGTGGCGGATTAGCTTTTGAAGGATTAAACAATGCTGCTAAGCTTAATTCTAACTTGATTATTCTCGTTAATGATAATCAAATGTCAATCGATGAGAACCAAGGTGGTTTATACAAGGGACTAAAAGAACTACGGGATACTAATGGCGAATCTCCCAATAATATTTTTAAGTTTATGGGTCTCGATTACAAGTATGTTGCAGATGGTAATGACTTGCAGACGATGATCGACACCTTTAAGGAAATCAAGGATATTGACCATCCAATCGTCCTTCATGTTAACACCTTAAAAGGAAAGGGCTATGAACTAGCTATTGAAGAAAAGATGAAGTATCATTGGCGCACTCCATTTGACCTCAAGACTGGCGAAGATAAGATTAAGGTAAGTGGAGAATCGTATAGTAATGCTGTTCTTGCTGAATTGGATAAGCAAATTGCAGGGGATAAACCAGTTGTTGCTATTAATGCTGGAATTCCTGGAGCTTTTGATCTTGGCAAATTTAAGGTTAAGCACCCAGATCGTTATTATGATGTTGGGATCGCTGAACAGGATTCAATTACGACTGCTGTTGCAATGGCCCAAGCTGGTGTACGTCCTGTTGTATTTCAAAATAGCACCTTCCTTCAACGAGCATATGATCAATTGATTCATGATATGGCATTAAATGATGCTCCGGTTGTAATGATTGTGCGAGGCGGGACAATTACAGAAAGTTCTGCTACTCATCAAGGAACATTTGATATTTCAATGATTAGTGATTTGCCAAACATTGAATATTTAGCACCTACAAACGTCGAAGAAATGATTTCGATGTTACGGTGGGCAATCAAGCAAACTGATGAACCAGTAGTAATTCGCCAACCAGAAAAGCCGCTTCTTCACGGGACACCAACACAAGATGACTATAGTACGATCAAGTACGATCTTACTCATCGCGGAAGTGAAGTTGCAATCATGGCTGTTGGTGACTTCTGGGAACTTGGTGAAAAGGTAAGGAAGGAACTTCAAGACAAGCTTAACATTGATGCCACATTGATCAATCCAAAGTCTGTAACTGGAATTGATTCAGATGTTCTTCACCACCTAGCAGAAAATCATGATGTAGTTGTTACCCTAGAGGATGGGGTTCTTAGCGGAGGCTTCGGGGAAACAATTGCTCGTTACTATGGACCAAAAGGAATGAAAGTTTTGAACTTTGGAGCACCACGCGAATTTGCGGATAATGTTCCTACCGAAGTCCTCTATGAATGGTATCACTTAACCCCTAAACAAATTGTGGATGATATTGAGCAGGTTATCCATTCACTATAAGCTAACAAAGCTGTCATCGCAGGTAAGGAATTGCTTGTAGGTGATAGCTTTTTTGATTTAAAAAATGTAAATTGCTTCTTTTTACGTATATATATTAAAGAGTATACAAAAATAGGAGCGAGATAATATGAATCATTTAAACCATCTTCGTGTATTGCGAAATATTTGCTTAGTAGGCTTAACGACAGCGTCAACGATCTTTTTGCTATCATTAAACATTCCACCAGTTCTAGCTGCGAACCAAGAACCAATTGCGCAGCCTTTATCTAGCGCAAATAATCAGAAAGAACGAGTTCCAATCAAGCGCGTAATCTATTTTCATCTCTTAAGTGGGGTTAAAAAAGTGGAACAAATGTCTTATGCTCACTGTGAAGTAACGAATGATCCCACCCAAAAGGCAATATGGATAATTGAACCTTTTGAAGAAGTTGATATTCCTGAGCAAGCTGGTTTTAAACCATCAATGGATAAGATTCCGACTGTTACAGAAATAGAGGATTTACCACAATTAAAAAGTACAGTAAATGTTTATTATCAGCCCCTCGTTAAAGACGAAGGAATGAAAAAGAATAGTAAAGAGAATACTTTAGAAGAAAAGAGGGAGATGGAACAAGCTATAGAGAATAAAACTAATACAGCAGAGGAGAAAAAAGGAGAAAAGCAAGCTTTACGAGACAATTACCACGCGGAAGAAGAGTTAGGGGATGATAATCAGGTCATGGAAAATTATGGGGAGGTAAACAACCCAAGAAAGCAGCAAAATTTGCATCAACGGATAGCAGGTATTAATAATCGCCTAAAGCGTTCACGTCGAGATTCATGTAAAAATGATAACCCTGACCAGCAAATACTTCCCCAGACGGGAAATGAGACCGATGATTTAACAACTTTCCTTGGTATGGGGATAACAGTAATGGTTGCGGGGATGAGTCTCTTTTCGCTAAATAGGGCACACAAAAAGAAATAAAACAAAAAACTTGATAAAAGGACTTGCATTTTTAATTTTCTAATAGTATTCTAATGTTATTGAAAACTGAAATGGAGGAAATTAAAATGCAAATTTACAACAAATCGATTATTCATCACCTAACCTCCACCTCAACCACAACAACAATTACCGTGGTTGAGTAGTTTTAATATCTCTTAAATCTGTTAGCAATAGCTATTCAAGATGTCTCAACCACTTATCAAAATTGACAAGGGTTGGTTAGGGACATTTTGGGTAGCTTTTTTATTTAAAGTGAGGTTAGAATGATGGATAATCAGAAAAATGAAGTTAAATTAAATCGGACAATGACTCCCGGACAAATGGAAATGATTGCAATTGGTGGGACAATTGGTAGTGGTCTTTTCATGGGAGCTACGTCAACTATTAAATGGACTGGTCCTTCTGTCCTATTAGCATATGCCTTTGTAGGATTAGTCCTGTATGGTGTTATGCGTGCGTTAGGGGAAATGATCTATATCAGTCCAGGAACTGGTTCCTTTGCTGACTATGGATCAAAATATATTCATCCCTTAGCTGGATACCTGACAAAGTGGAGTAACGTCTTTCAGTTTATTATTGTTGGTATTTCAGATATCATTGCTATGAGTCAATACCTTAATTACTGGTGGCCTAACTTACCAGATTGGATTTCTGGGTTAGTAATGATTATTATCTTAACTCTTGCAAACCTTGCATCTGCTAAGGCATATGGGCGCTTGGAATTTTGGTTTGCGATGATTAAAGTTGTTACGATTATTGTTATGATCATTCTTGGATTGTTAGTAATTGTCCTTGGATTAGGTAACAATTGGCATCCGGTTGGAATTTCCAATTTATGGTCACACGGTGGATTCTTTACTGGTGGATTCATGGGATTCATGTTCTCACTATCTGTGATTGCTGGATCCTATCAAGGAATTGAATTGCTTGGTATTACTGCTGGTGAAGCGGCCTCACCACGCCATGCGATTGTTAAGTCAGTTAAATCTGTTATTTGGCGGATTTTAATTTTCTATATTGGAGCAATCTTCGTTATCGTTTCCATTTATCCATGGGACGAGTTAAAAGCGGTTGGTTCACCATTCGTTGAGACATTTACTAAGGTCGGAATTACTGGTGCAGCTGGTATCATTAATTTCGTTGTTTTGACTGCTGCTTTGTCGGGTGCTAACTCAGGAATTTATAGTGCTAGTCGGATGCTTTTTAAGCTTTCAGTTGATGGTGAAGTTCCTAAGGTATTTAGTAAATTGTCAAAGCGGGTTGTACCAAACGTTGCGATCTTAACAATTGCCTTTTGGATTTTCCTTGGTTTTATTGTTAACATGCTTATGTCGATGTTTAATGCAGCCTCTGCTAATATCTTCGTGATTGTTTATAGTTCAAGTGTCCTTCCCGGAATGGTACCATGGTTTATTATTTTAATTTCAGAATTAAACTTCCGGCGCAATAATCCAGCTGAATTAAAGGACCACCCATTCAAGATGCCACTTTATCCAGCATATAACTACTTTAGTTTGATTGCGCTAAGTGTTATCTTATTATTTATGTTCTTTAACCCAGATACACGGGTTTCAGTCAGTGTTGGGGCAGTCTTCTTAGTTATTATGAGCATTATCTACAAGTTAAGAACTCAACGCCAAGATAAATTAGCGTAAAGAATAAATACTCTCGAAACAGATTGTTTTGGGAGTATTTTCTTTTACCACTTAAAATGATAAAATACTTCTACGAACATACGTTTAAAAGGAAAGGTATTTTAGAAACATGCGATTTCGATTCAATAAAAAGACCCAGTATTTACTTTTAGCTTTAGTAGCGATTCTCGGCATTGGGAGTTTTTCCCAGCCATCTGATAAGGGAAGTACCTTACCGCAGGGGATCCAACGGGTAGCGTCTTGGCGCCATTCTAGCAATAATAATCGATCATCTTCTTTTACGCCGCCAACCCAAGATCAGGCCACAAGTGTTCTTTCGAATGGTGTTCGGCAGCAGTTAGGAACATCTGACATAAAATGGAATGGTTACGGAGCGTTTATTTTAAATAGTAATCAGACGGCGTTGAACGCAAATATTAATAACGCACCGTACGCAGTTAATCGACGTGATTCGCGTGGACGAGCATGGCAGGGTGACGCGTGGCTCAATCGAACAACACGACAGTACCGTAATCGAAACGAAACTGGAAATGGCGCCACTAATTGGAAGCCAGCTGGATTTTTACAAGCCCACAACTTGAAGGGTGGGATCTCCCATGCTTACGATCGCGGACACTTACTAGGATATGCGTTAGTGGGTGGTATCCGTGGCTTTAATGCTTCAGAGTCAAATCCCGCTAATATTGCAACTCAAACTGCTTGGGCCAACGAAGCTCGAAGTAGTACATCAACCGGGCAGAACTACTATGAAGGCTTAGTGCGAAAAGCTCTTGACCAAAACAAACAAGTTCGTTATCGGGTGACTGATGTATATGATGGTAATAATTTAGTGCCTTCTGGTGCCCATATTGAGGCCAAGTCAAAGGATGGCAGTTTGCAATATAATGTATTCGTCCCTAATGTCCAGCGCAATATCAGTATAAATTATGCAACTGGGGCAGTAACGCAAGTGAATACGAAGTAGAAACTTATGTAATTAAAATACCCACTCAATGCTTCATCTAATTGAAAGGATTGAGTGGGTATTTATCATTTACATATAAAACCAATAATAGAAAACTACTGTAGAAACAAAATATTTCAATGGTCACTTGCAAAATCGGTTTAAATAAACGAAAATAAAAAGAGTTAATATTGTTTAGAAAAGGACTACGCCAATGACAGATTCAGATCTAAAAAAGATTCATATTGTTTTTAATGGTCAAGACACTCCACCATTAAAGATCAACCAGCTTTTTGATGCTAATAAGTTTAATCGATTAACAGCAGTTACTGGTAACGTGACTGCTGACTTCATTAATCAGTATCTAAGTCGCTTTATTAAAGTCGAAGTTGCGTTGAGCAGCCCTGAGAATTTTGAAGCTAAAACTGGTGATGAAGTAATCACTAAGGTAGCTTTAACCAATGCATTGCTATCTGCTGCTAATAAAAAGCCTGCTAAAGTCTTTGAAGCATTAACGAGTGACAATCAAGCAAATGTGTTGAATAATCTTTTTCAAGTTGCAATTGCGCCAACTCAGGCAATCCATTCACGTTTTTATCTCTTGAGTAATTCCGAGACCCATGATACTCGTGTGATTTTGGGAAGCCTTAACTTAGACAGTGCTTCATTTGATAAAGAACGCAACCAATATGAAGAAATATTAGTCTTTGATGATGACATTCGGCTATTTCAAAATCTTGATAATCACTATAAGAATGACATTAAGCCAATTCTGCGCCCATTTTTTACCGAAAATCTTTTAAATGCAGCACAAAATCAAATTGATGAGAGCTTAAAAGATAACAAGGGAACTAAGAATGCGGTTGTAATTCTTGATAATGAAGTCACCGATCAAATTGCAGCTGTAGATATGACGGACCTAATTAGTCATGATGTTCAAAAACAAATTGATGAAAATAAAATTCCGGCAATGATTACTAAGTCAATGCGGAATATCACGACTAACCGTTCTCAAGATAAAGAAGAAGCAGAACGACAAATTCAACAACACGATACAATTTATACTTTGCAAAAAACAGCTGTATCGCCACGAGCAGCTAAACCGAAATTGAAATCGCGAGAGAAGATTTTTAAACAAGTTCAGGATGCACTGATTAGTGGAATGACACCGCAACAACGATCAGCAGAGAAAAAATACACAACATTCTTATATGATCGGCCCATGGAAAGAAATCTGGTTAACAATAATAGTGGCCTGTACGTACCGAATGATACAGGCACGCACCCAATTCAATTTGGGAAGATTGCGACTATTAGTCAAATTCGTGATGGCTTAAAGAGTATTGATGCGGTATTAAAAGGGTATCAGCAATACGTTGTTGATTACAATGATGATTATGGCAAACGATTCTATGAAGCCATTTTATATAGTTTTACGGCACCATTTTTATGGGAAATTCGTGCGAAAGCTAGTTTGAATCCTGAAGATGGTAATGATATTCCTAACTTCTTGATTCTAGGAGCAACCGCTGGTTCTGGAAAATCAACTTTGTTACGGATTATTAATCAATTGACATGGAATACTGACCGGTCATTAATTGATTTTGGGACTATCTATCCTACAGATACACCACAGAAAAAAGCAAAAACTGTTGATGCAATTGAGCACTATATGAAACTTGGAAGTTCATACCCCGTTTTAATGGATGAGATTGAACCATACTTCTTCCAACAAGATCAATATAGTCGGCATTTGGTTGTTGATACGATGAATGAATTGGTTAACAATCCACATGCAATTGCGCCATTAATTGGAACAACTAACTATGATTCTGGTTTTACGATGCTTCGTGAAACTGCACGGCGAACTTATTATCTTCAGATTGATAAGGTAATCGATGATCAGCAAAAGGGAGAAGCAAATAAGTATATCTATAATGTACGACAAACTTTAAATAATACGTTGTTTAAGGATTTTGTAATGCGGATGGCAAGTTTACTAGAAGACGATGAAACGCCATGGCGAGCATTTGATGAAAAGACTGGAAAACTTGACTTCTTAGCGAATACTCGTAAAATTTTCCGCGACTACTATCAAATGGCAGATATGGAAGTACCTCCTTACTTTGCAGATGAAATTTGCGATGACTTTAAGGAAAGTTCGCGTAATCGGTGGGCTAAGCTTTACCTAACACAAGAAGAAGACTTTAAATACCGGCAACAAGATCATAGTTTGTTATTTGATATTTCGAAGCTTAATACTTTTAATGGATTTACTGCTGATAGTATTGAAAAGTATCGAAATGCACTGCCAATTGAACTTTGTGTTGATGGTATCAATGGTAAACGTGGCAAATTTGTGGAAATAAAAGCCGATGAATTCTTTAAATGGATCGGTGAACGCAACCCATATGTTGAAGACATTGAGGAAAACGAAGCAAGTAATGATGAAACGTTAACTACGAATACAGCTGAAAAAGTTACGGAATCACCTGTTAAAGAACAAAAGAAGGGATTCTGGGCACGATTATTTGGCTAATATAAAAAGGTCTAGGACGCAAATAGCATTCAAGACCTTTTTATTTATTATTAATTTTTTGTGTCTTTTGTTTCGGATGGTGTTTCAGATTTTCAAGCCGATTTACCAAGGGTGTTGCATATTTTATGTAGAGTGGATTACTAAGGAGCCAGTTGTGAAAACGTGGTGAGATTTTAGTAATGCACCAAATTGTGAGGAGGAAGAATGGAACCTGCGGAATTACAGGGAGAAGCATTCCGATTATTCCACCGACGAATGAAATGCTCCCTAATAAGATCCATCCAAGTTTTAATGCTAGTTTTAAGATCATTGAGAATTCCTCCTTTCTTTCATACTATAGTTACCATTATTTTATCATGAGCAAACGGAAAAAGGGTGGGGAGCTGCTTAAGTTTTTATTACATTTAAGTTAAGGAGAGAATTAAATTGACATTTTACACAATCAACTATTTATCAAATCACCAACATATGAATCAATTATTCAATTACGTTGCTATTATCATTTTTGCACTTTTGATTGCAGTAATGACGCTTTTATATTTACGGCATCGGCTTATTACCCGTTATCGTGATTTAGGAATAATTTTCTTTTTATTATTATTGCTTTTTATTGGCTTTCAAGTTACCGATATGGAAAAAAGTACCACCCAGCAATCCCAAACAACTCAAATGATTCCCTTTATTAAGGCCGTTGCTCGGGATCATGATGTTTCTCCACAAAAAGTAGTTGTTAACTCCACAACTTTAACGGATGGGATTCTTGTCCGAATTGAAGATCGCGATTATCGTGTCAATTTAAGTCAAACAGGAGATAATTATACTCTTACACGAGCACATGTTGTTAATCATCAGGTTAATTTAATGAAGTAGGAGAGAAGAATGGATACTTATTCGTTAATCATTATAAAGTTTGTCCTTGGTATGCTATGTTTGATCCTTCAGATTAATTTATTGGGGAAAGGGAATCTTGCACCAACTTCTGCGATTGATCAAGTCCAAAATTATGTTTTAGGTGGGATCATTGGCGGAATTATTTACAATAGTGACATTTCTGTCCTTGAATTTATAATGGTACTCTTGATTTGGACATTAATTGTATTTATTGTAAAGTTTGCAAAGGATCATAACATTTGGGTAAGAAGAATCATTGATGGACGACCGCAAATATTAATCCAAAACGGCAAAGTATTGGTAGAGAATTGTATGCGCGCAGGAATCAGTGCCAATGACCTTATGTTCCGCCTTCGTGGTCATGGAATTTATGAAGTTGCTAAGGTCAAAAGTGGAATTTTAGAACAAAATGGTCAACTTGTAATCATCGAAAATGATGAAGCTAATGTTCGCTTTCCGCTAATTAATGATGGACAGATCAATATTGACGTAATGGAATTGATTCATCATGATGAACAGTGGGTATTTGAACAAATCCATAAAGCAGGATATGGCAGTGTTGATGACATTTATCTTGGCGAATATGTTAATGGCAAATTAACTTTAATTCCATATCCAAAGGCTTAAAAGATCATCCTCTTTATAATTTTCAAGCGTATAATAAAAGTAAAATACAAAATGAAATGATAAGAAGATGATTTGATGAAAAAATCGTTGAAAATTGCTGGGATTAGTATTGGTAGTCTAATCCTTCTTGCTTTTGGTATTCAAGGTTTCTTATTGCGAGGAACGCCCGGACAACCCTTATCACCACAAAATTACCAAAATAAAATAGAATATTCTTCTGTTCCTACGTTACTTATTCCTGGTTGGGGAGGAAGTACGGTTACTTATAATAAGATGATTAAGTACTATCAGCAGAAACACATTGCACAAAAAGTTCTAACGATCTGGGTTGCCCCTAACGGACGGATCTGGACAGAGGGTGACTTTCACGGGCAAAAGAATGCCTTAATTCAAGTCTTATTTACCTGGAACTATAATGGTACCTACCATCCACAGATTAAGCAACTGACGACTGTTTTGAACTATTTGCAAAAACACTATCATATGCAAAAAATTAATGTAGTCGCCCACTCATATGGAGGAACAGAATTCATTCATGCTTATATGAGTTCAAAATATCTTCAAGAGCATATGCGGTTAAATAAAGTAGTCTTTTTAGGAGTTCCAGTTGAAGAAAGCCTGAACGATCAGTTGAAATATCGCTATCATTTACTTAATAAATCTACAGACAAGGATTTTCATCAATTATTTTTGGAGATGAAAAATTGGCAGCTGAATTATCCTGTTGAGATTTATAATTTAATGGGGAGTGAAGAAGGCAGTAAAACAACTGATGGAGCTGTTCCACATATCCAATCAGAAATGTTAAAATCATTAATTAAAGCCCATCCATCGATTAAGTATCATCAAAAAGTGTATCCAAAGACTACTCACTTTCAATTACATCATCGAACAAAAATTTTAAACAATATCGCTAATATTTTGTGGGGAAGGAATTAAAATGAATAAAGAACATGGTCAAGTAACAGGAATTATATGGCGTGGGCCGGATGACTTAGCTATATATCAACAATTAAAAGAATATGCAGATAAAAAAGATATTTCAGTTTCAAAAGCAGCCAAGCAATTAATTAACACAGCTCTCAAGAAAGATTAAAAAATCCTAATTGGTTAAGGTTATTATTCCATGATAGAATCTTAACTGTACAAAAATTAAAGGGGAGTTCACTTAATGACAAATCAAAAAAGTAAGACAGTATATTTCTGTGCAGGGTGGTTTACTGACAAGCAAAATAAAGCTTATGAGGACGCAATGAACGCAATTAAAACTAACCCGACAGTAGATGTAGAAAATTCTTATGTGCCATTACAACACCAATATAAAGGATTACGGGTTGATGAACATCCAGAGCTTTTGCAAGATCGCGAATGGAGTACAGCAACTTACAATGGTGATCGTGTAGGAGTTTCAACTTCTGATATGCTTTTAGCAGTTTACATTCCTGAAGAAGAGGATGTAGGAATGGGTGTTGAATTAGGAATGGCACGCGCACTAGGTAAATATATTATGGTAGTGATTCCTGATGAGGATTTTGGTAAACCAATTAATTTAATGAGTTGGGGAATTGCAGATAATTTTATTAAAATGTCAGAACTTCCTAATTACGATTTTAATAAACCATCTTACAATTTCTACGATGGTGGAGTATATTAAGAAAAAAGATATGCGATTTCAACTCGCATATCTTTTTTCTTAATGTTAGTTTACATAATATCTTTAACGGCAAATGAATTGGTGTTCAATTTCTGACAATAGCCCAGCATGATTATTATCATATCTTGTCACTTTATCCGCAACTTTTAACAGGTCATCAGTAGCATTTTTCATTGCATATCCATAACCAACTTCTGCTAGCATCTCAATATCGTTTGACGTATCTCCAAAAGCAACTACTTGGGCTAAAGTTCCATTTAAGTAATTTTTAACTAGTCTTTTTAATCCCAAGGCTTTATTTACGCCTGCCGGTAGTATATCAATGCCATAAGCTCCGCTATAAGTTGCTTGAATTAAGCTTGGGAACTGCTCATTTAATTGATTTACATATCCTTGGATAATAGTTTGGGATAATTTGTGTTTGGCCCAACCAAGGTTTAAGTTATAAATTGGCTCAGTGATTGTTTGAAGGTCAGAAAAATATGTGTGGTGGGGATAGAAAGGGACTGGAACATCTCGATACTGCTCAGCAAGGATTGTTTGTGTTTCACCAGATAAAGATAAGATGTCGGGACTAGGGAGCGTATGCTTAATAAAAGCATAAAGCTGTTGCAGTGTCGCAATTGAATGAGTCTTTCCGTAGACAGATTTGCCGTTTATTACCAGTCGTCCACCATTTTCTGCTACAAATTCTGTTACAAGTGGGCACGGTTGAAAGATCGTTGACAATGCATCGTAACTATTTCCACTTGCAATAATAAAGTGGTAGTTTTGTCGTTGTAATAATTCAATATCTTTATTTAAACGGTTAACGTCGAATTTATCATTATCATCTAGTAAGGTACCATCAACATCGACCGCAATAAAACGGTATTTTCCCATTTAATTTCCTCTCTGAAATACTAATTTGCAGAAGGATCTTGTGGCTTTTCTGCAATAGTTTGACTTTTAAGTTGTTGCTTTAACTGTGTATTTTCTTTTTGCAGTTGATCAATCTTTTTTTGATATTTTTTTAATTCGTCTTTACTAACATGCGACGATTGTAATTCTTTTAATTGCTTGTTAGTTTTGAGATGATTAGAAAATGATAGTAAGTAAATAATAATAGCTCCAATAAGTAAACAGATAAAGATTAGTAGCACTAGTGGCATCTTTACTTGTGCTCCAAAAAGGTTGACTATGACAGTTGCTGTATTTAATAGTGCAAAGATAGCGATTATAATTAGAATAACGATTGAAGCAATGGTTGTAGATTGCTTTTTCATAGAAAATTCCCCCTCATATTTTTTATAACATATCTATTATATTAACTTAAGAAGTGCTGGTAAAGGAGAAGGAGGGAATAAATAAACACCACCAGTATTTGTATTTTTTTAAATAAAATTGACAAATTCTCTTTATTTTTTTAATAAATACGCTAAAATAAAATTATAGGGCGTCCTTAGTGTAATGGATAGCACATGAGATTTCGGTCCTCATGATCCGAGTTCGACTCTCGGGGGACGCATTTTTGTAAGATTGTATAAAAAATAAGCTCCGGTAAAATGCTGATATAACGGCATTTTATCGGAGTTTTTGTTTAGTTAAAATGGTATGAAATGGTGAAAGTTTGTAAAGTTGGGGAACAAATAGTGCAATTCGGCAATTTTTGTGCACCCAAAATAATCATTGGCGAATCACATTTTAATACGGACTTGAAGTCCCTGAGACTATGTACGACTTTAGATCTACCTTTAGAGTAACAAAAAAGTTCAGGACAAAAATAATTTTGTCCTGAACTAATCTTAGGTTGTTTTTGATTTCATCAATTTAATGTGAAAGAAGGCAAGAAGTGCTCTACGGCCGGGTTAAATACTTATCTAAAAAGTCCATCACAATTTTAAATACCTGTGGTTGAAGGAATTTCACATCCATGTGACTTGCGCCTTCAATTTCGTATAATTCAGCGGGAACATTGTTTTCAACTAATGCATCATAAAGCTTTTCACTATCTTTGATTGGAACAACAACATCCTCCGTTCCATGAAAGATAAGAAAGGGTGTAGAATTAGAATTTACATAGGTGAGGGGATTTGCAGCAGAATCAAGCTCAGGAGCGTTTTCAGGCTCAGCGCCAAGCAAATTACGGTAAACAAAATCAAAATCGTTTGATGCACTTTCTGTTTTAGCTGTTAATGGATCAACAACACCATAAAAAGGAACCGCTACTTGAACATCACTGGAGTAATCTAAATTAGCCCCTTTGTCGAATTGGTTAAGACCGTTAGTAACACCTAGCATACTTGCCATATGACCACCAGCTGATTCTCCCATCGCAATAAATCGATTAGGATCGGCTTGAAAGCGTTTAGCATTAGCTCTCATATAACGAATAGCAGCCTTAGCATCTTCTAATTGCCCAGGAAACTGAACTTTATTGCTATCACGATATTCGACGCCAACAATAATATAACCATGCCGAGCAAAATCAACTAAATTTGGTAAATGAACATTGTGATCTGTATCCATCCAGCCACCGCCAGCAAACCAAAAAATTACCGGATAACGTGTAGCATCATTGGTTTGAAAATGCCGAATGACTGAGAGTTTCAAATCACGCGTTGTATTACCAAGCCATCCAGGAACTTGCGTATACGTAATGTCTGAATCTAGCCATAAACCGTCACGTACTTGATCAACTTTAAGCGTATGTTTCATGATAAAAACTCCTTTGTTAAAAATACTTTTGCCATAGACTTCAGCAATAGTATTACATAAATATTTTAAAACATAAATCAAAAATATTAGTTTTGTTTAAAAAGTTTTATTTCGGTTGCATTAAAACTATAATTTTAATGACAGGTTAATTTTAAAATAAATCGTTCCCTCTTTACGTATTTACTAGCAACTTCGCTTATTTTATGGTTAGATTAAATTAGTATATATTTATAAGGAGCGATCATCTATGGAAATTCAATACTGGGCTGATATTGCGTGCCCATATTGCTATATGGGAATTACACAATTACAACGAGCGCTTAAAGAATTAAAGATTGCCGATCAGACACCATTAAAATTTATGTCATTTCAACTAGATCCAACGTTACCAACAACAACTGATTTATCAATGACAGAATATTATGCAAAAACTCATCAACTAACTAAGCAAGAAGCTGCTACACAAATACATAAAATTGATCAACTTGCTGCCGATATTGATTTACCAATTAAGATGGAAAATGCGATTCCTGTTAATACATTAGCTGCTCATCGCTTAATAAAATACATTGAGAGTTTAAATGACCAAGCATTACTTAATAAGGCTGTTAAACGTCTTTATCAACTTTATTTTAATGATAATGAATCAATCGCGGACTATGAAGCTCTAACTGTTGCAATGAATGAAATCGGACTACCTGTTGCTGATGTTAAAAAAGTTCTTGAATCTAATCAGTATGAAGATGAAGTTCGAAAAAACGAACGGCGCGCATTTATGATTGGAATGCCAAGTGCACCGCTATTTGTGATTAATAATAAGTATTCAATCACTGGTGCGCAACCTTACGAAGTATTTTTAGAAGCCTTGAAAAAAGTAAAAAATACAACTAAATAAGATTTAAGCAAACCAGAAGATAATTGCTGGTTTGTTTTTTATTCTCCCCTGCTCTATTTGTAAATAGAAAAACTGTAATTCTTTATAAATTCTAATCATCCGAGTAGAATAAAACTTGAGGAGGTCTTTAGAATGAAGGTAACAAAACTTATTGTAGGAATTATTATGATTGTATTAGCCATTATTATATTTGTTCAATCAATTGTAAGAGGTTTTGGGAATCCTAATCCTACAATCCATATTTATGCTGGAACAGCCGAATTAATTGTTTCGCTGTTATATCTGGCATCAGGAATCGTCTATATCGCTACTTGTGGTATTGATGGTTTAGGTGGCGATATTGCTGGATTATCGATGATGCTAATTAGTTGGGTTCTAGGTTTATTAACGTGTACTATCTATCTTCCATTGCAGCTTTGGGCATGGTTGGCTTTAATTATTGGAGTTGGCTTTTTTGTTTGGCATCTTATATTACGACGTGAATAAATTATGCTAGTTATTAGGCAATCCAATGATGTTTGCTTTTAGCTTACGTTATTAGATTGCCTATTTTTTGGGTATACACTTTCTGGTATGGAGAGAGATTCCATGCCAGATTTTTTTATACAAAAAAGAGGACATTTGCTGTCCCCTCGTTATACAATCAATTCACCACAAAAATCATGAAAGAAGGTTAAACAAATGTCCCATAATGATTCTATCCTAAATATTCTTGGAATTAAAGATAAAAATATTAAAATTATTTCTGTTGAAGAAGCTGAACACAACAATGATTCTGTTAAAGAGTATATAACGCTAATAACAGCTACTCTTTCTTATCCGATTAATCGTTGTCGTAACTGTGGCTTTCCCACAGTTAATAAGGATGGCTTTCCCAAAACTCATGTACGACTGGCAAGGTTAAACGGGAGAAGATATGAACTAGAGCTTCGTAAACAACGCTATAAATGTAAATCATGCCATACTACTTTTGGTGCTATTACTAATTTAACCAAAGAAAATCAAACCTTATCCAGTGATCTCAAAAATCAAATCATGCTTTTAGCTCGTAAAGGACTATCTGGTCAGCTGATTGCTGAAATGTGTCACTGTTCTCCTAGCAGCGTTCGTCGAACAATTTTAGAGCGCATGGAACCACACTATCGTGTGGCTAAGTTGCCTAAGCATCTATGTTTTGACGAGTTTCGTTCAACTAAGTCTTTATCTGTTGTGACGCTGAAACCCACCAAATTGTCACAAAGTTACAGGATCGTCTATCACCTACCATTATTGATTATTTTGAAAGTCGTTATTCAAAAGCCGAACGCGAATGCGTTCAATCAGTTGTAATTGATTTAAATACTCAATATCAAAGCTTTATCTATCGCCTTTTCCCTAATGCCAATATCATTATTGATCGCTTCCACCTTGTACAATTAGCTGGTCGTGCTTTGGACAATTGTCGTATCTCTATCCTAAAACAACTCGATAAACAGAGCCGAGAATATAAAATTATGAAGTCACATTGGAAGCTATTCCATAAAAAAGCTGAAGATCTTCACCCTGAAGAAGTAGTTTTTCTTCGCGGCGTTAAACAATATATGACTCGCCAAAATGCTGTTGATCTCATTACTAGTAAATTTTCCAAGTTCGCTGAAGTATACCAAACTTACCAAGATATCACGAAAGCCCTAAACGAGCGCAATAGTGAATTACTAGAGTCAACCATCTTAGACTATCAAAAAACCAATACAGAAATGGATACCGCTATTCAAACCCTTCGTCAAAACAGAAAATATGTCTTAAATAGCGCTAAATTTGAATACTCTAATGGTCCTTTAGAAGGCATCAATCGCAAAATCAAAAATTTTTCTTTTTTAGAATTGATTGTATTTTTTCATAAAAAAAATACCCCTACATTTTCGTAGGAAGTATTTTTAGTCAACCATACCAGTTGACAGATATCCTATTTTTTCTAATAAAAAACAGAGAGTAATTTTACTCACTGTTTTAGGCTAATTGGGCTAGCTGGATTCGAACCAGCGCATGACGGTACCAAAAACCGTTGCCTTACCGCTTGGCTATAGCCCAATTATATTAAAATGTTGAACAACTATTAAAATTGTTCAATGGAGGATACAGGGCTCGAACCTGTGACCCCCTGCTTGTAAGGCAGATGCTCTCCCAACTGAGCTAATCCTCCAAAAGTGACCCGTGCGGGATTTGAACCCACGATACCAGCGTGAAAGGCTGGTGTCTTAACCACTTGACTAACGGGCCATATTAAATTAATTAAAAGCGGGTAACGAGAATCGAACTCGCGACAACAGCTTGGAAGGCTGTGGTTTTACCACTGAACTATACCCGCATATCAGCGACGAATATTATATTATCAAGTTATCCTATAAAAAGCAATACTTTTTTCAAAAAAAGTTTGTTTTATTTCAAAAAACTAATTAATGGCTGCTTTAGTACCGCTTGTTACAAAGTAATAAATCAAATTTTGACTACAAAAAACAGCTAAGAAGATTACCTCTTAGCTGTTTAGCCAGATCGGGAAAACAGGATTCGAACCTGCGACCCCCTGGTCCCAAACCAGGTGCTCTACCAAGCTGAGCTATTTCCCGAAATAGTGCCGAGGACCGGGATCGAACCGGTACGGTTATCACTAACCGCAGGATTTTAAGTCCTGTGCGTCTGCCAATTCCGCCACCCCGGCATAATAGAACTGACTAAGCGGAAGACGGGATTCGAACCCGCGACCCCCACCATGGCAAGGTGATGTTCTACCACTGAACTACTTCCGCAAAAGTGACCCGTGCGGGATTTGAACCCACGATACCAGCGTGAAAGGCTGGTGTCTTAACCACTTGACTAACGGGCCATTTTTTAAATATATTAAACAACTTTTCTCAAAATTGTTAACTCGTCTTTCACAACGTTATTAATAATACCAACTGATCTATAAAATAGCAAGAACTTTTTTAGAAAAAACTAAAAAAGTTCTTGCTATTGTTATGTTTTCCTTCTAAAAGACAGCAAAAAGACTGAAAAAACCTCATTTCTCAGTCTTTAAAATTTATATTCTTAAATCAAATGTACCCCCTTATCAACATAAATGGTGTCGCCAGTAACTCCAGTTGATAAATCGCTCATTAAGAATGCACACACGTTCCCAATTTCGCTAATAGTTACATCTTCTCCATCAACAGTTCTTGCTTGGGACATCTTTAAAAGTTCATCATGACCTTTAATACCTGTAACTGCTAATGTCTTAACCGCTCCAGCAGAGATTGCATTAACACGGATTCGTTTTTGTCCTAAATCCCGTGCTAAATAGCGAACACTAGCTTCAAGGGCAGCTTTAGCAATTCCCATTACATTATAGTTAGGAATAGCACGTTCAGAGCCAAAATAGGTTAAGGTAACAATACTTGCAGGAGTATTTAATAGGTTTAACTGATTGGCAACCTTAGTAACAGCAATAAGGGAATAAGAAGAAATATCTTGCGCGATTGCATAACCTTTACGACTAGCACCAAGAATTGAGCCAGCTAATTCTTCTTTTTTGGCAAAAGCAATTGCGTGTATAATCCCATCTACCTTTGTGAAACGTTCCTTGATAGTTGTAAAGGCTTGTTCAATACTTTCATCATCCACTACATCACACTCAATTAATTGATTTTCATCATCTACTAACCGTTGTAGGCTTTTTTTCATTCTGGAATTCTGATAAGTATAGATAATTTGTGCACCTTGTTCAGCCATCATTTGTGCACATCCCCATGCAATAGAACGCTTATTAGCTACTCCCATAACAACGATCTTTTTTCCTGTTAATATATTTCCCATATTATCCTCCTTAAAACTTTCGATAACGTTTTTTTCTATTTGCTAGAAGTTGCTTTGGTGATAATTCTTGCAGTTTGTTTAATTGCTTTAGTAAAACCTGCTCGATATTTTTGCAAGTTTTACGATGCTCTTCGCTTTCTGGAATAATTCCTTCAATAATCCCTTGTTTTAATAAAGCTTGCGGCACCATTTGCATTAATTCTGCCGCTTTATCTGCTTTCGTACTATCTTTCCACATGATGGAGGCAAACCCTTCAGGAGATAAAATAGAATAAGTACTGTTTTCTAACATCCATACTTCATCTCCACATGCCAATGCTAAGGCTCCCCCACTACCTCCTTCACCATAAATAATCGTGATAATTGGAATGGCAAGCTGACTTATTTGTAAAATATTTTGGGCAATCGCACTTCCTTGCCCATTTTCTTCGGCTTCCTTGCTAGGAAATGCTCCTGCGGTATTAACAAAACAGAATACAGGTCGCTTAAATTTAGCTGCTTGCTTAATTAAGCGGAGTGCCTTGCGATAACCACTAGGCATTGGTGAGCCAAAATGCTTTATAATTTTCTCGTCTGTTGTTTTTCCTCGATCGGTGGTAATGATGGTAACTGCTTGCTGATGGAAAGTAGCGATTCCACCAACGATTGCAGGATCATCCCCGCCTGCCCGGTCGCCATGCAACTCAACAAAATCTGGGAAAACATTTTGAATAATCTCCAGCCCCGTAATTTTATTGTCGCTGCGAGCACGTTTAACAATCTCGCTTGCTGATAATTGTTCATTCATTAGCAACGCTCCCTGTTTTTAATAGCCATTCAAGCAGCTTTTTTTCATCTTGACGTTTTACAATTCGATCAATAAACCCATGATGCAGGATGTTTTCAGCTGATTGGAGGTCGACAGGAATTTGCTGGTGGATTGTCTGTTCAATAACGCGGCGGCCAGCAAAGCCAACAAGTGCATGAGGCTCAGCGAGAATAATATCTCCGTCCATTGCGAAACTAGCAGTTACTCCACCAGTTGTTGGATCGGTTAATATCACGATGTATAAAAGTCCTGCAGCAGCATGCTCATTTATTGCTTGTGAAACCTTAGCCATCTGCATTAACGACATAATTCCTTCTTGCATCCGTGCCCCGCCTGAAGCAGTGAATAATACTACTGCTTGGCGATGGGTAGTTGCATATTCAAATAAGCGCGTTATCTTTTCACCTGTAACAGTTCCGAGTGATCCCATAATAAATGTTGGATCCATAATGCCTAGTGAAAATAGCTGATCATTAATCGAAGCTTCACCAGTTAGGACTGAATCATTCAGCTTAGTTTGTCTTTGAAGTTTGCTGATTTTTTCTTGATATCCAGGAAAATGTAACGGATTCTTTGTCTGGAGATCCTTATCGAATTCTTCAAACGAATCTACTAACCATGAGAGTCGATGACGGGCAGGTATTCGTAATCCATAGTCACAGTTAGGACAAACAGCATATTGTGTTAACTGCTTGGCAAATAGTAATTGATGACAATGTGGACACCTTAACCACATTTGATCTGGGACCCTTTCATCAGCATTTTTATCTGCTTTGATGTGCCGTTCACTTAAAGTATTATTTTGATCATATAATTTCACGCTGTCAGCCCCCTCTTCCATTGCGGCAAGAAAGAGTCTTCAAGAAACGTTGTTGAAGCTGTTCCTGCCAAAAATTTAGGATTGTTTAGGATTGCTAAATGGAAATTTTGATTGGTCGTTACGCCCGTAATTACCATTTCATTTAAAAGTCGTTTGATTTTTTCAATAGCTTCTTGGCGATCTTGACCAAGGGCAATTACCTTAGCGATCATTGAATCATAATAAGGAGTAATCTTGCTGCCAGGATAAATAGCAGTATCAATTCGCATCCCCAAATTACCGACTGGAAGATACAAGTAATTAATCGTCCCAGTCACTGGCATAAAGTTTTGCTTAGGATTTTCTGCATTTATCCGGCACTCAATCGCATGTCCATGAACCTGAATATCCTGTTGGGTAAAGGGAAGTGGTTCATTTGCAGCGACAATCACCTGTGCCTTCACTAAATCGATCCCAGTTACCATCTCCGTCACTGTATGTTCAACCTGAATACGAGTGTTCATTTCCATGAAGTAAAAGTGATGGTTCTTGTCCATTAGGAATTCTATTGTCCCCGTATTATGATAGTTAATCGCATTAATGGCTCGCATGGCAATTTGTCCTAGCGTTTTTCGCTCTTGTTCATTTACTAGGACACAAGGACTTTCTTCAATCAATTTTTGTTTATTCCGTTGAATTGAGCAGTCTCGTTCAGGAAAGAAAACGGCATTGCCAAAATTATCACGAAATACTTGGACCTCAATGTGTTTAACATTCTCCATAATCTTTTCAAGGTACATTCGGTCATCATTAAACGAAAGTCGGGCTTCGTTTTGGGCCTCGCTAAATATTTGCCGCATCTGGTTATGATCGTTAATTCGTCGGATCCCTTTACCACCACCACCAGCAGCTGCTTTTAACAAAATTGGATACCCAATCTTGTTTGCGACCTCAACAGCGTCATTAATATTGGTAATATAGTCATCGCTTCCAGGAATTACAGGCACCCCTGATTTTTTCATTTGCTCCCGTGCATGCTCCTTGTTCCCCATTAAGTCAATAACTGAGGCTTGGGGACCGATGAAAGTAATTCCGCATTCTTCACACATTGTCGCGAATTCCGCATTTTCTGATAGAAAGCCAAAGCCGGGATGGATCGCCTGGGCACCTGTACCAAGAGCAGCTTCCAAAATATTTTTCGCATTCAAATATGAATCTTGGGCACGGGCGGTTCCAACGCATACAGCTTCATCCGCTAGTTGAACATGAAGACTTTCGCGGTCTGCAGTTGAATAAATAGCTACTGTCTTAATCCCTAGCTCCCGTAATGACCGTATTATCCTGACAGCAATTTCACCACGATTGGCGACTAGTACTTTGGAAAACATCAAACCACCTACCCAATCATAAAAGTTAATTCGGCTGTACAGGCTTTTTTGCCATCGACCGTTGCAATGCCTTTACCAATTCCAATGTTTTTATGAACTTTTTCTAGGTTGACTTCTAACCTTAACGTATCACCAGGGCGGACTACTTTACGAAATTCTGCTGACCGAATCCCACCAAAATAGGCTGTTTTGCCTTGGAACTCTTCTTGAGATAAGAGAGCGACGGCACCTGTTTGCGCCAATGATTCAACAATCAATGCTCCTGGTAAAACTGGATTTTGAGGGAAATGACCATTAAAAACCTCTTCATTAATCGTGACATTACGCCGTGCAACGGCCTTCTTACCAGGGATTAATTCATCAACTTGATCAATTAGTAACATTGGGTAACGATGCGGAAGGATTTTTTGAATTTCAGTTATATCTAAAGTTTTATTAGTCATTATCTTTATCCTCCTGAACTGAGAAAAGCGGTTGTTCTACTTCAACTAGTTCTTCATTGCTTACACAAATTGAAGTAATGATTCCGTTAAAAGGGCTTTTTATCTCTGTCATCATTTTCATTGCTTCAATCACACAAACAACATCCCCCTTTTTTACATGGTCGCCACTTCTAACATAGGGATCTGCATCGGGGGTTGGTTGGAGATAGACAGTTCCAACTAGGGGCGCAGTTATATTTTGCGAAGGTAAAGTTGGTTGCTCGTTTGCTTTTTTCTTAACTGAAGTCGTTTGCTCTGTTTTTTCGGTTGTTATAAGATTTTCATGCTTGTGGGTTTGCTTATTTTTGCTTAAATAGAGCTGAAAGGAATCTTGATTTATTTCTAATTCACGAATATCAGAATCTTCAAAATTCTGCATTAATGTTTGAATTTCTTTAAATTCCAAGATAGATCACTCCCATTTCTTAAAGGCTAAAACAGCATTATGGCCACCGAAACCAAAAGAATTGCTTATTGCGTAACGGGCGTTTGATGCGTCACTATTTTCTGCCGTCACAAGGTTAACCGAGCACTTCGGATCTTGATTAAAACAACCTATATTCAACGGTAATTGTCCCTTTTGTAAAGCAGCCACTGTTAAGACTGCCTCAATTGCTCCTGCAGCCCCAAGCAAATGTCCAGTCATTCCCTTAGTTGAACTGACACGAACATTGCTATCAGAACCAAATACTTGATTGATTGCTTTAGATTCGCCTTCATCATTAGCATGAGTAGCGGTTCCGTGGGCATTAATATAGGAAATCTCGTTAGGACTAATTCCAGCTTCTTTAATTGCCAGTTCCATTGCTCTTGCCGCCCCTGCACCAGTTGGATCAGGGGATGTAATATGGTAAGCGTCCGAGGTAGCACCATAACCGACAATCTCACCAAGAATGTTAGCACCGCGTTTTTGCGCATGCTCAAGATCCTCTAAAACAAGTGTTGCACCGCCTTCACCCAAAACAAATCCTTGGCGTGCTTTATCAAATGGCATGGAGGCGTTAAGTGGATCAGTTGCTTGTGATAGGGCTGTTAATGCCGCAAAGCCAGCAATTCCGATCTCATTTACCGAAGCCTCTGATCCACCGGCAATCATTACTTTGGCGCGTCCTTCTTTAACTTGACGAAAGGCTTCTCCAATTGCATTAGTTCCAGTGGCGCAAGCAGTCACAATCGATGTACAAATATTTTGCGCATTAAAATGAATGGAAATATTACCAGCTGCCATGTTAGCAATTGACATTGGAACAAACATTGGTGATACCCGTCTAGGACCCTTATCATGCATTTTGATAATTTGCTCTTGAATAGTTGTCAAACCGCCAATTCCAGATCCATAGATAACACCCATGTCGACTGGTTTGGTATTTGTTTCGTTAATCTCCGCCATTTCCATTGCTTCAATAGCGCTTTGTAAGGCGTATTGAGAATAAAGATCCATTCGGCGCGCGGCTTTTCTCCCAATGACATCATTAGGGGCAAAATCGTCAATTTCACCCGCCACGGTAATTCCTGTCGGCTTGGCATCAAATTTCTTGATCGCTTTAATTCCAACTTTGCCTGCAAAACTATTACTTATAAATTCTTGAATACCATTACCATTAGGAGCAACAGCACCCATTCCTGTTATTACAACTCTTGTCATTTAGTTCCTCCTAAATTGTCATTCCACCGTCAACTACAATGGTTTGACCGGTCAAATAATCGTTTTCTGCTAAAAATTTTGCGGTCTTAGCAATTTCTTCTGGCTGTCCTAAGCGGTTGAGGGGGATGCGACTAAGAATTTGTTCTTTTACTCGCTCAGATAATTTTTCAGTCATATCACTAGTAATCATTCCGGGAGCAATCGCATTGCAACGAATTCCGCGGCGCGCTCCTTCGTGGGCAATAGATTTAGTAAGGCCGATGATACCTGCCTTGCTTGCCGCATAATTAGCTTGTCCCGTATTACCATGGAGACCCACAATACTAGCAAGGTTGATAATGCAACCGGCTCTTTTTTTGAGCATCTTCTTAAAAATAGGTTGCGTTAACATAAATGTTCCGCGTAAATTAACATTGATGACCTGGTCAAAATCGCTCGCTTTCATTCCCATCATTAACTTATCATTCGTGATTCCCGCGTTATTGATAAGAATGTCGATCTTCTCGTATATTTGCCAAGCCGCTGCTGCTAATTCATTAACTGATTCTTCATTTGCAATATCGCCCTTAAGATAGTGATATTCTGTCCCTAGTAGATCTAGTTTTTCTTTAAGCGCTTTTGGTAAGTTATCTTGACGCCCATTGAGAATTAGCCGACTACCAGTCTTAGCAAACTCTAATGCAGTAGCCGCCCCAATCCCGCGTGTGCTTCCGCTTATAAAAACGACTTTATCTGTCAGTTCCATCTTTTTGCTCCTTTATAAAATTTTCATAATCAACAAGATTTTCAATGTGTTGGGTATTTAAGTGCCGGTCAACTTGGTGAGCAAAGCGAGATAACGTCTTTCCAGGACCAATTTCTAATGTTGTGTCAATTTTCGCGTGCTTGACTAAATTCTTAACATTAGCTCCAAAGTGTGTTGGAACAGCTAATTGTTTTTCAAGAATTCCTGGAAGATCCTCACAATGAAACAAGCTGTTAGTAGTATTGCTAATAACTTCAATCTGTGGTTCATGGAAGTCGACCGTTTGTAACCGGTTATGCATCTGTTGACGTGCACCGTTAAAGAAGGGAGTATGGAATGCACCATTAACTTTGAGCAGAATCGTTTTTTTAACAAGCTTGTCTTCTTCCATCTTTTTAAGGGTAGCCTTTAAGTCGGTTAATGCCCCGCCCACTACGATTTGGCGTGGTGAATTATAGTTGGCAATATAAACCCGCTGACCGTTTTCTTGTTGAGCAGTGATTAGTTCTTTTATTTCTTGAAGTTGAGGGTCAAGGACAGCTGCTAATGTACTTATTTCCCTATCTGCGTCTTGTTGCATAAAGCGAGCACGATCCGCAACTAGTTTGATTCCTTCTTCAAACGAAAGTGAATTACTAGCAATTAAGGCAGCGTACTCGCCTAAGGATAGGCCGATCATCCCCTTAATTGGTAGTTGCGGTAAATCCCGTTTTAACATTCGGTAGATTCCATAACTAACTGTTACAATTGCTGGTTGAACATATGCTGTTTTATTCAACTCGTTATGCTCGTTTTTCATAATTTTGAGTAAATCAAGCTCACAAACATCACTTGCCCGACTAACAACCCTTGAAAAAAGGGAGTCGGCCATAAGCTCGACTCCCATTCCCGATCGCTGTGCACCTTGACCGCTAAATAATATTCCGTAGTACATTATTTTTCATCCAATTGTTTCTTTACGAAATCAACAACGTCACTAATAGTCTCGATTCCTTCATCGGCATCTAATTCAATCTCAAACTTATCTTCAAGTTCATTCATAATTTCGAAAACATCAAGACTGTCAGCATCAAGATCATCTTTAATTCGTGCGTTCATTGTTACACGATCTTCGTCAACATCTAATTCATCAACAGTAATAGTTTTTACAGTATCAAAAATTTCTTCTTTAGTCATATTCATTCTTCTTTCTCTATTAATAGTTTAAAATTATTGTTCCTGTGCTTAAACCGCCGCCAAAACCACTCATTGCAATAATGTCACCTGGTGTAACCAATTCATGAGCAACAGCTTGCGTCAATAAAATTGGTTCACTAGCGGCGCCTGTATTTCCATATTCACTAATATTCATTGGAAACTTTGTAATTGGTTGCGCCAGTCTCTTTGCAATTTGAGTAATTATCCGTTCATTCGCCTGATGTAATAAAAAATAATCGATATCGTCTAATTTTAAATTAGCTTGTTGAACGGCAGAGGTAATTGAGCGCGGTACTTCATGAGTGGCAAAACGATATACGTCACGACCGACCATCGCAAATGGTGAAAGGGATGTTAGTTGCTTAGGGAAGCCAGCTTTAGGCGTTGTTTTTCCGGCAATAATTTTATCTCCCAACTCACCAAATGTATGGAGATCACGGCCGAGGATTAAAGGAGTTGCCGTAGTTGGCTTTTGAAGTAGCACTCCGCCAGCCCCATCGCCGAACAATACGGCGGTACTTCGATCTTTCCAATCAATCAGTTTTGATAATACTTCTGCACCAATTACCATTGCATTTTGCCAACTAGAGCTTTTCAACATTAATTCAGCTGTATTCATGGCATAGATAAAACCAGTACAAGCTGCTGAAATATCAAACGCAATTGCATTTTTCGCCCCTAATCTTCCTTGAACAATGGCAGCAGTTGACGGCGTATAGGCATCGGGAGACATCGTTGCAATAATAATTAAATCAAGTTCAGTTGCCTTCAAATTGGCATTAGTCAATAACTGGTTACCAACATTAAAAGCCAGGTCTGAAGTATTTTCAGTATTGCTGATATAACGTTGATGAATTCCAGTCCGCGATTTAATCCACTCATCTGAAGTATCCATAATAGTTGATAATTGCTGGTTAGTAATATTAAGTGGTGGATGATAACTCGCAGTACTAGTAATTCTTAAATTTTGCAATGTTTGTCAATCCTTATCTCTAAGCATGCTCATCCACAAAATCTTCTAAGTTTTGCAAGGCTTTTTTAATAACCTTCATTTCTTCATCATTCATTCCTTTGAGAAAACGTTCAACCATCATGTTATGAAAGGCCCGGTGCGCACGATATAGTACCCGTCCTCTTTTGGTTAAACGTAACCGAACAATGCGGCGATCATCTTTATCACGAATTCTTTCAACATATCCTTTTCGAATTAAGCGATCAGCCATTGAAGTCATTGTTCCTGGAGTTAGATGAAGCTTTTCTGCTACTTGAGAAATTGTTTGATGGTTATACATCGTAATTGCATCAATTGCATGCATCTCTTTAATTGTTAAATCATTGAATGTACTTTTCCGTAACTCATTTTCTTCAATCCATAGAATTCCGGAATAGACTTTGATTAATCCTTTATTGATTTTTTCGTAATCATTATCTTTACTCATAATATATTTCTTCCCTTCAATTTTATTCTATAGCCCCGAATAATTTGATTATCAAAATATATTATAAATGATAATGATTCACCATGCTAAATCTTTTCTTCTCGTTCAGCAACGATAAAGACAAGTTCTGCATTACAAGCTATTTTGTCGTTCACAAGCGCTTGTGTTTCCACAATTCCCATTGATGATCGAACTTTTTTCATAACAACATTTAGTTTTAATACATCACCAGGACGGACCATTTGTCGAAACCTCGCTTTATGAATTGCGCCAAGATAAGCTGTTTTCTTATAAAAATGCGGTGATTTTAATATCAAAATTGAAGCAGCTTGGGCCAATGTTTCGATGATTAAAACTCCAGGCATAACAGGATTATTAGGAAAATGACCGCGAAAAAATGATTCGTTAATTGTGACATTTTTTGTTGCGGTAATCTTTTCTTCAGGAACTAATTCGTCTACATAATCGATGTAGCAAATCGGATATCGATTAGGAATTAATTCCATAATCTCCTGCGCATTCATTATTGCCAAAAAGATTCACCTGCCTTCAAAAAAATATTTCGAGTATCAAAATATTCGATGATCAAATTATATTCAAAAATATTTTGAATGTCAAATTATTTTTATGTCATTTAATTCTTAATGGTCGCAAATTAAAATATTTCTTTACTATTTAATTGAGAATTGGTAAAATAATATTTGTTCGTTATTAACGGGAAATAGCTCAGCTTGGTAGAGCACCTGGTTTGGGACCAGGGGGTCGCAGGTTCGAATCCTGTTTTCCCGATAGTTTTAGAGAGTCGTTGAAAGTTTTCTTTCAAGCGACTCTTTTTAGTATCAAGGAGGATATAAAAATGGAAGCAGATAAATATTTAAAGCTAATTCAAGAGGAGCTTCAGAACCTTCCTGATTATGTTAATGAGTATTATTTAGGGACCAACCATGCAGTTACAACCACCTATCAGTACTTAACCGAAATCCGGCGATTCTTTGATTGGTTACGGTCAAGTGGACTTGTCTCTGTTAACTCTAATAAGAACTTACCAATTGATACGCTGGCTAATTTACGGCGTAGTGATGTAATGTTGTATATCGATTATTTGCAGCATACTACTAATGCACAAGGACGGTTAAATTCTCCCACTTCAATTAATCGGTCTATTAATGCATTAAGGTCACTGTATAAATTTTTAACAGTTACCGCAGATAACAATGATGGTGAATCTTATTTTGACCGTAATGTAATGCTGAAAATTGACTCACTTAACGATACAAAAACGTTAAATTATCGGGCTCATACGCTGGCTTCACACATGTACCGGGGACAAATGAAGTTTGATTTTATTACCTTCATCGAAAAAGAATACCCTAACAAATGTGATAAAAGAGCTCTCCCCTCTTATAAAGTCAATAAGGAACGAGATATTGCAATTATTGCTCTTATTTTAGGAACAGGCGTCCGAGTATCCGAGGCAGCTAACGTAAACCTTGGGGATTTAAATTTAAAGCAATCACTGCTAGATGTAATAAGAAAAGGTGGCCAGAGAGATTCAGTACCAATCGCACCTTGGGCTATTACTTATATTCAAGCTTACCAAGCGATTCGTGCGCAGCGATACCACGCTTTAAAAAAGGATACTGCTTTTTTCCTAACTATTTATCACAAGCAAACTCGGCGGATGACAGCTAATGCAATTGAAAAAATGGTTAAAAAGTATTCAACCGCATTTGGACATCCTCTCACTCCCCATAAATTACGGCACACCCTTGCTTCTGAAATGTATGAGGTAACAAAAGATCAAGTACTCGTGGCCCAACAGTTGGGACAAAAAGGAACATCTGCTACAGATTTATATACCCACGTTGACCAGAAACAGCAGCGTGATGCTCTTAAAGAAATAAGTGAAACTTCACATAAAAAAATAAATGAATAAAATCCTTTTCTATAAAGAGAATCTTCGCTATAATGTTAAGCGGTGTATAATTTTTTATGGAGGAGAAAATTTTGGGCTTTATTACCTCATTATTTGGAAAGAAGCAATATGTTTGTCCATTTTGTCATGAGCACTATACTTTTTCTGCGATGCATGCACGCAAGCTAGCCGACAAAGATGGGCAAATTCATTGTTACTACTGTCGTAAGGTCTTACAACAATTGCATTAGTATTAATGATAATTCGCTTTTTTTACAATAAAAACTTTCAAAATAAAAAACCGTTAAGCTGCATTTAAGGCTTAGCGGTTTTATTTTTTTAGTATATAGTTAGTTAAAGCGACGCTTGTTAATTCCTGCAAGACCAAACATACTAAGCAAGGTTCCCATACCTAGGCCAATCATGGCTTCATTAGCGTTATTTCCAGTTTGTGGCAAACGATTATTGGTTTGAGTTTCAGGTTGCTTAGGCGTTTCTGGAGTTAAAGGAACTTCCGGAGTATTAGGTGTGTCGGGAGTTTGAGGGGTCCCAGGATTTTCAGGAGTTTTTGGTGTTTCTGGAGTTTTTGGTGTTTCTGGAGTATTAGGTATCTCTGGGGTTTCCGGATCCTTTGGTGTAGCAGGATCATGTGGCTTTAATCCATAACCTATTAAGTCCCAATCAACAGGTTTATCACGTTCCCCAGGTAAAGCAGCGGAGTCCAAATCACCAATCATATCAAGATTTTCGCTTGAATCATCCCAAATCCAATCCCCTTGGTTAGTCATTTTAGCTAAAACAGTAGTCGTATTATCAGGATTAATTTGTAACAAGAAGCTTGGTGCCCAGGTCGAGTCCATGCCCTCTCCAGCTACTCCATTTCGATTAGTCATATATGAAGTAACTAATACTTGGTCATCTTTTCCGGCAACAGGGACAGCATAATATGAATAAGTTGCTGTTCGCCAGTTTGCGGGAACAGAAGCAGTCAAGACTACTCCAGAATCATTTAATGGCTTATAAGATCCTGTTAGACTATCAGCAACATATCCGACCATTGCCACATTATCACCAACAGCATAATTGGCATTCATCCACGCATCATCATTACTTCCTCGATTTAAACGGGTAGCGGCAAACAAGTAATACTTATTACCCAATTTAACTACATTTGGTCGCTCAATTTCATCACTTACCATTGGTGCAGAAATTAATGGTGAGTATAATTCTGTCACTTTAGGATTCTTTTCGTCCTTATTTAGTTTGAGGATACCGATAGCTGCATTAGCCCAAGTTGCCCGACTCTTGATATCATCATTGGAAAGAATTCTAAATAAGCTCTTGAGATTAAATGCGTCATCTCCGCCATAATTTAACCAGTTATAAATCTGGTCCTCGCCTTGATAGTTTTCTAAACCAGTACTTGCTTCAAACACAAGGTACCGATCACCATTATCATCTTCAATTACATGAGCATCACGCATTGCAATATTATCGGCACCCTTGTTAGTAGCTTTCCATTGATCATAAGTTTGGTAATAATAGCCATCACCTTCAAATACAATATGATCATTTGCTACATGAGCGAGTGATACATTTCCATTATTATCAGTTAAATAAAGAGTAGCGCTAGCAATTTTTTGATGATTGGTATTGTTATCAGACGTGTCTACCCTTGTATAAAATAATTGGATAGAGTTATCACTGTTCAAAACAGCTGATCCTGACCATTCTTGGGAAAGCGCGGTAGCATTATAACCAAAAATTGGACCTGCATTCTTCCAATGACTTAATTCATTATCACCATATTTATTATATAAGAGGTAGATATGATTATCATTTTGGTTTGGAATCCCCATCATTGCGATAACAAGTTGATAGCCATTCCAATTAGCAACTTGTCCTGTCCGAACATCCTGAACTGGCCATGAATCCCATACATCTAAAGGCTCAATAGTATTAGTTTGTGCATCTTTAGTTGTAGCGGCAGGCATATTTTTGATTTCACTTGCTTTAAAGAATGGAACTGTATACCGACCATCTTGTTTGATTAGCGTATCGGCAATCTTTTGGAAATCATTATAAGTCATCTGTGTACCTGACTTAGCAGTTTTTGAGAAGTTAATCTTATTTAATGCTTTAATCTGGTCATCAGTTAAACTGTTAGGGTCAATTCCCGCATTTTTTACAACGTTTTGAGCATCCTTGTTTAACTTAGCAGTAGGATTCTTTTTATCGGATTGTTGATCATCATTTTTTGCAGCTGAAGAATCGTTTGTGTCTACAACGGGTTCTTTTTTTGCTTCAGAAGATTCATTAGCTGGTGCAGCTTTTTGCGTATCATCCTCTTTAGCCGCTTTGCTATCTGTGTTATTTGATGAAGATGCGGAACTTGTAGATGATGTTGTTGCAGCAGAACTTGCTACTTGACTGTTAGAATTTTGTGTATTAGCAGCAGAAGAAGCACTATTTGCATTAGCAGAATTTTTAATAGTCGCATCACTAGCTGCACTAACTTGACCGCTACCAAGCATCACACTTTTAACAGCAATATCATTATCACCGGTTGTAACCTGTACAGTAGAAGACTCATTCTTTTCAGTATTCGTGTCCGCGGATGCGTTTATAGCTGTTGCACCAAATACCAGCGCAGCAGTAGAGAGTGTAACGACTGCCCAATTTTTACCGCTTTTATACATTTTCTTATGTTCCTTGCGTTCTAGCATAGAAATAACCCCGTTTCTTTACTTTTTTGTTAAACGTTTAACAATTAACTGAGCACTATTTTATTATGATTATCTTAAATGATCAATAGTTTCTTCATAAAAAGTTCATATTTAAATATTTACTGCCTATTTACTCATTTTCTTGCTAGTTATACTTATTTTTCTTCTGAGACGAATTGTAATGACCTATTACTCATCAAAATAAATTTCAGTTCGTCTGAGAGGCAAAAGATGTTTTTAGGCCTACTTTTGTATTATTTTAAAAGTAGTAAGACTCTTTTGATAAAAGAGTCTTACGGATAGTAACGAAGAACGCTGATATAACAAGCTTTTAAAATCCTATATTTTCATGTAAGACTGTTGTATAATTTTATTGAAAAAGTGTCTCACTAAAATTGAGTCATCTTTTGCTATTTTTAGCGAACAAAAAGGAGTTATTTCAGTTTATGTTATATAATGCAGCATTAGTTTTAGAAGGTGGCGCATTCCGTGGACAATATACTGCCGGAATTGTTGATACATTTCTCGCTCACCATATTGAATTTCGAAGTGTGATTGGCGTTTCTGCTGGTTCGCTTTGTGGAGTTAATTTCGTTTCTAAGCAATACGGACGCGCTGCCAATATCAATATTAATCATCGGCACGATCGCCAATATATATCGATGGCTCGCGTATTTAAAAAGCAAATAATTAATCTTGATTATCTTTTTGAAGATCATGGATATTCTTGGCAGAATTTTAATGAAGCGGCATATCGGCGGTCAGCATCTCATTTCACAGCAGTTGCTACTTCTGTAAAAACAGGAAAAACAGTTTTATTTACAGATCCAGTTGGTGAGGAGCTAACTAATGCCCTCAAAGCTTCTTCTTCGATGCCATTTCTTTCAGATCCTCAGGAAACTTCTCAAGGACCTTGCCTTGATGGTGGAATTACAGATTCAATTCCATTTGATATTGCACAACAACAAGGTTATGACAAGATTGTTGTTGTCCGGACCCGGGACGTTAACTACCGAAAGAAGCCATCCAGTTCTGCTGTAAAGAAGCTATACAACATGGTATATAAAGATTATCCCGAATTTGCTAAAGCAGGAATTAATCGCCCCCTTCTCTACAACCAACAGATTGCTGAAATTAATCGTTTATCTCGTGAAGGAAAGATTTTTAACATCGCTCCCTCTAAACCAATTAAGATTAAGCGGATTGAAGGAAATGTTAAGAAGATTCGCGCACTTTATGAAACTGGTCGGAAAGAAGGAGAAAAAATAGTTCCTGCTTTAGTTGATTACCTCACAAATTAACAAAGGAATAAATATTATGTCAACTAAAAAACGAGTTTATATTCCCAAAAATAAGACTAATGGTCAAATTAAAGGTAAGCGGAAAATATGGGTGGAAAATGTTAAATTCTTGACTCTCGAAGAATATGATCAGTTACGTGAGACAATTAAGCTGCATTCTCGTCCTGAATTAGTTAACCGGAACCTATTACTAATTGCAATCGCCCTCAACAATGGATTACGAGCATCAGACGTTGTAACGTTAAGGGTTGGCCATGTTCTAAATAAGACTAAAACCCGTGTTATTGAGCAAAAAACAGGCAAGGCTAAAACACTCTTTTGGAATAATTGCCTTGCCGAGATTATTGATTACCTTAATGACTTAGATTATAAAGATGAAAATGATTATCTTTTCCCTGGAAAACAAGAAGGTCATTTTTCAGTGCATGGCTTTTATGAGATGTTACAACGAATGGCTAGAAAAACGGAAAATAATAAAATCGTTGCTAAGATTGGAACACACTCTTTTAGAAAGACTTTTGGTCGACAACTCTATAAAAAGGGTGTCAACGTTGAAATTATTTCCCAGTTGTTTAATCACTCCTCCGAACGAAATACGCGCCACTACCTAGGAATTGAACAAGAAGACCTTGATAAAGTTGTTCAAAATTTTAAATTTGAATAGTTATTATTCTAAATATTATGTAAACTAAGATATTTAGTCATTTTCCTAATAGACTTAGAAATATAATTTATTAGGATTAAAGTAACAAAAAGTATTGGATGTGACTAAATGAATATAAAAAGTGTCTCGAAGAAGCAATTATGGGGAATTGAATTAAATCTGATTTCTCTCCTATTTAGTAGTATTAGTCCGGTTCTTAATAAATTTTCACTTACTAGTTTAAGTCCGGTTGTTGGAGGAATTTTCACTAGTGCGTTTGCCACAATTTTTACCTTTGCAACAATTCTCATTACTCGTCAGCATGTTTCTTTGACCAATCTTAAGAGTCTGTGGCTATGGCTTTTGGGTGGAACAAATGCAATTGGAATTATTCTTCAATACATTGCCCTCTCAACCCTAAGTCCAATCACAGTTACCCTTATCGCTCGGATGTATTTAGTTTACGTTTTCTTCCTATCTTATATCTTCTTAAAAGAAAAGATTACAAAGTGGGATTACTTAGCAATTATTCTTTGCATTCTCGGTTCTTTCTTTATTTCAGGAAGCCGTCTTCAATTTAGTGATAACCTTCTTGGACTGATATGTGCATTCATCTACCCCCTAATGTATGCCGCCAACAATATCGTGGCTAAATATCTAGTTAGTAACGAAGAGCCAAATAATGTTTTGTTCTTTAACCATTTTACTTCAGCTCTTCTACTTTTCTTCTATGCTCTCATGACAGGAACATCATTTAACCATATTTCTAGTCAAGCAGTTGCATTTAACTTTGGCGGGGCATTCTTCAATGGTTTCATGTCCCTACTTCTTTTCTATACTAGTTTACAGTTTATTACAGCTGGTAAAGCAAATATTGTTCGTGCGCTTGGCCCAGTAATTGTTATTATTTACTCTTCCTTCTTCTTTCCGGTTCAGATAACCCCTACCCTGATTTTAGGAGCTATTCTCGTAATTTTGGCAAGTACAATTGTTACCTTTACAAGACCACATCAAGAATAATTATACTTTAAAAGCATCAGATTTCTTCACAAGGAGAATTCTGATGCTTTTATTATGTCTTGCTATATCTTCTTATATATTAATAAATTCTTGCGCGGCGACGATAAACGATAAAACGACGGAAAATGTATTGCCAAGGTAGCGTTAAAGCGTGAACCAACCGGGTGTATGGGAAGTAGCCAAAAATTGCTAATCCGCAAAGAACGTGGATTTTATAAATTAATGGCACTGAACGCATTAATTGCCATTGAGGATTAAGAAGGAATAGACTTCTTGCCCATGGGCTAATTGTTGTCCGATAGTTGTAATCAATAAATGCCCCCGTAATCGTACATGCTAAGCCTAATGCAATCGTAATTAGCAAAGCCCAGTCGACAATAATATCATTGATATCACTTGTCTTATAAACACGAGAACAAGTCATTCGCCGATAAGTCAAAATCGCAATTCCCACAAATGCAAGGATCCCTGCTGGAATTCCCATCATTAATGAACCAAAGATGTGGTACATATGGTCAGTAATGCCAAAGTAAGCTGTCCAACTTGCCGGAATAAACATTCCTAAGCAGTGACCAAAGAAAGCTAAAATAATTCCAATGTGGAAAGTAACGCTTCCGATCATTAACCATTTCTTTTCAAAAAGTTCGCTTGATTTAGCAGTAATTGAGGGATGGAAATATTTAAATCTAACAAATGTTCCAATGAAAAATGATGCCAGCATTATATATGGATAAATAACCCATAAGAAAATTGCCCAGCCATTATACATCTTCTTGCACCTCCATTTTAATACACGAACCAATTAGTGAGCGTGTAAGTCTAATTAACTGAATATAGGGACTATCACTATCTGTCACTGCATTTTTTAAAAGAGTATAAGTTCCATCTTCAATCACACTTAATGCTAATTGGATATCCTGACGCCGCGGATCATTAGCATAATCGCCATATGCTAGAAATTCTAGCAATAAAGGCAAATAATCTGAAAGTTCACTAGTTGCTTCTGATATACCAAACATCTCATATAGCATTTTCAACCGTGCTAAAATGGTTCCTCGTTCACGGGAATCAGTCATCTTATAATATGACATATAAAGGGTATAACGTCGGTTCATTTCAAAAAGGTGAGTGTACATCTCTTGGACTTCGATTGGAGATAGCGCGGCTAATTCATCAAAGAGGCTTAATAATTCTCCCCGTGTTGCAGTTGATAATGAGTTATCTGTAAGTAATAATTGACGAATCTCTGGTGAAAATGTTTCTGCATCAGGATAGTCAATCAAGCGTGAAAGAATAGCAAATGCATCTTTTAAATCTGTTAATCGTCTAAAATCAATCACGCCAAATCCCCCCATAGAAACTATCAGCATAAATCTGATTAGTTGATTTGCCAGCTTCTGCCTTCTTAAACATACTCTTGTGTTGGGGAGCCAATGCACAGCCTTCACATTCATCATAACCAAGACTACCTTGCTCGGTTTGTGCATCTTCCATTTCTGCCTTTTGGCTACTTGGGATAACAAAGCGGTCTTCATATTTAGCAATTGCCAGTAAACGATAAAGTGATGTTGCCCGCTCTTCTGTTAAGTCAACTCGTTCTAGTTTACTGCTATCAAAATCCCGACCGCTAGTCTTAGCACGCATGTATAGCCGCATCATTGCAAGTTTATATAAGGCTTTCTTGATGACAGGAACGTTCCCAGCAGTTAATAGACTTGCCAAGTATTGCACAGGCACCCGCATTTGATCGATTCCTGGGAAGATCATTTCAGGATTCTTGATTGAGTCCCGTCCTTCAAAATAGCTCATAACTGGTGATAGCGGTGGAATATACCAAACCATTGGCATTGTCCGGTATTCAGGATGAAGTGGAAAGGCAATCTTTTCTTTTACTGCCATTTTATAGATTGGCGACTTTTGTGCTGCTTCAATCATCTCTTCAGAAATACCATCCTTGAGTGCTTGTTTAATAATTTTTGGATCATTGGGATCAAGGAATAAACTTAGTTGTGCTTCATACAGCTTACTTTCATCAGGAGTTGAAGCAGCCTCTTCTACTTGATCAGCATCGTATAAAATAGCACCAATATATCGAATCCGACCGACACAGGTTTCAGCACAAACAGTTGGTTGACCTTCTTCAATTCGTGGATAACAAAAAGTACATTTTTCAGCCTTGTGAGTCTTCCAATTAAAGTAGACTTTCTTATATGGGCATCCAGTCATGCAAAAACGCCATCCCCGACAACGTTCTTGGTCTACTAAAACAATCCCATCTTCGTCTCGTTTGTACATTGCACCTGATGGACAAGAGGCTACACATGGAGCATTTAAACAGTGTTCACATAATCGGGGAAGATACATCATAAATGCCTGTTCAAAGTTATTCTTGATGTCCCCTTCAATTTTTTGCATATTAGGATCTTGTTGAACATATTCAGTTGATCCTGCTAAGTCATCATCCCAGTTAGGGCCGGTTGTTAATTCCATCCCTTCACCAGTAATTTGCGACTTAGGGCGAGCAACAGGTTGATGCTTTTGTTCGGGGCCAAATAACGTCTTGTAATCATAGGTCCATGGTTCATAGTAGTTATCTAGCTCTGGCATATCATTATTGTAAAAGATCTTACCAAGAGCGATTTTGTTTAGTTTATTTCCTGCACGTAATTTAAGTTTACCTTTTGAATTTAATGTCCAACCACCATGGTATTGATCTTCATCTTCCCAGCGTTTTGGATAACCGACACCTGGCTTAGTTTCAACATTGTTAAACCACATGTATTCAGCTCCCGGTCGATTTGTCCAAGTATTTTTACAAGTCACTGAACAGGTATGACAACCAATACACTTATCGAGGTTTAAGACCATACTGATTTGTGCTTTAATCTTCACTCCAGTTCACCTTCTTCAGTTTTCTTACATTTGCATAAAGGTCACGTTGGTTTCCGGTTGGCCCGTAGTAATTCCAACCGTAACTCAATTGTCCATATCCACCGACCATATGTGTTGGCTTAACGTGGATTTGCGTTGGTGCATTATGCGATCCCCCACGATTACCGGTAATGGTAGAAAGAGGCTCATAAATTTCATTATCCTGAGCATGGTACATATACATTGATCCTTCAGGCATTCGGACAGAGACAACCGCCCGCGCAGTAACGACCCCATTGCGGTTATAAACTTCAATCCAGTCGTTATCTTTTACCTTAATCTTATCGGCATCTTGTGGACTAATCCAAATAGTTGGACCGCCCCGGAACAATGTCAGCATTTCAAGGTTGTCATAGTACATTGTATGAATATTCCACTTACCATGAGGTGTCATATATTTAAGTGTAACTTCATCTTCTATTGGCGGAACCTCAACATCCCCTGGGGCCATTACAACCGGTGGCAAAGATGGTTTATAAGTTGCCATATTTTCACCAAATTCACGGAAAATTTCATGATCAATGTAATAATGCTGACGTCCTGTAAGAGTAAATGTAGGAACATTTCGCTCGGTCATTAATGAAAATGGTGTGTAGCGAGCTCCACCATGTTTAGCAGAAGTTCCGATTGGTGTCGGATAGGCTTCTTGTGGCTGAGCAGTGATTTGCTTAAATGACATTGAATCATCAGCATGGCCCCGGCCAATATCTGTTAAATGTTCACCAGTTCGCTCTTGCTTCTTTTCCCAAGCGCGATCGGCGAGTTTACCATTAGAAGCAGTTGACATCCGTAAGATTGCATCACATACTTTTTCATCTTCATCAAGTAGCGGGCAGCCCGCACCAATACCTTCGTTGGCAGTTCCATTCATTCCCTTTAAGTAATCGTATTGATCATCGACTTTATAGCCATAGTTATTCACTATATTAGGTCCAAGGGTAATGAATTTATCGTAAATCTTGGTGTAATCACGAGTAACCAACTTCAGGGAAGGCATGGTTTTTCCAGGGATTGGCTCTGTTTCGCCTTTTTTCCAATCCTTAATTTCTCCGTATGGTTGAGCAATCTCCCCCTGAGTATTATGCCCTAGCGGTGCGCTCTTAAGGTCATAGAAGGTTCCCGGCATGAATTTCTTTGCCATTTCAGAAACAGTCTTAGCCAAGAGCTTGAATTGTTGCCAGTCAGACTTTGATTCCCACATCGGACTAACTGCTGCATTAAATGGGTGAATAAATGGATGCATATCAGTTGATGAAAGATCCTTCTTTTCATACCAAGTAGCAGCTGGCAGGACAACATCAGAGTACATAGGTGTTGAAACCATTCGGAAGTCCATATCAACAACAAGATCTAACTTACCAATTGCTCCCTTGTCACGCCAAATCATATCTTGGGGCTTAACTCGATCATTTGGTTTGGCAAGCAATCCGTTTTCAGCGCCTAATAAGTGTTTCATAAAGTATTCCGCACCTTTGCCAGAAGAAGCAAATAAGTTTGAACGCCATAAGAAGAAGGCCTTGGGCTGATTTTGGTTAGCATCAGGATCTTCAGCAGCAAAATGCAAAGTACCCTTTTTTAGTTCATCGACAACTTTCTCTGAAATTTTATCAATATCAGTTGTATTGTAATCTTTTGCAAAAGATAACGGATTACGATCAAATTGTGGGTATGATGGTAACCATCCTAAACGAATTGCCATTTGATTATAATCAGCATTATGTAAGTAGGAATGTTTACTCTTCCAAACAGGTGATTTTTGAGCTTGGTTATCAATTTCTTCATAACGCCATTGATCAGTTGCAAAGTAGTACCAAGTAGTACCTTGCATTTGACGGGCACCACCTTTTTCCCAGTCGTTGGCAAAGGTAATGTTCGCCCAACCTTCTTGTGGACGAAGCTTTTCTTGACCGACGTAGTGAGCCCAACCACCACCAGTCATACCAACACAACCACATAACATCAGCATGTTAATAATATTTCGATAGTTCATATCAGCGTTGAACCAGTGGTTGACTCCCCCACCCATGATTACCATACTCCGACCTTTGTTTTCGGCCGCGTTTTGGGCAAATTCACGAGCAATTTGAATAACTTGTTTTGCTTTTACTCCTGAACGACTTTCTTGCCAAGCAGGGGTAAAGTAGCTCTCAGCATCCATTGCATCTTTAGCGGCAAGTTCATCATTACCAGTTCGGTTAATTCCCATTTGAGCCATCATTAGATCATAAACATTGGTTACTAAATGTTCTTTGCCATCTGCGAATTTAAGCTTCTTAACTGGTAAATGACGCTGGACAACACTATTTCCGTCATTACTAAACGCTGGAAAATCAGCAATAATTTGTTCAGTTTCGCCATCTTGATCATTAATAGAGAGCGCTGGGTCAATCTTATTACCATTTTGGTCTAATAATTCAAGGTTCCATTTTTCTTTAGCATTATATTCTTGCCCCATCGTTCCATTTGGAACAACAATCTTGTGGTTATTTTGGTCATAAACAACTGTCTTCCATGCTGGATTAACAATTGTATCATCATCAACCAAGTCACTAATCCGGACGAAGCGGCCTGGTGTATAGTGATTACTATTTGCTGTACTTGGTTCCAATTCAACCATAAATGGTAAATCAGTAAATCGCTTGGAATAATCAATGAAACGTTTGACTGGGTGCTTTTGGTAGAATTCATCTAAAATTACATAGGTCATCGCTTGCGCAACCGCAGAATCACTACCTGGTTCTGGTGCAAGCCAGTCATCAGCAAACTTTACATTTTCAGCATAGTCAGGGCTAACCACCACAATTTTTGTTCCTTTGTACCTAACTTCTGTCATAAAGTGTGCATCGGGCGTCCGGGTTAATGGGACGTTTGATCCCCACATAATAATGTAAGAACTGTTGTACCATTCCGCAGATTCTGGAACGTCAGTCTGTTCACCCCAAACTTGAGGGGATGCAGGCGGTAGATCGGCGTACCAATCATAGAAACTCATTTGTTCCCCACCCATTAAGGCAATGAACCGTGCTCCGGCACTGAAACTCATCATTGACATTGCAGGAATTGGGGTAAAACCGCCAATACGGTCAGGTCCATACTTCTTAATCGTGTACAAGCAAGCGGCTGAAATCAATTCTAGTGCTTCATAACGATGAACGCGAATTAAGCCACCGTGTCCGCGAACCTTTTTATATTTTTTAGCTTTTTCTGGATCTTCGACAATACTTGCCCACGCATCTAAGGGGGTTTCATGTTCTTTCTTGGCAGCGGTCCAAAGTTTCCATAATTTACCGCGAATATATGGATACTTAATGCGAACGGGACTATATTCATACCATGAGAAACTCGCTCCTCGTGGACATCCCCGTGGTTCATATCCTGGAATATTAGGTCCGCATGCTGGATAATCTGTGGCTTGGTGTTCCCAAGTAATAATCCCTTGCTTGACATAAACATTCCAAGAACATGAGCCTGTACAGTTAACTCCATGAGTTGTGCGGACAACTTTGTCATGCGCCCATCGCTGGCGATAAAGTTTTTCCCAACGACGACTATTTTCTTCAAGTTGCGTAAAGGTTCCGTTAAACTTCTCAATCTTGTTAAAGAACCGTGACTTCATCGTTGATTGACCTCCTTTATTGAATGGCTTACCAATATTAAAAATAAAGTAAGTCTTTTCCCTAATGTAAAGATTAGCACCATAACTGCTATACTACGACTAGGGAAATACCTATATTTTTGAACTAAATGAGGTGCTAATAGCCATGAATCGTTATGATCGTCAAGAAAGGGTACACCAAATTGGTAGTGTTGGTCAGCAAAAAATTAGCCGTGCAACGATTATGATTGTCGGTGTAGGAGCATTGGGAAGTTATACGGCCGAGCAATTTGTTCGTGCCGGAGTTAAAAGACTGGTCTTAATTGATCCTGACACTGTTGACGTAACTAATCTTCAGCGTCAGTCGCTTTTTACCGAAGAAGATGCTAAACAACAACGACTTAAGGTCGAAGCAGCTAAAGAACATCTACATGAAATTAATTCAGTATGTCAAATTATTGCGATCCCGGCACCGATTACTGCTGACCTTATTGATGAATACCACTTTACCCTTTGCTTAGACTGTCTGGATAACTATCAAGCACGTGATTTATTAAACAAATTAGCAATTACCAAAAATTTTGATTATCTATTTGCAAGCTGTGCAGGAACCTATGGGAATGTAATGGCAATTTCACCGCAAAATCATCCTTGTCTGAACTGTCTTTTTCCTAATATCAATGAACTAAAACAAAACGATTGTGATTTAATTGGGGTTAACACTGCTTTAATTCCGATCGTAGCGGGAATGCAAGTATCCTTAGCGCTTCAATATCTGGTTGATAAGGCACAGGTTAACTTTAATGAATTGGTCACTGTTGATAATTGGTCAATGCAATTTAGTAAGTTTATTATTAATAAAAATAGCCATTGTTCCGCTTGTGCTAATCCTAGCAGCATTTCTTTGGCGGAAGAATCAACACCAGAATTACATATGTTATGTGGGGAAAATGCATACTATACGGTCAAAGAGAAATCTATTAATTTTAGTAGACTTAAGGACTTTTTAGCTAAAAAAGAGCTCTTAATTAACGCCAATCGATTGTTCCTTCATTTTAAATGGGAGAATCGTCCAGTAAGTTTATTCAAGAATGGTAAGATTATTATGTATGACTTACCCACTGCGGCGATTGCCCAGAAACAGTTTAAGTCGTTAAATACTTTGATGAAAGAAGACCTATCATGAAAAACGTCGCAATTTTAACGGTTAGCGATAGCCGAACACTAAATACCGATACTTCTGGAAAATTAATTGCTACAAAAATGGCTAATGCTGGCTTATCAGTAGTTGATCGGGTAATCGTTAATGATGATATCGTTAATATTCAAACAGCCTACCTTCAATTAGAACAGCAGGCACCTGATATCATTATTACTAACGGCGGAACGGGAATTGCCCAGCGTGACGTTACTATTCCAGCTATTCGTCCACTCCTCAAACGCCGAATTCCTGGTTTTGGAGAAGCGTTTCGCCAGATATCCTTTACCGAAATCGGTACTCGGGCCCTTGCATCACAAGCATTAGCCGGATTTAACTACCGTAATCAGCTCACCTATTGCTTACCAGGTTCCCAAAATGCCTGTCAAACAGCACTAGATAAGCTGATTTTACCAGAATATGAACATTTATTATTTGAAAGCAGTTCTCAACGAAAGGAAGTTCATCATCATGCTCACTAGAAGAACACCAATCTCAGTTGCCGAGGCACAGAAAAAGATTAACGAAATTCCCCTTAAAACAACTACCGAAACAATTCCCCTATCAGAGGCTAACCATCGGATTTTAGCTGAGGATGTCCATGCTCATTATGACTATCCTCATTTTCGCCGAGCAGGAATGGATGGTTATGCCATTTTAGCCAGCGATGATCATGATTTTCCCCGTCAGTTCAATGTCCGGGGAGAAATTCAAGCCGGTGCAACTTGGGATCAACCATTACAAGCGGGGGATGCGGTCCGAATTATGACTGGTGCATATGTCCCTTCTGATGTAGGAAAAGTAATTCGAATTGAAAAAACGCGGCCCGCTAAAGATGGAAATAAGGTTCAAATTATTACGACTGAAAGCAAGACTAACATTACGGAAGCCGGTACTGATGTAAAACGCGGTGATATCGTTTTAGCAAAAGACCAGGAAATAAATCCCGGTGGTCTAGCAGTCTTAACAGCTTTTGGTGTTCAAGAAGTAACAGTTTATAAAAAACCACGAATTGCAATTATCTCCACTGGAACTGAATTATTAGGACCTAATGCCACAATTGAGCCGGGAAAGATCTTTAATAGTAATGGCATTATGCTAAAAAATCTGGTAGAAGAAACTGGTGGGATTGTTGATTTTGAAACCCAATTACCAGATGATGCTGATCTTATCAAGCAGACCCTTGAAGAACAAATGGCAACTCATGAAATTGTAATTACTGATGGTGGTGTTTCAGTTGGTGATTTTGATTTTATTGGAGATGAGGCACGTAAAGCTGATGAATTGCTTTTTAATAAGATTAAACAACGACCAGGCAGCGTTACGACTGCCTTTGTTCAAAATAACACGTTAATAATGGCCCTTTCTGGAAATCCAGGAGCTTGTTTTACTGGCTTTTACCTTTACATGGAACCGCTGATTCGACGTTATCAACATCAAGCAAGCCGAATTAAGCAAGTACGGGCAATATTAGCTGCCCCCTATAATAAAACAAACGGGTTCGACCGTTACCTTCGTTGTACTTATGAATTCAAAGACAATCAATTTTATGTTTATCCAAATGGAATCAACCGCTCCGGCTCATTAGCTAACCTCCAGACAACAACCTGTTTAGCACTGATTCCGCATAGTACTACTCCAATGAAGGTCGGAACGGAGACAGACGCATGGCTATTACCCTTCAAATAATCGGTCATAAAAAAAGTGGCAAGACTCTTATCACTACAGCCTTAATTAAAAGACTTTCAAAAGAAGGATATCGGGTAGCAGCTCTTAAGCATGATGCCCATAATGATGCAATGGATGTGCCAACTACTGACAGTGCGAGAATGAGTAGCGCTGGAGCTAAACAGGTTATTTTACAATCTGCGACTGAATTTTTCTTTCATCAAAAAAGTAATGTGCCGTCTTTAACGGAAATGGTTGAGTTATTAAGTGTCGACAATGATTTTGTCTTGATTGAAGGTCATAAGGAAGCCACTCAATATCCGCAAATTTTATTATTAAAGCCTGGCGAAGATCCTACCAATATTGCCCCTATTCCACCGCTTAAAACAGGTAGTATCTTTAGGGGAATAAATGCGGACTTACTAGGAAAAGACGTAATTGTAAATTGGTGTTACGACTATTTAAGACACAGTAAAAGGAGGATAAGATGATTGGACTAGTATACGCAGGCGGTAAATCTAGCCGGTTTGGTAAAGATAAAGCTACTTATCGTGTTCCCGGATTACCAGCTACTAATGTACAGTTAGCAGTCGAGAAATTAACGCCCCTTTGTCAGCGGATCGTTGTTTGTGCTAATGAAATAAATCAAGCACATATAGTAAAGTTAGTTGGCCAGGTACCAGCTGTGCAGATTATCTGTGATATTCCTCCTTACGACTGCCATGGTCCCCTCTCAGCAATTATTGCTTGTACTAACCAATTTTCCATTGCTCAGGATTATTTAACCCTGGCTGTTGATTATCCATATATCACCAAAAACTCACTTGCCGTTCTTGCACGTACATCTAGTTCTTATATTGCAACAAGTCAGCACAATCACTATTCATTAGCTCATTTTTCAATTAGCAATGAACAAGTTACTACTTGGGTTGATAATAATGACGACTGGCGATTACGTAGTTTTATCACTAATAAGTGCGTGTGCCACCCCCTTACGTATCGCTCAAGTAACGAATTTTCAAATTTAAACTATCGTGAGGTCGATTTAAATGAAAAGTAAAGATTCAATGACAAATCCTGATTTTCAAAAGCTCATTTCCCTTGTTTTAAATGACTTAACAATTAGACGAACAATGCTAGAAAATCGGGAACAAGAAGTAAACCAACAAATGAGTTCGCTGGAAAAAGATGCGGAGTTAGAACAACTGGACGACCAAATTCAACAGATTCAAGCTGATTTTGATCATTACCGCGAATTTCAGGATCCGGAATTTGATTTTAGTGCAACCAAGTATTTCCAGGGACCATCGATGGGATTACCACGACATTCTTAAAACTCAGACGGCAGGGCTAAAGAAGCAGAGCTTTTCTTAGCCCTGCCTTTTAAGTGGGCCAGCGTTGCTTCTACCTAAAGAAAGCGTTATTATATAAAATAGGAATATTATGATGACAATTGGGGAATTTTATTGGGGAGGAAGCAGATCGTGCTTGAAACAGCTAATTGGATACAAAAATATTTTAATCAATCACCAGATGCAATCTTCTTATTTAAAAATGATGATCTTTTAGTTAGTAATGAGCCGGCACAGCGGTTAGTTACTATGCTTAATTTAGATATTAATTACCTACTGCAAATTGGTAAAAATGCTTGGTCACAACTAGAAAATGATGATTGTGCTTCATGTTTGATTAAAAAGCGGTTAATGGGAGCTACAGTTCCGATAACGTTTCACTCCAATGCTACTCATCCTTTTCATTTTTCAATGGTTTATCGTCCTCTTGCCGATAAAGAAAATGTCTTTGCCCTGACTCTTGAAAATCGTGAGCAACAGCAACGCCTTTCTCAGGTTGAAGAGCACCGAATTCTCAATCAATACGTAAATGAAGCACACGAAAAGGAACGGCAAAAAATCTCACAGGATCTTCACGATAGTGTTGCACAGGGAATCTATGCAGCAATAATGGGTATTCAAAGATTAGCAACAGTTCAAAATCAAAGGGACCCTGAGCAGTTTCAATCAATGAGTGCTGCAATTGAAAAGCAGCTACAAACGACTCTTAAAGAAATTAAAGAGCTCGCTCTTGATATTCGTCCCTCAGTTCTCGATAATTTTGGCTTAATTCCGGCAATCAAAGCTTTAGCGAAACGTCTTCAAAACAGTACAGGAATCACAATTGACGTTATAGCCCTTACCTCTGCCGAAAAACTGCAAAAAAATATTCAAAATGTTCTTTACCGAATTACACAAGAGGCAATTAATAACGCAATTAAGCATGCTCATTCAACAGAAATAAGTATTATTGTTACGAACCATAATAGTTACCTTCAGTTAGAGATTCTTGATAATGGTACTGGATTTGATATTGATCAGCATAGTGGATTTAATGGGCATTCACTTGGATTAATGAATATGAATGAACGCGTTAAGGCATATAACGGAGCCTTTACAATTACATCAAAAATTAATAAGGGAACGACAGTCAAGGTAAAGTTTCCCTATAATAATGCTTTAAATAAGGATATGGTGAGAACAAATGTATAACGTTTTAGTTGCAGACGACCACGCAATTGTTCGCTCAGGAATTTCATACTTAGTCGATCTTCAACCGAATTTTACGGTGGTTGATGGGACAGCGAGTGGAACTGATACATATATTCGAGTTGAACAAGGCGGAATTGATATCTTAATTATGGATTTAAGTATGCCCCCTGGCGAAAATGGCCTAATTACTACTCGTCGAATCCATGATAAGTTTCCCAAAGTTAAAATTATCATTCTCTCGATGCATGAAGAACAGGAATATATCAACAAGGCAATGGCAAATGGCGCAATGTCTTATATTTTGAAAAGTTCACCAGATATCGAAATTGTTAATGCCCTAAAACATGTTATAAATGGCGAGAAATATCTTGATGCAAATATCATTGTTAGTAAGACAGATATTAAAGAAATAAATGCATCTGGCAACACCTTAAAACTAAAAGGCTACAATAGTCTTTCAAAAAGGGAGAAAGAAGTTTTTCCCCTCATTGCTTTAGGGTATTCAAATAAAGAGATCTCACAAAAGATGTTTATCTCAACAAAGACAGTAGAAGCACATAAAGCAAATATTTCGCGCAAACTTCATTTACATGGTCGAGTTGAGCTGGTACAATATGCTATTCATCACCATTTAATTGACTTTTAACTAGCGGGGATTCTGAATTAGGAAGAATCCCCGATTTTATTTATTTCGATGTTTTTCTACAATAAAGAAAATACGCTTAAAGGAGTGGATTTCTAATGGCTACGAACCTCAGTCGGGATGATGAATTACGAGGAATTCTTAGTGATATTGCTCGCAAACGCTTTACTAATAGTCGACAAGTTAATCCTGTTTCTAACCTATTTTTAACAACTAAATACGCCATTGAAAAACAATATATTTCTGGAGCAGTTATCGACGCATCATTTAGTTCAACATTAGCAGAGATAAATTTAAAAAATGCTGTTTTAACTGATCGCGGTCGTAATAAGCTTGCACAACTTCTTGCTCAATCAACAAAGGAGAATTAATTAAGATGGACATTCAAAATAAGCTAAAACGAGATTACGAAAATAAATCGATCTATACTGCAGGCTTTTACGCAGATCCAGATAATGAACTTGCAAATCGTAGAAAATTATTTGATGCCTTAAAATCATTAGTCGAGAATCAAGAAGCAACAACCCCGTTTGCCTTACAAATCATGCTTACAAATGGTGAAATTAATGTAATGCCCCTCGGCCTTGTTGATCTTGATGAACTTAAAAAATATGAAAATGAACAACGGTCCAAGCACGGTCTAGATGAACATAACGATGATATTCCTCTTCTAATTCAATATGCCCCTCATGTAGAGAAAAAAGAAGTGGTTAAAAAAAGAATAGGCACCGTTCAAGATCTTTTCACAAACTTTAATGAACAAATTGAAAAAATATGGCAAACTGTTAAGGAATTTATGCAAGATAATTTTGCTTTACTAATGATTATCGAAAAGGATTTGATTGCAGATAGTCAGAATGTGATGCAAGAGTATCAGATCACTTTTTCTAAGATGACTGAGGCGGAACGAAAAGAAAAGCTGGGATTTAGTGTTCCAGAAAATGAAATTAACCAATTCAGCCACTATATGGCTGATATGCATGAAGTTCAAGCAATCGTATTATCTGCGGGAGCCTTTGCTAACCATGAGCTTCTTGGTAAAAATTCCTTTACTGAAATGATAAGCGATAATATTCGACGGAGTACCCTCTTTTGGGTTCTTGATAATACCTTCTACGAAATTTATTACTATTTCTACATGAGCAATGACAACGAGAAGCTACATAAGCGACTTAAACATCAACGAGAAGCTCTTATCGTTAATATGCGTAATGATGCTTTTCACCGTGCACAAGAATTTACTGAGAAGCAAGTAAAAAATGTTGATTTTAATGAGTATTTCAGTGATATCTTCATCCCCGTTGCTGGACAAATAATTGCTGAAGTAAATAAATTTAAGGACTGATACTGTGAATTTAACGCCAGATGAACGGTTGGTAGATGCATTAACAACCGTTATTTATCAATATCCACCAATGGTTCGCGAAATGATTAACTTGAGTACTGGTGAAGAAGAACGGCGGCTAAGGTTGTCGCTTTTTGAGGCTTTTAGTTATTTCAACGAAAAAGATCTCACAATTGATCAAATTACAGCTGCTCAACTACCAGAACTTTTGGCATTAGCGACTCATTTGAATCCTCCTTCTTTTCAGCCAAATAACCTAACTCCTGGGGAATTTGCTAGTCAAAAGGCGTATTCATACGTTGCAAACTACTTAATGAATCGCTTTGTCCGTTCGCTAAGGACTGTGGGTAATCCTCCTCAGGTAATTGAGGAATTGACAACTGACGCTGGGGATGTGATGCTATCACAGATTCAGCGACTACAATTTAACTATAATCAGCAATTTAAGGTAGCTGACTATTTAGCAGATGTTAAAGCACGATGGGGATTACTTGGAGCAATGACTGCAAAACAAAGTGCCGTCCTTAGCGGAGCAGAAAAGGAAATTGTTTCACTTGCAGGACAAATTGGTCAAGCCTTTGGCACTGCTAGTTATATTACACATGAGTTTCAACAGCTTAGTAATGACCCCGACTCGTTTGTAAAGATGATAACGAGTGGTCAGTATCCCCTGGCACTTTTATTCGCGCGCCAACAGAATCCACAATGGTTTAGTAATTTCTTCTCTTCAGATCATCGTCCTTCACAAGCGATGTTTAATCAAGCTTATGAATTATCGTTGAAACAGCTTCATGAGGTCAAACAATTGACTGCTGATATCTTCTCCCAGTTAATTCTTGATATTAAAGTATTGCCAGCTGGTCAAACTCAGGATGAATTGTTTAGATTAGTTGAAAAATTAAAAAAAGAATAATTTAAAACTAAAAATGGAGATTAAGGAAGAATTATCCTCATCTCCATTTTTTCAATGTATTATTTAACGATGTGAACATCACCATGAATGTAATGTTTCCATAAAGCAAACCAGCAAATTATCCCAGTTAATGCTAAGAGCGTAATTCCAAGTTCATAACTACCTGTCCATTGGTAAATATAACCAATAATTAGTGGTGGAAAGAAGCCTCCTAAGCCACCGACAGCTCCAACGAAACCAGTAACTGCTCCCGTATTACCTTGGGATACATATGGAACCATTTTGAAGACAACCCCGTTACCGATTCCTGCAGAAAGACCAACCAGAACAATCCCTGCGATAAACATGAATTGATTATGAAAACTAAGCATAATCCAAATAGCAAAAATAACGATTGCTACAAAGACCCATTGTAATAATGCCATTGGGCGTTTTCTATCGGCAAGGTAACCACCAAATGGACGAACTAACGTACATACAAAAGCAAATAATGCTGAATAAAGGCCGGCAGTAACAGGAGTATAATGAAACATCCCTGTCAAGAACGTTGGCGTTAAGTTTGTAAATGCAACAAATAAACCGAAAGTCAAGAAGTAAAATAGTGATAGATACCATGTTCCACTGTCTGTGGCAACAGACAATGCACCCTTAATCGTTTTACTTTTATCAACTGGCATTTCCTTACAAAAGACTGCGAAAAGAACACCAAAGATTACTGTGAGAATAATCAAAAAGTAGTAAACACTATCAAATCCCGCTGCCTTGGAAATATAAGGTAAAGTCATGGCAGCCACAGCATTTCCCATGTTCCCCATCGAAACGATCCCTAGGGCTAGTCCTTGCTGTTCTGGCGGAAACCAAACTGAAGCATAAGAAACCCCAACAGCAAATGATGTTCCTGACATCCCAACAAGCAATGCGGCAAAGAGCAACATTCCGAATGAATGGACATGCGGGATCATGATTAGTGGAATCAAAATAAAGGCCATTAAGATCAAATAAACTTTTTTACCGCCGTAACGATCACTTAAGATCCCCACTGGAATTCGCATAATTGATCCTAAAAGGACTGGCGTTGCTAATAACAACGTTCGCTGCGATACATCCAAGTTAAACATCTCAGCGACCTGGGATGCAAGTGGCGCAAAGTTAGACCACGACATAAAACAAACAATCATTGCAAGCGTGGAGAGGATTAATGCAGTATAAGCATTTCGCCTACTCCCATGAGCAACATCTTTAACATCTGACATAATCAAGTCCTCCTATTGTAGTTCTAACTGTCTTCTAGAATACTCTAGCCACCACTAACCGGCGGAATAATTGCGATCTCATCATTGGCTTTTAAGCTAATTATCTCTGCGTTAACAAATTCTTGATTAAGCGCTATCCGCGAATTTGCTAAAGTTGATGTCAGTTGCGGTGCCCGCTGGCTAATTTGCTTAAGAAGGTCGTCTACTCGAATAGGGTTAGCAATGTCAAGAGTAATAGATGGCCCTAACTGATCTTGTAAAAACGCAAACAATTTAACGTTAATTTCCATTAGTTTCCCCACCTTACCTTATCTGTATCATATTCCTTTTTCCAAATTGGTACTTCATGCTTAAGTGTATCAATCACATGTTGACACCATTTGAATGCTTCTGCACGATGCGGAGCCGCCACACCTACGAATACCGCGATATCAGTAAGCGCTAATTCGCCAGTCCGATGAGCGACAACAACGCGTCCTCCTTGTTTTTCAATCGGTGCTGCAATTTTTTCTAATTGTTTTTCCGCCATGGGATGATAAGCTGAATACTCAATCTTAGTAGTCTCGATCTTGCCAGTCCATTGACGAACAGTGCCGACAAACATATCAATTCCTCCGTACTCTGGAGCGACGAGCTGTTTATACATCTCACTTACATCAATGGGTTCATCGCTTATTCGTAAATAATGCAACAATAATCACCCGCCTTTATCATGCTTATTATTACACACGATAATAGTTCTTTAGAATTAGTCAAATCCCTAATAATAGGATTTTTAGCGACTTGTTATACTAGCATTTGAATGAAAGGATGATTAATCAATGAATACTTTAATTCTCTACGATACACTCTACGGTCATAACTTCGAATTAGGAACCTTTATTCATCAAACTATCCTTCCATCTGCCAGTTTTCTTTCTTTTAAGGAGGACTTCCAAGTAAAATTAGATAGGATTGACTTGCTTATCCTCTGTCCTTGTACTTATGGTGAAGGACAACTGACAGCATCTGAAGAAAAGTTCTATAATTATCTTTGTCAGTTTTCTGTCCCAAGGCTAATTTACTATATTGCAGGTGTAGGAGATAAAAATTTTGGTTCAGCAAAATTTGCTAACGCAGTAAATATTTTTGATCACCAATTGCGTCAACATGGTGCCTCACCGTTAGCACCCTCATTAAAAATCGACTATGAAGACCTGCCAACTGCTCAGCAAACAGTTACTGATGAACTCACTAATTTCTTAAGAAAAGGAAGAGATTCTAATTACTAAGCATCATTATCACCTAACACTTTTTACCGCATTCTTATTAGTTATTATTGCAGTAGTTCTCGCTCTTTCTTGTGGGCGGATCTATTATTCACCAATTATGATCATTCAAACCCTCTTGCACCCGCAAAATAATCCAGTCGCAGCAAACATTATTTTTAACCTCCGTCTTCCTAGAATCACCGGCGCGCTATTAGTTGGCGCTGGTCTAGCAATGGCTGGCTGTTCCTTTCAGAGTGTTTTTCATAATCCTTTAGTCTCACCTGATATTTTAGGGGTGTCATATGGATCGGCCGCCGGAGCTGCTAGTGCAATTCTCTTAGGCTATGGCATTGGACTTACTCAACTCTTTGCTTTTATTGGTGGGATTATTGCGGTTAGCTTGACTTTATTGATTGCCCAAATCCTTCATCAGCACGGAACCTTAATTCTAGTATTAGCCGGAATTGTGATTTCAGGATTTATGCAAGCATTGGTTGGATTATTAAAGTATATTGCTGATCCGGATTCACAATTACAAAGTATTGTCTACTGGCAACTAGGTAGTTTAGCAAAAGTTGATTTTTCGAATATTATCGCTGTCCTTCCCTTTTTGATTGTAGGTACAATAATTCTATTTATCCTTCGCTGGCATATGACAATTCTTTCACTTGGTAGCCAACAAGCACGTCTAGAAGGAATTAATGTGGATATGGAACAACTACTGATAATTACTGCCAGTACGTTTTTAACCGCTGCAACAGTTTGTCTTAGTGGAAATATTGGCTGGATTGGGCTTGTGATTCCGCATATTGCTCGACTTTTAGTTGGTGATGATACAAAAGAAACTCTTCCCCTTGCAGCAGTTATCGGTGCACTCTTTTTGTTAATTGTCGATACAATGGCTCGATCTCTATCGGCAGGGGAAATCCCATTAAGTATTCTAACTGGCTTCATTGGAGCACCCCTATTTGTTTACATTCTAGTTAAGAAGAAGGTGCAATTAAATTGAAAGTCCTCGAAGTTAATAATCTTAGTTTTGCCTATTCAAAAACACATCCGGTCTTTCGCAACGTTAACTTTAGTCTCGAAGCTGGAGAGGTATTTACTATCCTTGGCCCTAACGGTGTTGGAAAATCAACGCTTCTCCACTGCTTAGTCGGACTTTTAACACCAAATGAAGGAACCGTAATAATTGATGGAAAAGAGCTTGGGACTGTGAAGCGCAAAACGCTTGCCCAACAAGTTGCCTATGTTCCTCAGGATTATCATGTTAATTCCAATCTCACAGTACTTGATTATCTATTAACTGGTCGTGCACCTTATCTTTCTTTTCTCCAAACTCCGCATCAGAAAGACGTTCAACTTGCTGAAACCTACTTACAACGTTTTTATCTTTCGTCTCTTCGTGATCATTCTTTTATTTCATTAAGCGGCGGCCAGCAACAGCTAATTACGATTATTCGAGCCCTAATCCAAGAACCACGCTTGTTAATTCTCGATGAACCGATGGCTGCCCTTGATGTAAGTCGACAGTACGAAATATTAAAACTAATTCAAGACTTAGCTCAGCAAAAAATCACCATTATTCTTACTACCCACCTTCCAGATCATGCTTTAATGCTACCGACTACAATCGGCCTTCTTGATTCAAAAGGTTCCATGCTTACCGGATCGTGTGAGGAGTTAATGACAACTGAACAGCTAGAAAGGATCTATCATGTTCCACTAACTCTTACTTATCTACCTGATCTTCAACGATATACTTGTCAAATTAAGCTCTAATTAAAAACATCCCCTTGCTTTGGATAATTAATATCCAGTTTAGGGGATGTTTTTTATGCTAATTTTCACCAGCTAAAATTTGCTTTGCTTGTTTAACTGTTAAATTGTAGTGGTAGTATTTTTGATAAAATTTTTGAACTTCAGAGACCATGTTAATATTCTTCATTTCTTGGGGATGAAGAGTCTTTGCTGCCCATAAGACTTGCAGTGCTTCTTCCGCGCTATAACGATCCCATGGGAAGGTCCCTTGAGGATTTCCATATACTTTGTTTTCGCGCACAGCTTTTAATTGACTTAACTGACTATTAGCACGTAATGCTTTTCGTGCTTGGGTAGTAGACGTACTACCAACGATAATTACATCTGGATTCGCTTTAATTAATTCTTCAGGCGTAACTGAGATTTGATTTCCCTTTTTAGGAATAGCATTCTCTCCACCTGCTAGTTTAATCCACTCGTTAACAATTGTTCTTTGCCCGTCAACCTTGGTAAGATCTGTTGAATTAACAATATGAAGAACCGTTGGCGTCGATTTTCGGCTCTTCAAATTTTGCTTAACAAGATTAATGTTGTTTGTTAATTCCTTGTTGTATTGCCGAGCAATTCTTGGAGAACTTCCGCCTAAAACATTTGCAGTTAATGTAACTGACTTCTTTAACCCAGTAAAATCGGTATACATTGCGTTAACTGTTGGTAATTTTGCTTGACGGGATTCCTTTATTTGAGCTTGATCAGAGGCAATTACAACGTCCGGTTTTGTCCTTGCCAATTCTTCAACTTGAATTTGATTACCTGCTAATGGTGCAGCAACTTTAGCAATTTTTGGATCTACCACTGTGAACCAATGTTGCTTCTTAACAAGAGGTGTTGTGGCGACCAGCTTATTTTGTCCTCCTAATAACAAAACAACCTGATTATTAGCATGCCATAAGTCAGCAACGCGGTTAACCTTCTTTGGGATCTTTATTTTTTCCCCTGTCATATCTGTTACGGTTCTTGTTGAACTGGCTATCGCCGAACTGCTAACAATACTACTAAACAGTAAAAAGATTGCTAAAAACTTCAATAATTTTTTCATTATGATCTCCTCTATTTTATTATCCAAATTTAATTATAGGCGAGTTAAATACAAATAAAATAAGGTTTTTTATCTAATTCCCTAATATTTTCTTACCTGTTTTCGTACTAAAATCAAAGAAAATGGAGGAATATTTATGAAGCGAGATCTTAAATCAGCAGTATACAAACACCTAAACTTTGTTAATGATTTTCAAAATTTCTTTGATTTTCCGGATTTTCGTGAAATGAGACCAATTATCCGCGAAGCAGTTCAGCAGCTTGCTAAAAATAGCTTTTCGCAACCAGTCCTACCTGTTAAGATCGAGCATCAAGCACTTGTAATTGAACAACAATTAGAACGCGAAACTAGAAAATATCAGCAACAAGGTGGTTTCTATTCTAATCAACAATCTGAACTCCATAATTTGATTCGACTCTATACCAATCTATTACAGACAATTAGTAAACGTGAAATCATTGACCAAGAGATTGAAGATGTTATTTACGCTGTTAACCAAACTCGTGAAAGTCTCCGTAAACTAAAAGGGCTTGAAGGTTCTGGTCCTTTGTATGAGGACAATCAAGATAAAGAACTTGTGCCAGGAACCTTTTATGATGTTGTAACACGACAACTAATCCGACCTTACTTGTTAAATCCACAGGGAAAGATGGTTCCGAAAAACGTTAATTACGAGGGACGACAATTAGTAATTCAAATGATTACTTATTGCTATCGTGACTGGGATTCTTACCTTACCCACCAATATGATGAGCAATATAACATCAAAAATGAACGTGGTCTGACAAGCAACGAGTATTATGATAAATTAGAGGAAAATGAACTGAAATATGCTGATCATGCCTATGCTGAAGTGATTGCAGATACGTTTAACGAATTTAAAAAAATTTTTGTCCCCCAATATCTTGCCACTCTTGATATTATGTCAACTAACATCGAGAAAATTCTCATCCAATATCCTCGTCTCCGCTTGCAGCTTAATCAAGTAATCGCAAATAATTTCAAGCTTGATGCCCATGGGAAAATGCACGTGATGGATGAACCGCTTCAAGATATCAAAAACAAGTATAACTACTACCGTGAAAACTTTAGTTAGGAGATTATAATGAAGCCTAAAATTACACCTGAAATGAAGCTAGGAACAAAAGAATTTGAAAATACTATGTTTATGCTCAATATAGCGCCTTATGAAGAAAATATTAACCGTTTTGCGTTTCAAGGTAACCTCATCCCAGAACGCCTAGACGAGGTTGCTTGGTTCTTACCAGTATACCTTTCAACTGATTTTAACCTCTTCTTTATTTTTGCTCCAAACGTCAATAATCGTTGGGCTATTAGTTGCTCACAAGTTCAGATTGAGAATAATAATCAAATTACAGCAATGAGTGAGACGGTTCCAACTGGCCTTGGCTTAAATGCAGTAAATGAATTGAGTCCTAGTTCCGCAATTGAATTGGTAGCTTATTTAAAAACACTCGAAGTAAATGGATTAGGTTACTTTGACGAAGAAGTTGGGAAAGAAGAAAATGTACGTCTTCAATAAATAATAGATTAGATAGCCGATTTTTATAAAAGGGGACTGTGACATAAGTTAAGTTACTTTTATAAAAAGCAAATACGCAGTACAACAATGGCCTCTAATGTCCGGCAAAACCGAACGTTAGAGGCCTATTGTTGCTTGCGGGGGCTCGAAAACGAAGTCACAAGTGACTTCTGTCTCGCTCCCCATCATCTACTAAATATCTGATACCAACAATATGTTTACAAAGCAATATTAATCTCTTAACACTAATAAAACAATTTACAATCTCATATATTTATTTCGAACTTTTATTAAAAAACCACCCATAAATTCAAATCATATGATGATTCGAATCCCTAATAACGCGCTTTATTATAAATAATCAAATAAAACAAGTATTCGCGAAGTGATTTTTGATGGAGCACCTTCAAATCCATCAAAAATCTTCCCTAATGAAATTTAGACATCTTTTTATCAACTATAAATAAAAATCAATTTAGAATGTAACCTTACCGAAAGTAATTTTGTTAATGTAGCGCTATTAATCATAAACTACTTTATATATTAAAACTAACAATCATTTTATACGCATATTACAAGTTATTTAGTACGGTCGAAGGAGTATTATGAACTGTATTCAAATACTCTAAATTTATTTTTGGGGTAAACGTATTATCATTTAAGAATGGAGTTAACATTTTAACTAAATTGATTATTTTATAGTATTCTTTAAGAATAAGTGATATCAAAAAGCCTATATCAATTCATTCTACCCGTAGGTTTTCTAATAAAAATACTTAGTAAAGATTAATCAACTCCTCTTAATTATTTTTAGTTTTTTTATTGCTTTTTCTACTCTCTTATCGCATAATGTGCTGTACATAGCTGTTTAAAACATTCATTTTTATATCCTATGATAATTATAATTCATTAATAAATTCAAAAAAATGATAGGCATCAACTTTTGAAATTTTAATAAAGGAATAATAGCTATGAAAAATAAAGATTATATACATCGTGTCCCACTATTTAATGATTTATCTAATGAGGGTAAAGAGTATCTTAAAAGTTTACTACATCATAAAGCTTTTAACAAAGGAGATCTTATTTTTTCACCGAATTCACAAGATGAGCTAATTATTGTTATTTTAGGTCAAATGAAAGTTTATAAGTTGAATAAAGATGGAAAAGAACATATTATCCGAATTATCGGCGCTGGAGATTACGGCGGAGAAAATTATTTGTTTGATCTGCAAAATACAACAGTTTATGGGATAGCTCTAACTAAGACTGAAGTATGCATTCTTTATAAAGCAGATTTTCACAAATTATTAAAAATAGACCATCAAGTTGGCCAAAATCTTTTAAAATTAAACGCTCAAAAATCAGTTGAATTGGAAAGACAAGCGGAATTACTATCTTTTTACCGCGTTGATATTAGATTAGCAGCCTATTTAGAAGACCTTTATAACGTTGCTTATAATGAAGAAGAAAATTCCATTACCCTCCCAATGTCATTAAAAAACCTTGCAAGTTATTTAGGGACTAGTGCTGAAAGTCTCTCCCGTTATTTTAGGGATTTTGAAACAAAGGACTGGATAGAACGACATCACAGAAAAATTATTATAAAACCAGCTTTTTGGGAGCAGTTTAAGTAGACCTTATTCCCAATAACATAATTTTAATAGCTATTTACATCCTGAATGTTGACATTAACTATAATTTGACATTGAAATAGAATGAATTTTGAAGAATTTTTGTCATTCAATTGATTTTAAGCTCTTCATAAGCAAAAAGATGGCGACATCGAGAACTTTTTCTCACGTCTCCATCTTTTTTATATTTCTTCTACTTGTTTATATAGCTTTGAGATCACTTTTGGTGGTAAATTACTATTTTCAAGAAAATCTAGCAACTCATCACGGTTAATTTTTCCCACTTGAATTCCACTAATAATCTCACTTGACAATTTAGGGGCTTCCAAATTAATTTCCATTTCAGACACTAGTTTAGCAATATTTTTGGTCCTTAACAATTCATAATTAGACCATCCCCGGTTCCATGGACGTCGGATATTTGTAGCAGTTAATGCTAAGATTTTAATCAATGGTTCATTAGCTTTATCCGGTTTAACACTCAGGCCGTGCTCCTCGTTTAAGAATGTAACAACCTTATTAATTGCATCATTTACGCTTGCTAATTCAAGCCCATAATCACTCATTTTTAATTGATAAAGTGATAAGAAAGCAGCGCCTTTAAGATCGTCTCCAGATAATCCATATTGGTTTGCAAGCAGTTCTTCTAATTCTTGTTGATAGTTGCTAATGTTTGTAAATGGATTAAAGTTGTTATCAACTAAGATTTCTTTTTCTGGAATATAGTATAGCAGTCCCTGCTGATGTTTATAAAATGAAGGAAGCCTATTCTCATCTTTAATAAGAAGTGGACTAAAAATGAAAATTTCAGGAGCAATATCAACATTCTTAAATTCTTCTTTAAAATCAATAATGCAGTATTCCATCGTCATTTCGTCGAATTTATTTTGAATATATTGCTCAAATCGTTCTTTATCAATTGTGGGATTTTGAGAATGAATAATTTGGTAAGCTTGTTGTGCAGAAATAAGACCATACAAAGCAATGAATGATTTAAGATATTCGTCAAGCATTTTATCAGTTTGTGGACCAAATACTGCTGGAAGCTTCTCTGATTCACTAAATAATGAAGCGAGAAAATCCCCTATTACTTGATCATTATCTTCATCAAGATCGACAGGGTCTTTTTGCGTATATACAATAATGTCATCGTATTCATTATCACTAAGGATATCTTGATTTTTCAAGTACTTTGCTAGTTTTTTCAACGAGGCCTTAATATTCGTTCGTTCTGTTTTTCCTACTCCGTGAAATTCCAGTTCATCAACACTAGTTTGAATATCAAGATTAAAAATAGTGCTCAAACGATAGGCGACCCATTCATTAAGATAAAATTGCAAGTTATCTCGATAACGGCGAATAGTTCTAGTACTAGAATTACGCTTAGCATCAGCAAGGAAAAGGTCTAAGAGTTGATTATTTGCATCTTGGATTTGTTGAATTGCATTATCAACACCATCGGCAGTAAGTTTTTCTCCATCTAACTGACTTAATCTTCTTAACTTATTAGTAATTTCTTTTAAGTACAATTCTTCTAAATTTACGTGTTTAATGTTAAAAGGTTGAGCCATTTCGATTATCTTAACCGTCTCGCCTTCACCAACATAAATTCTACCCTTTTGTTGTACCTTTTTAACCAATGATTGTGCTAAGTCTACTTCATTGACTACGGTTTTGGCTTGTGGCTTTATGACATCTTGATAAAAATTAGTTATAGTTTTTATTTGTAAAGGGTGAACTGTTTTACCGATTTGCCAATCCCCGCCTGTGGCTAAGTAATCTGTCAATGATTCGGCAGACAACCCTAATTCTTGCCAAATTATTGCTAGTTGTTTCTCAAAACGTTCTTTAATCGTTTGCTTATTTTTAGCATTTACGTCAAATAAGACGATTGCCATGGTGGTAGCATCATTTAAGAAAATTATGTTCTTCTTGCGTTTAGCAGTATAGTAAGTAGCATGCCACGAAAAAAGCGGATTAGCTAAGACCATGGCCATATTTTCTTCGCTCGTTGCTTGTTGATAAGTATTAAATAGCTTCTGTGCTCGCCTCTCAACGTTAATAAACACTTAGTTTCCCCCATCTCTTTTCGTAATCATTACATTTCCATCTTCTGGGTTTCCATAGACTTCATAAGCACCGTTCAACTTAATTTCTCGGTAGTCTTGTCCAGCATAATTCCCCTTAATCGTATATTTTCCATCTGGTAAGGTGCCAACAGGTTGGAAGAGCTCTGGCACTGGCTTTTTATCTGTGACGATAATCTCAAATTCGCCGTCTACTCCCCCGTTGCTAAATGTCAATTTTTGACTAGTATCATCGTTTATAATGACAACTTCAGCTTTATCAGTAGTTTGACGTATTTCTTCTTCCATTTCTAAATTCTCCTACTTTTTTATTTATTACATTTTACAATTATCATTCCCATTTTGCCAATTATCTTTATTGATATTCATAAAGAATAATTTGCGGTATACTATTAATAGACAATTTATTGCATTAGGGGTGCCCATAGTGCTGGGCTGAGATATGCAGTGATGCATGGACTCTAGAACCTGTAAGTTAACACTTGCGTAGGAAAATGCACCGGACTTTAATACTCAAAGTAGGTGTATCTCCTACCTTGAGTATTTTTTTATTTAAGGAGCTAATTTTATGGTACAACGTCAAATTAACTGGTCACTAATCGATCGGGTTCGTGCTAAAAATCCGATTGTCCTTAACCTGGCCAATTTAGTAACAATTGATAAAGTTGCCGATGCCGTTAGTGCTGTCGGAGCGTCGCCAATCATGTCTGTTGAGCCCACTGAAGCAGATGAAATGGTAACGCTGGCAAATGCCCTTTCTATCAATCTCGGAACAATTAATGAGCATCAGGCAACACAAATTAGGACGATTTTGCAAGCTGCCACGCCACTAAAGCCCCTCATTTTAGATCCAGTAGCGGTAAGTGCGGTTCCATCCCACTTAAAGTTTGCCCACTCATTGCTAAATGCTTTTCATTTTGATGTTATTCGTGGTAACGCCAGTGAAATTGCTGCTTTAGTAGAGGCTGACAATACTAGCCATGGAATCGACGCCGGTAAAGTTCCTAACCAGGTTCAAATTGCCGAAACGTGTGCTCGACGTTACCATTCGATTGTAGTCTTGACTGGTGAAACCGACATAATAACTGATGGGCAAGTTATCTATGAAAATCCCTTTTCTGCTGATATGTTAACGATGAATGTGGGTAGTGGCGACATGCTTTCTAGTATCATCGCTGCATTTTTAGGGGTCACTTCTAATACTTGGGATGCTTGTATTGTTGCAACGGTTTTGGTATCTGCCGCTGGAGTATTAGCTAACCGTTATTCAGTCGGACTAGGTTCGTGGCAAGTACAATTTTTTGACCAGCTTTCGATTATGGATACAAAAGCATTACTAGAATTCTTTGATGAAAGTGAGGAAGATTACCTTGATTAATGATTATCCCCAGGCCCTAACAATTGCTGGAACTGATAGTGGCGGTGGTGCCGGTATTCCAGCGGATATAAAGACGCTGCAAATGCGAGGAGTATATTCAGCAATGGTAGTCGTAGCAGTCACAGCTCAAAATACATTAGGAGTGCAAGATGTCCTGCCAATGCCTGAAAAATTAATTGATGAGCAATTTGCTTCAATTGCTGATGATTTAAAAATTAGGGCTTGTAAAACGGGGATGCTGGCTGATCCTATCCGTGTAAGAGCTGTCGTCCGAAATTTAAAGAAATATGATTTAGGCCCACTTATTGTCGATCCAGTCATGGTAGCAAAAGGGGGCGCAAAGTTACTTAGTGATGATGCAATTTCAATTGTAAGGGATGAACTTATCCCCCTCGCCTCGCTGGTTACGCCAAATATTCCAGAAGCTTGTGAGTTGACGGGAATCGCAATAAAGGATAAAAATGATATTAGAAAGGGTGCCCACGAATTACAAAAGCGCGGAGCAAAAAATATTCTCATAAAAGGTGGCCATGCAGAATCTTCAGACAAAGCTGATGATTATATTTTATTTGAAGATGGTAATGATATGTGGTTAACTGCGCCTCGTGTTAATACTAAAAATACTCACGGAACTGGTGATACAATTTCTGCATGTATTACTGCGGAAATTGCTAAGGGTCACTCCATGGAACAGGCGATTATGATTGGGAAGACATATGTTGAAAAGACGATTAGCAAGGGTATTAACGTTGGTCACGGTCATGGGCCACTTAATCACTGGGTTAAAATTGAAGGAGACGATCTAAAATGATGTTTGATCCAAAAATGTTACAAGTATACTTAGTTGGCGGAACACAAGATGTTCATAATGATGTTGTTAAATTTCTCGAAAAAGTGGAGCTAGCAATGAAAAGTGGTATCACTGCTTTCCAATATCGAGAAAAAGGAAATTCGAAGTTACGGCCTAATGAACGAGTAGACTTAGGACTAGAATTACGGACCTTATGTACGCGCTATGGAATCCCCTTGATTGTTGATGACGACTATGAATTGGCCCAGCAAATTAACGCTGATGGAGTTCACGTTGGTCAAAATGATACCAAAATTGAACAAGTATCTGTCGCGGTGGGTCATCAGATGTTCATCGGCTATTCTTGTAATACACCAGAACAAGTTGAACGTGCTAATGCAATGAACTTTGTTGATTACATTGGTTGTGGCCCTGTCTTCCCTACAAAATCAAAGCCGGACGCTGATACTGCTATTGGTATTAATCGCCTTGAACGTTTAAATATGATCAGTGAACGTCCTGTAGTAGCAATTGGGGGCATTAATGAAGAAAATATGAAAGTTGTTCATGACACTGGAGTTGCAGGACTAGCAGTTATTTCATTAGTATTTGATAGCAAGGATCTTGCAACAACTGTAAAGGAAATGAAGAATTTGTATAAATCATAACCACCCGTCAAACGGGTGGTTTGCACATCGGCTATAAGCCGATAATAAAAGCCGGCGTCTCAAGGCGCTGGCTTTCGCTTTGCTCAAGCCAAAATGCTCTGACTACTTTGCCACCGCTTTAAGCGGTGTTTGTACTACTTCACTTACCCTTAAAAGGGTCCGAATATTCCACACTTGTTAGCTTATCCATTGCTATATCATGTTTCTCTTGATCTCGGATATACTTCTTTATCGTGGATTCATTCAATCCAACTGTACTTACGTAGTAGCCTTCAGCCCAAAAATGTCGGTTCCCATATTTGTATTTTAAGTTTGCATGTCGATCAAACATCATTAATGCACTTTTCCCTTTTAAGTATCCCATAAACTGCGATACACTTAGCTTCGGCGGAATACTTACTAACAAGTGCACATGATCTGGCATCATATGACC
>NZ_JAJGTZ010000005.1 GCF_020784725.1 Limosilactobacillus reuteri
TGAGGCACTTTCACTTTGACTAAGTGAAGTTGAGGCACTTTCACTTTGGCTCAACGACGTTGATGCACTCTCACTTTGGCTAAGTGATGTCGAAGCACTTTCGCTCTGACTCAATGAGATTGACGCACTTTCGCTTTGACTAAGCGACGTTGACGCACTTTCGCTTTGACTAAGCGACGTTGAGGCACTCTCACTCTGACTCAATGAGGTTGACGCACTTTCGCTTTGACTAAGTGATGTCGATGCACTCTCACTTTGGCTCAACGACGTTGATGCACTCTCACTTTGACTCAACGAGGTTGAGGCACTTTCACTTTGACTAAGTGAAGTTGAGGCACTTTCACTTTGGCTCAACGACGTTGATGCAC
>NZ_JAJGTZ010000006.1 GCF_020784725.1 Limosilactobacillus reuteri
CTTGAGCATCTTGGTAGGCCTTTGCGTAGCCTTCCTTGATGTAATCTTCTGCATCGCTGTTTTGTGCATCATCGTTTAATGCCTTAGCACTATCTAATTCATCAGCAGCTTTGATAACTGCTTGAGCATTAGCCAATTTTTCACTAGCTGTCTTTTGGGCAGCGTTAGCGTTATCTAAAATTATTTGCGCATTGGCAACATTTTGTTCAAGTTGATGAAGTTGACTATATTTATCATAAGCAGCAGTTTGAGCATTTAACGCTTGGTCAGCATCCTTTTGAGCAGTTGCCTTAGCAGCATTTGCAGCATCTAACTTAGCATTTGCATCCTTAACATTAACAGCTGCATCATCGTTAGCCTTTTGCAAAGCAGCCATAGCGTCATCAAGAGCTTTTTGAGCATCTTGGTAAGCTGCTTCATAGCCTTCCTTGATGTAATCTTCTGCATCACTGTTTTGTGCATCATCGTTCAATGCCTTAGCTTCTTTAACTGCTTGGTAAGCCTTA
>NZ_JAJGTZ010000007.1 GCF_020784725.1 Limosilactobacillus reuteri
TAACCCGGAGGTCGTTGGTTCAAATCCAGCCCCCGCAATTTTGGTCCGTTGGTCTAGTTGGTTTAGGACGCATCCCTGTCACGGATGAGATCACGAGTTCGAGTCTCGTACGGACCGTTTATATTTGGCTCGGTAGCTCAGTTGGTAGAGCAACGGATTGAAGCTCCGTGTGTCGGCGGTTCGATTCCGTCCCGCGCCATAAACTTAATATTATGCGGGTATAGTTTAGTGGTAAAACCACAGCCTTCCAAGCTGTTGTCGCGAGTTCGATTCTCGTTACCCGCTTTTAGATATGGGCCTATAGCTCAGCTGGTTTAGAGCGCACGCCTGATAAGCGTGAGGTCGATGGTTCAAGTCCATTTAGGCCCATTGGAGAAGTACTCAAGTGGCTGAAGAGGCGCCCCTGCTAAGGGTGTAGATCGCGCAAGCGGTGCGAGGGTTCGAATCCCTCCTTCTCCGTAATGACCCGTTAGTCAAGTGGTTAAGACACCAGCCTTTCACGCTGGTATCGTGGGTTCAAATCCCGCACGGGTCATCTTTATTATCGCGGGGTAGAGCAGCCTGGTAGCTCGTCGGGCTCATAACCCGGAGGTCGTTGGTTCAAATCCAGCCCCCGCAATTTTGGTCCGTTGGTCTAGTTGGTTTAGGACGCATCCCTGTCACGGATGAGATCACGAGT
>NZ_JAJGTZ010000008.1 GCF_020784725.1 Limosilactobacillus reuteri
ATGATTCTGTTAAAGAGTATATAACGCTAATAACAGCTACTCTTTCTTATCCGATTAATCGTTGTCGTAACTGTGGCTTTCCCACAGTTAATAAGGATGGCTTTCGCAAAACTCATGTACGACTGGCAAGTTTAAACGGAAGAAGATATGAACTAGAGCTTCGTAAACAACGCTATAAATGTAAATCATGTCATACTACTTTTGGTGCTATTACTAATTTAATCAAAGAAAATCAAACCTTATCCAGTGATCTCAAAAATCAAATCATGCTTTTAGCTCGTAAAGGACTATCTGGTCAGCTGATTGCTGAAATGTGTCACTGCTCTCCTAGCAGTGTTCGTCGAACAATCTTAGAGCGCATGGAACCACACTATCGTGTGGCTAAGTTGCCTAAACATCTATGTTTTGACGAGTTTCGTTCAACTAAGTCTGTGATGTCCTTTATCTGTTGTGACTCTGAAACCCACCAAATTGTCACAAAATTACAGGATCGTCTATCATCTACCATTGTTGATTATTTTGAAAGTCGTTATTCAAAAGCCGAACGCGAATGCGTTCAATCAGTTGTAATTGATTTAAATGCTCAATATCAAAGCTTTATCTATCGCCTTTTCCCTAATGCCAATATCATTATTGATCGCTTCCACCTTGTACAATTAGCTGGTCGCGCTTTGGACAATTGTCGTATCTCTATCCTAAAACAACTCAATAAACAGAGCCGAGAATATAAAATTATGAAGTCACATTGGAAGCTATTCCATAAAAACGCTGAAGATCTTCACCCTGAAGAAGCAGTTTTTCTTCGCGGCGTTAAACAATATATGACTCGCCAAAATGCTGTTGATCTCATTACTAGTAAATTTTCCAAGTTCGCTGAAGTATACCAAACTTACCAAGATATCACGAAAGCTCTAAACGAGCGCAATAGGGAATTACTGGAGTCAACCATCTTAGACTACCAAAAAACCAATACAGAAATGGACACCGCTATTCAAACCCTTCGTCAAAACAGAAAATATGTCTTAAATAGTGCTAAATTTGAATACTCTAATGGTCCCTTAGAAGGCATCAATCGCAAAATCAAAACCCTAAAAC
>NZ_JAJGTZ010000009.1 GCF_020784725.1 Limosilactobacillus reuteri
AACAAAGTTTCGACGAATCAAATGTGTAGGGTCTTCAATCACGATGTGATTTGAAGCAAAACATTTGCGAAGTCAATTCGCTTAATAACAAAGATAATTGAGAGCTATTCAAGTTCTTGTATATTTTATATGAGAGTTTGATCCTGGCTCAGGATGAACGCCGGCGGTGTGCCTAATACATGCAAGTCGTACGCACTGGCCCAACTGATTGATGGTGCTTGCACCTGATTGACGATG